>JBGCFD010000150.1:0-53209 GCA_045106765.1 Saprospiraceae bacterium | reverse complement strand
CTAATTCAATTTTCTTTTTCCTTCCCATTTTAATTAATTTTTAGGTGAACTAAAATGGCTCTAAGGAAATGCTCACTTTGATTTGATAATTATTCTGAACGGGGTCTTACTAAGTTTTACTGATTAGATAGCCACCAATTTAATTATCATCAGTTTCAAATATTGCTATTTCAAACTTTTCGCATTTCAACCAGAATTGCGCGCGGGCTTTTTTTGCAACTCTTAAAAAAACGGTCTTGCATAGAGCCGTCTTAAAAGTATTGGTCTTTCGTTAGCTCTCTTAATTAATTCTATTTTTTTATAGAGGAATTGCACACAACGATAATATTTCGACTACATTTATCACATCTTCAACATCGGGATTTCCACAACCATTTTCATCCTAAATTACGTCATTAAAAGTAGAATATTTTAAAAGATAATTTTTCTACTTCACATAAAATAAATTAGCTATGAAAAATAAAATAGGAATATTATTTGGGATTTCTCTTCTTCTTGGATGTGTTACATCAAAGGATGTTGAGAAGTTATTATTAGACAAAACAAAATTATTTCCAATTGGAGAAAATGGTAAATGGGGCTATTACAGTCAAAATGGAGAACGGATAATTGAACCAATTTATGATCATGTAGAATTCTTCAGAGAGGGCCTAGGATTGGTAAAATATGAAGGAAAATATGGGTATATCAAAAAAGATGGAAGTTGGCATTTAAAGCCAAAATATGATTCTGCCTCGAGTTTCCATGCAAACCATGCAACTGTTTCCATAAAAGATAAGACCTTTTATATTAATAGAAAAGGGAAAAGGTTTAATAAAATTAAGCACTATCCAATTGATTTAGGTGGCTGTAATATTATCACCCCAATAGATCCTGAAAAATATTTTTTTAAGGTTAACGGGAAGTATGAAATAGCATATAAATATTATTTAATTTCTGATTCATCAAAAACTAAAAGAGTAGTTGATACTTCAGATTTAAAAATAGATGAAGTTAAAAAATATGGAAATGAACATATTTTAATGAGTAGAAATAACAAATACGGATTATATAATACTTGGCCAAAAAATAGAATTACTTTTAATGCTCAAGAAAATATAAATTTTAAAGAGGCTGCTAAATCAGAATTCTTGAAGAGAATAAAATTTAAATATGATGATATAAGATTTGAAAGACGTATAGATCGTTCAGTATCTTATGCAGCAGTTAGGATAGATGATAAATGGGGAATAATAGATAGATTTGGATTTGAAAGGCTTAAAGTTAAATACCATAGTATTATCAAGTTAAGTTTGAGTATGGCATTAGTTGAGTTTGAAAAGGGCAGATTTGGATATAAAAGATATAGTGGAGAAGAATTTTTTAAGCGAAAAGAAAAATAACAGCTATTTTATTCACCACTTTATGAATTGTAAATCAGGTTACGGAAATCGATTTATAATTCATATTGTTTAATTTTCCGATAGAGTGTCCTTTCAGAAATACCCAATTCCTCTGCCGCTTCTTTCCTTCTTCCTTTGTATTTTTTCAAAGCTTTATCAATCATTTGTTTTTCCATTGCTTCTAATGAAAGTGTTTCTACGACTTCCTCTGCATGTTCGAAATTAGGATTTTCAATTATTATTGGTTGGCTGTCATTATCATTATAATCTACACCTGAATCTTGGTAAGGCGAATTTGAAGGAGATGAAAATGATCTTCCCCGCTCTTCGACAAAACTATCACGAGGTGCAGATTTTGGAAAACTAGGCGCTTCCAACCTTCGCAAATCTCGCAAGTCTGGAACTTTTAAATCATTCCTTTTGATCATTTCAAAAACCAAGGATTTTAAATCATTCAAGTCTGCTTTCATTTCAAAAAGCAACTTATATAAAATCTCTCTTTCTTCGAAATTTGAATTTCCATTATTTCCTACATCAGTTCTCGCGGGTAAATTTCTTTGCAATAAATGAGGATTTGAATCGATCAATTCTTCCGCAGTAATTATTTTTTCTTCAGACATTAGGGAAACTCTTTCTGCTACATTTTTCAATTCCCGAATATTACCTTTCCAAGTATAATTTTCTAAAACTAGCTGTGCTTTTTCATCTAACCTTACTGCCGTCGTTCTATATTTCTCTGCAAAGTCCGAGGCAAATTTTCTAAATAAAACTGGAATATCATCAGGACGTTCTCGTAAAGCAGGAACTTTGATCATTACCGTGTTCAATCGATAAAATAAATCTTCTCTAAATTTTCCCTTCCTTACTCGTTCTTCTAAATCTACATTGGTTGCTGCCAATACTCGAATATCAGTTTTTAAAATTTTATTCGAACCTACTCTCATAAACTCTCCTGATTCCAATATTCGCAATAAATAGACTTGCGTATCTAAGGGCATTTCGGCGATCTCATCTAAGAAAATTGTTCCACCATTGACCGTTTCAAAATATCCTTTTCGATCTGAAGATGCTCCTGTAAATGCGCCTTTTTCATGTCCAAACAATTCTGAATTAATAGTACCTGAAGGAAGCGCACCACAATTGATTGCAATAAATTGACTATGTTTTCGAGGACTTAAAGAATGAATCACTTTAGAAAATACTTCCTTCCCTACTCCACTTTCCCCAACCACTAAAACTGACAAATCAGTCGGCGCTACTCGAACAGCCGTGTTCAAGGCATGATCCAAAAGCGTGGATGTTCCGATAATTCCGAAGCGTTGTTTTATTGCTTGAAGTGTTCTTGCCATATTTTTTTTATAGTAGTTTGTTATGCGTCAAGTAGAATTTAGGAATGCCTTATCTCTACAATAGTTTAAACTATATCACCTTTCAAAGTTGCACTAGTCACTTCTCTAACCTTTACCATTACGTAATCTCCAGGTTTTACACCTTCTTTTTTAGGAAAAATAGTTACTTTATTTTGTGAATTTCGTCCTTTAAAATCATCCTCACTTTTCTTCGATGTTCCCTCAACTAAAATTTTAAAAGTTTTTCCAATATCTTGGATATTATGCTCAAGAGCAACTTCTTGCTGCGCATCTACGATCTCTTGAAGTCTTCTCTTTTTCACATCATACGGAACATCATCCTCATACTTCCGGGAGGCTAAAGTTCCTGGTCGTTCCGAATAATAAAACATGTAACTCATAGAGTACTTTGCCCAGTAAACCATATCTACTGTTTCTTGATGTTCCTCTTCAGTCTCGGTGCAAAAACCTGCAATCATGTCTGATGAAATAGCACAATCTGGAATAATTCGGTAAATGGATTCTACTCTTTCTTTATACCATGCTTGGTCATAAGTACGGTTCATTAATTTCAACACTCGACTATTCCCACTTTGAATTGGTAAGTGAATATAATTACAAATGTTTTCATATTTCGCAATTGTATGCAATACCTCATCTGTTATATCTTTGGGATGAGAGGTAGAAAATCGTACCCTCAGATCAGGATTTACCAAAGCAACAGCTTCCAATAAATTGGCAAAACTGGTCACTTCCTTAGTCTCTGGATTTTCCCATTTATAAGAATCAACATTTTGACCTAGCAAAGTAACTTCTTTGTATCCTTTTGCAACCAAATCAGTTGCTTCAGCAATAATTGAAAATAAATTTCGACTTCGCTCTCGTCCTCTTGTATATGGTACTACACAAAAAGAACACATATTATCACAACCTCGCATAATTGAAATTAATGCTGTAATTCCATTTGAATTCAAACGAAGTGGGCTAATTTCCGCATAGGTTTCTTCCCTAGAAAGAAAGACATTTACTCCTTTTTCACCTTCCTCAGCATTCGCAATTAACTTTGGCAAATCTCGATAGGCATCAGGTCCAACGACCATATCGACTAACTTTTCTTCTTCCAAAAATTTAGTCTTCAATCGTTCAGCCATGCATCCCAAAACACCAACCAACATCCCTGGGCGTTGTTTTTTTATTTTATCAAAAACCCGTAATCGTTTTCGAACTCGTTGTTCTGCTTTCTCTCGAATAGAACAAGTATTCACTAAAACCAAATCTGATTTTTCCAAAAATTTAGTAGGAGCATAACCTACCTCTGCAAGAATCGAAGCTACAATTTCACTATCACTAAAGTTCATGGCACATCCATAACTTTCGATATAAAATTTCTTTTTGCTATCGTCCTCCACCAACTCTTCTTTGAAGAAAACTTGACCTTGTTTGCTTTCTTCTAAAGGTGTATTTAAATGTGAAATCGTAGGATTATCGTCGTACATCTCATTTTTTTTAGTTTTTAGACATAATCTGCCTAAAAAGGATTTTTTTCTTAAAAAATTCGAGCGCAAATATAGGGTTTTTTAGATTCAAAAATGACAGATTGGCAGAAATAGTAAATAGATTGGACGATAAATTAACTATCTTTTACTTTCACTCTTTTGTTTATGGTGTAATGTACGATGCTCTAAATAGAACTATCAAAAAGAAACCACGTAAGAATTCTTTACCTACTTTGTCATTCAAAATAATAATTCTACTTTAGTTTTATTATTTCACCATTTAATTTACTGTCAATTTAAAACCAAATTCAATGAAATCAGATATCGAAATTGCAAGATCAATAAAGTTGAAACCAATCCAACAAATTGCAACAAAACTAAACATTAAAGAAAATGATTTGGAGCTCTATGGTAAGTACAAAGCTAAACTTCCTCTTTCTCTCATCAAAAAATCTAATGTCAAAAAATCCAAATTAATTTTAGTTACTGCAATTTCCCCAACCCCTGCTGGTGAAGGAAAAACGACAATGTCTATTGGCCTGACCCAAGGGATGAATCAAATTGGAAAAAAGACAACTGTGGTTTTAAGAGAACCGTCCTTAGGACCAGTCTTCGGAATTAAAGGTGGAGCGACAGGTGGAGGTTGGTCGCAAGTACTTCCAATGGAAGATATTAATTTACATTTTACAGGTGATTTTGCAGCTATTGAAAAAGCCCATAATTTGTTAGCCGCACTTATTGATAATAATATTCAAAGTAAAACCAAATCAATTAATATTGATCCTCGAACGGTGCTTTGGAAACGAGTAATGGATATGAATGATCGAGCTTTGCGTGATGTGGTAATTGGATTGGGAGGAACTGGCTCTGGGATTCCTAGAGAGACAGGATTTGATATTACTGCTGCTTCAGAGATTATGGCGATACTTTGTTTGTCAAATGATTTAATGGATTTAAAAACTCGCTTAGGGAATATTTTTGTTGGGTTTACTTTTGATAAAAAACCAATATACGCTAGAGATTTAAAAGCACATGGAGCGATGACTGCTTTGTTAAAAGATGCGATCAAACCAAATCTAGTGCAAACCATAGAAGGTAATCCAGCGATCATTCATGGAGGACCATTTGCCAATATTGCGCAGGGTACAAATACTGTAATTGCTACTCGAATGGGAATGTCACTTTCTGATTATGTGGTAACTGAAGCAGGTTTTGGGTGTGACTTAGGGGCAGAGAAATTTCTGGATATTAAATGTGTAAGTGCTGGACTTTCGCCAAAAGCCATTGTACTAGTCGCTACCATTCGAGCATTGAAATATCATGGAGGAGCAGATTTAAAAGCACTCAATCGCTCTAATCAAAAGGCAGTCAAAGGTGGTTTAGAAAATTTAGAAAAACATATTGAAAACGTTTTGCAATTTGGTATTCAACCTGTCGTTGCTATCAATCGTTTCGTTTCCGATACAGATGCAGAAATTCAAATTGTCATCGACAAATGTGAATCACTTGGAGTCAAAGCTGTGATTTGTAATGTTTGGGGAAAAGGTGGAAAAGGTGCAGTTGATTTGGCAAAAGCAGTTGTTGAAGTCGTAGATAATACAACCAAAAAATTCAAACCGATTTATGATTGGGATTGGAGTGTTGAGAAAAAAATTGAAACTGTCGCCAAAAAAATATATGGCGCAGAGGCCGTAGATTATACCGCTAAAGCAAAAGCAGATTTAAGAAAAATCAAAAGATTAGGCTTGGAAAAACTACCTGTATGCATTGCTAAAACTCAAAAATCACTTTCTGATAATCCTAAGTTATTAGGTCGTCCAAAAGATTTTTTAGTTACAGTACGTACTATTGAAATTGCTGTTGGCGCTAATTTTTTAATTCCGATTACTGGAAATATTATGCGAATGCCGGGACTCCCAGCAACACCTTCTGCTGAATTTATTGACATTGATAAAAATGGAAATATTAGCGGACTATTTTAAATAAAAAATTTATAAGATTTTTATTTTTTAATTGAATCACAAGTTTGGAATCCTCTTTTCTTTTGATTGGATTTTCTCTTAAAGAATTTCGTTTAGTGCCCCTAAAAATAGAAGAAGAAGATTGAACATAAATCAAGTTCAATCTTCTTCTATTTTTATATTTTAAATTCTAAGTTTAATTATTCACAACAAACTCTTTCTAATTGATCTCCACCTGTTACTATTCCAATCCCCCAGCATTTAGAATAACTTATATTATCACAATGTAACATTAAAACTGGTACATTATTTAGACCTACTGAAAGTAAGTCAGGTACTGAAATTGGATATACATTACTTGCAAAAGGAAGGGATTCATCTGTTACAGAAATATCTACTGTTTGTGATCCTCCTATTGGACCTGCTACGGTTGCTAAAAACCAAAAGAAATGTTCATCAGTAATTTCAAAAGTAGAACTTGAACCATATGGATTACTAAATTCATTATAGCTCCCTACTAATACTCCATCGCCTAGAGAATTTGGGTCAGAGCTACATGTTCGTACTACATCTAGTTGATAGCCAGCTCCTACTGGTGGATTAGGGCCATTTATGAACTGGATCACACTCGTACAATTAAGACAGCAGTCTCCCCTTTTTCCTCGTATTTCTACTTCACCTGTTGATTTAGGGCTTTCCACAATCGGTGGACTAATACTTTCTATTAATTGAACTTGAATTGAGTTAATTAATTCAGGGTCGTCTAGTAACTGTTGAAATGGTGTCTTAATTGGAACTTCGGTTACCTCATTTCCAACATCATTCAGGCTCTCTTTACAAGAGTTTGTCATTGTAATACCTCCTAGTAAAAGGACAAAAATCATTAAATAATTCGTTAATTTTTTCATTGTTTAAAATTTTTGTTAAAAAATAAATTTAGTAAAATCTAATTTAATATAAAAAAACCGAATTATGTATATGTTTTGAACATAAATATTAAAATTTAACTTAATGTATGTTAAAGTAATATTGAATTAATCTATGAAAAGCAAAAAATGGTAAAATCAAAAACTGACCTAAGAACAAATTTCAGAAAATCATAATTGCCAAAATTTTGATAAATAATTGCTGGCAACCCAACATACATATTAAACAAATTCAAATGTAAAATTATTACTATTCAATTTAAAATCGGATATATATTTTTTAATTTTAAAAAAATATTGATATGAAAAATAGATTGAATATTCTTTTAACTTTTTTGACCTTCACTTTCTTTTTTACCTCCTGTTCCAATTATTATTATTCTCCCAACGATGGCGATTTAGTAACTCTCCGAAAACAACATGATGGACATGTTTCAGGTTCATCTAATTTGGGAGAAAGAGAAGATAAACAATTGATGAATCTTCAAGTTGGTTATAGCCCAATCAACCATCTTGCCTTTTCAGGAAGTTATTTTAAAACTTCAGATCAGGGTAATAACGATAAACGATATGGAAACGGATACATTTTAAATGGGTCTATAGGTGGTTATTATTTTTTTCCCATTGAGGAAAATTTAATCTTCACAAAAAAAAGAAAACGTACTTCTAAGAATTCTAATCTAAATATGGAAAAAGGCATTTTGATGGATTTATATGTTGGAACTGGTGAAGGCAAAGTGAATAATTTTTACACGGAAGGAGGAAGTTCTCAATTTAAATTCAGAAAAAATTATGTTCAAATGGGTTTTCACTACATTAAAAAGAATTGGGGATTGAGTTATAATGTTCGGAGAGGTCGACTTAATTATTCCAATGGTATAATTTACAATCGATTAAAAATTGATGCATCAGATTTAGCCAAATTCGAGGATTTAACAATAAATAATTCATTTGACTTAGTGGAACACTCTTTACGTTTAAATGTAAGCATCAAACATGTTAGATATTTTTTCAATATAACTTCAGTCATTGAAACAGTCGAGTTAAGAGATTTAGGAGTGGAGAATGATAATCTTACTGTGGGTTTTATTTTAGAGATTGATGAATTTTTCAGAAAAGTTATCAAGAAGGAAAAGGAACTTGAAATTGACTTTTAAATGATCTTATTATTTTTCTCTAAATATTGACGAAGAAATATATAGACTGGAATTAAAAAAGTATACCCTATAAAAAATGGAATGATCAAATAATCAATATTAAAAATTAGAAAAATTGCCATAATTAATAATTGAAAACCTAAACCAAATGTGGAAACCAAGGTCATAAACCATTTAGGAAAATAACTTCCATTTATTGCTTTTTTATCTAATTGATAAATGGTTTCATCAAATATTTTATACAAAAAATTATACATCCCAAACAATACATTTACATGACTCTGTTTTTCTCCTTTCATTGCTTTTGGAACTTGTGTTTCAAAAACCCTGCTTGTGGTATCTCCATCAAATTTATTTCGAAGGATTACATAATAGTAATTGTATAGAGTTCCTTGTAATTGAATTCCAAGAAATGCTAAAATCATATAAAAAATAAAACCTTCTGTAACCAAACAGATTGAAAATAAAAAGAGAAAATTCAAAATAATATCAGCCACGGAATCAAAATATCGACCAGTATAGGAAGGGGTATTTTTGATGCGAGCCAATTCTCCATCAGCTGCATCTAATATTGATTTGAGAATAAGAAAAAAAGCGGCCAGTAAATATTGATTTGAGAAAATACATGCAATGGCCAATAATCCTGAAATGATAAAAAGGATGGTTACGTGAATCGGTGTAACAAATGTGGGTTTGAAAAAGCGTGCAATCACTCTGGCAACTGGTCTTCCATAATCCGATAAATCTAGGAATTGATTTTCCTTAGGTAATTTTGCCATTACAAAGAGTATGCTGTTAACTTTCTAAAATAAAAAATAAATATCCAAATTTAAACAGGTCGGAATGAAAAAAGTTTAATCCAAAATAACATGCTTCACTCGACCAACTTCCCCCAAATCTGTCATAACTTTTATCCCATGTGGATGTTTTGGAGCATTGGTCAATATTCTTTTGACAATACCTTCGGTTAACTCTCCAGTTTGTTGATGATTCTTTTGGACAATTTCTACAACATCTCCAATGTTAATGTTTTTTCTAAGTCGTCCATCTAGTTTATTATTTTCCATACAATTTTAAATAATTTAAATCTCGTAAATACGAATCTTCCTTTTTTTCAATTTTGTGTTGTTTAATTTTTCAATTAACTCCGCCACTTTCTTAGAAGGAACCGCTGCAAATGCGCAGTCTTGTTTCAATTCAATTATTCCCAATTCATTTTTTTCCAAACCTCCTTGCTTAAAAAACATACCGGCAATATCTCCTTTGGAAATTTTATCTTTTCGTCCACCTGAAACGAAAAGAGTTTTCCAAAAAGAAAGTTTTGGAATTCCTGCAGGCTGTATTTTCTCAATTTCACTCTTTTCAATAAAATCAGGCAAATCTTCCTTTTCCCATTTTAAAATAAAAGCAGTTCCATCAGCATTCATCCTGGCGGTTCGTCCATTTCGATGAGTAAATTCTTGACTTCGATTAGGCAAATGGTAATGAATAATAAATTTGATCTCAGGAACATCAATTCCTCTTGAAGCCAAATCTGTGGCTATTAATAATTGATGTGTTCCATTTCGAAATTTGATTAAAGCTCGCTCTCGATCCATCTGCTCCATTCCGCCAAAAAAACAACCATGACTAATATTATTTTTAGTCAAACAATCACTTACTCTGTGGATAGAATCTTTGAAATTACAAAATATAATTCCTGGTTGATTTCCTAAGTAACAAATTGAATCAACCAAGGTTTCCAATTTATCTTTTGTTGGAGAAAGAATCGTTTTGATTTTCAATTGCGCAATTCCATCCTTTGAATAATTAATATAAATTGGATCTTGCAAACCAATAAATGGTGGAATTGAAACTTCGTGAGTAGCAGAAGTTAAAATTCTTTTCCTCACCTTGTACAAAGCATCGGTAATCTCAATCATCTCTGATTCAAAACCAATTTCTAGAGATTTATCAAACTCATCCAAAACAAATATACGTATCCTTCTCGTTGAAAAAGTTTTCCTTCTCAAATGATCAGCCACTCGACCTGGTGTTCCGATCAAAATTGCAGGAGGATGACTTAATTCAATTTTATCTTTTGAAAATGGACGACCACCATAAACTGCGTTCACCTTAAAACCTGTTCCCATTTCTCTTGCTACCTGCTCAATCTGAATAGCCAATTCTCTGGAAGGAACAATAATTACAGCTTGAATTTCATTACAATCGTTTTCTAACTCTGCAACGATTGGCAACAAAAAAGCCAGCGTTTTACCTGTTCCTGTAGGAGAAAGCAACACTACTTCAGCAGAAGTAGGGATTGCTACCCGAGCTTCCTCTTGCATTGGGTTAAGTTTTTGAATACCCAATTTTTTTAAAATTTCTTCTTGATTTTTGATTGTACTAGACATCTGGTAAAGGTAAAATTAATAGTTTAGTTTGATAACTATTTGAACAAGAATGGTCATATAAAAAGGCCTGTTAATCCATCTGGACTAACAGGCCTTCTATTTATTTTGAATAAAAATTAAATCAATTTCACATTAACCGCATTTGGTCCTTTTGGTCCATTTTCTATCTCAAATGTAACTCGGTCATTTTCTCTAAGGTCGCCTTCAACATTGTTGATATGAACGAAGATACTTTCCTTAGTTGCTTTGTCATTGATAAATCCGTATCCTTTTTCATCATTAAAGAACTTCACTTGTCCTTCTCTAACTGTTTCGACTGGAGTATTATCAACAGGTGCAGCACCCAAAATAATATTTTCTAATTTAATTTCTTTTTTCTTCTTAGTAGGATCTGGCGGTTCTGGTGTTAAGTTACCATCCTCATCAACGTACATCAACATATCTTCAAAAGACTTTGTTCCGTTTTCAGCTTTTTCTAATTTACGCTGTTCCCTTCTTTCTAATTTATCCTGTTTCTTTTTTCTTCGCTTTTTTTCTTTTTCTTTTTTGTTGAATGATTGTTGCGACTTTGCCATATTTATTATTTAGATGAAAAAATATTCCCGCTGAGAAAGAAATCATAGGGAAACAAATCATCCAAGATGAATACCTAAAACTGTCTTTTTAGAAAGGAATTGCAAATATACTAATTTTCGAGCAAAAATTATTAATTAATTTTAACCCACCGATACAATCTGCGTTTTTTATTTTGCAAGATTGAAATCGTAAAGACACCCTGCGGTAGACTTCGAACATCTAACAATTTAGATTGAAAAAAAGTTCCACTTAAAGAATTTATTCTTTTCCCATCCATTGAAAAAACTTCCATTTGCACCATTTCTGAACTTTGTAATTCTATTGTTACAAAATCAGAAGATGGATTTGGAAAAATACGAGCATCCAATAATTCTAATTCATTAAGGTCTGTCAAAATGGAAATAGTATCCGAAATCGTATTGGAACAATAATCATTAAAAGCTGTCAAAGTCACCACAAATTCTCCGGTAGAATTATACGTATGAATAGGCATTTCTTCATTGGACAAAGGTGTTCCATCTCCAAAATCCCATTCATAGGAAGTTGCAAAAGTGGAATTATTATTAAAATTAATTGTGCTTTGATTTGAGAGGTAATCAAAATTGGCTACAGGAACTTCGAAAATTTGAATAGCTTGATTTACCAAAAAATCAGCACTTCCATACGGTCCAGATATTTCTAGTCGCACATCATAAAATCCAGGAGCATCATAAACAACTAGCAGATTCTCATCAGTTGATGTAGCTGGATTACCGCCTTCAAAAGTCCATAAACGATCATCAATTGTGCCCAGAGAGATATCTATAAAATTAACTGTATGAGACACACAACCGAAAGGTTCATCAACCCAAATACCAGCCGATACTATTTCTACATAAATAGATTGACTAAAAGTATCCATTCCACAATCATTTGAAACAATCAATTGAACGTTGTAGGTTCCACTTTCCGGATACAAATGATTTGGATTAAGATCTGAACTGGAACTCCCATCTCCGAAATTCCAAATTGTTGTATTTGCATTTTGAGAAAGGTTAGAAAAATTAACTATTAACATGTTATTCACAAAAGTAAAGTTAGCCTCAGGCGTGAGAAAATCTTGACTTGCAAATATATTGTTAGAAATATTTTCCAAACTGCCAGCAAATCCATTTTCAGCACCATTTGTTCCAGTAGGACAAGTGGAAGAATTAAAAGATTCACCTGCCCCTCCTCCATGCAATGTAGCTAAAAAAGGGTCAACTGAAGTCAAATTTGTAATAATTCTTCCACCACTTCCTCCTCCTCCTGGACCATGACAACGCTCCCCTCCTCCATTGTCAACAGTACCTCCATTTCCACCAAGTACTTCTAATTGAAAAGTAGTATTAAGGTTTTGAACTTCTAAAAACATGGATCCACCTGCACCGCCGCCGCCGCCACCATCTCCACCTCCATCAATTGCTGAATCTCCATTGGCAAAAATTGTAAACTCATTAGGAATTAATTCTTCAATAATCAAAATCACAATCCCACCACCGTTTGCACCATTTGTTGCCACTTCATTATTATCGTGTCCTGCACCACCACCTCCACCTAAAAAAATCCTATTTTCAAAATCAGTAATTGCTTTACCTCCGAGGCCAGGATGATTACCTTGACACCCAAATGTTTGAGGTTCATTGTTCTCTCCACCTGCTCCTCCTTTAGTAATATTTGCTCCACCACCTCCACCAGAATTGTGATCGTTTCCACCACCACCGCCATTTGCTTGTGGTCCTTTCCCAAATTCCTTATCTAAAATAATAGATGCTATTCCCTCTCCTTTTGCTGATCCTCTCCAATTTCCAAATTCATAGAAATAATCATTCTGTTGGAATAACCAAGTGCAATTATTATTACTAGCAGTTTGCGTTTCACCACCTCTAAAACCTAAACCACTCACATCAATATTTGCATTCATGATTAATTCTCCAGAAATTTTAAGGGCAAGTACACCTCCTGTTTCACCATTCCAAGCATCTGCTGTTAATACGTCGACAACTGTTGCATCTTCATAATTGGGCATAGTAATCAATTGAACATTTCCATTGAGATCATATTCATTTTGGTTTCGGTATTTTAAATAAATATTAAAACCATCAATGGAGACAACCTCGTTAATTTCATAAAAACCTGCACTATTTAAATCTTGAATATTTCCAAAATTAGCAGAATTGGATTCATCAATCGTTGCCCCTTGCATTTGCATTAGAACCACAAACTGTCCTTCATCAAATGGGGCTATATCAGAAACTGTGATTTTATTTTGACAAATATCATCTTCAATTAAGGTCACTTTTGAATATTGATTGATAATACCCGAAAGTTCTATTTGAGCATTTAATGGTAAAACAGAAAATAGGGAAAAAAATAAAGCAAATGTTTTATTCATCTTAATGGATTGGTTTTGGAAAATAAAATTTTGAAAAAATTTATGTGAAGATTGTAGGAAGGTTTTGTTGTTCAAAATTACAAAAAGAAACCGACTACTTGAAATATTCTTTTTATAGATATTGATACATATAAATCAATTCAATATTTTTTTCTTTTTTCGTATAAAAATTTAATATTTATAAAAATATTTATATATTTATGCCGTCTTCGATCAATTCTTGTTAACTGGCCCCGATGAAAACGACTATTTTGCCTATCAAAAAAACAAGAGCACTTTTCAACTGAGTTATAAAAAATTAAGAAGGGTATCCTAAGAAATTAGGTTTGCTAATTTTCTTTTTGGTTTGCCTCCATGTGCAATTGCACATAGAAAAAGCAACCACTATAATGGCGTAGTCTATTATACCAAATGGAATATATTAATATTCCAAAATGACAATGAGTAATTCAAATAATTAACATATTTTATAACCTTAAAATTTCTTAAATTATGACTCCATTTATTGGTGAAATCGTAATGTTTGGTGGAAACTTTGCTCCACGTGGTTGGGCTTTTTGTGAAGGTCAACTTCTTGCAATTAGTTCAAATACCGCTTTATTTTCAATTCTAGGAACTACTTATGGTGGTGACGGTCGTACTACTTTTGCTTTACCCGATTTACGAGGTAGAGTGCCAATTAGTCCAGGAACTGGGCCTGGATTACCGAGTTATAAACTAGGTCAAAGAGGAGGTGCTCCAACGGAAACTTTAAATGTTCTTCAAATACCAGCTCATAATCATGTTACTCAATCAACTGTAACAGGAACTGTAACTGTAGGTGTAAATAACGAACCTTCTGATGGAAGTACTGACCCAGATGGCAATCACTTAGGTCAAGCCACAGGAATTTATAATGGCGACGATGCGACTGGATCCCTAGAAGGAGTTACTGCTAACTTTGCTTCAACCGTACAAGTTGGAATGACTGGAAATAGTCAAGCACATAATAACATGCAACCATATTTAGCAGTTTACTACATCATAGCACTTCAAGGAACATTTCCTTCTCGTAGCTAATTAATAATTTTTTATTAAATATTAAAATAATTAAATTATGGGACAAGGAAATCCATATATTGGAGCAATGATACTCTTCGCTGGAAATTTTGCACCTAGAGGTTGGGCATTTTGTGAAGGACAATTGTTGTCAATAAATCAACATCAAGCTCTTTTTTCTCTGCTTGGAACTATTTATGGAGGTGATGGTCGAACTACATTTGCATTACCAGATTTAAGAGGAAGAGGACCAATTTCCTCTGGAACTGGACCAGGATTACCTACATATAGAGAAGGTCAAAGAAGTGGTCAATCTGCTCACACATTAACAACTTTAGAAATGCCTGCTCACAACCATACTATGGCTGAAACGTTTCAATCAGCCATTACAGTTGGCGTTAATAATGAGCCATCAGATGGAAGTACTGACCCAGATGGTAATCATCTAGGAGAAGGCACAGGTTTCTACAATGGTGATGATGCAACTGGATCGTTAGAAGGAGTTACGGCTAATGTAAATTCAACGATTTCTGTTGGTTTTACAGGAGGCACTCAGCAACACAATAACATGCAACCATTTTTAGCTATTAATTATATTATCGCTTTGCAAGGAATATTTCCTTCTAGAAGTTAGAATGTCATAGCTATAAATATTTCAACATGTAATAATTTTTTTTGATAAAAAAAGACTTTACATGATCCAAGATTCAAATTTAAATAGAGCAAATTTATTTTGCTCTATTTATCTATTTTAAAGCATTATAATACTCTTTTATGAAAAAACAAATTACATTTATTTTAATTTTTCTATGCCAACTTTTTATTGTGCATTCCACTTTTAGTCAACCCAAAGCTATGGTTATTGGCTTCAATGATGATAACCCTGAGGGTGTAACTATAGTAGCTATCCAAGATATGCCTGCATCTACAAATCTCTATTTGACAGAAACTGACTATGACGCAACTAATAATGATTTTAATAGAAATGGAAGCAATGATGGAACATGGAAAATCACTTGGACTGGAACCTGGACAGCAGGAACGGTACTTGAACTTAGAGAGGTAACTTCTAATTCTTTTACTGCATTTGGTGGTCCATCTGGAGTAACAACAAGTAGTCCATATGGTGATTTGATCTCTCTTTCTCTTGAAGGATATTCTCTATACATCTCCGACACTCCTGCAGATCCTGATAATGATGTTGATGAAATATACTCTTATTTTTCCGGTGCTAGTACTCTTGATCCAAACCCAGGCTTAGATAGCGATTGTCCTTGTACTCCTTTTTTTATTGGAGTGCATTTAGGTCTTCCAACAAATATCGACTATGCCGAATATAGTGGTGATAGATCCGTAGCAGTAACAGCAGCAGATTTACAATCAGCAGGAAACTGGGCTTCTGGAACAGCTTTTGTTGGTTTGGATTTGACTGCATTTTCTGGTGGTATTCTACCTATAGAGCTTGGTTCATTTAAAGCAGAAAAATTTGATTCAGAGGTCAGGGTTCATTGGGAAACAATCTCAGAAACTAATAATGAGTATTTTTCTATTGAGCATAGTTCAGATGGTGAAAGATTCGAATCTATTGGACTAAAAGATGGAGCAGGAAATACCACAGAGCGGCAATTCTATACACTTAAACATAAAAATCCAATAACTGGATTAAATTATTATCGACTTAAACAAGTAGATTTTGATCGCAAATTCAGTTATAGTAATATAGAAGTAGTTAATTTTGATGAACCACACTCCGTAGGAATTACTCCAAATCCATTTTTAGACGAAATTAAAATTAATTTAGAGAAATCATATACAAGAGATACTCAATTTAACATCACCGATATTACGGGTAAGATTGTTTACACAGGCCTCATAGAAAAAGATCAATTGTCAACAATCATTAATTTATCAAACTTACAATCTGGTGTATTTATCCTCCGTATTGGCAACGGAGATAATGCAACATCTCAAAGGATTGTAAAATTATAGCCCTATTAATTATTACATAACAAAAGCGGTTCCCGAACTTTCGAGAACCGCTTTTATTTTTTTCAAAGTGAAAGATTAATAGAGTTTATTCTAAATGAAATTACATAGTGTGTTGTAAAACGTTTAACGTTCAACGTCCATCGAATAAAGTCTAATTATTTCTTCTTTTTCTGACTTTCGTTGTTTTTCTTTTTGCTACTTTTTTAGTGCCTTTCTTTTTGACAACTTTGTTTGATTTTTTTCCAGCCACTTTGCTTCCATTTCTACTTTTGACCGTTGTCGTTTTTTGCCTGACAACTTTATTTCCCTTCTTATTTGTTCTTACAACTGTTGTTCGTTTTCTAACCACAGTTGAGGTTCTTCGATGTGGTGTATAAACTCGATGTGCTCGAACTACTCGATGTGTTCTTACTACATGATAATTTCGATGATGCCTCACATGATATCCTCGATAAATATTAAATGGTTGTGGCCTCCAAGGTTTCCAATATCTCGGATAGGCTCTCCAACGATAAGGGGAAACATATGGTCGGTATCTAGGTGTATAAATAAATCGTATTGGAGACCAGAAATAAACGTTAACCACTACCCTCCTAAAATCATAATTTGCGCTTGGTCCACCTTTACCAGATTGCTCTACCTGTTCTTCAAATGGTTCGACGATTTTTTGTTCTCCAAAAACTTCCTCATCACCTATTATTTGAAGGATCGCAGTTTCTTTCCCTGTTTTTTCAATTTCAATAACTGCAATATCTTGATTTTCTGATTCACTAATTAGAGCTTGAACAATTATTGCATGAACATCGCCATCCATTTTATCTTCGACTCTGAGGTAATCAATTTCTCCATCTTTATTTAAATCTAAATTATTGATATTACTCTTTTCTTCATTTAGTTTCTTTTCGAAATCTTCTAAAGAAGAGGAATTTTTAAATAAATCAATTGCTCCTTCTAAACTAAAGTGATCTCCGTCAAATCCAGTTGGTTCAATCGCTGATTGTGAATTCAGTAGAGAACTAAAAAATAAAGTACAAACAACGGTGAAAATAAATTGCTTTGTCATATTACTATTTCTTTTTTGGTGATTGATAAAATCGGTCATTTGATATTTTATAGACTTAATGAAATACAAAAGGTTTAATCTACTATGCATTTATTTTTCACCACATAAGAATATAGAAAACAATAATATAGCCTATACTCGTATGTGGTAAAGAATAAAACTGTGGAGGCAAAACACCATTATGTAGTTGGTATGAAATCGTTCGACCATTTTTTATTAATGAATAGAAAATTAATTTTACTTTTAGTTGAAATTAATTTTCTCAAGAAAAATCAAAACAATGAAAATCAATTCAATCTATTTCTTATTTTTATTTTGCATCTTTTTTAGTTGTAAAAATGATCAAGAAGAAGTGAAACTTAAATATGAAAAAACAGAAGATTACCCAATCTATGAAGGAAGTGATTTGGGATTCCAATTTTCTCCTAAACAAACTACTTTTAAATTCTGGTCACCTAACGCTCAGGATGGACGAGTATTTATTTATGAAAAAGATAATGAAAGTGCTATCGTTTCTTCCCACAAAATGAAAATAGATGAAAGTGGAGTTTGGTCTGTAACAATCAAAGAAAATTTAGATGGAAAATATTATACTTTCCAAGTCAAAAGGTACAATGATTGGAAAAACGAATCACCTGATCCTTATTCCGTCGCATGTGGTAGAAATGGTCGACGATCTCAAATTATAGATTTTTCAAAAACTAATCCTAGTGATTGGGAAAATGATCAGCGCCCTCCTCTCACCCAACCAAATGATATTATTCTTTATGAATTACATATTAGAGATTTGAGCATTGCCGAGAATTCAGGGATTCAACAAAAAGGAAAATATTTAGGATTAGCAGAATTAGGAACATTGAGTCCTGAAGGACTTTCTACAGGTATTGATCATATCAAAGAATTAGGTGTAACGCATGTTCATCTACTTCCTGTTTTTGACTTTAGAAGTATTGATGAAAATAAACCAGATACGGAAAGAAGATATAATTGGGGCTATGATCCACACCTATATAATGTACCAGAGGGAAGTTACGCAACTGATGCAATTGATGGAGCAACTCGAATTCGAGAGTTTAAAACTATGGTAAAAGCACTTCATGATGCAGGAATTCGGGTAGTGATGGATGTAGTTTATAATCATACTGGCTCTCAAAACTGGAACCCATTTGATCGATTAGTTCCTCGATACTATTTTAGATACGATAAGGATGGAAATAAATCAAATGCTTCTGCTTGCGGAAATGAAACTGCTTCTGAACGTCCAATGGTTAGAAATTTCATTTTACAATCTGTAAAATATTGGGCGGAAGAATATCACATAGATGGTTTTCGATTTGACTTGATGGGGATTCATGATATTGAAACGATGAATTTGGTTTCGAAGACTCTAAATAAAATTGATCCGTCTATTTTTGTTTATGGAGAAGGTTGGAATGCAGGAGAAAGTCCTTTACCTGAAAAAGATAGAGCTATAAAAGTCAATGCAAATCTGTTAGATCAAGTTGCCGTTTTTAGTGATGATATTCGTGATGGATTGAAAGGTCATGTTTTTACCCCTGATGCAAAAGCATTTATTAGTGGTGAAAAAGATTTAGAAGAAAGTATAAAATTTGGAATTGTTGGAGCAACCGAACACCCTCAGGTAGATTATTCTAAAGTTAATTACTCTAAAGCACCTTGGGCAAATCAGCCTGCACAATGCATTAATTATGTGAGTTGCCACGACAATAATACTTTATATGATCGGTTGAATATTTCATGTCCAGAAGCAACTGAAGAAGAAAAAGAAAAAATGGCTCGCCTAGCATTGGGAATTGTTTTGACTTCGCAAGGAGTTCCATTCTTACACGCAGGTTCAGAATTTTTGAGAACAAAAAATGGAGTCGAAAACTCGTTTGAAAGTCCAGACAGTATAAATGCAATTGATTGGTCGCGAAAAAATCAATATTTATCTACTGTGCAATTTGTCAAAGATTTAATTAAAATAAGAAAAGCGCATCCTGCCTTTAAAATGACGAGTCAAAAAGAGATTGCCACAAATTTGAAATTTCTTACTTCTAAAAATAACTTGATCTCTTATCAAATTGATGGGACAACAGTTGGAGATCCATGGAAAAAGATTATTGTTGTATTCAATGGTAATCCTTCCAATCAAAATGTACAAATCCCAAAAGGGAACTGGAAGTTTATAGTGAAAAATGGAAAAGTAGATGAAAATAATTCTAAAAAATTTTCAGGTGGACGACTTAAAGTTGATGGAATAGAGATGATCGTATTGGTGCAAGAATGATCCAAGGACAAGTAAAATCATATTTTTTTCGAAAAAAAGGATATTCTTAAAAATTTAAGAATATCCTTTTTTATTTTTTACAGAAAAATTTTGAAAAATCCATTTTCACAAAAAGAGCAACATATATTCACATTGTACTTCTAAAAATCTACCACTCAAATTTTTATAAATTTATCAATTCTGAATAACAAATACTGCAATGTCACAATTAACTCTTAATTGATATTTTATCTTTTTTTTTTAGAAAAAATGCAATTTTTTATTTTGTGACAAGTCTATTGGCATAGGAATTGCAACTTACATAAATATACAACGCAACTATAAACTCCCAATCTACTTTCCCTCCAGTATTTCTTGAAATCACTCTTAAATATGACATAGTAAATTTTAATTTCAGTTTTTACATAAGTATTCCAAATACCGAATTTTTATGATCCTAACATTAATTTTGCTTTATATTTTAAAATCCAGATACCCAACACAAGCCCAAATTAATACGCCTTAACACCATGTATTATTTTTAGTATTGTACGACTTGATAACGACGCACCTTTTATTTTTTTAACACACTACCCTATTTTTTTTTTTACACACCCTAATTTATAACAACACATTTACACGGAAAATTATTTATCGATTAAAATCGTCCTACTAACTTTTAGTCCAATTTCTATTCAATTATTTCATTAAACTTCTAAAGTCCAAACTTCTTTCGAAAACTTAAATAAACACAAAATTAGATTTCAATACCCATTAAAGTCTAGAAAGAAGTTTTAAAAAGATTGAAAATAATTTCCTATTAAAACTAAGAAGACTAACTCGCTATTGAGTTTTGTCTTCTTTTTTTTTTTCAAAAAACAGCCATTTGGAATACTCCAAATGGCTGTTTTTTATTTAATTTATATGATTAATATTTTCACAAAATCCATTTAAAAATCATCCAAATTAGTTTCCTAAAAATGATTTGGAACCACGGAATTTATATTTCCAAACTGGGAAAATTCGCTCAATCAAAATCATCATAGCGTAAGGAAACAAAACAATAATACCTCCTAAAACTGCATCCAAGAAAAAATGATTTCCAGTCATCACAATAACTAAAAGGACAAAAAGTGGATAGATCCAAACTAAGATTCTCACTAGATTATTCTTAGCATATAAATAAACTCCAAAAGCAATTAACAAGGAATTTCCAAAATGCATGGATGGCATTGCTGCAAATTGATTGAACAATTTAGAATTAATCCCTTTATATAGATTAATTCCACTAATATGATTTAAGGTGTCAATAAATCCTTCTCCAAGCTGTATTCCTATAATATTTAAATTTCTTAGTACATCTCCTCCAAAAGCTGCATATGGATTGGAAGCTATTTCATTTATCATTCTTGGAGGTGCACAAGGGAATCCCACAAAGAAAAACAAAGTGATAACGTTAGCAATCAAAAAACCATTTCTAATAAACAAATAGTGCTTTCTTTTTTTGTAAAATAACCAAACAAAAAAGATGATGGTCGTGGGTATATGAAGTTTAATGTATATCCAATTAATCACTTTGACCAAGGATATTTTGTCTAAAAAATATTGTTGAATCGGAAGTTCGTAAAGAATTCCTAATTGATGTTCCCATTCAATTACTTTCTGAGCATTTGCAAATGCTGTTGCTTCATCTCCAATTGCCAATCCTCTTGATAATTTATATAACAATAAGAATACAACAAAAAGTAGTAGTTCTCTAAAACCTGAATACTGTTTAAAAGATGGTTTAAAATGCTCCCACACAGAAGAATTTTCTAAACTAGTATCTTTAGATGCCTGCCAACTATAAAAAAAAATAATCGCTAAAAGGACTATGAGACTGGTAAAATTCATTATGTTTTTTTTTGCTATAGTTTGCTGTGATTAATTATTTTTCCCCTCTGCCATCAATCAAAAAAAACACAAATATAAAAAAGATTTTTGCTCTAGTGCCCATTTCCAATTGCTATTAGTTTTTTTCGAATGTCATATTTATTCCTGCAATCTTTTTAGGGGAAAAGCTAATTTTAATATAATCTATTTATTTTGCGTCAGATTTAAAAAAATCTCTAAATCAGCAAACCTATTTTAAAACCTTAGATTTATAAAACAAGATCAGATCTAATTTGATGGAAACTATTAGTCTCTTTCTTTCAAAAAAATAACAAAAGTATTTTGGATTATGTCCCAAGCAAAATTTATTAAAAGCCCCCTAATTACCACCCATCTTATTCCTGCAAAAGAAAGTAAAGAACTTAAATGGTTGATGATTTTTGTCTGTATAGGATATCACTACAAATTAATTTTTTGTGGACTTCTTGGAAAGGTTTTAGGGTACACCTGGATCTGTAAAACTATGATTCATGGAGTAACCTCCAATCATTGGTTTGAACAATTAGTGTATATCCCTATCCTTTGGTATGTGCTTTATCGAATGATCATTGTAGTATTTGGTCCACATCAAAGAGAGGTTTTGGCTAAATCAGTTCAGACTAAAAAAGTAATAGCCTTATTTTTTATAACAATGTATATCTATGCAACAGGAATTCATTTTACCAATACATTAGAAATTTATTCTCGAGTTAATCTAGGTATTGACTCTGGCCCTTTGTACGAACAAATATTTTGGATTGATGAAGTGTTGAGTCATTGGATACAATTCTTTTTCTATTTTTTATTCTTTGCCTGGTTAATTGTTTTTGATCGTTTAGATAGAATCGATGGAAATTATATCGCTATTTTCACAGGACTTTTACAAGGCTTAGATAGAGCAATTGGAGTAATTGAAGGAGATAATCCATATAGTGCTTTAGTATTTGGCTTATGGATTTTAATAGCATGTATAATCAGATGGAATAATCACAAAAGAGATTTTGCAAGAGTCTGGAAAGATTTTTTTTTCAGACATGGTTTGACATTTGGAATAAGTATGCCAGTAGGAATATTAAGTTATCATTTAATTTTTAATGGGTTTGTACAACCATCCTCGATGATGGATTCGGCTTGGAAAGTAGTCGTCTTTGGAGTAGGATTTATTTTAGTTGGATTTTTTATTGCTATTTCAATAGACTTTTTTTTAAAAAGAAAACCGAAATCTTCGATATAATTTTTACGACCTCACTAATAAAAATGAGCCACTATCATTAAATTGAAGGTGGCTCATTTCTAAAAAAAACAAAGATTAATTTTAAAATTCTAATCCCATTCTAAATCGAATCCCTAATCCTTTTACTCCAAATAAATTAGGAATATTTGGATTATCAAGATAGTTAAACCGTTGCACCAAATCTATGGAAATAATTTTAAAAATATTAGCTATTCCAACACTACCTTCCATATAAGGTTTGTCTGATAAAGTAAACGTAGTTATTTCTCCTAAATCGTTGGTAGGAAATTGAATTAACTCTGGATTTAAGTTAGGATTATTTTTATCAGATACACTTCCATATAACATTTTAAAGGTAAACACTTCCCTTAATTTTAATTTTCGAATTAAAGGAATTTTATTAAATATATATCCATTCATATAATACAAAGCATTCAAACTCACATATTGATCGCTGACAAATTCTAAAAAGTTCATCATATTATAGGAGAACGTCTGGTAAGAATAAGTTTGATTAGCTCTTGGCAAAAACATTAAATTAAATGGTACAGCTCCAAACATTTTTCCACCTTCCACATGAACATGTGCAATTCCTAAAAATGAAAAATTAAACTTCTTAAAAATATTCAGCGTAAATCGGTGATAATCATAATCGCTTCCAAACAAATCAGGAACTCCCATTTGATAGTTAAATGTGAAAATCGGATATCTATTAAAAATATTAGTTCTATAATTTCTTCCTTGCAAAAATTCTTCATTTGGTGCCCAACGAAGCATCAACGAAGCTTCAGAAACATCAATCTCTCCTAATGATCTCTCAATGGTCTGATTCTCAAAATAGTCAAAAGTCAAAGCACCAATAGGTCGTTCTCTTCGCTGCTCAAATCCAAATTGGTACGTAAAATTACTATTCAACTCTCTCAGGTATTCAATCCTTGTAGAAGTAAACAAAACCATTTTGTTCGCAACTCCTCTCTTAAAGGACAACAAAAAATTATCCTCATTAATAAATGCCAATCGTTGCCCTGGAAAATTAGTATCGTGCTGATGTCTAATCATCAGATGATGTCTTGGATTTTCAATAAAATCCTTGTTAAAAGAATACAATATTTGCGAAGAATATTTCCATTTTTTATCACCGAAGGCATATAATAATTGTCCTTGCAATCTTACCTTAGGAGAAAATTTTAAATTCGTCTCACCACCAAATCGCACTCGATTTCCCTCTGATTCATTGAAACTATAAAATCCATTAATCGGGCCAATGTCAACTGGACCAACTGGAATATAACCTGTTGCAAAAAAATTGATTAAGTTAACTGTAGTCTTAAAAGTAGGAATCGTTTGGAGAGTATCGACCATTTGATAAACAGATGCTTCACCTTTGGTCAAAGCTATGGGTCGAACAGACTCCCAATAGGCTTCATCTTTTTCAAACATATCCTCCGAATCAATTTTCTTCTGGACACCATCCCAAGTGGATTCGTCAGGAGGAGTATTTATCACATGATCTTGATAAGATGTGGTCTTTCTTCCAAAAAAGCCAAACCCTTTTTTCGTTATTTGAAAGTCTAAAATCAAAAGATCTTTAGAACGAATCCAAATTTCACCCTTTCTTGAAAATTCCTGATTGACTCGCATATCTGTTACCCAATTCAAATTGATTTGATCTGTAATCCCCATGTCAACTTTCAAAACAGTATAATTAGAATCAAGAGAAATTGCAATATTACCTTTGAAACCAAAATTCTGTTTATTGGCAGGTTGAAATGCTAAATCTATACATTTGATATCATTAACAACAATGGTATCATTGATATAAAAATGATAATAAAAAGGGGCAATATTGGAAAGTGGACTAACGAATTGGATTCCAACTACATCGATATTATTTTTATAAATATCAACATCTTGATACATCAATTTCATCAATTGAGAAATAGTTTTCTCATCGACCAATTGATCAAAATTAGACACCTTCATTGCATCCCGATACTCTTTTTGCTCACTCGGATTTTTTCGATAATAAATTCTTGAATTACCCTCTTGCATATAAACTGGTAAATATGGTTTACCATTGATCGCTGAGGTATCTACATTATCAAAAATAAATTGGAACTGATTAAATATCTTTCTATTTCTAAATTTGTCGGTGATATTGTTAATATCAAGTTCAATTTTTTCATACTTTTTATACTCATAAAAATCTTGATTCTCAAGTCGATTTTTATCTTTATTTTCGATCGCTCTTTTAACAAAATCGACTGCGGGATTTCCTCTTCTTCGATACCTCCGCTTTTTAGCGGTGATGGTTACTTCGCTTAAACTTGTCGAGGTAGATTTTAATTCAATATTAATCGTTTGCCTTTTTCCCAAAATAACATCAAGCGTATCTGAATCGTAGCCAACATAAGAAACGATTAATTTGTCAGTCATCCATTGAGACTCCAATTCATAAAATCCATCAAAATCAGTTGAGGTACCAACAGTTGTTCCAAGCGAACCAATATTCACGAAAGGTAGTGTTTCTTTAGTATCCGCATCAATGACCTGCCCTTTGACTTTAGTTACTTTTTGGGCTTGTAAAAATGAGAAACAAAAAAATAGTAAAAAGCAAAGTGAAAAAATTCTCTTTGATTTTTGTAATAATAATTGCATTGGATAGATGTTCAAAATATTAGATAAATGTTGTGAGCCAAAGTATGTTAGATTTGAGTATTTGGTTATTAATTTCCCTGAGGCCAAAAATACGTTATGAAAACGAAATTAAAATGACAATAGTCTTTCAAATTGCAAATATTATACTAAAAACTACCATTTTATGTCCGCCTTAAAACAATTAAAAAATGAGACTTTTAACTTCATCAAAACCTTCCATAAAGGTCACTTTTTGTTCCTTCACTATTCAATTTTTTCGAGTGAATTGCTGAAAAAATTATATGAATCATCTTCTTTTCTCTACCAACTGTTTTTCACTCTTACATTGGAATTTATTCTAAATGAAATTGTATGGTGGGCCGTAAAACGTCTAACGTTCAACGTCCATCGAATAAAGTCTATTAAAAAAATTAATTTTCAATGATTTCAAAAGTACCTATTATTTCAACTTCTTTTTCTATCATTTTTGCAACAGAACAATAAGTTTCCAAAGAAGATGCAACAGCTTGTTCTGCTTTCTTGGGTTTTACTTTTCCAAAAATTTTATAATGCAAATTGATCTTGGTGTACACTCTTGGAATTTCGTCTCTACGAGTTCCTTCGACTTCGACTTTGATGTCTTTTACTTCTTGTCGCATTTTTTCTAAAATCATTACAATGTCGATAGTGCTACATCCAGCTATTGCCATCAAAACGGCTTGCATTGGTCCAGTTGCTGTTCCATCACCACTCAGATGAACAGAATGACCAGCATCATTTTTGGCAACATAATGTTGAAGTGAGTCAGTAGTTTCTAAAGTAATTTTCATTTTATAAAATTTTATATAAGATAATTAAACTGATATTTGAGAATTAAGTTTTGGTCATTCTTTTAATCTTTTCCAAACCTAATTCATTCAATTTTTGAATATTGTCAAATGGAATTTGTTCTGTATTGGGGTGTAGTTCAATAGCTTTTGTAACACTACTTTCCCGTAAAAGATGAAGCATTGGAAATGGAGAGCGAGTTACATAATTTGAAGGAGCATCTTTGTTCTCACCAGCAAATTGATAATCAGGATGAAAAGAGGCAACTTGAATTTCTCCTTCTAAATCCATCTCTTTTAAAACCGCTTCCACGACTGATAAAAAATCATTATAATCTAAAAAGTCAGTCAGGACATTTGGATGAATTAAAATGGAAGTTTCGATTGTTGTATTTTCATTTTTTTGTAAAAGATCTAACTCTTCCAGCAATGTTTCTAGCAACTTTTCAAGACTTTCTGATTCTTCCAATCGATACCGAATTTTATCTTCTCGAAATGGGTGACCTGCAAAAGGACATATATTTAATCCGATCACAAAGGTTTGAATCCATGATTTAGTTTTTTCGATAAAATCCATTTTTTTTTGCAAATATAATATTTTCTAAAAAGGAAAGGAGTTATCAATTTAGCCCTGATAACTCCTTTTATAATTTTCATCTTAGTCAACTAAAGTATCCTAAAATTAATAATAAACAGCTCTTCTCACTCTAGCAACATGCTTCGCTAGCCGAACAACTTGGCAACTATACCCAAATTCATTATCATACCATGCATATAAAGTTACCGTTTTCCCATCCTCTGAAACGATTGTCGAAGGAGCATCGAAAACACAAGTTGCAAATAATCCAACAGCGTGGCTCGATACAAATTCAGTTGAAGTAGAATATTGGATTTGTTCTACTAATTTTCCATTTAACGCTGCATCTTTTAGCATTGCATTAACCGAGCTGACATCAGTTGGAGCATTTAATGTTAAATTCAATATTACTAAAGAGACATTTGGAGTTGGAACCCGAACTGCATTTCCTGTCAATTTCCCTTTCATGTGTGGGAAAACTTTAGTAACCGCTTTGGCAGCTCCAGTTGAAGTCAATACCATATTTGTTGCAGCACCTCTTCCTCGTCTTGGTTTTTTATGGAAATTATCCAACAAATTTTGATCACTTGTGTAAGAGTGAACTGTTTCAATATGCCCTTTTTTAATACCTAATTTTGTATCAACCACTTTGATGATTGGAACAATTGCATTAGTTGTACAAGAAGCAGCACTCAATACTTTTTCATTTTCTAAATCTAATTCTTCATGATTCACTCCATATACAATATTAGAAATATCCTCTCCCGGTGCCGTCAACATTACCTGAGAAATCCCAGGACGTAAGTGTCTGCTCAATTCTTTTTTATTTCTAAAAACCCCTGTATTATCAATCACTAATCCATCATTAATTCCATATTGAGTATAATCAATATCTTCAGGGCTTCCAGCATAAATCATTTGGATTCGATTACCATTGATAATCATTTCTGAACCATCTTTTGAGACTTCAATTGTTCCTTTAAACATTCCATGCACACTATCAGTTTCCAAAAGAGAAGCACGTTTTTTAGTTTCCTCAAATTGATCTTTCAATTTTGGACGCAAAACAATTGCCTTTAATCTTAGTTGTTCTCCACTTCCAGTAGTCGATACAATTCTACGAGTGACTAATCTTCCAATTCTTCCAAAACCATATAACACGATATCTTTTGGAGTCAAATTTCCATTAGTAGAACTAATAAAACTACTTAATTTATTTCCAACAAAATCATCAATACTTTTAAACTCATCTTTTTCTTCTAACCATTCAGAGGCAAGTGTACCTATATCAATTCGAGCAGCTGGCATATTTTCATTTGCTGAAATTGCTTTTGCCATTGCCAATGTGATTTCAACTGGAATTTCTTTATCAGAATAATTAGAGCCAAAAGTATGAATGTTTAACACTTCACTTGGACGTGCATCATAGATATCTCTTCGAAAAAGGATTAATTCAGTTGATCGATCAAATCGAAGATCTCCAACAATCTGGAGTAATTCCAAAGCAGTTTTTTCTTTTTTATGCCAATCTCGAAGAGAAGTATCAGCATTGCTTCGCAACATGGTTTTTTTGTCGCTCATGTCAAATATTTAGTTAAATGGTTAGGAAAAATAAATGGTCAAATTTCGCCGCAAAAGTACGATTTTTTAATAGTTAACGGTGAATGGTTAACGGTTAACTTTTTGTTATACGAAAAATGATAAAAAAGGATTGGAAGCAATTACTTTTCTATGGATTTGATGGTTTTGATAGGAATACGGATTGGGCGGATTTAAGCGGATGAACACAGGTTTTTTAAGGCATCTTCAAAATGACTCTGTGAAAAATCATTATATGATTTTCGTCAATCCGTGTTCCTATCAAAATCATTTTTCAAAAAAAAAAGCACCTCAAATAAATTTGAGATGCTTTTCCAATTTGCGTCAATAATATTTTTAAGAAGTAAAGGTGTTATGCACCTAAATAGTTTTTCAACAATTTACTTCTTGAGGTATTTCTTAATTTGTTAATGGCTTTGTCTTTGATTTGTCGAACTCTTTCACGAGTCAATCCAAATCGTTCTCCAATATCTTCTAAAGACATTGGATGTTCAACACCAATTCCAAAATACAATTTGATCACATCACGTTGACGGTCAGTAAGCGTACTTAATGATCGTTCAATTTCTCTACGAAGAGATTCTTTGTACGCCAAATTTGCATCTGTTCCTGGAGTTCCACCATTTTCAAGAACGTCAAGCAAAGAATTATCTTCACCTTCTACGAAAGGAGCATCCATACTCACGTGTCGAGCGGCTACACCTAAAGTTGTTCTTACTTCATCTGTGGGAATTTCTAAAAGTTCTGCTAATTCATCTGCAGAAGGTTCGCGTTCGTATTCCTGTTCCAACTCCGAGAAAGCCTTATTGATCTTATTTAAAGATCCCACTTTGTTGAGGGGAAGCCGTACGATACGGGATTGTTCTGCCAAAGCCTGAAGGATAGATTGTCTGATCCACCAAACGGCGTAAGAGATGAATTTGAAACCACGCGTCTCATCAAAACGCTGAGCTGCTTTTATCAAACCTAAGTTACCTTCATTAATCAAATCTGATAATGAAAGACCTTGATTTTGATATTGCTTAGCAACCGAAACAACGAAACGGAGGTTCGCTTTAGTCAATTTCTCAAGAGCTTGTTGATCACCCTGCTTAATTCGCTGAGCTAAATCCACTTCCTCTTCTGGAGTCAATAAATCTACCTTTCCAATTTCTTGGAGGTATTTTTCTAATGATTGACTTTCTCTGTTAGTGATTGACTTGGTAATCTTAAGTTGTCTCATGCAAGTAATTTATGGTTTGGTTTACAAAAGTTAAACCCTAGAAAAATGATTTCTAAGGTGCTTGCTAAAAAAAGTCGATTTCTTGGGTAAGAAAAATAAATATGTAAATGGGAAAAAATTAGGTATCCTCTCGAAAGATAAAATGATGTGGCAGAAAGTGAGATGTGTTTGTAACTTTATTTCGTAACCTTTCATTATTATAATTTGGAGGAATTTGGTTGTGTTTTAATTACACTTACAAAAATAAGGCAAAAACGCTTGATTGTCAAGGGCTGTTGGTAATTAAAATGTATGCATTTGAATCTATTCCCTATTAATTCCGTAACTCTTCTCCCAATTTGGCGCAAATGTACATAGCTAAAATTTATTAACCAACACTTTATTGTTTCTTTTCATTAAATGTTTTAGAAATTATATTTTATATATTAATCATTAGGAATATATATTTTGGCTCGTATCCATTTTTTCAATAAGAAGTTATCCTTTATTTTCCTTTATTTGGAAAGTTTAATATTTATTTGGAAAAACCATTTTTTTATTATTTATTGCGCTTGTCGAATAGTTAATATACTTAATTTATAACATTTATTATTTCTATTCGAAAATACTGGTATTTAGTTTTTTTACTTTTTTAAACACAATCTCTTCAATATGGAAAGAGTATCTTTTGATTTAGAATTTATTTTTCGGGCATCCCCGACTATTTTATATAAATTTTTAACCACCCCTTCTTGCTTGATTCGCTGGTTCTGCGATGAAGTAGATATTACTGGCGAGGAGTATGAATTTGTTTGGAGTGGTGCAGGTGAAAACGCCACCTTGATTGATGACATCGAAGACGAACGTGTTCGCTTCGAATGGGAAGATGGCGAAGATGGTGAATACTTTGAATTCCGAATGAGTCGATCCCCTGTAACTGGTGAAACCATTTTAGAACTCACAGATTATTGTGATGCTGATGAATTGGATGACCAAAAACAATTATGGGAAAGTCAAATGAAAGTACTTCGTCAGGAAACTGGTGGGTAAATTTATTTAAAAAAAATATAATAGAAAGCCTTTTCGATATTTCGGAAAGGCTTTTTTATATTTACTAAAACAACAAAATAAATGAAAACTAAAAATAATTCTAATGCATTTACCAAAAAGGTTTGGTGGTTTTCTGTTTCCTTTTCACTTTTCGCTAGCCTTATTGTATTTTTATTTTTCTTAAGAGAATTAAAAGACTTAGCATTTCTTCATTCTTTTTTTCTACTCTTCGGTGTTCAAGCAGTTCTCGGTTTAACCTTTGGAACATTACCAACATTTTGGATCTTTCAATTACTTTCTGATTTCCTTTTTAAAAAACCAATTTCCGATTTAATGCTCCGAATTGAATTGATAATTTGGGTTCTTCCTATTTTTACTTTAAATCTGTATGCGCTCAATTGGATATTTTTAGGTGAAATGAAAATTAAAGATTTAATTGAGTTAGCTACATTTTTCTACATCTGTTTATTCTGTTTTATTCTTACTTTAAAAATTGAACGAGAAAATGAATTTGTCAAAACAGAATCAATGAATGATATTTTAGATGACGATTTAAATTTTAAAAAATGACAACACAACAAAAAAACAACGCCTTTTCATTTAGCTTTAGAGTTTGGTTTCTGACCTTACTTTTAGGAGCCTTGCTTTATTTTGTTTTAACCTTAATAATATTTGATTTTGGTATTTCTATCAATTCATTAAGTTTAGTTTCAGGAGTTGTAATAATGCTTGTTTTATCAATTCCCTTTTTTCTTATTTTTCTTATTTTCAATAATTTTATTTTTAGAACTATTGAAAATAAAATTCACACCAAATTAACAATCAATCTATTTGTTTTATTTTCATTTTTTAATCTATCGTGGTTATTATCTTTTGAAGCTCAATCAGTAATTTTCTTAGCTTGTATGTTAGTTGTTTCAAGTCTTTTGATTTGGAAAATAAAAATCATCAATGAATCCGAAATTCACCTCAATGAAATTCTTGATGATGATAAAGGCTTAGATTTTTAAAAAAGTGCTGTAAAAAAGACAACCTACTTCCCATCTCCTGATTTGGATTTTAAAATTAAAGTATGAATACCCACCAATTTCAGAAGAGGATAAAAATGATATTTTAGATGACAATTTTGATTTTTCGTAATTTTTATTTCTCCAAAATCCCAATAAAATCAACACTTCCCCCACTCTTTTTAATTATTTTTATAAAAAAATAAAAACTGACTGTAACAAACCTAAAGTCGCATCGTCTTCTTGTTGTATTATGGATATAAAACAATTTACATCAGAAATTCTTCCTTACAAAAACAAGTTATACCGCTTTGCTTACCGCATCGTGGGCAACGGAGCTGAGGCAGAAGATGTCGTCCAAGAAGTGATGATTAAGTTGTGGAAGCAGCGAGAGAAACTGCATGAGTACAACAACATCGAAGCTTGGTGCATCCGAATGACTAAAAATTTATCTATAGACAAAACTCGATCTAAGCATTATAAATTAGGGATTATTCCAGAAGGATTTGACATTTCATCTGACCATAATAATCCTCATCAAGTAGCTGAAACTCAAGATACAATGCAACGAATTAAAAACATGATGAACACCCTTCCGACTAAGCAACGAGAAGTGATGCACATGCGAGACATTGAAGGATTGAGTTATAAAGAGATTGAAGCACAATTAGAAATACCGATGAACCAAGTAAAGGTTTATCTTTTTAGAGCACGAAAATTTATTAAAAGTCAACTAATTAATTCCGATTCTTATGGATTATAAAAATATAAATAACCTGTTGGAAAAATATTGGGAAGGCGAAACTTCTTTGCAAGAGGAAGATAAACTCAAACAATATTTTAATAACGGCAATGTCGCTCCTCAATTAGAGCAGTACAAATCTTTGTTTCAATATTTCAAGGAAGAGCAAGATGTGATGATTAGTGATGATTTTGAAAAACGATTGTTGGAACAAATTGAAAATGAATCAAAAGTTGTTCCCGCTAAAATTCGAAAGTTATCTTGGATGACTTCGATCAGAACAATTGCAGCGGTAGGAATTCTTTTGATGGGAGCCGTTTTTGTCTTCCAAAATCTTCCACCAGATGAAACTGATGTGTGGGCACAATACGAAATCGAAGATGAACAAGAAGCTATTGAAGCAACTAAAGCCGCACTCGCTTTACTTTCTGGAAAAATGAAAAAAGGTTCTAAAAAAGCAACCAAAGGATTTTCAGAAATGAAAACAGTTACTAAGAAAGCCCTTAAATAAAAATTAAGAATTGAGGTTTGAGAAATACCCTATGCTTTATTTCCAAAATCTCAATACTCAAAAAATATACAGACCGACAAAACAAATTCATTTTTGCTAGCAATTTGTTTAAGACCATTTTTTAACTTTAAAAACCTGTCCCAATAAATAAGGGATTCAAAATTTATTAAATATGAAATATTTATTCTCAACAATAATTATCCTGCTTCTAGCAGTCTCTGTCCATGCACAAAATGATGCGATTTCTAAATATTTTGATCAATACTTAGACGACGATAACTTTACTGTAGTCTATGTCAGCGGTAAAATGTTTGACATGATTGCCAAAGTGGATATCGAAGAATTAAAAGATGAGGAAGCTCAAATAATTATGGATGTTGCCAAAGACATAAAAGGATTAAGAGTGTTAGTTACCGATGTTGATCCAAAGCAATATTATAAGCAAGCTAGAAAATTAGTGAAAGGAGATGACGGCTACGAAGTATTGTTGACTGTTCGAGACAAAGGCGATAATGTTAACTTTTGGATCAAGGAAAAAAATAACATCATCGAAGAATTATTCCTTTTAGTAGGAAGTGAAGATGAGTTTGTGATGGTTAGTTTCCTCGGAAGACTTGACTTAAATAAAATCGCCCAATTGGCTGACAAGATCGAAATGAGTGGAGCTGAACATCTTCAAAAAATTGGAAAATCTATCGAAAAAGATGTAGAGAAAAGTTCGAACTAAGATTTTGAGAAAAGAGTATTGAGTAATGGGATTTCCCAATACTCAATACCCAAAATCTCATTTCCCAAAAAAATCCATCACTAAAAAACCCTGTTATGAAAAACCTACTGCTTCTTATATTTCTATTTTCATTTTCCATTTCAGCATTTTCTCAAAATCGTAGTATCAAGAATTTTTATCATAAATATAAAAAGGAAGAAGGTACTCGCAACTTTGTATTGCCAGGTTTTTTGATTTGGTTTGGAACTGGTATAGCTAATGAAATGACCAATGATGAGGAAGCAAAAGTCTTTTTGAAATTTGCTAAAAAATTTAAGACAATGCGTTTTTTAGTGCAAGAGGATAATAATACCATTTCACGAGAAGATTATAATCAATTAGTTGCTGGTGCTAAAAAAGGTAACTATGAAGAACTAATTTCTGTTAAAGAAAAGGGGAAAACTTTCCATATCATGGGTCGAGGAAAGAAGGATAAATTGAAAAATTTATTAATCCTAGTTTCTGCTGAAGATACTTTTGTGATGATGAGTATGAAAACTAAAATCAGAACAAAAGACCTCAACAGATTAATTAATGATTTAATGGAATTGGAAAAAGTTCGAGAAAAACTAAAGAAAAAAGAAGAGGAAGAAAAAGCTCCTCCTCCACCTGCTGAGAAAAAAGATAAACCGATTCGGGCATAAATCCTTGTTCCCTAAAGTGGAACGATTTATCAAAAATTCATCTAAAACATTTACAAACTCGCCGCTGTCTAAAAAGTGTTCTTTACTTTTTTGTTAAGGAAAGGTCTCTTTACTTCGCTCTTCTTTAAAGGAAAAGATTGGACAGAGGAAAAAATTACCATCATGAAAAAAATATTAATCGCAATCGCAATACTTTCTATCCCGCTTCTTGCTACTAGCCAGCACGAATCAATTGAAAATTTTTATAATAAATATGTAGACAATGAAAAAATTTCTGATATCTCGCTTAACGGTTGGATATTAAGCATGGCTTCCAAAATGTCGGAAGAAGACGGAACTGAAATTTTACAAAAAATTACAAAACTCAGAATCATGTTAGCTGAAGAAAAAGATATCGTCTCCAAGGCTGATGTAAAAAAATTAATGAGGGATGTTCGAAATAATGATTTTGAAGATTTGATGACTATTCGAGATGAAGGAACTCGTGTCAATTTTATGATTCGGGAAAAAGGAAAAAACATCACTAATGTTTTAGTTATCATTCATGGTGAGGGTGATTTTATCCTTTTGAGTTTGGAAGGCAACTTAAATTTTGAAGATTTAAAACAACTTGACTTTGATGTCGAAGGTGGAGATATTTTTAAAAAATTACCTGATGATAGAGCTTAAGTAATGGTTAATGATTAAGACCAATATTTTGATTAACCTAAAAAACTTAACAGTTCATTATTTAAAAGAATTTGATTAGTTGATAAATTTAAAGGTCTGATGACGAAAGTTGTCGGACTTTTTTTATGTTTACAATTGTAAATTTTTTCAATTAAAACCAATTCAAATGAGAAAGTTATTTTTTGCCCTTCCTTTGATATTTATATCCAATTTTCTTTTTTCCCAAAACCCTTATCCTCCAACTTCTGGCGAGGAGAGATTAGCTGATTTTGAAAAAAGAAAAAACTTATTGGAAAACTCCATGATTGCTAATATTCCATTTGAGTCAATTGGACCAACTGTTTTTAGTGGACGAGTTGTTGATGTGGACGTGTCACCGACTGATCCTACACATTTCTATGTTGCATATGCATCAGGTGGACTTTGGAAAACAATTAATAATGGAACTACCTTTTTTCCCATTTTCGACAACGAGGCGGTAATGACAATTGGGGATATTGCAGTAGATTGGACGAACAATATTATTTGGGTAGGGACTGGTGAAAATAATAGTTCCAGATCAAGTTATTCAGGCGTTGGAATTTATAAAAGTTCGGATGATGGAAAAACTTGGGAACACAAAGGTTTGCCAGAATCACATCACATCGGTCGAATCGTTTTGCATCCAACTGATAAAAATATAGCTTGGGTTGCAGCACTTGGGCACCTTTACTCTCCTAACAAAGAGCGTGGTATTTACAAAACTTCTGATGGCGGAAATACTTGGGAGCAAACACTTTTTGTTAATGAAAATTCTGGAGGAATTGATTTGATCATTAGTCAAAGTGATCCAAATACAATTTATGCAGCTACTTGGCATCGACAACGGAGAGCTTGGGATTTTGTAGAATCTGGCAATGGATCTGGAATTTATAAGAGTACGGATGGAGGGAAGAATTGGGGTAATATTTCTTCTGCGAAAACGAATTTCCCACAAGGATTTGGCGCAGGAAGAATTGGTTTGGCACTTTATGAAAAAGCTGGGAAAGAAATTTTATATGCATTAGTTGACAACTATGATCGACGACCAGAAGAAGAAAAAGAGGAAGACGAAGGAATCACCAAAGATGATTTAAGGAACATGTCGAAAGAAGATTTTCTTAAATTAAAAGACGATGATGTTACAGATTTTTTATCCAACAACCGTTTTCCAAAAAAATACTCTGCGAAGAAAATTACCAAGATGGTTAAAAATGAAAAGATCAAACCAAATGCTTTGGTGGAATATTTAGAAGATGCAAATACATTGTTATTTGATACTCCTGTAATTGGCGCAGAGGTATATAAACTATCTGGAGGAAATACCAAATGGGAAAAAACCCACGAAGGATTTCTTGACCAAGTATATAATTCTTATGGCTATTACTTTGGTAATATTCGAGTATCACCCAATGATCCAAATAAAATTTACATTGTGGGTTTCCGAATCATCAGGTCAGATGATGGAGGAAAAACTTTTAAATTAATTGGAGATGATAATGTTCATGTTGATCACCATGCTCTTTGGATTAATCCAAATCGTGACGGTCACATCATTTTAGGAAACGATGGTGGAATTAATATTTCATACGATGATGGGGAAGAATGGATTAAGTGTAATTCCCCTGCCCTTGGCCAATTTTATTATCTCGCACTTGACAATGCTAAACCGTATAACATTTATGGAGGCTTACAAGACAATGGCGTTTGGGTAGGTTCTAGCGAAGGGTATGATGTAAAAAGTAAAGGTTGGAACAATTCAGGACAGTACCACTACAAGTCAATTATGGGAGGTGATGGAATGCAGGTAGCCATTGACCTCCGTGATAATAACACGGTGTACACGGGCTACCAATATGGTAATTATTTTCGCATCAATCAGAAAACAGGACGACGAAAATACATCACTCCAAAACATGAGTTAGGCGAAAGACCACTTCGTTGGAATTGGCAATCACCGATTCATTTGTCGATTCACAATCAAGACATCTTGTATATGGGTTCCAACAAATTATTCCGAAGTATGAACCAAGGAAATAATTTTAAAGCCATTTCAAAAGATTTGACCAAGGGTGGAAAAAAAGGAGACGTCGCCTACGGAACTTTGACAGCAATTCATGAATCACCGCTACGATTTGGATTAATTTATACAGGTAGTGATGATGGTTTAGTTCACTTAACTAAAGATGGAGGAAACTCTTGGGAAAAAATTCAAGGATTACCAAAAGACCTTTGGATCACAAGAATTCAAGCATCAAAATATGACGAGGCAACCGTTTACATTGCTATGAATGGATATCGTTGGGATAATTTTGAATCACATATTTATCAGTCAATAGACTATGGTAAAACTTGGAAACGACTTGGTTTAGATTTACCAAAAGAACCAGTTAATGTCATCAAAGAAGATCCCAAAAACGAAGACATTATTTATGTTGGTACAGATCATGGATTATATGTTTCCTTTAATCAAGGTGAAAAGTTCATGATGATGAATCAAGATTTACCTGCTGTTTCTATTCACGATGTAGTTGTTCACCCAACTGCTAATGATTTGGTTGTAGCAACTCATGGGCGTTCTTTTTATAAAACAAATGTAGAACATCTTCAAGAATTGGATAAAGAACTTTTGTCAAAAACACTCCATGTTTTTGACATTAAGAAAAAAAGTTATTCTAGCCGTTGGGGAAGTAAATTCAGTCCTTGGCGAGATGCTAACGAACCTGAAATCAGCATTCCTTTTTTCACAAAAACAAAAGGACGTGCAAACATTGTTATAAAAAATAAAGACGGCGAAACTTTACAGTCTTTTTCTCACAATGCCAATCAAGGAATCAATTATGCCAAATACAATTTAGCTATTGATGATTCTAAAAAAAGTTCTTACGAGAAGTTTTTAAATAAAAATAAAAAAGATAAAAAAACAAAATCTATCAAATTCAAAAAAACTGATACTAAAAAAACCTATCTCCGACCTGGAACTTATACTTTGGAAATTTCTAAAGATGGGAAAACAGAGGAGACCAATTTTGAAATTTTTAAAAGATAATTTATAATCAGGTAATCAGGAGAACGAAACGCAATGATTTGGTTTTAAATTCTACCTGATTACCTGTTATTTCAATAAAACAGATCAACTAAATTAACGTTGAATCATTACCTTTCCAGAATAAACGGAATTCTCTGTTTCAATTTTATAGTAATACATTCCCGTAGAATAATTTCTCATATCTATTCGCAATAATTCATTTCCAATCCTTAAGTTTTCGATATCAGAAAACTGAATCATTCTTCCCATTGCATCGGTTAATTGAATAGATTTTGGAGCACCTACTTTTTCATCCATTTTTATAAAAACAAAATCTGCAGCAGGATTTGGATAGACTTCCAATGCATCAGAAAAAATTGGCATTTTTGTTCCCTCTATAAAATCAAATGATAATTCATCCAGATACAAAACACTTCCCAATGGAACATATTCATCAACACCATCAATATTTCCAGAAGCAATTGCAATACTAAATGAATCTGGAGTTACATTAAAATCCAAAAGAAATTCAAATGGTATATAAGTAGATGATTCTCCTAAAAGGAAATTAAATTCAGCAACCACTTCCGACTCTCCAATGGTTGAATTATATTTTGTAAAGGATAAATATATAGTCGCAGAATCATTTTCAACAGGTGCATATTTGTACCAACCAGAAATCAATTGCGGTGTTCCATCCAGACCAAAAGCAGCATAATCTGAAAGAAATTCGCCTGAATAAATAAATCCAAGTGTATCCAAACCACCATTATCAAAATCAATAATTTCTACATTTTCAATTCTTATTGCTGAGTTTCCAGCATAAGCATCAGAGGTTTGAGTTGCCATCGGCTCCAAATCAAAAAGCGCTTGAAATGGATTAAAAGAAGTAAAATTATCAACCTCATCATATTCCACAGACTCCCAAATTTCAAAATCTCCATTAGGCATTTCTTCCATAATTCCTGTCAAAATAATATCGTCGATCTCTACAAAACCTCCTAAAACAGGATCATCAGGGTCAGTAGAAAATACAACAAACTGAACAGAATCAGGCACTCCCACCATTGGAGGAACGTCGAAAGTAAATTGTTCAAATGAATTTTGTGTACCCATAACGTCATACTGAGCATATCCATTGATAGTTCCATCTTTTGAAAAAACTAAAACAATTGCACCAGCATCTCCTACAGGAATATCATATCTCAAACTTACTCGAACGGAATCAGGAGTAGCACTAATCGGAGTTCCTCCACCAAGATCATCTTCAAGCTCCCCTAAAATTATAATTCCAGGAATTAAATCTCCTCCAGCTTGAATAGTTTCTAATCGAGCAGCACTTCCAGTTACCCCTGACACTTGGGTAACACCATAGTCTGCTCCCAAAATAAAACTTTGCAAATTTCCAGTTTGAAAAGGAGTTGGAGTTTCAAATAATTGATGAGTAGACCAATCTTCCATATTCCCATTTGGGATAATTTGGGCTTCTAAAAACTGAATAGAACTAATTAGAAAAAAAATAAGAATGTAATTAATTGATTTCATTTTAATTATATTTTAATTAATAATTTCAATTACTAGACAATCATATTTTCAAACTCCCCTATCGATTTTATTTTTTGATCAGAAAAATAAAAAAAATGGTGTTTCAAAAATTAGTATTTTTTATTATCCGTTTTTTAAATTATCTTTCGTTCCAACTTATTTTATATCCAAACTATTTATTTTAAAACACGCAATTTGTTTAAGAATCACAAATTAAAAATGCCGATAAGAAAAACTGGGTTTCTCTTTTTAATGGTTTTCGTTTTTTCTTTTTGTAAAAATGAAAAACCAAAGGAAACCACCACTCCATCCAAGTCTCCCCAAGAATCTATCAATGAAAATATTCCCATCGCTCCAACTGATGCTTTTATAAAAAAGTATACAGGCAAAATTGGTGATAGATTCCCCATCGAATTAGTTTTGATTAATTGGTCTAATGGCAACCTAGGTGGTTATTATTTTTATACTGATCAAATCAAAACTGATAAAAAAGGAAATCAACATCCTCAGAAAATTGAATTATCAGGCGAATTAAATTTAGATGAATCCTTCAGTATTGATGAGTTTGCAGGAGATGATTTTACGGGTAAATTTACTGGAAGTCTTTCTGAACTTTCAACGATCAAAGGAAACTGGAGCAACGCAGATAGTTCTAAATCAATGAGTTATACATTAACAGAAATACCAATTATCGATACAACTGGTTGGACTGGAGCTTGGTATCGTAATGAAGCGCAGAGTCCAGGCATGTTGATATTAGGAAATGTAACTGACAAAACTATTGATTTTGGATTGGAAATTTTTAATGGCGGTCATAGTGGACTTTTGGAAGGAACAGCCAATTTGAATGGTGGAATCGCTACTTTTAAAAATACAATTTTTGATGATATCGAAACTTGTTTTTTAGTTTTTCAAAAAAAGGATAGCCTAGTTTTGATTGATCAAAAATCAAGTAATTGGGCCTGTGGTTTTGGAATGCGAGCTCATGCTAATGGAAAATATGAAAACCATTTTTCTCCAAAAGAACCTGAATTAACTTATGGAAAAACAAATAGTGTTTTTAAAACAAAGGAACAACGAGCTTTTTTTATAAAACTTGTTGGAGAAAGATATGAAGATTTTGCCTTCAACATGCAGGACATTATTGATTTTCCAAAAAGCGAAAAAGATGACTTTGAAGCAACTGCCTTTGCTGGAAATGTAATTGGTCTAGCTTTAACCAATGAGGCAATTATCATGAAGAATGGAAAGGGATTATTCTGGGCAGCAGTCATTCTTTATGATGAATTAAGTGATCAATTCCAAGTGAAATATTTTACGAATGATGACAAAAGAAAAGAAGATATTCCACAGACGATTGAAGATTGGAGAAAGTCGTTTTCTGAGTACGAAGTAGTTTTGTGATTTTTATCGCAAAGTTGAAAAGAGTTTTACACAGAATTTTTTCCTAAGCGAAACTCTACATAAAGCTCCTTTTCAACTTCGCAATAAAATCAATCATTCAAAATCATCATACAACAGATATTTGTTTCTGATTTTTTTAAACGCTACTAAATCTTTTTGCCAACTATTTCTGATTTCTTCTTCACTTTTCCCATTAATAATTTGCCAACGTAAAGTCGAATTCCCCGCCAATGTATCAAAGAATTTATTCTCCAAAAAGAAATCTTTTTTGTTTTCAAAGTTTTTATAAAAATGCATGAGGTATCTCAAATTCAACCTTCCCATTTCTTGAAATTCTTTTAAATCTAATTTTGTCAAATCATAACCATTGCATTCTTTTCCATCAAATTTTGGATACTTCGCTCCAGGCATTGGCTTCGGTGTAAAGGAATAATCTCCTAGTTTAAAATCTGGATGACCATAAATTTGAAATTGCTTATTTGTTCCTCTTCCTGCACTTGCGGTTGTCCCTTCAAAAAAACAAAGAGAAGGATATAAATAGATTGATCTAATGTTGGGTATATTAGGAGAAGGCTTTATTGGTAATTCATAAAATGTTTTATGGTCGTAATTCTCGCATTTTATAACAGTCAAATTACATTTTATACCTCCCTTCAACCAGCCCTCTTGATTTACCATTTGAGCATACTCGCCTACTGTCATACCATGCACCACAGGAATTTGATGTAACCCTACAAATGATTGATATTCTTTTTTTAAAACTGGACCATCAACATAATGCCCATTTGGATTTGGACGATCTAAAACCATAAAATCTATATCATGTTCAGCACACGCTTCCATCACATAACTCATGGAAGAAATATAAGTATAAAATCGAGCGCCTACATCTTGAATATCAAAAACGATGATGTCAATTCCTTCCAATTGATCTTTATTAGGTTTCTTATTTTTTCCATAAAGAGAAATTAGTGGAATACCAGTTTTAGCATCTTTTCCATCTTTCACCTGTTCACCTGCATCGGCTTGTCCACGAAATCCATGTTCGGGTGCATAGATTTTTTTAATGGAAATTCCTTTTTGTAACAATACATCTACAAGATGTGTCTCATCTATGGTTGATGTTTGATTGACCAGCAATGCTACATTTTTGTTTTTTAAAATTGGAAGATATTCATCCATTTTAGTTGCACCAACATAAACATTAGCATCGAGATCTACAGTTAAATCACCTCCAATTTCTTCTTCAATTGGTTCATTTCCAGTTTTTATATCTTTGTTTTTTTCCTCACATTTTGTCGCAGTCAAAACTAGAAGGAAAAGAAAAAGCATTGGGATTTTCATTTTTAAAATCATAGTGTTAGATTTGTTTTAGCAAAAAAAACGCAGGGTCATTTTATATTTTTCTAATCGAAAATATGAAGGACGCTGCGTTTTTTTATTCGTAGCGAATTGTTACGAAAATTAATATTTAATGAAAAAAAAGTACGCCATCATTGATATCGAGACCACCGGAGGTCGAGCTGATCGGGAGAAAATCACCGAGATCGCTATCATCCTGCATGATGGTGAAAAGATTCTCGATGAATGGGAAACACTCATCAATCCCGAACGAGCGATACCTTATAACATCACACAAATTACGGGAATTACTGATGGAATGGTAGCAGATGCGCCAAAGTTTTTTGAAGTCGCGAAGAAGATTGTGGAAATGACGGAAGGAGCTATTTTCGTGGCGCATAATGTTCGATTTGATTATGGTTTTATTCGAGAAGAATTTCGAAGGTTAGGTTTTACTTATATGCGAAAACAGTTGTGTACTGTACGTTTGAGTAGAAAAGCATTTCCTGGATTGAAGTCTTACGCGCTAGGAAACTTGATTAAACATTTTGGAATAAAAGTAAATGCTCGCCACCGAGCCATGGCTGACACCGCTGCAACAGTCGAAATTTTAGAGATGATTTTTCAAAAAGAAAAAAGTGAGGAAGATGTGATAGACATGATAAATTTGGGAGTCAAAGAATCCAAATTACCTGTCAATATTACCATGGAAAAATTGCACGAATTACCAGAGGAAACGGGTGTTTATTATTTCCTAGATAAAGATGGCAATGTCATGTATGTTGGAAAAAGTATCAATATTAAAAAACGAATTGTAGAACATTTTACTTCCAAAACTGACAAAGCATATAAACTTCAAAAATACGTTCATGACATCACTTATGAAATTACAGGAAGTGAATTAGTGGCTTTACTTTTTGAATCTCATGAAATAAAACGCCTCCTCCCTCCTATCAACAAAGCACAAAGAAGTCGTTTTTTCCCATATGTTTTATTTGAGTATGAAAATCAAAATGGCTATCGTTGTTTAAGTTTTGGAAAAGTAAAAGCGAAGGATCGAAAGAAATTAAATGTACTCCGTGAGTTCCCAAATTTAAATTCAGCTAAAGGAATGATGACTCGCTTAATTCATCAATTTGAGTTGTGTCAAAATCTTTGTAGCATTGATAAAACTGGAGGTGCTTGTTTTTATTTTCACCTAAACAAATGTAAAGGTGCTTGCATTGGAGAAGAATCTCCAGAAGATTATAATGAGCGAGTGGAGCAAGTTAAGGATGCCATCAAAATTGATTTTGAAGATAATTTTTTCATTATTGATAAAGGTCGGGAGAATGATGAACGGTCCATTGTTTTAGTAGAAGATGGGATTTATCGAGGGTTTGGATATGTAAGTTTGGAAGAACTAAATGGGCAACCTGATGAGTTAAAAGATGCGATTAAACCATTAAAACATCATCCTGAGGTGGTGAAGATTATTCATTCATTTTTGAGTAAGGATAAAAAATTGAAGACGTTGACTTTTTAATACCTTTACTTTCCCTACCTAAAAGGGAAGGTAAAAATTGACTTTTGATTAAACAAATAAAACCTATTCTCTCCATTGAAAGAATAGGTTTTAATTTTTGTAAGATTTAAATTATACATTCCCTTTTAATGGATAGAGGTTTAATCATCTCCCAAAAACGGATATCGATAATCTGTAGCTGGAACTAAAGTCTCCTTGATCGTTCGAGGTGACAACCATCGATACATATTCAAAATAGACCCCGCTTTATCATTCGTTCCAGAAGCTCTTGCTCCACCAAAAGGTTGTTGACCAACAACAGCGCCAGTTGGTTTATCATTGATATAAAAATTACCTGCCGCATTTCTCAATGCTTCAAAAGCAACATTTAAAGCGGTTCTTTCTTTTGCAAAAATAGCACCGGTCAAAGCATATGGAGAAGTCGTATCAACTAATTTTAAAGTTTTTTCATAGTCTTTCTCATTGTAAACATAGACTGTCAAAACTGGTCCAAAAAGTTCTTCTTCCATCGTTCTATATTTAGGATCAGTTGTCAAAATCACAGTAGGTTCGATGAAGTAACCTTCTTTTTTACTGTAACCTCCACCCATGATTACTTTCGCTTTTTTATCCTTTTTAGCTTGAGCTATGTAGTTAGTGATTTTGTCAAAAGCGCGCTCATCAATTACTGCATTAATAAAGTTAGAAAAATCTTCTGGAGAACCCATTGACATATCATCTAAATCAGCTCTCATATATTTTTCAATATCCTTCCAAAGATTTTTTGGAATATAAGCTCTAGAAGATGCAGAACATTTTTGTCCTTGAAATTCAAAAGAACCTCGAACCATGGCAGTAGCAACTTCCTTCGCATTAGCAGAAGAATGGGCAACGATAAAATCCTTTCCACCAGTCTCTCCCACGATTCTTGGATAAGTTTTATATTTTCCAATATTAGCTCCGATGGTTTTCCAAAGATGTTTAAAAACTCCAGTTGAACCAGTAAAATGCAATCCTGCAAAATCAGGATGATTAAAAATAATATCACCTGCAACAGGACCATCTACATGAACTAAATTAATTACTCCTGGAGGTAATCCGGCTTCTTCGAAAATTTCCATGATTACTTGTGCAGAATAAATTTGTGTCTCAGCTGCTTTCCAAACAATCGTATTTCCTAACATCGCTGGTGCTGCACATAAGTTGCCCGCAATCGAAGTAAAATTAAACGGAGAAATCGCAAATACAAATCCCTCCAATGGACGGTATTCCATTCTGTTCCAAATTCCTGGAGCACTTTCAGGTTGTCCCAAATAAATGTCAGTCATAAACTGAACATTATATCTTAAAAAATCGCAAAACTCAGCAACTGCATCAATCTCAGCTTGGTAAGCATTTTTTGATTGAGCTAACATTGTTGCTGCATTCATTTTTGCTCTATAAGGTCCAGATAATAAATCTGCAGCCTTTAAAAAGATAGCAGCTCGATCTTGCCAAGCCATATTTTCCCAATCTTTCTTAGCGGCTAATGCTGCATTGATTGCTTTTGTCACATGCGTCCCATCTCCTTTAGAAAATGTTCCTAACACATGATTGATCTCATGTGGTGGATGCATTTCCACTTTATTTTTAGTGTATATCTTTTTCCCTCCGATGTACATCGGAACGTTTGTTTTTTTAGATTTTAGAGTTTTTAGCATCCCTTTCAATTCTTCTCTTTCTGGAGAACCTGGAGCATAACTTAAAACTGGCTCGTTTACCGCAATTGGTAATTCATAAATTGCATTTGACATATTGATATTCTTTTTATTTGGTGGTCAAAAATTCGGTGCAAATGTATTAATTTTTTTGGGAATTAGTTGTCTTGATCTAAAAGGATTCAAAGGTATTTTAAATATTAAAATTTGATTTCCGAAAATCCTTTTTGAGAAATTTCTTATTAAAAAAAGGATTATATTTATACTTTAAAAAGTAACATTCAAAAATAAAAAACGACATTTCATTCCATTGAAAAAATTCAATTACATCAAAGATCATTTCCAATTTTGGATACTACAGTTTATTCTCTTTTTTAGTGTTTTTGCATTTACAGGTTATAATGCAAAAGCAGAAATTCCAATTTCAAAATCTCCACAAACTGAATTAGTTCTTTCTAAAAAAATTAACTCTAAGAAAGTTATTTCTTTAAAAAAAGCGATTGCACATTTAGCCAAAACTTTCGTTTTTTCTCAACAATTTAAATTCTTAAAAGTTGATTTAATTGGGCAACAACAATTATTAATTGTAATATTTAAGGCTGTTCTTCAAAAATTCATTTCCTTTCAAACTCCTATTTCATTTTTCCCAAAAAGAATTATTTCCTCACCTACAGATTCAGACTTTCCAATTTTTTCTATTCTATAAATTTTCGAATCAGTACATTTTAATAACAAAATTTGATCAATTACTCGATGAGTAATGGTGAGTAGCACGTGGCTGTCTGCTCATCAGTTAATAATTTGAAATATGAAAAAGTTGAAAAGAATCCTAAAACTTATTGCATTTGTATGCTTGATAGTTTTAGCAGGTTTTGGTATTGGATTAAGTGGTGGAGTTCCAATTCCTCCTGCCAACAAAAAGAAAGATCCTGCAGAAGTTACAGATGAGCAAGTTGACTCAGAGCAAGAAGAAGCAGAATTAAAATAAAAAAAAGCGATGTTGATTATTCAACATCGCTTTTCCTTTTTTTCAATAATTTAAATCTTCGGCTCAATTTCATTTGGAATAAATGGCGAAGCATCTCCTCCACCTTTGATGATCTCTCGAACAATCGTACTACTAATATGTGAGTACTCTGGTCGGCTGATCAAAAAGATTGTTTCCAATCCATCTCCAACAATATCATTCAGTTGAGAAATCGTTTTTTCATAATCAAAATCAGAAGCATTCCGGAGTCCTCGAAGTAGATATCTAGCCCCAATTTTTTGGCAATAATGTGCCGTCAAATTTTGAAATGAAGCCACCTCTACTTTTGGTTCATCTGCAAAAACTTTTTCTAGCCAACCTAATCTAGTTTCCAATGGAAATAAATATTTCTTTTGGGTATTAACTCCAACGGCAACTACTATTTTATCAAAAAGAGGTAAAGCCCTTTTTACCAAATCAACATGGCCTGTTGTAATCGGATCAAAAGAACCTGGGAAGACAGCGATTTTCATATTTGTTTTGTTTTACCAGCGACTGACTTGAAGCCAGTCGCTGGTGTTTTTTTATTTTTTCTAAACGCAAATCAGAGGCTGGCTCAAAGCGAGTCGCTGATAAAAATTATCTATTTTCATTTCCAGAAAGCAAACTAAATGAATCCAAAAATTTATCAATTTGCAAATTCATTCCTTTATCTTTTAGTGAAATAACTTGAATGGAATAATATCTATTTTTTACTAAAAAAGATTTAGTTTTGATCAAGGCTTTACCCTCATTATAATCTACCCGCCAAAGTCTTCCTGGAAATTCATTCATGGTGATTTCAGAAGAATAACTTAATTCACCTTTCACACTTTCTACTGCAGTTTCAACAGTTGTTTTAAAAAAATCTTCTACCAACTCGATACTATCTGAGTGTATTGAATATTTTGGATAATCACAATAGCTTACCATATAAACTAAATTATCAGGATTTTTTTCAATAGGCTGATGTAAGTAAGTGATATAATTCAGTTCGCCGATTTCAGTTTTAATAGGATTTTCTTTTTTGACCATTTCACCTGGTGAGAGAACTTTAAATTTCCCATCAAAAGATTGGAAAACCTCCCAATCTGGTTGAGTCATTGCCATACTTAAAAAGGTAACAAAAAATAGAAATGGGATAATATTTCTCATAGAAAAAAGATTTAGGGGATTTGTAATTTAGGGTATTAGATTTTAATTAATGTAAATCTACCTCTTGAAACGAATACTTTTAAATTTTCGTTTGTTTTTTTTGTAAAATTGGGTTTGGAATTGAAAACTGTTAACTTAGGTTTTCATTTTCTCTAAAATAAATAACCCAGAAAATACATTGCTCAAAATATCAGTTTGATAATAAAACTAAAATTTAGAATAAATACACCTTTCTTATTTATGAAATTTTTAATTCGCCTTTCTTTCTTATTTTTCCTATTTGCCATCCCTGGGTGCGAAGAAGAGGCTGTAAAAAAAGAGGCTAGCAACTTTGAATTACCTCCTGAAGAGGAAGATTTTGAGGAAGCTAGATTCAAATGGGGATATATCAATAAAGCGGGTCAAGTAGTCATCAAAGATCGATTTGATGATGCACGAAATTTTAAAGAAGGGCTTGCTGTAATTCGAAAAAAAGGAAAATGGGGATATATTAATAAAAAAGGAAAAGAGGTAATTCCTGCACAATTTAAAGCAGCCTGGTCTTTCTCAGAAGGAGTTGCTCGGGTGCTGACTTTTGATCAAAAAATGGGTTTCATTGATCCAAAAGGAAAATTTATTATTGAACCAAAATTTGATTTAGTGGAAGATTTCCATGGAAATTTAGCCCGCTTTTTTGAACTAGGTGCATTTGGTTTTATCAATAAAAATGGCGAGACCGTTATCAAACCAATCTATGATCAAGCTTCTAATTTTAAAAATGGTTTTGCAAAAATAAAGTACCTCGGAAAATATGGCATGATTAACAACCAAGGGGAAGTCACCGTTCCTTACCAATTTGAACACTTAAGTTATTTCAAAAATGGAATTGCCAAAGCACGAAAAAATGGAAAATATGGTTTTATTGACTTAAAAGGAAAGTGGATTATAGACCCCATTTTTGATAATGCTCGAGACTTTGATAATGACCTCGCTCCAGTTTTAAAAGAAGGAAAATATGGTTTAATTAATTTGCAAAACGAATTTATTGTACATCTCGAATACGATGAAATTTGGTATGCTGGAAATAACCTTTGGGCAACGGTCAAAAATCAAAAATATAATTATATAAAAAAAGATGGGAAAACAGTCATTGCTAAAGACTACGATATGCTTTATAGTTTTTCAGAAAAAAGAGCAGGATATAATGAAGGTTATTTGTGGGGATTTTTGGATGAAAAAGGTCAGGCAGTTACACCTGCGCACTTTGGTTTAGTTTGGGACTTCAAGGAAGGCTTAGCTCGAGCAGCTTATCGTGATGGAATTGGATTTATTAATCCTAACGGAGAATTAGTTTTGGAACCTATATGGAAAGATGCAAGAGATTTTTCGGAAGGATTAGCAAGAGTACAACTTTAAAATAACAATACATTTACAAAAAACAAAAATCACATTTTTCTAATGAAATTATTCCAAATTCTTCTAATCATTTTACTCTTTACTTCTTGCCAAGAAGAACAAAAATGCAAATTTAAAATCAATCCAATTTTCACTTCTACCACTTCCCAAATTACCAACCATAGCTTCGACCATAAAGGAACAAAGGCGACCGAAAAAGCAACTTTTCCGAATGGAGTGAGATTAGAATTATTTCAAACCATATGCAATGACTCCCAACAAGAGTATCATTTTTTTATCAAAGGGGACTTTAGAAATAAACTTGACGAGTTTTGGATTAATCAAGCAGCTGAACAGTTTTTCAATATGGCAAGATCTGCCAAAGAAGTTGAAGGTGTTTCTGCTTTTGGAGTTCTGATCCAAAACGATCCAAAAATATTTCCTTTAGGCGAAAAAGTGGGAATCCAAGATGGCATTTTTGTCAAAATAGACAAACTAGTGGGAATTGAAGAATCTCAAGTTATTGTCACAGTTTCGCAAGAAGCACAATAAAATTTATAAAAAAAACACATTTTTATTTATTCAATTTATCAAAAATAAATCAGAGAGAATTACGAAGAAAATTGACGTAACTAATTGATATCTGCAAAAGAATAAATTAAAAAATGTTTTATTATGTTTTTTTTTGTTATGTAAAAAAAGGAAACATATTCAAAAAAATTACAATTTTTTGAAATTCGATTTTGAAAAAAATATCTATTTATATATCTTTACTGATACATTCCTACCTAACATATCTATTGTTTGAGAAACGAGAAAACTAAGTTGATAAAACATACTAATGAGCAAGCTGACCTTTCCGTTAATTTTATCTTTGTTGGTCATTTGGCTGGTAGTTGCGACATGGTGGTTTAACTCTAAATACGACCAATTAGATACTTATGGAAATCCTAATTGTGAAATCCCATTTTCCGTTTCTGATGGAAATTTCCAAACAAAATCTGACAACTCTATCATTTTTGAAGTGTCAGATTGGGAACCGACCATCCCAATGCAAGCTCTATCAAGTCTCAAAAGTGTGGCACTTTATCTTGCTAATAATTCTGAAAAAAAATTAATATTGACTGGACGTTTTGGAATGAATGAATTGAATGACTCTGATTTTTCAAACAATGGAATTGCCCGAGCAGAAGCTATTAAAAAAGAATTAGTTTCTTACGGAGGTCCTGAAAAATTGATTGAAGTACAGGCCGATTCGGTAGCTAAAATGTCATTGACTTGTGGAAAAATTATGACTGCAATTGATTTTAGTTTTGAAAAACAAAGTGAAGTAGCACAAGTAAATGTAACTAAACCAGTTACAAAAAAAGAAACGGATCCAGATGATAATATATCTACTAATGAAGTAGAAAATACTATAAAAACCGAAAGTACTTTTCAAGAAGATAAAACTTATATTGTTTTCTATAAAGAAAATACTTTCAAACCAGAAGTCGATGAAGAAATGGATAGCTACATGAAGTCATTGGCTAAACATCTTAAAGAACACCCTAAGTATCGTCTCTTACTCGTCGGGCATACTGATAATGTAGGAGACAAAAGCAAACACTTTAACTTTGGTAAATATCGTGCTAGGAAGTTGCGAGACGTTCTTTTGGATTATAAGATCGAAAAACGAAGAATTAAAACAGATTCAAAAGGTTCTTCCAAACCACTTGGATCAAACAAAAATTCGGAGGGTCGAAGTCAAAACAGAAGAGTCGAAATTTCAATCATAAAACGATAGATAATTTATTGGTTTTCAGAAAGTTATGACTATTTTACGCTTTAAGTTATTATGAACTCAAGTAAATTTTTATGAGTACAATTGCTATTTATGTTTTATGTTTTATGCTAGTTTCAAGTTTCCTTGGATTTCTTTCTGCTTGGGCATGGAAACAAACCAATGTCAGCGAACTAAGTTCGAATCTTGATGTAGCTCAAAAAGATTTGCAACAAGTAAAAACTCAGCACGATAATCTTCAAGCTCATGCGAACCAATTGGAAAAAGAAAAACAAAAATTAGTTTATGAAAATGAGCGATTGGCATTGAAACTAAGTATGCTTTTAGGAAAATCCGAATCAGTTAATAATAAAAAATCTTTTATTGAAAATGATGGATATGTAGATACCTCTAATTTGGATCAAAAAATAAATGACCTCAATGCTCAAATAGATAAACTCAACTCTGAGATTGATGTCGTCAAAAGAGAAAGCCTCGAATGGCAAGTTCAATATTCTGAAATATTAAAAGAGAAAGAAGATCTTGCTGTCGAATTACATGGCAAACGAAACACAAAGACCTAAAAAATTTAAAGTAGAAGTAGTATCAGTAATTCTGAGACCCCGCTAAGTCATTTGATCTTGTGGGGTTTCTTTTTTTTGTTCTCAAACAAAAACCTTGAAATGTAACAGAGATGGAGAGACACAAAGTTTTTTAAATTTTTCTTCAAAGAATTCTCTACATCTTTCTCTGTGCGTATAATTAAAACTACAACCACAAATTCATGTTTTTCAACTCCATCGAATTTGGAATCTTTCTACCAATAGTTTTCACTATCTATTGGTCGATTTCAAATGAAAAAATAACTCACCAGAATGCTTTTCTCATCTTGGTGAGTTACTTTTTTTATGGTTGGTGGGATTGGCGATTTTTATCTTTGATCGCTTTTAGTTCGAGTGTTGATTATTGGATCGGTCTTCAATTAGCTAAAACTTCAGATCAAAATCGAAGAAAGAATTTTTTATGGTTGAGCATTTTCGTCAACTTAGGCTTCCTCGGCTTCTTTAAATATTTTAATTTTTTCGCCCAAAGCTTTTCTGATGCATTTACTCTTTTAGGACAGAATATTGAGCCAACTCGATTGCAAATTATTCTTCCCGTTGGAATTAGTTTTTACACTTTCCAAACTTTGAGTTACACCATAGATGTGTACAAAAAGAAATTGAAGCCAACTCAAGATATATTCGCATTTTTTGCTTTCGTCAGTTTTTTTCCTCAACTCGTAGCAGGACCAATTGAACGAGCTTCTAATTTACTTCCTCAGTTTTTGGTCAAAAGAAATTTCAATTATCACCAGGCAGTCGATGGACTTCGGCAAATACTTTGGGGACTTTTCAAAAAAATGGTCATCGCCGATAATTGTGCAGAATATGCCAATCATATTTTTAATAATTCTAACGAGCATGCTGGGAGTACTTTATTTTTAGCAGCGGCAGCTTTTGCTTTTCAAATTTATGGAGACTTCTCTGGCTACTCAGATATTGCCATCGGAACGTCTCGACTTTTTGGATTTAATTTAAAAAGGAATTTTGCTTTTCCCTATTTCTCAAGAGATATGGCAGAGTTTTGGCGACGCTGTCATATTTCATTATCCACTTGGTTTCGAGATTATTTATACATTCCTTTGGGCGGAAGTCGAGGCGGCTCTTTGTAATCATATTGATTATACTTTATTTTTTTATTTAAAAAGCTGATTACCAATCAAATACAAAATTATTAATTACATATAAAGTAAAATGGAGTCAAAAAATCACCAAATTGTTTAACCAACGTTTTACCATTAGCATCATTTTGCGTATATTTGTATTAAGCAAAAATACGAGAAAACATGGCAACAGTAAAACTAATTCTCCGCACCGAGAGAACTAATAAATCTGGTGAAGCTCCTCTTTATATCCGCATGATTAAAGATAGAAAACCTCAATACA
>JBGCFD010000149.1:0-10516 GCA_045106765.1 Saprospiraceae bacterium | reverse complement strand
GTCTAAATTGGAGAGGACTGCGACAATAAATGTTTAATTCTCGCGAGTAGCGTTTGTGTCAGAGAGCAAGTCTAAATTGGAGAGGACTGCGACACTTTAACATCTTTTGAAAGAACTAAATCAGAAGTCAGAGAGCAAGTCTAAATTGGAGAGGACTGCGACGTATGAAATGCAGAAAATAATTAACAAACCTCCGTCAGAGAGCAAGTCTAAATTGGAGAGGACTGCGACATTCTGGTAAAAAATCAGAACATCGACACACGTCAGAGAGCAAGTCTAAATTGGAGAGGACTGCGACCATCTTTTCTACATGAAGAAAAGGCTACTGGTACTGGTCAGAGAGCAAGTCTAAATTGGAGAGGACTGCGACGTTAATTTGACATCATGCTTCTTACATTTAGGACAGTAGGATAGTAAGCTCAAACAGGAGAGGACTACGACACTAAAGAATAAATTTTCCTATACCAACTTTTCCGCAGGAGCGTAAGCTTAGTATTTCCCAATCGTTATCAAGAAGAAGTATTGACATAGAAAATTGCTTTTCTAAATATTTACTCTAATATTATTTTTTTGAATAATATTAGAAAGAACTCATTCGTTGTGTCGTATATCAAACCGAAAACATATACCAATGATAAGGCAATCAATAACGCTACCACTATATTTATCAATCCATTCGTCCTATTTTTTCAAGTACCGCTATGTGTTTAGTGCTGATATTAATTTCGCTTGATTACTCATAATTACAAATAAACCTTCCACTTAAATCAATATTACAGTCCATTTTTTATAAAATAAACGCCATACTTTATTCTATTAACCGCTTTTAAAAAACCCCTAAATGATGAACAATTTTACCTCCTCTATTTTTATTTTATTAATGACTTTACTGGGGATGCCCCATTTATTACTGCCTACGTATACTTCGGGGCAGGCGGTGGTCATGTGTGACCCCGATTTTAGTTTTACCACTACACCTTGTAGTCAGAGTGTTAATTTCCAAGCTACTGCACCGATACCCGTTTCCAATCCTAATTTATCATTTGAGTGGGATTTTGGAGATGGTAGTCCGATGGGAGAGGGAACAATTGTCAATCATACTTACGCTGCAATTGGTGGAGGGGTAACGAATTTTACCGTTACGCTTACCGTAACTGATGCTTCAGATGGTTGTACCAGTAGTATTCAGAAAACCATCACGATTGACGAATTGCCCGATGCTGCACTTGCTGATGAGAATATTTTTTCACCTTTTTCTTTTTGTGATGGAGATACATACACCCTAATAGTTGAAAATACTTCGACCACTATCTCAGAAAATGCTAACTATGAAATTGATTGGGGAGATGGGAGTATGCCATTTACTGCGGGATCAAATTTTACTACGACTAGTCATACCTATTCTGGTCAAGGTGGTTACTTAATCGTGCTTACGGTGACGGGAACGAATGGTTGTACGAGTACTTTTACCCAAGAGTTTTATATGGGAGGAAACCCTGCGGTGGGAATTAGTATTCCTTCCTTGGGAAATATTTGTAACTCTACGGAAGTTGCCGTCAATATGGAAAACTGGGAAGACAATAGTCCTGGTACTATGTACATCATCACTTCCAATAGTAGTCCTAATCCACTCTTTACATTTGTACATCCGCCACCAGCGGTGGTCAATATTAATTTTTCAAATTCTTCTTGTGGATTTACGAGTATTGGAAGTTTTCCAGATGCGTTTCACATCACCGTAGAGGCGATCAATCCCTGCGGGAATGCATCAGCAACTGCTGAACCTGTTCGAGTAAGTTCGCCTCCTACGGCAGCTATCCAGACCACTCCTCCGCCTAACTCTTGTCCTGATGAAGTGTTTGAATTTTGTGATGTAAGTTTTGGAGCTAATTATTATATCTCTTCTCTTGGAGAATGTAGCAAAGCAGTTACTCGTGCATGGACAATTTCTCCTAATACTTTTTCTTTGCAAGGGAGTACGTTGTCTGATTCTTGTTTGACGGTATCATTTGATGTGCCCAATACTTATCAATTATGTTTGGAAGTAAGTAATCCGTGTGATACTAGTTCCACCTGTGAGACGGTAATCATCGCAGAGACCCCAATAGCCAATGCTCAAGTCATTTCAACTGCGGGAGATTGTGCTCCTAAGACCATTACGTTTGACAATCTTTCGGAACATCAAACGTCTAGCCAATGGATGATTTCACCTTTGAATGGTTGGTCTGGCGATCTAAATGTACCTAGTCCTACCATTACGTTTACTAGTGCAGGTACTTATACCGTTCAACTCATGATTACCAATCCTTGCGGAATAGATGAATGGGAAACTACCATTGAAATATTTGATGTTCCTACGATAAATATATTGCCTATCTCCGACATCTGCGAAGGAGAACAAATTACGCCTACGGCAAACGTGGAGGAAAATGGATGTGCTGTTACGTATAATTGGTCTTTTCCTGGAGGGATACCCAGCTCTTTTACAGGGGCAATTCCTCCTGCTATTTCCTACGTAGTAGCCGGTCAATACGCCGTAACTTTAGAGGCAACTAATTGCTGTGGTACTACTACCTCAACGGAAATGTTTTTTGTTACAGGAGTCACTACTGCTACTGCATCAGCTATGCTACCCAATGGAAGTACTTGTGTATCTACTACGGTCGAACTTACTAGCCAAGCTCAAAATAGTACTTCAGAAATATGGACGATTTTACCTTCGACGGGATGGAATGGTAATCTAAGTTTACCTAACCCTTCCGTCATAATTACGGAAGTAGGGAGTTATACTTTTTCCTACACGGCACAAGGTGGTTGTGGAGCAGTAGTGTGGGATACGACAATTGTTTTTCAAGCATTACCTACTGTTACTATTGATGCTGGAAATAGTTTATGCGTAGGGGAATCTATTTCTCCAACTATTGATATTATAGAAAATGGATGTGAAGTGACTAATATAGTGTGGTCTTTTCCAGGAGGATCACCATCATCTTTTGTAGGAGCGGTACCTCCTCCCATCCTCTATAATACTTCGGGGCCGAATATGTTTAGCGTAACCGTAACTAATTGTTGTGGGCCAATAACTGTTAGTGAAACAATTGAGGTAGAAGATTTTGTTACCATCTCCGTCACAGATACGATGGAAGCTTGTGTTGGTGATTTATGTATTCCTCTCACGGGTATGCCTGATAATTGTATCTGGACATTAGATGGAAATGTAGTGACTAATAATGAATTTTGCCCTAATACAATAGGGATATTTAACTTGGTATATACATGTGGATCAATAAATTGCCCTTCCTTTGATACGACAACGATTGTGGTATATGATTTACCGATGATTACTAGCGTGCCTTCCGATATAACTATCTGTAATAATGATGCTCCCATTACCCTGACTGCAACACCTGATGATGAAAATACTTGGTGGCTTGGAAATGGCATTGACTCTTCTGGCGTTTTTGATCCAAGTGTGGTAGGTGCAGGAGGAACAATGATTTATTACCATGAGAATCCGATTACAGGTTGTATCAATACTGCTGAAGTAGAAATTACGGTTAATGAACCGACGGCACTTAATGTTGCTGGTGCTACTTTTTGTAATATTAGTTCAATCAACTTGGAGGAGGAATTTGGCGTAATGGAAGCTCCAGGCGAAAGTGTAACGTGGTCAGGAAATGGGATTACTAATTCAGAGGATGGCATTTTTACTCTTCCAGCTAATACGATGTTACCAGCAGATGTCACCATCTTCTACAATTTTTCAAATACGTTTAATTGTAATTTTTCGGATTCGGTAATCATCACGATTGTTTCCTTGGAGCAAGCTGATGCAGGAGCGGACACCACTCTTTGCTCGGAAGGTACTTATCAGTTGATGGGGAATTTTGGGACATCTGATGGTGTTTGGACTAATCCAAATTCGACGCTTTTCGTATCTCCTGATGGCTTGGTTGATCTTGAAGATCCAAGTATTCCAATTGGAGAAACTACATTTACATTTACCTATACCGTTTTTGGTGGAACGACGTGTGAAGTCAATGATGAGGTAGACATCACCATCATCAATCTTGCAGGTGCGGATGCAGGAGATGATCTTTATTTTTGCGCTACGCAAACTACCGCTACTTTATCACCAGGAACTGTTCCTTTGGGAAATATCGGAGAATGGAGTGGCCCAGGCATTATCAATCCTATTTTAGGGACACTTGATCTTTCGGTAATTCCAGTTGATGGATTTATTACATTGACTTATACCGTTAGCTCAAGTACATTAAATAGCTGCACAAGTACTGATGAAATTAATGTCTTTTTGACCTCACTTCCTGTGATTGATTTTAGTTATAGTACACCTCCTTGTGTTAACCTCCCTGTAACTTTTGATAATCAAACTACAGGTGCTACTCAGTACTTATGGAGTTTTGGAGATGGCAGTACTTCTACAGAGTTGTCGCCAAGTCATACCTATACTTCCTCTGGAACTTTTACAATAATCCAAGAAGCTTGGTCTCTTAACCCATTGAATGGAGATCTACTGTGCATTAGTATCGATTCTCAAATGATCATCATCCCTCCTGTACCAGAGATTGATTTGGTGGTCAATACCTTTAATGGTTGTGATAGTACGACGGTTTATTTTGATGGAACGACAATTAGTGGAGGAGGGGATTTTGAATTGACAGTAGGTATCGAAATTTTCACCAATCAAATTCCTGACTCAGTAGTAATTGCGCAAACTAATGATACTTTTGATATATTAATTTCATTAGGAGTGACTGATGATTGTTATCCCACAAGTGCGGATACCATTATTATTATACCTCCAGCCTTTAATGCTAATTTCGCCTTACAAAATTTTAATAACCAAGTTTTTGTTTTTTGTCCACCGTACGAAGCAAGTTTTGTAAATCTCTCAACGGGAGTCATTGATTCTTTTATCGTTAATTATGCTAACGGACAATCTTCACTCAATGAATTTATTCCTCAGATTTATGATAATACTACTGATTCTTTGTTGATCTATCAAGTGCAATTGATTTTATATAATAACCTCTGTAGTCCTGATACTGCTACCTTGGAGTTGACAATTCTACCCTATGAATTTGAGTCAGAACTTCAGACACTACAAGTATCTGCTTGCGAAGGAGAGGCAGCTTACTTTATTGCACAAGCATCTTCCTGGCTTGATACGATCACATTTAACCCTGGCAATGGATTAGGTTCTTTTGCTGTTTTACCGGGTGATACCATAGCTTACGTTTATCCACAAGGTGGGAATTTTCAAGCTACTCTTTTTGCTACCGATGGATGTGGAGAAATTTTGGATACTTCACAGATCACTATTTTAAACGCACCAAATCTAGATTTAATTATAGACTCTCAGACCTGTGTTGACCAAGAGATTTTTGCATCACTTATTTCGGATGCACCTATTATAAATCCAGCAATTATTTTTCCCGATACTACTGTATTAAGTGTCTTTACAGATTATACTTCTACTATAAGTGGATTGCTGACAGTAGAAGCTACGGCGCTTGATTCCATATCTTTATGTCCTGCCATTATTTCGAATACCATCATTATCAATGAGTATAGTGGAGAACCAATTGAAGTACAAGTAGACGAAAAATGTGATGAGGCATTTGTGAGTTTTGGGAATTCTATTGATTATATCATCATTGATGATGATATAACCATTGTGCCAAGTCCAGAAGATACTTCTACTGTAATTACCTTTCAAGAAGCTGGAATACATTTTTTAGAATTTGTAAAAATAGACGTGGAAGGATGTGAAACCAATCAAATTATTTCTATAGAAACAGTTGAAAATATTATTGAAGTAAATGCGGGAATAGATACTTCTGTTTATCTTGGACAAACTATTAACCTGCAAGGAGTAGTGGAAAATAGTATCTCGCCTATCCAAATCAATTGGACAGCTAACAATAGTCGAAATGATATTTTCACACCCTATGAATTACTTACGGAGGTAAAGCCCATTTATTCAGGATTTTATACACTAGTCGTAGAAGATGCCAATGGATGTCAATCCAGCGATGAGTTATACATAACTGTTAAGCAACCAAGATGCAACGACGCCGACGAAGATGATATTTTTGTTCCCAATGCCTTTACTCCTAATAATGATGGTGTAAATGAGGTATTCCTTGTTTATGCTGGCGAAAGTGTAAAGGAAGTAACGTCATTTCAAATCTTTGATCGCTGGGGGGAAAAAGTATTTGCTCAGGAAGATTTTCAACCCAATGATCCTCAGTTTGGATGGGATGGTACTCTAAATGGAAAGCCAATGAATCCTGCGGTTTTTGTATGGTACCTTGAAGTAGAGCTGATCAATGGGAAGAAATATATTTGTCAAGGAGATGTTACTTTGTTTTATTAATGATGGATTGTATTTAATCCTACTTTAAGACTCTAAAAGATTCGGAAGTTATTGTCGCATGATATCGAGCAGGCGGCAAGGATTGAACTATTTGAGCGGAGCGAGTTTTTAAGCCTAGGGTTTTTGTTTCTTTTTGGGCTTATACCAAAAAGAAAAAGCACTACTTTGGGATTTCTTCAACAAATTAATTTGCTAAAATTTCAAATTAATCTAGAGTCTTAAAGTAGAATTAAGTAGTTAGTCAAGTTCCGTATGTAGTCCTCAACTTTTGCAATAACTTTTGTGAAGGTTGAGGACTACATATTTTATACATAGTCTAATAGATATTTTCATTGCAGAAAGGTTATGTCAAATTGAATATAGGAGAGCAAATCCAAAAGCCAAAAGATAGGCAAGCAGTTTGAACGGTAAAGTTCATTAATTTGAAATTATTTTGTCAAATCGCAACTATATTTTTATTTATAGGTAGGATCTAATAATTCGTATCTTTTCAATTTTTCTAAAATCAAATTCATCCTAAAAGTTTTTTTAGGATGTACGGTTAACCAATAAGGATCCTTGGCATATTTGCTTAATGTCCACCTTAAGGCATTTCCATCTGCATATAAAATGGCTGCGGCATCTGCCAATTCTTCTGATTTTTCTCTTGCTTTCCAGACACGTTCTGGAGCATCTCGTAAAAATAGAGTTGCCTTAAGATATAATGCAGCAACAAGTAAATTGAAAGAAAAACTAACCCAATGTCCAACTTCCAATTGGTCAAAATATGAGATAAGGAATATCAAATCAATGACTAATAAAAATATTTGAATTAGGAGGAATATATTAAATACTGGTAGAACAAATTTTTTCAATCCAATGGAGAATGATTCTACAAATAACCAATTATTGGTATCTCCTTGTAACACATGGCCAAACTCATGAGCGATAAGTGCTTCTGCGCATTTAGGATTTTTAATACAGAGAATAAAAAAGTTCATTGGGAAAATAAGATTTATCCCTCCTCTTGCTTCCACGATACTAGGGAGATATGTTTTACTATCACTTCGCCAAAAGTAAACTCTTCTAAAATCAATATTCATTTTTTTTGCAACATCAGAAAAAATATCCTTTAGGAAGCCTTCCTCTTTATTTTCAAGTAGCTTAAATTTCTCATGTCTATTTCTAATAAAAGATGTTATTCCTTCTGAAGTGAAGGATATCATTCTATACACAGCTACTACACCAACTAGAAACAAAATGCTATAAAGAAAAATAAGGAAGGAAATGACTCCTACATCAAATTCAAAAAGGTTAAAATAGTAAATGGCAATAAACCCGTAATACAAAATTACAAAAATAAAGAAAGCAGATACTTGGTAAAGCTTTTTCTTTATTTCCGCGGATCGAAAACGATTGGTGGTAATTCCGCTTTGATACCATTTATGTAAATGATCTATTTTAAATGTTTTAGGTTTAGATCTATTTGCCTGCTCTCTTTCTCTCAATATTTTGGTAATGGTAGGTAGTCTATTACTTGTTGAAAATTTATTAAAAAATGGCATATTGCTTTATTGGTTGTTGGTGAAGTAAATCTGTTTACAAGTTGATTATTTATTTGAAAGGTCTGAATATATTCTAAATTTGGAATAACAAAAAAAAATCTAAAATTAGTTTCAATTTTAGTCGCTATTCTTTTAAAATGATTTTCTGTTAATTACAATCTGGTATTTTCTTAATTTGTCCATAATGACTCTCACACGTTCTGCTCGTTTTGGGTGAATCATTTCGTCGTCAGAATCTCTTGCATATTTTTTTAAAACATCTTCCATCGCCAAGCCATTAGCAAAAAGAATGGAAGCGGTGTCAGCTAGTTCTTCTGATTTTCGTCTTGAAACTTTGACTTGATTAGGAGCTTTCTTTAGAATTTTAACTAAACGATAAAGTAAAAGAATGATCAAAAGATTAATGATCAACGTACCAAATTGATTTAAGTAATTTGGATTTTTGTCCATCAATAAAAGAATGATAATTATAAAAGGACTAGCAATTGCTGAGTAATACGAAGAGTCAAAAATACCTTTTACGGCTTTATAGAAAAATTTCTTCATTCCTTTTGAAAATACTTCTACAAATAACCAGAGGTTAGTATCGTTTTGAAGGACATGGCCAAATTCATGTGCCATCAGAGCTTTAACTTCATCTGGATTTTTAACACATAAAAGAAAAAAGTTCATTGGTAAAACAACATTAATTAGTTTTTTGCTTTCCACAATACTTGGCAAATAAGTCTTACTACTTGAACGCCAAAAGACAACACGTTCGAAATCAATGTTCATATCATTGGCAAGTTTCATAAATAATTTTTCCATAAACTCACCTTCCAAATTAGAAAGAGGAAGGAAGTTTTTATTCTCTACATTTCGTTGAAAGGTGCTCATTCCCCTTTTAACGAAAAGATAGAGACGTACTAAATAAATGAATAGAATTAAGCCTACTAAAAAAAATCCTACAAAGAAAAAGTTAGTTGTTGATTCCTCTTTATCTACAATAAAAATGGAATAAAAAGTATTGCTAAAAATTAGAATGGTGGAAAGACTTAAGTAGCCAAAAACAAATCTTAAGTCTTTCCTTAGAAGCTTAGATTTTTCTTGGTTACTTTTGATACTTAGATGATACCACGATAACAAATGTTCACGAGTTAAATAAGGAACCTTTGAAATATCATCATTATTAGTTCTTACAGAAACAGTTCCTGAAAGGAATCCCTTGCTACTAGAAAAACGTTTGATGAGTGCCATAGTTTTTTGATTTCAGAATAAATTAGATTTGGTACTTTTTGATTCGGTTTAACATATATTTTATTCGCTCTTCTTTTGCTGGATGCAAAATATCATCAATTGAATTTTGAGCATATTTATTTAAAACTGCAATCATTGATTTTCCGTCTGAATATATTATAGATGCTGTATCAGCTAATTCTTCTGAAGCCAATCGACAGGCTTTAACTTTGGCAGGAGCTCCTTTTAAAAAATTAGTGATTCGAACAATTATTAAAACTGCTACCAATTGAACTAGAACCTGTACTATTGCCTCCTCTGAAAAATTATTTGTATTTAAACCCATAGTTATGGTAATTAAAAGATTTAATGATAATATAGTACCTTGAAACCAAAGTACCACACGCATATATGGATACAGGTATTTTCTTAATCCATTGGCGAAAAAATCGACATACAACCAATAGTTAGTATCTTTTTGAATAACATGTCCAAATTCGTGAGCTATTAAAGCCTTTGCTTCGTTAGGTTCTTTTAAACAGAGTAGGAAGAAATTCATAGGCAAAACCACATTAATCAATTTTTCATCTTCTACAATACTTGGCAAATAGGTTTTGCTATTAGATCTCCAAAATTGAACTTCGGAATAGTCAACTTCCATATCTCTAGCTATCTCCCAAAAGATAGGATCTATGATATCTAAGTTTTTATCCTCCAGACGGATAAAGGTTTTTTTTTCAACCATGTACCTAAAGTTTCGCAAACCTCTTTTTGTGAAATAATTAATTTGGATAAGAATGTAACTTGAGATTATTATCGCAATAAAATTTGGAATTACAATGAAGTAAGACATCTCATCAATATTCCTAGGAGTAAACTGAAAAATAGTAACGATAAAAGAAATAATAACTGAAAAGAGGAAGTAATAGTAAACCAAATTTAATTTTAGTTTTAAATACGAAGATTCACTTTGATTTTTTTCAATATTTTTATGATACCATGATAGAAGATCTTCACGATATAGATTTGGAGGAGTGAAAGAAAAATCGTCAGAAAATTTGTTGTAAGAACTAAGTTTCTCAGAATTAAAATCACGATTTCTTCCAATCTTTTTTGGAGGTGCCATGAGGTAATGTTTTATTTGGTTTGAATAAGGTTTAGTTTTAAACTTGAAATTTCTTTAGTTTATCTAATATGAATCCAATTCGTTTTTCTCTTTTAGGGTGAAGGATATTATCTTCCGCATCTTTAGTATATTTCTTTAGGACTGCTTGCAACGCCTTTCCATCGGCAAAAAGAATTGATGCGGTGTCGGCTAATTCTTCAGATCTTAAACGCGCCAGTTTGACTCGTTTAG
>JBGCFD010000015.1:0-104207 GCA_045106765.1 Saprospiraceae bacterium | reverse complement strand
AATCGTTTATGGATTAATTCAACTCATTCCGATTTTCGTTGTTGCACACTTAGTTGGTTTAGGTATCGAGTTTTGGTATGCAGCTAAAAAAGGACACGCGATTGAGGAAGGATTCTTAGTTTCAGGAGCATTGATTCCATTGATTATGCCGCCAGATGTGCCATTGGTTTGGTTAGCATTGGCAGTTGCATTTGCCGTAATTATTGGAAAAGAAGCATTCGGTGGAACAGGAATGAATATTTTCAATGTAGCCTTATTAGCAAGAGCATTTATCTTCTTCGCATATCCTACGGAAATGGCTGGAGATACCATGATTACTGGAAAAGAAGTTTGGGTGTCAGGATTAGTTTTTGATCCAGTACAACTTGCATTACCCGAACCAGTTAAAGAACAAATTTCCTATTACCATTGGTGGTCACATGGAATATTTGATTCGATATTTGAAACATTCGGTTGGAGAACATTTGGTGAAGGTGGACTTCCTGTAGTGGATAGTTTCACAGGTGCAACACCACTAGGTTTAGCAAAAACAGGTGGATGGGCAGCAGTAGCTGAAGTATATACGCCAACACAAATGTGGTGGGGAGGATTACCAGGTTCTATTGGTGAAACTTGTAAACCATTCATCTTAGTTGGTGCAGCAGCATTAGTTGCAATGAAAGTAGCCAGTTGGAGAGTAATGGTAGGAATGATTTTAGGATGTGCTTTGACAGGCATGTTGATGAATGGATTTACTGCAGGTTATGAAGACCCAAGTTTATCTTATTTGCAAATTCCATGGTACTACCATTTCTATATGGGAAGTTTCTTTTTTGCCATGGCATTTATGGCTACTGATCCAGTAACAGCAGCTTCTACGAATCGAGGAAAATGGATTTATGGATTTTTTATTGGAGCAGTTGGATTAATCATTCGAGTAATGAACCCAGCTTATCCGGAAGGATGGATGTTGGCGATATTATTTATGAATGTTTTCGCTCCTCTTATTGATCACTACGTGTTAGAATCTAACATGACAAAAAGATTAAAACGTGCATAGTACAAATCAAGTCTTAATGTTTGTTTTCGTAATGACTACCATAGTTGCCGTAGGGTTAACTGGATTGCGAGAAGCGACGAAACCACTAGCAGATGCCAACGAAGCTATTTTTAATAAAAAAGGAGTTTTGGCAGCTGTTAAGTCTGAAATTGGAGAAGATCCAAAAAATTGGGGGAACGAAGAAGTAGAAACTGAGTTCGCTAAAGTAAAAGGATATGTCTTTGATTATGAAGGAAATCCTATCCAAGATATGGTTGCCATTGACTTAGAAAAAAATCGAGATAAAAATAATAAACTAGCAGTTGAGGAACGAGCTTTCCCAGTTTGGGTTTATGAAAAAGGAGGAGAAAAATTCTACGTTGTTACCGTTTATGGAAAAGGACTTTGGGATAAAATATGGGGAACAGTTGCTTTAAAAAGCGACCTCAATACTATCGTTGGAGTAAGCTTTGACCACAAAGGAGAAACACCGGGATTAGGAGCTGAGATTAAAGATAGTCCTGCTTTCAAATCTCAATTCGAGGGTAAAAAAATCTATAATGCAGCTGGTGATTACAAATCTATTATTGTTAGAAAAGGTGGTGCTAAAGATAAAACTCACGAAGTAGATTCTATTTCAGGAGCAACGATCACAGGTGATGGTGTAACTGATATGTTTGTAGAAGGGTTGGCGAATTACAAGCCAGTCTTGGAAGCAGCAAAAAATATGAAATAATAGAAATTGAAATCTTGCAGTCGCATTTTCAATTCTTAAAAACTTTTAAATAATTAAAATATGGCAGAGACAGCAACTCCAGATGTTGTAGAAGTTAAAGAGCCTAGCTTTCCTTTTGGAAAAAAAGAAAAGCAATTAATTACTGATCCATTGATGGACAATAATCCAGTAACCATTCAGGTCTTGGGAATTTGTTCAGCATTGGCTGTTACGACGCAGGTTTTTCCTTCGTTAGTAATCTCTATAGCAGTAGTTTTTGTGTGTGCATTTTCAAGTTTGGCGACTTCTTTACTTCGAAATAATATTCCAACACAAGTTCGAATGATTGTCCAATTGGTAATCATTGCAACTTTGGTAACTGTAGTAGAATTAGTATTGAAAGCATTTAGCTTTGAAGTCTACAAACAACTTTCTGTATTCATTGGATTGATCATTACTAACTGTATCGTAATGGGACGTTTGGAAGCATTCGCTATGGCCAACAGACCATGGAAATCTTTCTTAGATGGAATTGGGAATGGATTAGGTTATGGTTTGATTTTATTGATTGTAGCTTTTTTCAGAGAGTTATTTGGAAAAGGAACATTATTCGTAGGAAGCCCGGCGGAGATATTTATCATTGGAGCAAATAATGCTACGACTTCCTACTGGATCAATACTGCAGCAGAAAGTGGATTTGGAAGTTATTTTAGTTGGTATGCAAATAACAACTTGATGGTTCTACCAGCAGCAGCAATGTTTATCATCGGAATTTTCATCTGGTGGCAAAGAAGTAGAAATCCAAAATTGGTTGATATTTCTTAAGCAGTTTTAGTTTCTATTTTTACAAAAAAATAAATAAAATTCAAAATGGAATTTTTTAATGTTTTTATAAAATCAGCATTCATTGAAAATATGGTTTTGGCCTATTTCCTTGGAATGTGTTCTTTCCTTGCCGTGTCAAAAACTGTGAAAACAGCTTTTGGATTAGGATTAGCAGTAATCTTTGTATTGGCGGTAACTATGCCAATCAACTGGGTGATTAACGAATATTTATTAGGAGAAACTGGAGTTTTTGGAACAGACTTAACCTTCTTACGTTTTATTTTATTCATTGCTGTAATTGCCTCAATGGTACAGTTGGTGGAGATGGTGATAGAAAAGGTTTCTCCTTCATTATATAATTCATTGGGTATTTTCCTTCCATTGATTACCGTAAACTGTGCGATTTTGGGAGGTTCACTATTCATGGTTTCGCGAGAATACAACCTTTCAGAATCTGTTGCGTTTGGTTTAGGAGGTGGGTTTGGATGGTTCTTAGCGATTATTGCTGTGGCTGCAATTCGAGAAATATTAAGATATTCAAATGTTCCACCAGCATTACGTGGATTAGGGATGGCGTTTATTTTAACTGGATTGATGGGGATGGCATTTATGAGTTTGATGGGAATCGATCCAACGGTTTATTCCGTAGGAAATTAATTAATTAGTTCATTAACTGTTTTACAAAAAAAATCATTGTCAACCTAAAATCAAAATAAAAACGACCAAAGGAAGTGAAACTTTTGATTTTCGATTGACTGACATAAAAAATCAATTTTTTGTAAAACTCAAATAAGTAATATGCTTTTATTTAGTATTACAACATTAGCTTTTGCATGGATGGTATTCGTTGCCGTAATATTATTGTTATCAATAATGTTAATTCAAGCAAGAAAGAAATTAGTACCTCAAGGAAATGTCTCCATTATCGTAAATGGTGATACAGAAAATCCACTTTTGGTACAACCTGGTTCGTCATTATTGACCGTACTTTCTGGGGAAAATATTTTCCTTCCATCAGCATGTGGTGGTGGTGGAACTTGTGCGATGTGCGAATGTCATATTGATAGCGGTGGTGGAGATGTTTTACCTACAGAATTAAATCACTTGTCAAGAAAAGAAGTAGCGGAAAACATGCGAATTGCATGTCAGGTAAAAGTTCGAGAAGACATGGAAATTAGAATTCCAGAAGAAATTTTTGGAATTAAAAAATGGGAATGTGAAGTTATCTCTAACTATAATGTCGCAACATTTATCAAAGAGTTTATTGTAAAACTTCCAGAAGGAGAGAACCTTGATTTTGAAGCAGGAGGTTATATTCAAGTAGATGTACCTAAGATAGAAGTACCATTTAAGTCAATGGATATTACGGCACATCCAAAATATCATGATACACCAGATAAATTCCAAAAGGATTGGGATAATTTTAAAATGTGGGACTTGACCATGAAGAATGACGAGGAAGTTTTTCGAGCCTATTCTATGTCAAATCACCCTGCGGAAGGAGATATTGTATCTTTGACAATTCGTATTGCAACTCCTCCTCTCAAATGGGGTGTAGATAGTGCAGGAAAACGTAAATGGGAAGGATATCTACCAGTTAATCCAGGTATTTGTTCTTCATATGTGTTTGGTCGCAAGCCAGGTGATAAAGTAACGATTTCTGGTCCATATGGTGAATTTTTCATCAAGCCTACAAAAGCAGAGATGTTGTATGTTGGTGGAGGTGCAGGAATGGCACCGATGCGTTCTCACTTATACCATTTGTTCCATACCTTAAAAACAGGTCGAAAGGTAACTTTTTTCTATGGTGGTAGAACTCGACAAGAGTTATTCTATGTCGAAGAATTTAGAGAAATAGAAAAGGAGTTCCCTAATTTTAAATTTGCGGTTGCTCTAGATGGTCCACTACCAGAAGATAACTGGGTATTAAAAAAAGATTTAGATGATCCAGAAGGTGATGGATTCAAGGGCTATGTTCACAATGTTGTAATTGATGAATTCTTGAGTAAACATCCAGAACCGGAAGAATTAGAATTATACTTCTGCGGACCTCCAATGATGAATCAGTCTGTTATCAAAATGGCAGATGATTGGGGAATCCCTGAAGAAAATGTAGCATTCGATGATTTTGGAGGATAGTCTTCGATCATTTTAAGATAAAGAAAACGGCTTATTCAGGAATGGATGAGCCGTTTTCTATTTACCGATTCTCTCTCGCGAATGGCGGCACCCATTCTTTGGTCTTCATAATCTCCTTCACTTCAGCATACGACAGCGGATAAAAATCATGACAATCCACTCCAATATCAAACGCTTGTGTATGAATATCATCAGGCAAAGAACCATGCGAATGACCATACAAATGATAACTCCCATGATGTTTTTTATTCCATTGTTTAATTGCATAGTGAAATAAAACAATCATCTGATAACCTCGCTTAAATTCAGGATCATCCACAACGAGTTCAAAATAATCTTTGATCCATTCGAAGCGAAATTTATAAGTCAAGGCTTGCTTTTCATGATTCCCTTTGATGAGATAAATTTTTCCATTCAGTCGATCCAATATTTTTTTGATGCTGCCTTTTGAACGAAAAGCCAAATCACCCAAATGATAAACTTCATCTTCAGATTTTACTTTTTCATTCCAACGCTGAACCATGATTTCGTCCATTTCATCAGCATCTTTAAAAGGACGATTGGAAAATTTGATAATGTTTTTGTGACCAAAATGGTGGTCAGAGGTAAAAAATAGATTGCTCATTTTAAAAATGAATTTTAGGTTTAAAAAAAGTTGATGTATCAGAACTAAAATGAGTTTAAAAAAGTTCCAAAGAGTTTAAAAATGATAATAATTTAATTTTGAAAATTAATTTCCCCCAAAATCATAAGAAAACCCACCCCTTAAAATTATTCCTTTCCGCAAAGGTTCTCCTTCAATAAATCCATCTGTCTTATATCCGAATTGACCTGATAAATAAACCGGTTGAGAAATATTAAAAAGTCTAACTTGGAAATTTACTTTCATCAGATTGCCCAATCCCTTGGAAGATAATCGAATCGTTTCACCTCCTAATTCTAATTCAGGTTGGCTCCAAATATCTAGTTGAAAGTCCAATTTAATTTTCCCTGAAAAATTAAAAGCATTAAAAGTTTCGACACCAAATCCATTAGATTTTTCAAAAACAGGATTTCCATGTCGATAATAGAATCGAAGAGCGTGTTTACTTTTTTTGAAAAAAGATTCAAAATAAACTTCATCCCCAAATGGCGTCAACCCAATTCTAACTGAAGGGAGATAACGAACTTTCCCAAACCTAAACCATCTCAATTTTCCATACGCTCTTCCATACCAACCATAGTCTAAAGCCGAAGTCAAAAACGCAAATCCGACAAATGGATTTAAAAAATTAAGCAAAGATATTTTTCTAAAACGTTGAGGAGTAAGCTTCCATTCGTCTATATCTTGATAACCATAAAAATTATTAACATTGGAAATATAGTATTGAAGATCGTAAGTAGGGGAGGTGAAATTTTTTAAAAAAAGTAAAGGATAATGAGTTTTGTTAAAAGCCCGAACACAAAGCATTGCTTCTCTAAAATGAATAGAATCAGATAAAATCCATCGTTTAGAAATAGTATTATTTAGAATTTTTGTGGACTCGATACCCCCTGAGTAAAAGGTTATTAATTCATGTGTACTTCTTGTACGGGGCATTTTCAAAGTGCCTTGCCGAGCAGAACCACTTCCTTTTCCATAAGGAAGTGGAGCATCAATGACAAATCTATTTTGGAGATACCCATGAGTCCGATATCGATAACCATATCCAAAAATCACATATTGATTCATCATAATTAACCCATCAATCGGAACTTCTAGCACCATTAATTTTCCAAAACGATAACCTAAGTTGGCTACCTTTCTGCCAAATTTAGATTTAATGTTCTTTCCAATTTTGTTTGGAAAAAGTGAGGTCTCAGTAGTATTTAATATATGATGAATACTCGACAGAGATTCAGCAGAACTAATACTTGAAAAATTTGGATCAATGAAAAATTGATAATTCTGTCCATAAGATTTTTGTAAAGCAAGCAAGATCGAAAAAAAAAGTAGAAGAGGTTTGATAGTTTTCATTTTCAAAAATAAAGAAACACTTTTACTTTCTTACAAAAAAAATCGCTCCGACCAAGGTCAGAGCGATTGCAAAGAGAATCCAAAAAACTAACTAAAACTAATTTATTTTTAACTCGTTTGAAATTGATTGGTGTGTGTTAGTAATCAATTCAATCGTATATTTTCCTTTACTTAATAAGTTTAAATCCAATTCATAAATGCTATCTTCGGGCAGATCTGATACATCCTCTATTTTTACAAATTCTCCATTTTTGGTTATTTTTACTGTCTGAATTCGATCAGCTAAAATATCAAAATCAATCATTAAAATATTGCCAAGTTCATTCAAATAAAAAATGTGGGCGAAATGTTTTGCAGATAAAATTCCAAGATGTTTGAGATTTATTACCGGTTTACTATTTAATATACTAGCAAAAATTGCTAGCAAAATAACTACAAAACAAAACGTCAGCATTTTCATGATTTTGTCTAAATTTGGTCTGCTTTGACTACATTAAGTTGCCAAGCAATTTTGATTAATTATCACGAATATCCAGGTACTAGTTAGGGGAAAGTAATAGGGAGGTAGTTAGGATTTCGTTTTCTCAAATTGTAAAAAGTATGTTTGTATAGGTTCCTTCTTTTAAGAAAACCTACTTTTGTATGTTTGATGAAAAAGGTGCAATTCCTATGCCAAAGTCCATTTTTTTGCTGTCACGGTTTCTTTTTTTGTAAAAAAAGTTGATTTTTTTTAGTGAAATTTTAGAAAGTAGGTTAGTTGTGACATTTAGAAATATATTTTAAATTTTATATTAGTAGGTTTTAATTGTATTAAATAAAATAAATTGTGATATATGAAGATTGGAGTAATTAGAGAAGGAAAAGTACCACCTGATTCACGAGTGCCTTTGACACCTGAACAATGTGCTTTTTTAAACAAGTCAGGAAAAGTACAAATCATTGTACAACCATCCCCAAATAGATGTTTCGATAATGAATCGTATCAAAAAGCTGGAATTTTTCTCCGAGAAGACCTCACAGATTGCGATATTTTGATGGGAGTTAAAGAAGTACCAATTGAACAATTGGTATCGAATAAAACCTATTTCTTCTTTTCGCATACGATAAAAAAACAATCGTATAATCGAGATTTACTATTAGCGATTTTGGAAAAGAATATTCGACTACTTGATTACGAAGTTTTGACTAATGAAAAAGGGCAACGACTTATTGCTTTTGGAAAATTTGCTGGGATGGTTGGTGCGCATAATGGAGTGATGACTTATGGTAATCGAACTGGAGAGTTCAACTTAAAACGGATGAAAGATTGCCATGATTACGCTGAGGCAAAAAGTATTTATAAAAAACTGGATTTGCCACCAATGAAAATTGTAGTTACAGGTACGGGAAGAGTAGCCAATGGCGCAGCACAAGTTTTGGAGGATATGGATATTGAAAAGGTTTCACCTGAAGATTTTATAGAAAATGAATTTCAACATGCTGTTTTTACTCAACTAGATTGTATTGATTATGTAGCTCATAAAAATGGAGAGACTTTCGAGCTTCAAGATTTTTTCCAAAACCCTCAAAATTACGAGTCTATTTTTACACCTTATATACAAGCAAGTGATTTGATGATCAATGGAATTTTTTGGGATAACAAAGCGCCTACTTTTTTTACCAAGAAAGAGATGAAGAAGAGCAATTTTCGGATCAAGGTGATCGCTGATGTAACTTGTGATATTGCACCAGTTGCTTCGATACCTTCAACCCTTCGAGCATCGACTATTGCGAATCCAGTTTTTGGATATGATCCAATTACTGAAGCAGAGGCAATTCCACATCAAGTAAATGTAATTGATATGATGACGATTGATAATTTGCCAAATGAATTACCACGAGATGCTTCGCAAGCATTTGGGGAACAATTTATCGAACATATTTTTCAAGAATTGTTGGAACAAAAAGAAGGCGGAGTTATTGAAAGAGCAAGTGTTGCCGAGAATGGAGATTTAGGAAAACACTTTGAATACTTAAGAGATTATGTGGAAGGAAAAGTTTAAAATAAAAGACCGCAAAAGAGAATTTCCCTTTTGCGGTTTTTCCAAAAAAATAAAATTATATTGATTCGTAATATTCAAGAATCTTAACTAAGTCAGCTTCTTTCTTTACACTTAGATCATGATCAGAAATATATGCTTTTAATTTTTTTTGCTTTTTAGTTAAGATCTTATAAACATCTTTCTTCTTTTTGATTCGGTACAGCTTTCCTTTTTTTAAGAAAAAAGTTTTTTTCTCTCTAGCTAATCTTTTTCTATGACTTGCGCCAACAATCTTAGCATTCATATTTGATTGAATGATTCGAACGGAATGCACGGTTACGACTTTAAAATTTTCTCCAACTGGAGTAATTTGTGCAAAACCTTTTAATTGTTTTCCATTGTATTTGAAATCAGCAGCATTTCTAAAGAAGGTGTTGACATTGAGATCTGGACGATTAAGTTTAACCATATTAAAATCTGTGGCTGGTAAAACTTTTTCGGTATTCATATATAAAACCTCTAATTGATTATTCATCAGATCAATTTTTATATTCTTAAATTCTCCGCCTTCATTTCCTTTAAAAACGACCACTCCACTTTCCCACTCATCAAATATATATGGTGAGCCTTGCGTTTCTTCAGCTTTCTTTTTGGTATTCATTAAGTTAGCAAAATTTTTTTCGAACTCGGTGCTGTTCAGTTGAGCAGAAGTAGAGAATCCTGTGAAGGCCATAAGGATGAAAAGTAAATTTATTTTTTTCATAAAGATTATATTTAGTTAAAAATTAAGACAGAAACAAAGTTACCAATTTCAAAAGTAGAATAATTGGTGGTTGATGTTAAATTATTATTGAAAATTAAAGAGAGGATGATTTGGCAATTTATAATAATAACTCTTTTTAATTAGAAAATGCTGTGAGTCTATTTTTTGTTTTTTTGATTTAAAAAAAGTTGAGCACCAAATCGAATCCCATAATCTAAATTTCGATTAATATTAAACTGAGCAAAAGAAGCTCGAATGGTTCCTTCTAAAGCAATATTTTCAGTTATAAAATAATTTACTCCAAGTCCAGCTCCTGCTAAAAAAGCAAAATTCAATTCTTCTGCCGTTGCATGAATACCAGCAACGCCAAGCATTTGTTCGGCAAAAAAATGAGTTGATTTTTTAGAATATAGATACACTCTCATAAATGGTATCAGTCCAAAAGTTAAAAATGTTGATCCATCTCCATTTTCAATGCTGAAGGAGGTTTGACTTCCAATCATCATTTTATCAGAAACCATATATCCAAAGTTTGGTGTCAATGTCAAACTAAATTTTACGTCTTCAATAAAAGCGAAATTATTTCCACCACTTAAATCTTTTAAAATTCCTGTAGTGGAACCAATAATTCGTTTCCCTTTTTTAATTTGGGAAAAGCTAGTTTGAGAAAAAAATAAACAAATGATTATTAAAATAAAAGGTTGAAGGGTAAGGTAGGTGATTTTTTTCATAGCGATTTTTTTCATTTAAAACCGAAGAGAACAGAAAATATTTCATGGGAAGGTTAGAATTTACTTTTAAAAAAATCGAAAGCAAATTTAATATTTAATAAACCTAATAAAAATGCTAAACCAATTCCAATTGATAAACTCAACCCAAATCGAATCATCCAATTAAAATCTAAAAAGTAATAACAAGTATAAATAATTATAACAATACAAATACAAAAAATTAAGATGCGGATGATTTCTCTAAAATTAGTTTTCCAACCAAATTCTTTTTTTGCTAAAAATACTTGCGCAAGCATAGAAAAAAATTGAGTAACAAGTGTTGTCCAAGCTGCTCCTAATGCACCATATTTTGGAATTAGAATAAAATTGAAAATAATATTTAGAATAACTGCAAAGACTAAAATGTAATTCATCTTTTGCAAACTTCCATTGGCAGTCAGCAATGTTCCAAAAATATAAGTCCCACTCACCGCAATAAAACTCAACATCAAAATACCTAAAACTTCTCCCCAATAAGGTGTTGCTTCGATATATAAAAGTTCGACAATTTCGTTTTGGAAAAAAAAGGTGGCTACACTCAAGGTGATTGCACCTGACCAAATCATCAGCGCACTCATCTTTACTAAGGGCAAAACAGAAGTTTTTTGTTTCAACATTTTTGCAAACATTGGCAACAACAATCCTGCGAATAAAAATCCGACCATATTGCTCGCATCCAATAGTCGATAACCTGCTCCATATATCCCAGATTCTTCTTCTCCATTTTCCAAAATCCGCTCCACCATCACGACATCAATTCGAGTGTAAATGGACATTAAAAAAATGACCAAAGCGTATGGTGCACTTTTTTTCAAAATACTTTTTATAAATGTAAAATCAATGTTATAAGAAGGTGCTACGAGTTTATTTTTTACGATAAAAAAAGCAAGGAGTGCGGTGAGAAAAAACGAAACAGTCTGTGCATAAACAAACCATTCAATTTGAAATTTCCCAGAAAAGATAGGTAGCCAGAGCAATGCGCCACAAATAAAAATCATCAGTAATTTATCTAAAGCTGAAATCACACTATCAATTCGATACATTCCCAAACCAGAAATATTACTTCGGAAGTAATAAATAAATTGTGCTAAAATCATATTGATGGAAAGAAAGAGTAAAACATGCCACACATCAAAATCATATTTCCAGACCCAAGCCATCATAAAAATAACGATTAAATATGTGCCACCAAGCAAAGTTTTTATCGCCAAAATATTGGGAAAGTATTGTTGGAGCAAATTCGGGTTCTGAGAAATGGAACGATTGTTAAAATTCTGAATTCCAAAATCATTGATGATTCCAAAAAGATAGGTCAAACTTAAAAGCGTAAAATAGATTCCATAAGTTTCGGTCCCGACTACATTTTGAACAGTACGGTCAATACCAAAAATAAAGAATGGTTTAATCAGGAGATTAATGGAAATGAGGAAAAGAATATTGAGGGAGAATTCTTTGTTCATGTTGATTAGGAAATTGGAGAATCAGGTAATCAGTTTATTTGGAACGTCGGAAACAATAAACTGATTACCTGAATTTACTAATCATCTAGTTACTTAACATCACCGGCATTACAAGCATCAAAATATCTTCCCCTTCTTCTTTTTCAGTTGGGTGAAGAATTCCAGCTCGAGTCGAAGTGGAAAGTTCCATTTTGATTTCTTCGGTATCCAAAACGTTTAACATCTCGATCAAAAATTTTGCATTGAAACCGATTGTCAAAGGATCACCATTATAGGTGCATGGCAGTTGCTCTGTTGCTTCGTTAGAGAAATCTAAATCTTGTGCAGAAACAGTTAAACTACTTTCTGTGATATTTAAAATAACTTGATTCGTCGTTTTGTTCGCGTAGATTGCGATACGTTTAAGTGAGTTTTGAAAATCACTTCTTGGAACGGATAAAGTATTTGGATTATCCGTTGGAATTACTGCATTGTAATCTGGGTAACGTGCATCAATCAATCGACAAACTAAGTGAATATTTCCAGCACTAAAAAATGCATTTGCATTGTTGAATGACAATTTTAAATCTTCATCATTTGGCAAAGAACCTTTTAAAAGATTCAACGCTTTTTTAGGAATGATAAAAGAAGTAGACACTTGACTGTTGACATTGGAGAAAGTATATTTTACCAACTTGTGAGCATCAGTCGCGACGAATGTCAATTTATTAAAATCCACTTGCAAGTAAACTCCAGTCATCGCAGGTCGCAAATCATCATTACTTGTCGCAAACAAAGTTTTGGAAATTGCTTTCCCTAATAAGCTTGAATTTAAGGTTACCGTATCCACTTCTTCTGCTTGAGGAATATTTGGAAATTCATCTCCATTCTCACCTGCTAACTTATATTTTCCATAAGCCGAAGTGATTTCGATGCCATAGTTTTCTTCATTGACATTGAATGTAACTGGCTGTCCAGGCAATTCTTTTAATGTATCTAACAATATTCTTGCAGGCACAGCTACCCGACCATTTCCGTCAGAGTTTACATCAACGGTAGTAACGATAGACGTTTCCAAATCAGTTGCTGAAATGGTCAAATTTCTACCTTCTATTGTAAATAAAAAATCTTCAAGGATAGGTAAGACAGGATTGGATCCAATGGCTCCGCTCGCTACTTGGAGGTGCTTTAATAAATCAGATGAGGATACGCTGAACTTCATAGTGGTTCTATTTTTTTCAATTTTTAAGGATGGACGATTTTAAGTCCTTTAATATCAGTCTGCAAAAATACGTGTTAGGAACCATATTTTTCCAATAAATCATCAACATAATGTTAATAACTTTTTTAATGGAAAACGAACTATGAACCATGAACAAGCCCCTCTTGAAATCCATGGTTCGGGGTTCGTTTTATAAATAAAATTATTAGAAAAAAAGAGTAAATTTGCGCACTTTTTTTAAATGAAAATAGAAGATGCCAGATAGATCAATTCAGCCTAAGATTAAAGATATATCTAATATTCATATTCCTGATTATGAGGAACATCAGTTGGATAATGGAATTCCCGTTTATGAAGTAAACATGGGGACTCAAGAGATATTGAAAATGGAAATTATTTTCCATGCAGGTCGCCCGTTTGAGCATCAAAAGTTGGTGGCTCGAACCACTTCAGCATTGCTTCGAGAAGGGACGAAAAAAAGGAAAGGATCAGAGATTCATGAGATGATAGATTTTTATGGAGGAACGATGAGTGTGCCCGTCAATTTAGATACGTCGAATATTGTTTTGTATAGTTTGACAAAACACTTTGAAAAGTTGTTGAGTGTGTTGTCTGAAATTTTATTGGAACCTGCTTTTCCAGAAGAAGAGTTAGAAATTTTTAAGAAAAATAATAAGCAGCGACTCCAAGTTGATTTGACTAAAAATGATGTGGTGGCATATCGAGCAGTTACAGAAAATATTTTTTCGTCTACACATCCTTATGGATATAATAGTCATGCGGGAACTTATGATGATCTATCGCGCAAAGAGTTGTTGCATCATTTTGACCGAAACTTTCATGCAGGAAATTGTAAGATTGTAATTAGTGGAAAAACGAGTCCTAAAATTATTCATTTACTCAATGAATATATTGGGAAAACGTTGGTAAAAAAAGAAGTAGTAAAAAGCAAAGTGATCACGGCATATCCTGCTGCGGAAAAAGTGAAAATTCATTTACCTGATACGCTTCAAACTGCAATTAGGTTAGGGTGTAAATTGTTCAATCGGCATCATGAAGATTATATTGATTTTTATATTTTAAATACGATGCTTGGCGGATATTTTGGTTCAAGATTGATGTCAACAATTAGAGAAAAGAAAGGGTATACGTACAATATTTTTTCGGCTTTGGATCCAATGCATTTTGATGGATATTTTTATGTAGGAACGGAAGTGGGAAATGAATTTGTCAAACCGACTTTGGAGGCTATTTATGGAGAGTTTGATAAATTGAAAAAGGAACCAATCAAAAAAGAAGAATTGAAAATGGTGCAAAATTACTTGATGGGATTCTTTTTGACAAATTTGGATGGTGCATTTAATGTTGCAGAATTGGTGAAAATATCAAGAACTGAAAATTTACCAAAAGACTTTTTTAAAAATATGGTCAGTCGAGTACAATCGATTACCGCAGAGGAATTGATGCTGCTGTCTCAAAAATATTTAAAGGAAGAAAAGATGTGGGAAGTGGTAGTTGGAATTTGATGTTTTTAATATCCAATATTCAACAAGGAATAACCAATCTCCAACAGCTAAAAAAAGACCATTTTGGTAAATTGGAGATTGGTTATTCCTTGTTGAATATTGGATATTTCTTGCTGATTCTTACTTCAAAAATCAACTAAGAACTTCAAATATTTTTTGCTATCTTCACCCCAAATTTTTAAAAGCGTTTGTAACCGTTTTAAAAGTTTTTTTTAATCAAAAAAACAGACTAAAAAATAGAGAAATTATAAATGAAATTATTTAATTTTTTTACTCAAGAATTAGCAATTGACTTGGGAACAGCAAATACGCTGATTATCCAAGACGGAAATATAGTGATAGACGAGCCTTCAATCGTAGCATTGAATAGATCAACTGGGGAAACGATTGCAGTTGGTAGGAAGGCGATGCAAATGCATGAAAAAACACATGACAATATAAAAACAATCAGACCTTTGAAAGATGGAGTAATTGCAGATTTTCAAGCGGCAGAAAGTATGATCGAAGGAATGATTAATATGGCTGGAAATCGACGTAAGTTTTTTACTCATTTGAAAATGGTTATTTGTATTCCATCTGGAATTACAGAAGTGGAAAAGAGAGCAGTTTTTGATTCTGCAGATCATGTAGATTCAAAAGAGACTTATTTGATACATGAACCGATGGCGGCGGCACTTGGAATTGGTCTTGATGTGGAAGAGCCAATTGGAAATATGATTATTGACATAGGAGGTGGAACGACAGAGATTGCAGTTATTGCATTGTCTGGAATTGTATGTGATCAATCTATCCGAATTGCTGGAGATGAATTTACGAATGATATCATGAACTACATGAAGCGTCAGCATAATATTTTGATCGGAGAAAGAACTGCTGAGCAAATTAAAATCCATGTTGGTTCTGCATTACATGAATTAGAAACACCTCCTGATGATTATGCGGTGAATGGGAGAGATTTGATGACAGGTATTCCAAAACAAATTTATGTAGCTTACACAGAAATAGCTCATGCACTAGATAAATCTATTAGTAAAATTGAAGATGCTGTTTTGCGGGCATTGGAAACTACACCGCCCGAGTTAGCATCAGATATTTACAAAACTGGTTTACACTTAACTGGCGGAGGAGCATTGTTACGAGGTTTGGATATACGAATTGAGGCGAAAACAAAACTTCCAGTTCATGTGGCAGAAGATCCATTACGAGCAGTAGTGAGAGGAACGGGAATTGCTTTGAAAAATTCAGATCGATTTTCCTTTTTGATAGATAGAAAAAGTGTTTAAAATTTAATGGTTAACTGTGAATGGTGAATGGTGAATGGTGAATTTTGCAAATGGTGTTAACCATTAATCATTATTTATTTTCCTTGGTCATGAGACAAATAATTGCAATATTTACGAGAAGTGGAGGGATTTTGGTTTTCTTAATTTTGGAAGTCATCTGTCTTTCGCTAGTGGTAACTTTCAACAAGGATCAAAGAGAAATTTACCATAATTCCAGAAACATCATGTCAGATAGTATGACTCATGGTTGGGATGAAATTACTCAATTTTGGAACTTGTCAGCAGTTAATGATAGTTTGTCAGGAGTAATAGCAGAATTAAAACAACAACAAGACGAGGCTAAGTTTTTAAAAACAATTAAGCAAGACTCAGCAAAATATTCTACAGAAGATTACGAACAACAATATACTTACACTTCTGCAAAAGTCATTCTTAATACAATCAACCTACCCAATAATTTTTTGACATTAGATAGAGGGATCAGAGATGGCATCAATACTCGAATGGGAGTTTTTGATAATAGAGGTATAGTGGGAATCGTGATTAGATCCAATAATCGGTATTCTAAAGTAATGTCAATATTACATAGAGACTCAAAAATTAGTGCGAAAATTGAAAGACTAAATGCATTTGGTACAATGGTGTGGACAAGTATTGGAAACCCAAAATTGATGGAGTTGAAATATATTCCAAAACACTTAAACCCAAAAATTGGCGATATCATTCAAACAAGTGGTGCTTCTTCTTATTTTCCAGGAGGACTTCCAATTGGAAAAATTAAAGAAATAGAAGAAGACTCTCAAGGTGGAAATTTTCATTCTATTACAATAGAATTATTTAATGATTTGAGTACAGTTCGATACGTGAACATTATAAATAACTTATTTAGAGAAGATTTTAAAGATATAGAGGAGGGGAAAGACGATGAATAACACTACACTTACACATTCCTTACGATTCATATTCTTAGTATTTATTCAAGTCTTGGTATTTAGACAAATGACTGTTGGATGGGGTGATTTTAATTATGTCCATGTGATGGTTTATCCATTATTTATTTTACTGTTACCCATTCGGATTCCAGATCCACTTTTAATCTTTCTAGGATTTTTGATCGGAATGGCTGTAGATATTTTTTATACATCTTATGGTGTTCATGCAAGTGCTACAGTTTTTCTAGCATTTCTTCGTCCTATTGTGTTAAAAATATTGACTCCAAGAGGAGGTTATAACATTAATCATAGTCCTAATATCAAAAACTATGGATTTGTTTGGTTTTTGATTTATTCGAGTTCATTATTATTTTTCCATTTTTTATTTTATTTTATCGTAAGTGTTTTTACTCATGTATATTGGTTAGAAATTGTATTGAGAACTATATCAAGTTTTATAGTTTCTTACGTTATAATATTATTGTATGTGAGGATTGTTAATCCAAGAGATTAGTGAAAAGATTTTTGTTTAGAATTTTAATTTTTTCAAAAAACTACAGGCGACCGTAAAACGTCTAACCTTCAACGTCAAACGAATAAAGTCCAATGAAAGATACTTTATTATATCGACAACGAGTGATTCAATTCATATTTTTCCTTTCCGCAATTGTATTGTTAGGAAAAGCATTTTACATTCAAGTATGGGATAAAAGTTCGAGTGAATATGCTGAAGCTGCTACTTTTGGAACTAACATTTTATATCCTTCCAGAGGGCTAATTTTTGATCGAAACGATAAATTATTAGTCAACAATAATGCAATGTTCGATTTGATGTTTACTTACAGTCAAATTGATCCCAAGATGGATACACTTGAATTTTGTGAACTACTCAATATCACCAAAAAGGATTTTATAAAAAATACCAATAAAAACTGGAAAAGTAATAGATACGATAAACGTCAACCAACCACTTTTCTCAAAAAAATATCTACTGAAACTTTCGCTCGATTTCAAGAACACCTTTTTGAATATCCTGGTTTTTTTGTTCAAGTTCGAAATGTTCGATCTTACCCTTATCCAAATGCAGCTCACCTGTTAGGATATATTAGTGAGGTAAATTCTTTTCAAATTGATAAATCAGATGGCAAATATAAAAGTGGAGATTATATAGGAGCAAGTGGTTTAGAATTTCAATATGAAGAAAGTCTTCGAGGAGAAAAAGGACGAGAGTTGATTTTGAAAGATAATCGAGGCCGAGAGGTAGGTGCTTATCGAGGAGGAAAAGATAATCGACCAGCCATCTCAGGGAAAAATTTAATCTCTTCAATTGATATTGAATTGCAAGCCTATGCCGAGCAACTAATGGTCAATAAGACTGGAAGTATCGTTGCTATCGAACCTCGAACTGGAGAGATTTTGACAATGGCAAGTATGCCAACTTACGATCCAAATATTCTGACCATCAATCGAAAAAGAGGGGAAGCTTTTGAGCAATTGCAGTCAGATACATTAAAACCATTTTTTGATCGTGCGGTTCAGGCAAAATATCCTCCAGGCTCTATTTTCAAAACAGTTATGGGCTTAGCAGCCATGGAAATGGGAGTCACTACTCCTAATCGATATATAAATTGTCCTGGTTACTTTAACAATAATGGTCGGCATCAAAGATGCCACCATAGTGGACCAGTTCCTAATATCGAAACTGCTATTCAACATTCTTGCAATACCTACTTTTTTCATTTATTAAGAAATGCGGTGGATAAATTTGGCTATACTAATCCCTATGCAGGATTGGATACATTAGCAAGTTATTGGGCAGATTTTGGTTTAGGTCAAACGTTGAATGTAGACTATCCGCACGAAGCAAAAGGGAATATTCCTACGGCAAAAACTTACGATTTCATGTACCCTCGCGAGAAAGGAAGTTGGCGATCACCGACTATTACTTCCATTGGAATTGGACAAGGTGAAATTGAATTAACTACGTTGCAAATGGCTAACCTTGCTGCAATTATTGCGAATAAAGGTTGGTATCACAAACCACATCTGATCAAAGGATATAGAGAAAATGAAAAAGAAATGCTTTTTGAAAAAGCAGATCCTAAAAAAGTCAGAATTAACGAAAAATACTTCCAACCAATCATCGATGGAATGGAAAAAGTTACCACGAGCGGAACAGCAACTAATGCAGCGATTCCTGGAATTGCAGTTTGTGGAAAAACAGGAACTTCCCAAAATCCACTAGGAGCAGATCACTCTGTTTTCTTTGCTTTTGCACCAAAAGATAACCCAACGATTGCTATTGCTGTTTATGTGGAACATGGTGTTTGGGGAACTAGATATGCAGCGCCTATTGCAAGTTTAATGATTGAAAAATATTTGACAGGAGAAATTTCCCCAACTAAAAAATTTTGGGAATCTAGAATGTTGGATGCTGATTTGATCAAAATTAATCCATGATTTTTTTTAATGATTAATTGTGAATGGTCAATACCATAATTTTGAATCCTATGCTTAATTTTCTAAAAGAGAAGAGAGGTCTTAAACCTCAGATTATATCAACCCACCGTTTTCGCCCGAAATGTAAAAAAACAATAAATGAGATACTTCGTTTTAAAACCTTACTTCTTTTTTTCCTTCCTCTTCTTCTTACTTTTTTTTGGAAAACCCCTTTCGGCACAAACTTCATCAGATAGCATTTCAAAAATAAATTTACTCTTCGCTGGCGACATAATGGGGCATGATCCCCAAATTGAATCAGCCAAAGTCACCAAAAATAAATCGTACAACTATGAGCCTTGTTTTCAATATGTAAAACCAATTATTGAAAAAGCAGATTTAGCCATCGCTAATCTTGAAGTCACGCTTCCAGGTGAGCCACCTTATCGAGGTTATCCTCAATTTCGATCTCCCGACGAGTTAGCATTGGCACTTCGACTAGCAGGATTTGATATGCTCGTCACCGCTAATAACCACTCTAATGATGCAGGCAAAAAAGGAGTCATCAATACAATCTCGACAGTCAAGGATTATGGTTTTTATCAAACAGGAACTTTTAAAAATAAGGAAGAGCGGGAATTATATTATCCATTGATTGTGTATAAAAATGATTTCAAAATTGCCTTCCTAAATTACACTTATGGAACGAATGGACTGAAAACTAGACCTCCAGTTATTGTCAACTATATTGATGAAAAATTGATTGAAGCAGATATGAAATTAGCGCATCAACTTAAACCGGATGCGATCATTGTCATCACTCATTGGGGGAAAGAATATAAATATGTTGAAAATGAACAGCAGCGAAAACTAGCTAAAAAAATATTTAATTGGGGAGCAGATTTGATTATTGGAATGCATCCACATGTGGTGCAGCCGATTCGAGAAATGGATATTTTACAAAAAGATTCTACTCTCAAGAAAACATTAGTTACCTACTCGCTAGGGAATTTTATTTCGGGGCAAACTACACCAAATACGGAAGGTGGGTTTATGTTTGAAATCACATTGGAAAAAGATAAAAAAACTAATAAGGTGATTTTAGGTGAACATCATTACATTCCAGTTTGGCGATATGTTTATCAGGATTCAAAGAAAAAAAGTACTTACTTTGCGCTTCCAATTTCACCATTTGAAAATGGCAATGGAACATGGGTTGGTATGGATGAAGAAAATCAAAAAGCTGTAGATGCTTTCGGTAAAAAAACTCGAGGTCATTTAAAAAATTCTCATAGTTCTGAGAGAATGATTACGATTGAAGAATTAGGTGATGTTCCAAAGTTAGAACCCATGAAAAAAAGTACTTCAAAAAATAAGGCAACAAAAAAAGTTAAAGTTCAAAATTAGAATTCAATAAGTTTTTAGTTACTCATAATTTATCTGTAAAAAATGATCGTTTCAACAATAGTCGCAACTGCAAAAAATAATGTCATCGGAAAAGACAATGATATTCCTTGGTACTTGCCTGCGGATTTGAAGTATTTTAAAAAAACAACTTTGAATCACCACATTATCATGGGACGAAATTGCTACGAGTCCATCGGCAAACCTTTGCCAAAAAGGACGAATATGATTTTGACACGGAACCCATTTTATATCGTTTCTAATTGTTATGTTTTACATTCTTTGGAAGAAGCTTTGCAAATTGCAGAAGAGAATGGAGAGGAAGAAGCGTTCATTATCGGCGGCGCGCAAATCTATGAATTGGGAATGAAATTTACCGACAAATTATATTTGACCGAAGTAGATTTGGAAGTGGAAGGCGATATTATCTTTCCAAAATTGAATATGGACGAATGGGAACTCATTAGCGAAGAAGCGCACGAAGCTGATGAAAAAAATGAACATAATTACACATTTAAAATTTTCCAAAAAAAATAGAAACACGTGGCAGTTTGCTTTAGCAGACCAAGAAAAAGGAGTGCAGCGAATTTTTTTCAAATAATTAAATCCTAAAATTAAATCCATCTTAAACCTTTCTAACATATTTTCGTCTAAGTATAAAATTAAATTTTATACTTATGAAAAAATCTAAACTCTCGTTTCTAGTTTTTTTATTCCCATTTATTCTAACTGCTCAAGACTATTATTTCCCACCTCTTTTGGGAAATGAGTGGGAAACGATTTCTCCAAGCGAGGCAGGTTTTTGTACCGACGATTTAGATTCTCTTTCCACATTTTTAGTAGAAAAAAATACAAAAGCATTTATCATTCTAAAAGATGGGAAAATTGCTTTTGAAGAATACTATAATGGTTTTGGACAAGATAGTGTTTGGTATTGGGCATCAGCTGCCAAGACTTTAACAGGCTACTTAGTAGGTGTGGCGCAAGAGGAAGGATTGCTTAATTTAGATGATAAAACTTCAGATTATTTAGGAGCGGGTTGGACGAGTGCGCCATCCGACAAAGAAGATTTAATCACTATTCGGCATCAACTTTCAATGGCAACAGGGTTGGATGATGGGGCTGGCGATTTGAATTGTTTAGATCCTTCTTGTCTAAATTATTTGACTGATGCAGGCGAGCGATGGAGTTACTATAATGCACCTTATCGACTGTTACAAAATGTAGTAGAGAATGCAAGTGGACAAACTTTTCAAAATTATACGGTGCAAAAAATAATGCTTAAAACTGGATTGACAGGGGCATGGATAGATTATGTTTTTTTTAGTAAAGCTCGAAGTATGGCTCGATTTGGGTCATTGATTTTGAATCAAGGTGATTGGAATGGGACGACAGTTTTGGCAGACCAAAATTATCAAATGGAGATGATAAATACCGCTCAAAATTTCAACCAATCCTACGGATATTTGTGGTGGCTTAATGGAAAAGGATCGTATATGTTGCCACAATCACAAGTCGTGCTTAATACAAATCTAACTCCAAATGCTCCCGATGAAATGTATGCTGCTTTGGGAAAAAATGATCAAAAATTATATATCATTCCGAGTCAGAAAATTGCTATTGTACGAATGGGGGAGGCTTCTGGAAATAGTCTTTTTGCGCTGTCTTCTTTTGATAATGAATTATGGGGAATCTTGAAAAATATCATTTGTGATGAAATAAATTCAACTGAAAATATTCTAAATGAGCAGATAAATATTTTCCCAAATCCAACACAGGATAAATTGTTTTTTGAGAAAAAAGGAAATAGTGAAATAAGCCAGATTAAAATTTTCAATACTTTAGGAAAGTTAGTTAAAATAGAAAAAGTAAATTCACCACAAATCAATACTTCAGAACTTCTAAAAGGAACATATATCATTCAGTTTCTAGATGAAAAATCAAATCAACTTGCCATAAAAAAATTCTTCAAACTATGAATAACACCTAACACGTAGCTGTCTGCTTTAGCAGACCTAAAAAAAGAGTGCAGCGAATTTTTCAAAAATAGATAGTAAAATATTGTTTCGAATTTTCCAAGTCAGCTAAAGCAGACCATCACGTGTTATGTATTAAAACCCGCTGTATTAATTATAAAAAACAATATGTTTTTCAGCAAATAATTTAGAAACAACAATATCTATCTTCAAAGATAATTGACAAATAACAATATATTTACATTTGAAAAAAAATATGTAAGTTTAGTTAAAAACAAACAACTTACATACTATGAAAGAAGACCTACTCCACTATGTCTGGAGGCTGCAAAGGTTCGATTCTACTGAACTTCAAACCACCGAAGGACAACCTATTCGAATTCATATGGTTGGTGAACACAATCACCATTCTGGCCCAGATTTCACCAATGCACGTATAGAAATTGGAAAAACACTTTGGGCTGGGAATGTAGAAATGCACCTCAATGCTTCTGACTGGACAATGCATCAACATCAATCTGACCCAGCTTACGATAATGTAATTTTACATGTCGTACTAGATGAAGATGAAAAAATAAGTCGAAAAAACGGTTCTCGAATTCCTTGCCTTGAATTAAAAAAACGGATCTCTTCCAAGCTTTCAAAAGTTTATCAGAAATTTTTGCACAACGAATATTGGATTCCTTGTCAGCATCATTTTTACGAAGTAGGCAATATGACTAAAGTACTTTGGTTGGATCGTTTACTAGTGGAAAGGTTGGAATGTAAAACTATTGTTATAGAAAAATTACTTCAAGAAAATACAAATAATTGGGAAGCGACTTTTTATCAAATTCTAGCGAGAAACTTTGGCATAAAAGTGAATGCTGAACCTTTCGAACGATTGGCAAGAACCCTACCTTTAAGTATTCTAGCGAAACATAAAAATGATCTTTTTCAAATTGAAGCATTGCTTTTCGGACAGTCTGGTTTGCTCGAAGATGACTTTGAGGATGACTATCCCAACCGCCTCAAAAAAGAATATCAATTTTTACAAAAAAAATATCAACTCACACCGATGCAAAAAACAAATTGGCGATTTTTAAGAATGCGTCCAGCCAATTTCCCAACGATTCGGGTTGCTCAATTTGCGCAATTGATTTTTCAATCGGTTCATTTATTTAGTAAAATTTTAGTAGTAAAAAATGTAAGGGAAATACAAAATATGTTTGAATTAAAACTTTCGAATTATTGGCAAATGCATTATGTTTTTGATAAAATATCTGTGAAGCGAAACAAGTCTTTGGGTAAAAATGCAATTCACCTTTTTATTATAAATACGATTACACCATTTCTTTTTTTGTATGGAAAAAGGAAGGCAGAAGAGGATTTAAAAGATCGTGCATTTCAATTGTTAGAAGAGGTGCCGGCAGAAAAAAACAGTATAATTACAAAATGGGAAGAGTTGGGAATGTTGCCGAAATCGGCTTATGAAACGCAGGCATTGCTGCAATTGAAAAATGAGTATTGTGGAAAAGTGAGATGCTTGGAATGTTCAATTGGGTGTGGGATATTGAAGGGGTGATTTTTTACTTTTGACAATTTTAATTTTTAAAAAAGCTAAAATATTTATGATAAATGAAAATTACCTTCACTCGGATTTAACAAAAATAATAATTAGAGCAGCTTATGATGTTTTTGATGAACTAGGATTCGGTTTTTTGGAAAGTGTATATGAGAAAGCATTGGCAAAAGTTCTTAGGGCGAATGGACATATTGTGGATGTGCAATCGGCTATTCCTGTATTTTTTAGAGGAGAAAAGATAGGAGATTTTCGATCAGACTTAATTGTTGATGGAAAGGTGATTATTGAACTGAAGGCTAGTGAAGGTTTGCGTCCTATTCATATTGCTCAACTTATCAATTATCTTAGAGCTACTGAAATCGAGGTAGGATTAGTTATTAACTTCGGAGAGGAGCTTACATTTAAGCGGAGAGTTTTTACTAATGATAAGAAGGCGAATTTTGATTCTTAGGATTGTGATTTTTGCCACTGACTTGGACTGACTATTATGACTTTTTATGACTCTCCCATATTATATTATCCTTGATAAAATCCAATTGTGGAAATGTCATAAAAAGTCATAATAGTCAGTCCAAGTCAGTGGCAAAAAATCACAATCCAATTTTATCTAACACCCCCTTCGCCTCCTCCAAATTCTCAATCTTCCCCACATCCATCCACACATCCTCCTCATGTGGATATCCCACAATTTTCTGATAAGCTGCTGCCGCCAAATAAACATCAATAATTGAAAAAGCATTTTTATCCTCAGGCATCGCATCAAATAATTCAGGGCTAATTACATGGATACCACTAAACGCTCGCAAATTCAATTTTCCCTTTTTCTTTTTACATAAAATCATCTTGCCCGTTTTAATATTCATCCAACCATACAATTCATTTTTTTTATTAAATAAAAGATAGCGAGAAGTCGCCCGGTGTCGAGTTGAAAGTGTAGCAACAGCTTTAGACTTTATATGTTTATTATACATTTTTTTTAAATCAATATTAGAAAGAATATCTACATTGTGCACGAAAAAAGGTTTTCCATCCGAAAAGAAATCAGCCATTTTCAACAAACCACCACCTGTGTCGAGCAACTCTTCCCGTTCATCTGAAATAGAAATATTGATGTCAAAGTTGTTTTTACTTTGCAAAAAATCAATAATCATTTGTGCATGGTGATGTACATTAACAATCATATCAGTCACCCCCGCTTTTTTCAAACGGCGAATTACAATTTCTAACAAAGTCATTCCATTAATTTCAACTAATGCTTTCGGTCGATCATCAGTCAAAGGTCGGAGTCGAGTACCAAGACCGGCTGCAAAAATTAGTGCTTTCATAATATTTAATTTTTAGGAAAAGAAAGGATAATGTAAATTTGGTTTTTTGTAAAAATAAAAAAGAAATTCAATTACTTTTGTTCTTTTCCTTTTTTGAAAAAAAATATTCAATAATTTCAAATTAATGTTTCGAAATAAATTAATAAAAATATTACTATCGCCACTTTCGCTACTTTACGGAGCGGGTGTAAGTATGATAGATTTTTTTTATAAAAAAGGACTACTCAAAGGAATTGCTTTTGATCTTCCAATCATTTCTGTAGGAAATCTTTCCGTTGGAGGTGCAGGTAAAACACCACATATTGAATACCTCATTCAACTGCTTCGGCCTTACTTAAATGTAGCAACACTTAGTCGAGGTTACAAAAGAAAAACCAAAGGTTATTTAAAAGTAGAAACCCAAAATACTGCTGAAACAGTAGGAGATGAACCATTGCAATTCAAGCGAAAATTTCCTGATGTGCATGTAGCAGTTGCTGAAAATCGAACATTTGCTGTTCCTAAGATTTTATCAGAAAGTCCTGATACACAAGTTATTTTACTAGATGATGCCTTCCAACATCGAGCAATTAAACCTGGATTGAATATTTTATTGACGGAATATAATTTTCCATTTACAGATGATTACTTGTTACCTTCAGGGCGATTGAGAGAATGGCGATCTGCTTATCAACGAGCAAATGTTTTGATTGTCTCGAAATGTCCTCCTGATATTACAGCAGGGGAAAAAGAATATTTTATCAAAAAAATAAAACCATTTCCTCATCAAAAGATTTTCTTTTCACATTATAAATATTACCAACCTTATTATATTTTAAATCATCAATATCGAGCTAAATTAGAATCCGATGTTGATGTACTTTTAATATGTGCGATTGCTCGTACAGATTATTTGGTGAATTATTTAGAGTCGCAAGTCAACTCTGTGAAAACGTTAGAATATGAAGACCATAGATATTTTAGTAAATTTGATGTGTCATTTTTGAAAACGACTTTCGATAAAATGGAATCGAAAAAGAAAGTGATATTGACTACTGAAAAAGATGCGATGCGTCTACAATTACACCATCCATTTTTGCAAGAAAATAAATTACCGATTTTTGCATTACCAGTTCAAGTAGAATTTCACTTCGAAGAAGGAGAAAAATTTGATGAAGAGGTGAAACAATTTTTATTAAATTTTCGATCGTAAAAACCAAAAAATAATAAATAGATTGAATCCATATAAATTTTTGAGTTATGCATTTGTGTGGTCATTGGCGGCGGTGACAAGTCGAATTTTTTATTCAAAATTTTTGACTCGAAATAAGAAAGGGCTTCGCTTAAAGCATCCAACCATACTAGTTACTAATCATCCCAATACTTTATATGATCCTTTTATGGCTGCAATTCCAGTTAATCGGTATGTGCATTTTTTGGCGAATGCAGGTATGTTTGATATTCCAATTTTAGGCCCATTTTTGGGAAGTACATTTGGTATAAAGGTAGAGCGTCGGCAAGATGTCGGAAAGGATGGAGTAAAATTGGATAATGATAAAGCTTTTCGATTTGCCGAAAATTTTCTAACGAATGGAGGTTGCTTATACATAGCTGCCGAAGGAGGAAGTGATATTCCACGAAGAATTCGAAGATTCAAAACTGGTTCTGCTCGAATAGCTTTGAGCACGGAAGATAAAAATGATTTTAAATTAGGATTGGAAATATTGATTGTTGGATTAAATTATCAAAATCAAAGAAATTTTAGAACACCCATTTTTAGAAATGTTGGTGAGCCAATTAAGGTAGCTGACTTTGAAGCGATTTATCGGAAAGATAAATTCCAGGCGGTAACAGAATTGACTGCTGCGATGCAGGAAAGGGCACAAGTCCTAACAATACATACACGTGATGATGAGGAAGATGCTTTGATGAAGAAGTTGGAAGAAATTGCTCAAACCGAAAACCCGCTTTCACTTGATCTAGTTTTTGATCGAACAAAAAAGATGATTACCAATTGGCAAAATGAACAAGAAGAAAATCCTGTTGAAGCCTCAAAATTCGTTTTAAAGATTGAACAGTATTTTTCTTTTTTGCAAAAAAATAAAACCCGTGATTGTATTGTTGTAAAAACACGAAAATCAAATTCGAAATTGAATTGGTGGATGAGAACGTTATTTATGATTCTCGGTTATCCTGCTTTTGTTTATGGTGTTGTGAATAATTTTTTAGCCAATTACACTCCTGCATTGATTAATAAAAAATTAAAATTACATCCTGCTTATACTTCCGCAGTAAAAATATTATCAGGAATTTTTACTTATCTAATTTTTTATGGGTTACAAGTTTGGATTTTTAAACAGTTCTTCACGGAAAGATGGATGACTTGGGTATATATTGTTAGCATAGTATTGACAGGACTTTTTGCTTGGTGGTTTAAAGATTTTGCAAAAAATACTTTGAGCGGATGGAGGTTATTTCGCCTTTCTACAGAAAAGTTAGAACCAATTTTAGAACTTCGTAAAAGTATTGTTACACAAACTAATTCTTTTTTGAAATAAAAATAAAATGACATCTAATGCATTTTAGTTTCTCCCAAAATTTCGATTTTATATTGCTTTTTACTCCTCCATCATTTTTCACTACTCTCCTCATTGGGTTATTTCTTTGCTCATTTATAATACAATTAATTTACTGGTGTATTCTTTTTTCAAAATTAGCCAACTTCAAATCTTCAATTAAGATCGCTCAAGTTGAAAGTAGAGAGAAACCAGTTTCCATTATTATTTGCGCTCGCAATGAGGCCAAAAATTTAGAGAAAAACCTTCCCCGTATTCTAAATCAAAACTACCGTTCCTTCGAAGTAGTAGTAGTTAACGATAATTCAAAAGATACAACATATGATGTTTTGTTAAAATATAAAAATATATATTCTAACTTGCGGGTAATTAATCTCGATGCCAAACCGCTTGGTATGATTGGAAAAAAGTTTCCACTAAAAATTGGGATTGAATCATCAAAGTACGCAACCTTGTTGCTAACGGATGCAGATTGTTGTCCAAGCAGTTCAGACTGGTTGTTTTGCATGCAAAGCAGAATTACTGATACTAAAAAAATCGTTTTAGGCTATGGGCCATATACGATTTATCCCACTTTATTGAATCTTTTTATTCGCTTCGAAACAGTTTATACAGCGACTCAATATTTTTCATTTGCGCTCGCAAAACTCCCATACATGGGCGTTGGACGCAATCTCGCATACCAAAAAGAGTTGTTTACAGAATCTAGTGGATTCGAGAAACACAAGCATATTGCTTCTGGAGACGATGACTTATTTATCAATGAAGTGGCAAATGGGGAAAATGTAAATATAGTGTTAGAAAAAGAGTCATTTGTTTATTCAGATCCGAAAATGACCTGGCGAGATTTCTATCGTCAAAAAACTAGGCACCTTTCCACAGCTACTAGTTATCAATTAAAACATCAAATTCTGTTGGGACTTTTATCAGCGAGTCACTTCTTATTTTATGTGACTGGAATTACATTATACGTATTAGGATTTAATATAATGTTTGGTATGCTTTTTGGTATACGTTATATAGTGCTCGTATATTATTACGGCAAAATTCTCAAAAGGTTTCAAGAAAAAAGACTACTTCCATGGATTCCAATATTGGACTTCATGTACATTTTGTACTACATCATATTCACACCTATTTTATTTTTTAGAAAAACAATACAATGGAAGTAAAAACACTCACTACAACAAATTTATCCCCTAAAGCCCAAGCCGATTACGAATTAGTTTTGAGAGCAATAGATGGAGAAGAAAAAGCTTATACTCTCTTAATGACTCGTTATCGTAACTCCATTTTTCACATGATGTTAAAAATGATTAATAATCGAGATGATGCAGAAGATTTAACTTTGGAGGCATTTGGAAAAGCATTTAGGAAATTACCAAGTTATGCACCACGTTATGCATTCAGTACTTGGTTGTTCAAAATAGCTATCAACAATTGTATCGATCATATCAGAAAGAAAAGATTACATCTTTTATCAATTGATGATCCAATCGAAAAAGGTGGTGCACATGACTTTTCATCTAACCTAAAATCAAATTCACTAGACCCAGAAGAAATTTATATTCGAACACAGAAGGTTTCATTGATGCGAAAAGTGATGGGGAAATTAACTCCCAAATATCGCTTGATGATAGAGTTGCGATACTTCGAAGAATTAAGTTACGAAGAGATTGCAAGAGAATTGGAAATTCCTTTGGGTACAGTTAAAGCTCAATTATTTAGAGCCAAAGAAATTTTGTACACCTTGTTGAAAAAACCAGGAGCGCAAGCATTCTTGGATATGTCAGGTCGTGCACGAGCTAGAAAGCGTGGATAATACTTTGACATTTTGATAAAATAAAAAAAGGGTAGCATAAAATGTTACCCTTTTTTTGTTCATAAATTCTAAGACAGAATTCTGAATAACTATTCAATAATTTTGTCTTAGAACTTAGATTTCCTGCTTAGTCTTTTTAGCGAGGAGGAAATTTAAAAAAAACAGCATAATCCTCAAAAGAGAACTATGCTGAATTTTTTCGGATTAGGATTTTTTATGAAATTATTTTGTCGCTGTTCCAGTTGGATTTGTTGCAGCGGCATTATTATTCATGGTATAAGGAGTGTGGTCAGTAGCTGCAGCATCAACTGGCGCTACCAAAGGTTTTAATAAAAATGGAGCAGCACTATTATCTGGACTTGGCTCGATAGAAATAACTATAGTAGTCCCAGCTAAGTCAGTTGGAAAAGATAATCCCGCAGGTGCATTTTGAACAAAGTCTTCTCCTGGATATGCAGGTCCTCCCATCGTACCACTAAACAAACCTGAATCATCAGCACCAGATGCGCTTGTAAAAGTTCCAGTAGAAACAGGAGTCTCGTTAATTACAGCCCAACCTTCATATTTCCAGCCAGCAGGAAGTGTAGGTAAATCTAAACCAGGCCCAGGCCCAGTAGCTGGATCCAAAAACCAAACGCCACTTTTTTCATTATTATTCATTCCATCTGTTGGAGTCGCAAGAATGTAAGTTCCAGTTGCAGCGGTAAAATCATTTCCTAAAGCTGCCCCGTGGTCAACAGAAAGTGTTGCATTGGTTCCACTAAAATCTCCTGCCAAAATATGAACATCACTTGGTGCAGGATCATTGTCTGGTGAAGGTTCGATAGTTAAAATAAAAGCAGTAGATTTTTCTAATTGAGCAGCATCAATATCAAAAGAAGTTTTGCTAGGCGTACCATTTGCATCTACTGTAAAAACTCCAGTAGTAACTGGTGAGCCATCTACCATAATCCAACCTTCGTAAGCATAATCACTTCCAAGATCAGAAAGTCCTGTTAGGTTTAAGTTTAATGCTTCAGTTGTTGAAGTTTGTGGATCATCATCGTCATCTTTACAAGCAGTAAAGGTAATTGCTAAAAGAGCTACAAATAAAAGATTTTTAAAAGTCATGATTTATTTTTTTTGATTTGAAATAGGTTTTAAAAAAAAGCTAGTTCGATTATGAATTAATTACAAAAGCAAAATTAGGAATGAAAATCCTTTCAAAAATCACAAAAGAATAACAAGAGTATGACTAAATAAGAATGGTTAGATATTAAATACTTTTTGTGTTTTTAAAATATTGATAACCAACTAGTTAAGAAATGAAATCAAAAAAATGCTTTTTTAAAATTACCTTCAAACTGTCAAGTGACTGACAACTATGAATTGGTTTTTTTCCAAAAAATAAAAAAACGGAAAGTTGTGGGTAAATTGCCGTGAGGGTAACTCCAACCTTTCGTGATAGTTCTGTGATATTTAAGATGTAAATTTGTAAGAGAAGAAAATATTAATTTTTCCCTTTCTCAAAATCCAAAATATCGGAATCTCATGAGCGTAGAAATATTTGTAAATAAACAGTCAGGCATAACCAAAACCAAAACATTGAATATGAAAAAAGTACTAGTTGTAGAAGACGACAGAGATATTGTGGACTTGTTAGAAATCCATTTAAAAGATATGGATTGTGTTATAGATAAAGCCTACGAGGGAAATGTAGGATTGGAAAAAGCAATGGCAGGTGATTTTGATTTAATCATTTTAGATGTGATGTTGCCAGGAAAAGATGGATTAGAAATTTGTCGCCAATTGAGAAGTAATAATATTGTTACTCCAATTTTGATGTTAACTGCGAAGGCAGAAGAGATTGATAAAATTCTAGGTTTAGAATTTGGCGCAGATGATTATATGACGAAACCGTTTAGTGTGCGTGAATTTGTAGCGCGAGTAAAAGCTATTTTTCGTCGAACCGAAATGTCAAATAATAATAAAAACACGGATGGCAAAAATTCATTAATTATGGATTTTGGAGATTTAGTGATTGATATGGACAAACGAAAAGTATCTGTTCAAAATCAACGAATGGATTTGTCACCCAAGGAATTTGACTTGCTGAGTTTGTTAGCTTCCAAGCCAGGAAAAAGTTATTCTCGAACTCAAATTTTAAATTTAGTTTGGGGATATGATTTTGAAGGTTATGAACATACGGTGAATTCTCACATCAATCGATTGCGTGGAAAAATTGAACCTGACATTCAAAAACCAACTTATATTTTGACATCATGGGGGATTGGGTATCGGTTTAATGAAGATATTTAGCAGGAATAACAAACAAGGAAATTTGTCTCCAAAACTTATTATTTAGTTCTTTCGAAATTCTCAAATCCTTGTTCTTAAATCGATATTCAAAAAACTCCTTAATCTAATTATAAAAAGGAAGAAATGAAGAATGCAAATAATACACTTTACTGGAAAATTTCGGCGACGCTTCTTTTGCTTTTAGTGGTGCTTGGGATTGGTTATGTTTCTATTTCGGGATATATCGCTAATCGTTACTACCAAGAATCTGTGCAACGGGTGCATGCTAATTTGGCGACAAGTGCAACTACCGAAGTGAAACCTCTGATTGAAGGAAAAATTAATAAACCTGCGATCATGGATTATATGCACTCAGCGATGGTGATGAATCCGATTGCTGAATTATATTTACTTGATCCTAGTGGAAATATTTTGACCCATGCAGCACCTAGCAAAGCAACAGTAAAACTAAAAAAAGTAGATTTAACACCTATCAAAACTTTTATTGACGCTAAAGAAAAACCATTTATTATTGGTGATGATCCAAGACATCCAGGGACTTGCAAAATTTTCTCCGCAGCGCCAATTTTGGAAAATGATGAACTAAAAGGTTACGTCTATATTATTTTACAAAGTGACAAAGAAGCAGAACTGACCTCAGGAATTTTAGGAAGTTATATGTTGAAGCTAGGGACTAATTTATTTTTCTTGACTTTGATTGGTGCACTTGTAATTGGATTGTTAGCAATTTGGTTTTTGACGAGAAGATTGAGAAATATTATTCAACAAGTTCAACGATTTAAAGAAGGAGATTATGAGGCTCGAATTTGTAAAAACGATAGACGAGACTTCCCTGTTTTGGCAGACACCTATAACAGCATGGCTGATACGATTGTTGCAAATATCAATGAACTCAAATCTGTGGAAAATTTACGAAGAGAATTGATTGCCAATGTTTCTCATGATTTGCGAACTCCTTTAGCAATTGTACAAGGATATGTGGAAACACTTTTAATCAAAGAGGATAATATTTCTTCAGCCGATCGGAAAAAATATTTAGAAACTTCGATGAGTAGTTTGGGACGTTTGCAAAAATTAATTGCACAACTTTTTGAATATTCAAAATTAGAAGCAAAGCAAGTCGAACCTAACAAAGAGCCATTCTTTATGTCAGAATTAGCGCAAGATGTGGCTGCGAAATATCAAATACTAGCACAAGAAAAAGGTATTAAAATTCACTTAGAGGAAAAGGAAAATCTGCCATTGGTTTTTGCTGATGTAGGTTTGGTTGAGCGAGTTATTCAAAATTTGATGGACAATGCTTTGAATCATACTCCACGAGGAGGAGAGGTAACTATTGATCTGGGACTATTAGATAAGCAAGTTGAAATAAAAATAAAAGACACCGGTTCAGGAATTCCTGAAGAAGAACAATCTTATATTTTTGAACGCTATCGACAAGCAAGTCGAACAGGGACAAAAGCAAAAGGAGCAGGTTTAGGATTGGCAATCGTGCAAAAGATTTTGGAATTGCACGACACTACGATCGAAGTGAAAAGTAAATTAAATGAAGGGACTGCTTTTATGTTTCAGTTGCCTGCGTATTCGCAAACGTAATTTTTGCTAAAAAAATAAAACAAAAAAGGTCAATTCAACATAGTTTGGATTGACCTTTTTCTATTTTGCAAAAAATAGAAATCGTATGTTATTGTTTATAAATTTAGGACCAGTTTTTTGGAATGTCATTCTCAGTATTCTCGCACTACGAATAATATTTTTAATCTTAAAAATGGTTAAAGCTAACTCTCGAACGGCGAAACATATTCTAAAAGTGATACTTCATATTTTTGTAATTATATTGTTATTTTTCTACAGCGGATTTTATCAATTTTATTTTGCTTACGATATTAATGATTTTTACACCGAGAAAACACTCACTCCAAAAACAGAAATAATGGAGGAACTTGATTCGTTCGAATTAGCTACTCAAGAAATATTGACCAATTATGATTTATTGTTAAAAGGTCTTCGCATGGATAAATTCATCACGAGGGGTTGTGTCAATTATCAAAAATTAAATCAAAAAAGTAAAAGAATTAACCCTGAAAAAAATCATCGGGTGTTAAATCAAATGCTAAAAGAAAAAAGAATTAAAAATTTTTCGCTGTGTTCAGATTCCACTCTGACCTTTAAAATTGGAAAAATCTCTTCCTCTGATTTTTCTGATTTTGAAGAGAAACATCATTTTACGATTCATCAATTAATTTATCATCCTCAAGGAAATTTTATTCAACCTACTTATTATTCCACATTTATTGGATCAGAGGATACGAAGATAAATAGCCAATGGATTTATCGAATAGAAAAATATTGGGAGCCTGTGTGGTGAATCACACGTAGCCGTCTGCTTTAGATGACCTAGATAATTTTAAAAATTAGGTCTGCTAAAACAGACCACTACCTATTACTCTCCAACTACTAATTTTTAAAATTTCAATTCCTCATTAACTAAAAACTCTCCCTAAAAATCCGTTTTTTTGCAAAAAAAATATTCAAAAAAATGGAAGAATTTCTAGACTACTTTCCCGATCTCACCGATCAACAAATTGCACAACTTTCTCAATTGGGGGAACTCTATGCAGAGTGGAATGCCAAGATCAATGTCATTTCTCGAAAAGACATTGAAAATATTTATGAAAAACATGTGCTGCATTCTTTGGCAATTGCTAAAGTAATGCGTTTCGAACCAGGTGCAGATATTTTGGATTTAGGAACAGGCGGTGGATTTCCAGGAATTCCATTAGCCATACTTTTTCCCGAAACCAACTTCACTCTCATCGACGGTATTCGAAAAAAAATTACCGTTGTTCAAGGAGTAGCTGAAGCACTTGGTTTAAAAAATGTCGTTGCTAAACAAGCTCGTGCTGAAGAAATGAAAGGGCAAAGATTTGATTTTATCGTCACTCGTGCGGTAGCGTCTTTGGATAAATTAATGATGTGGACTCAACGACTTTACAAAAAAGATCATCACCATTTTATGCCGAATGGAATTTTTGCACTTAAAGGTGGCGATTTGAAAAAAGAAATTAAAACTTTAGGTAAAGGACATTATGTAGAAAAATATTCTGTGTGGGATTTTTTCGAAGGAGAATTTTTTGAGGAGAAGTTTATTATTTATGTTCAGGGGTAAGTTAAATTTAAGAGATGATAAAAAATGATTTCCATAATATTGAAAAACAGGTTGGTTTTAAGATTCCAATTGAAATTAAATCATTTTTTAAATCATATACTTATGAGGATTATGGATTGATACTTTGTGATGATGAAACTATTTTAGAATTTGAAACTATTTTACTCAAGCTAGAAATCGAAGAAAAGTTATTTCCAATTCTTGATAATGAGAATGGTGACTTTGCAGCAATTTATTTAGATGGCGAGTTGGAGGGAATGATTTGTTTTATTGAACAAGGTGAATCAGACATATCTCCAAACTATATTTCTATTTGGAGTTTATTTGAATCAATAAAGAAAGCAATCGATATCTCAAATGAAGATGGAATAGATTTTTATGACTTAGAAAAAGAATTACCTCTTTTGGGAAATCAATTTTTGAAAAAAGACTTTAGCGAAATTAAGAATCAACTTTTTATGAAATTTGAATTTTGTACAAAGCCAATGATAAAAAGAGAACTAGCATTTAAAATTTTAAAAATTGTTGATGAGTATGATTATAAATATGTAAAAGAAAAATTCTTAAGAGATGATGATATGTGGATTCAGGAAAGAGTCATTAATACACTTCAAACTTCTTTTAAACAAAACTATATGAAGGATATTTTTGAAATACTTGATAGAGAAAAGGTAAATCCATTACTCGCAATGGCAGTAATTCTAAATCAAGATAAAAGATTTAAAAACAGTCTGTGGATGAATGAATTTAAAAAACGATTCCCAGAAATAGCAGCGTCTTATATTCAATAGAAAATAGAATTAATTTTTTCAGGGCTGTTAGCGCTCCAAGCGCTAACAGCCCTTTTTAGGAATAATAAAAACTTAAATTTATTTTTTAACTTTAAACCGCTTTCCCTAATTACACAATTAAAACCAACTTTAAGAATGAGAAAAATTAAATTACTATCCTTGATGTTAGTGATGACCTTTTTAGGTCAAAACCTATTAGCACAAGTTACCTTTCAACGTAATGGCGTATACGATGAGCGAGAAGGATTTTATGCCTTTACCAACGCTACTATTTTTAAATCCTATAATGAAAAAGTCGAGAATGCAACGATGATCATCAAAGATGGTCGAGTGCAAACAATTGGACAAAAAATTCCGATTCCAGCAGGCGCAGTTGTTGTCGACCTCAAAGGAAAATTTATTTATCCTTCTTTTATTGATTTGTATTCGAGTTATGGATTGCCTGAAGCAAAAAGAGCGGAGAGAAATTTTCGTCGAGCGCAACAATTTAATACTAAAAAAGAAGGAGCCTACGGTTGGAATCAAGCATTGAAGCCTGAGTTCCGAGCGCATGAAAATTTCACAACGGATGAAAAAGCAGCCAAGGGATATCGAGGTGCAGGTTTCGGAACAGTTATGACTCATCAAGAAGATGGAATCAGTCGTGGAACTGCAACGCTAGTCGTTCTCGGAGAAGATAGTGAACATCAAATGATATTGAAAGAAAAAACAGCGCACATGCTTTCTTTCAAAAAAGGAACCTCTCCTCAAAATTATCCAGGTTCTTTGATGGGCGGAATTGCATTGTTACGTCAAACTTATATGGATGCTAATTGGTATAAAAACGGAGGCAAAAATAAAGAACTCAATATTTCATTGGAAGCATGGAATGAAATTAATTCCTTGCCAACTGTTTTTGATGTGCGTGAAAAATTAGAAGGATTGCGTGCCGCGAAGTTGGGGAAAGAGTTTGGGAAGACTTATATCCTCAAAGGAAATGGAGATGAGTATCAACGATTAAATGAATTGAAAGCAACTGGTTGTTCGATGATTTTACCTGTGAAATTTCCAGATGCATTTGATGTCGAAGATCCTTACGACGCAATGTTGGTTTCCCTTGGACAAATGAAACATTGGGAATTAGCTCCAACGAATTTATCTCGAATTGCCAATGCAGGAATCGAATTTACTTTGACGACTGATGGTTTGGATAAAAAATCTGACTTTTTGAAAAGTGTAAAAAAAGCGATCAAGCATGGTTTGTCTGAAGAAGCTGCGTTAAAAGCAATGACACATACGCCTGCCAAAATGATGGGGATGTCTAATCAAATTGGAAGTTTGAAATCAGGAAGTTTGGCTAATTTTATTATCACATCGGAAAATGTTTTTGGAGAGAAATCAAAAATTCATCATAATTGGGTGAAAGGAAAACCTTTTGTTTTGAAAAAATTAGATGAAGCTGATTTGGAAGGAAAGTATAGTTTGAAAGTGGGCAACCAAACTTTTAAATTAATGGTGGACGAGAATAACAAAATGAAAGTAGAAGAAAATGATTCGACTAAAATTGATGTCAAATCTAAAATCTCCAATGATCTAATCACCCTTACTTTTTCCCCAACAAAAAAAGAAACCAACCTATTCCGATTATCCGGAACGATTGGAAAAAAAGAATGGTCAGGGAAAGGAACTTTGATCGACGGAACCTGGACTTCTTGGTCTGCTAAATATGAAGGTGCTCCAGGTAAAAAAGATGGAGACAAAAAAGCAGGGAAAAAGAAAGGCAAGGGAAAAGGGAAAGGCAAAAAAAACAAAGTCGCATCTGATGATAAATTGGGTGATGTAATTTATCCATTTATGGCGCATGGTTACAAAGAGCGACCAACAGAAAATAATTATTTGATCAAAAATGCCACAGTTTGGACGAATGAAAAAGGTGGGATTTTAGAAAATACAGATGTCTTAGTTCGGAATGGTAAAGTAGTAGAGATTGGAAAAAATATCAACAAAGATATCGGAACGCGAATTGATGGAACTGGAATGCATTTAACTTGTGGAGTAATTGATGAGCATTCTCACATTGCGATTTCGAGAGGAGTGAATGAATGTACAGAAGTGAGTACTGCGGAAGTAAGTATTGCTGATGTGGTAGACTCTGAGGACATTGATATTTATCGACAATTGGCTGGAGGTGTGACGACTTCGCAACTATTGCATGGTTCGTGTAATCCAATCGGAGGACAGTCTGCGATCATCAAATTGCGGTGGGGATTTTCTCCAGAAGAAATGAAATTTGAAGGTGCGCCAGGTTTTATAAAATTTGCTTTAGGGGAGAATGTAAAAAAATCTCGTTCAAGTTCTAACAATAGATTTCCGGATACTCGAATGGGCGTGGAGCAGGTTTATCGAGATTATTTTACTCGTGCAAAAGAATATAAAATTGCCAGTCAACGAAAAGAAGCAGGCTTTCGAAGAGATTTAGATATGGAAACAGTCGTGCAAATTTTGGATGGAAAAAGACATATCTCTTGCCACTCTTACGTGCAATCTGAAATCAATATGTTGATGCATGTGGCGGACGAGATGGATTTTAAAGTCAACACATTTACGCACATTTTGGAAGGGTACAAAGTAGCTGATAAAATGGCAAAGCATGGTGCTGGTGGTTCTACCTTCTCCGATTGGTGGGCATATAAATATGAAGTAGTCGATGCAATACCTTATAATGCAGCATTGATGCATGAGCAAGGAGTGACGACAGCAATCAATTCTGATGATGCAGAAATGGCTCGACGATTGAACCAAGAAGCTGCCAAAGCGGTGATGTACGGAGGTGTTTCGGAAGAAGATGCTTGGAAATTTGTCACATTGAATCCTGCGAAGTTATTACATATCGATCATAAAGTTGGAAGTATCAAAGAGGGAAAAGATGCAGATTTAGTTTTATGGAATGCTAATCCACTTTCCGTTTATGCGCGAGCAGAAATGACTTTTGTTGATGGTTTAAAACTTTTTGATCGAAAATTAGATGTAGAAATTCGAAAAGAAATTGCAGCAGAAAGAAATCGATTAATTCAAAAAATGCTAGCCGATAAAAAAGGTGGTGGAAAAACTCGTCCGGCCAGAGGTCGAAAATCTAAACATTATCATTGTGATGATTCGGAAGATGAAATGATTGATTAATTTTTTGAATTTGGAGAACTGAAAAACCTCCACTAAATTTTAAAACCTTTTTAGGTGTAATTTTTTGGTTACACGAAAAATTACACCTAAAATAAATATGTCAAGATGAAAATATATAATATAATTTTAATCATGTGTTTCACTTGGAGTTTAACTGCACAACCAGCACCCGCTCCACCACAAAAAGGAAAGATTGCCATTCTCGGAGCAACCGCACATGTAGGAAACGGAAAAGTGATTGCGAATAGTTTAATCACTTTTGAAAATGGAAAATTACTCGCAGTCGAAGATGCATCTAGAATTCGACTAGATCGAAATTCTTTTTCTAAAGTAATTGATGCAACTGGCAAACATGCTTACCCAGGATTTATTGCAGCAAATACTGCGTTGGGTTTAAATGAAGTCTCAGCAGTTCGAGCAACTCGTGATGATCGGGAAATTGGAAATTTGAATCCACACATTCGTGCGATCATTGCTTACAATACGGATTCAAAAGTAACTCCAACCCTTCGTTCCAATGGAATGTTGATGGCTCAAATTGTTCCTAGCGGGGGTAGAGTTGATGGGCAATCAACTGTAGTTCAATTGGATGCATGGAACTGGGAAGATGCAGCATACAAAATGGATGAAGGAATTTATTTGTCTTATCCCTCGATGGTGAGTTGGAGTTGGAGAACTCGAACTATTTCTAAAAACAAAAACTATGGAAAGCAATTGCAAGAAGTGGAAGACTATTTCACAGAAGCTCATGCGTACTCAAAAAATACGAAATTGTCTTCCAAAAATTTGAAGTTTGAAGCAATGCGAGGATTGTTTGATGGAAGCAAAAACTTATATGTAAAAACCAATGCTGCCAAATCAATCATGGAAGCAGTTTTATTATTTAAAAAATTTAATATCACACCTGTCATCGTCGGAGGAAGTGAATCTTGGATGGTCGCTGATTTTTTGAAAAAAAATAACGTTCCAGTCATGTTATCAAAAGTACATGATTTGCCAGATCACGATGACTCAGATATTGATCAACCATTCAAAACTCCAAGAATGCTTCAAGAGGCAGGAGTGCTTTGGTGTTTCCAAATGAATGAAGTAGCTCAGTCAAGAAACCTTCCTTTTCAAGCTGGTCATGCCGTTGGTTTTGGATTAGATAAAGAAGATGCCATTTCAGGATTAACGTTGAATACAGCAAAAATTTTGGGTATTGACAAAACTGCTGGATCACTTGAAGTAGGAAAAGATGCGACACTTTTTATTAGTTCAGGAGATGCATTAGACATGCGAACAAATCATGTGGAAACTGCTTTTATCCAAGGACGAGAAGTTAGTTTAAATACAAAGCAGAAAGATTTGTATGAGAAATTTAAAGCTAAATACGAGAATCAAAAATAAATCTCAAGAATAAATTATTAGGATTAAAAAAGCATTTTAGATTAAGTTCTAAAATGCTTTTTTTTAATGAAGTTGTTTTAAAATGTCTGCTGAAACCGAGCGGAAAGGCTTGTGGTTATTGGCGAAGCTCTTTTTGAGTTTCAACCCCTTTGGGTTGGGACGAAAAAAGCTAAAGTCCAAATAACCACAATGCTTTTTGCGTAGGTCAGCTAGACATTTTAAAACAACTTCAATAAGTACCGAACCATAATTATGTTTAAGTGGAATGTAGAATTATTTTTTTCTCTGACAAGGCAAAAAACGCAGTCATAGGAAAAAAGAAACTCAATTCGCTTAAAGATAATTATGGTTCGATACTTAAAATAAATAGCTTTGCATAAAACAACAAATAATGAAATTTTACACCAAATATCTAGCTAGTATATTACTATGCCTTTTTAGTATTTCTCATTTGTTTTCTCAAGCGATCAAAGATATTGATAATCTTGTTTCAATTACTTTTTATGAAAAAACAGGTTCTACATCAACCTTTACATATGATATTGATGGGAGTGAATTAAATACGAAATTATCAGGTCAATTAAATTCGTCCAATAATGATTTTCAAGGATGGGTTGGGAATGAGTTCTTTGATGTCTATTATTCAAATGGAGATGGTGCATTTAATACTGAAGGAATGTTTATTTCAATAGACGTAAGGTTTGACAATTCATCAGGTGGAGGCGGTGGAAATATAATGGAAGTGGAATTTAATTTTGCTAATGGAAGTTCCATTTTCGCATCTCATTTGGAAAGTTTTAATGCTAATGGAACTAATTATATTTTACAATCAGAATTAAGTGCTGTAGACTGTGATTTAAATACATGGAGTACTTTAGGAAATACAAATGGAATTACAGAAAACCTTAGATTAACTTTAGGAATTAAAAATACATACACAGAAATAAATTATGTGGGATGCTTAAATGATGGCTACTCTATCGAAGTGAATGGAATAATATATAATGAAGATAATATTTCAGGAACGGAGATCTTGACAGCTAGTGGAGGATGCGATTCTCTAATTAGTATCAATTTGGAGTTTCCCTATAGCAATGTTACAACTGAAGTAAATTATGTTGGTTGCCAAAATGATGGTTATTCAATTGAAGTGAATGGGACAACGTATGATGAAGATAATACGACTGGAACAGAAATATTAATGACTAGTAATGGTTGTGACTCTATTATTGATATTTTATTGTCTTATGAGATAAGTTCAATTGAAAACTTAAGTAACACGGAATGTCTTCCTGTTGATTTTTTCATAGAAATAAATGGAAATATTTATGATATAGATAACCCTTCAGGAGTTGAATCAATGACAAATGTTTTTGGTTGTGATTCGATAATAAATATTGATTATATTTTTGAAAATTTTATTATTACAAATGAAATAAACTATGTTGGTTGTCAAGATGATGGTTGTTTTGTAGAGGTAAATAATACTATCTATGATGAGGATAATTCTACAGGAAATGAATTACTTGTAGGAAATGGAGGTTGTGATTCGATGGTAATTATAAATTTAGATTTTCTCAATTGTGATGCAACAGATCCATTTTGTGATATTTTTATTCCTAATGCATTTTCACCTAATGTAGATGGATATAATGATTATTTTTCAGTTTATGCTTCTGAAAAATGTCAAATAGAAGCATTTAATATTAGGGTATATAATCGTTGGGGGGCAGAGGTTTTCCAATCTAATGATTTAGATTTCAAATGGGATGGGAGTTTTAAAAATAAGGATTTAAAAATTGGTGTTTTTGTGTGGTATCTTGAATATATAAATACGGAATCAAATGAACAAATCAGATTAAAAGGTAATGTAACGATTATGAAATAGTTAAATCGGTAATCAAAAATAACATAAAGGGATACAATGAATACTATGTTCAAAATTAGTTTAATTTTTAGTTGTTTAATTTATTCTACTCAGCTGATCTATTCTCAAGCGATAAAAAATATTGAAAATTTAACTTCCATTACTTTTTATGAAAAAACTGGAAAAACAATAAGTCATACTTTTGATGTAGATGGAGAAGAATTAAATACTCGGTTTTCAGGGAAATTAAACTATGCTAATTTTGATTTTCAAGGATGGCCAGGATATGAATTTTTTGATGTTTATTATTCAAATGGAGATGGTTCATTTAATAAAGAAGGGAAGTTTGTTAGTATAGAGGCACGATTTGATATTTCGTATCAAGGAGGAGGAGGAAATATAATGGAAGTAGAATTTAAATTTAATAATGGCTATTCTATTTTCGCTTCACACTTAGAAAGTTTTCAAATTAATGGAGCTAACTATTATCCTCAGTCAGAATTAAAAGCGGTAGATTGTAATTTAGATACATGGAGCACATTGGGAAATACTCGAGAGAAAAATCAAAAACTTCGATTGACTTTAGGAATTCAAAATAGCTACAAAGAAATTAAATATGTAGGATGCAGAAATGATTCTTATTCTGTAGAAGTTAATGGTACTATTTACAATGAAGGTAACCCAAGTGGAATGGAAAAGATGAAATCTAAATCTGGTTGTGATTCATTGATATTTATCCAATTAAGATTTGAAGATTGTGGGGCAAACAATGAAGAATGTGTATATTATATACCGAATGGATTTTCTCCAAATGGAGATGGTTGTCATGACTTTTTTTCTATTATGGTAGCTGATGATTGTGAAATAAAAAATTTTAAAATTAGAATTTATAATAGATGGGGAGATGAAGTTTATAAATCCAATAAAATTGATTTTCAATGGAATGGAACCTCAAAAGGAAATAAAATGACGGATAAAATTTTTATTTGGCAGGTTGAATATACAACAGTAACTACAGGAAATAAGCAAACCAAAAAGGGAAAAGTAAGAATATTAAATTAGAAAAGGCTACGTTAATATTTAATTAAAATCATTAATAAAACGATACTTTGGCTTAGTTCTTTCGTTAAAAAAGAGAGCAAAGGATAGATTATTTTATTAATGATCTAATTTGAATGAAAATATTAATTAGAAATATGAAACGAATTACATTAATACTTTTGACATTTTCCATGATAAGTTTGCAGTTGCAAGCGCAAATGGATGAAGAGAAAACAGAAAAAATAACTATCAATGGTTATGTCTTCGATGCAATTATCCAAGGAACGGATACAATTATCATGGCAGATTTGGATAATATTTCTATTTCCTCACCTAAAAAATTTAAAAATAGGGAAGACTATCGAACTTACCGAAAGTATAGATATTACGCATCCAAAGTTTTTCCATATGCTCAAAAAGCCATTAAAATTTTTAGAGAAATCGAAGACTCAACAGAGACAATGAGTAAACGAAAAAGAAAGAGATTTGTCAAACGAAAATACAAACAACTCAAAAAAGAATTTAAAACTCCTTTGAAAAATTTGACTAAAACGCAAGGAAAGATTTTAATCAAAATGATTGAAAAAGAATTAGATACTCCTTTTTACACATTGATGAAAGATATGAAAGGTGGTTGGACAGCAGGGTATTGGCATCAAATGGGAAAATTTTTCAATTACGATTTAAAAGAAGGGTATCATGAAGGAGATGATCCAATCTTAGATATAGTGATCAATGATTTTGATATTTCGTATAAAAATTATTAAACAGTTACTTCAATTTCTTGTTAAAAAATAAACGCCATACTTGTAAAAGTGTGGCGTTTATTTTTTCCATGAAATTGAATTACTTTTGTCTTCTTAAATTTATTCACCGAGTAAAACTTAAAGGAGCGGTGTTAGTGTTCGAAGTGTTAATACCACTTTTATTTCGGTAGATATTTTTAAGGAATAAAAATTTAAAAGTTTTCCAAAAGAAATAAATCATCAAAATGCTCGACTACGTCAATCCAACATTAATTTTAGATAAAGAAAATATCACTTCAGGTCGCATTGCTTGGCGCAGTCCTTCCAATTTAGCATTGGTTAAATATTGGGGAAAATATGGAAGACAACTTCCTCGAAATCCATCTATTAGTTTTACGCTTAACAATGCTTTTACAGAAACCATTTTAGAGTACCGACCAAAGGATACGGATAATCAAAATGTTGAGTTGGATTTCTTTTTTGAGCAGCAGCAGAACGATGCATTTCGAAATAAGGTATTGAATTTTTTAGAAAGTATTGTTGATGTTTTTCCATTTTTGACTCAATTGCATTTGACAATTCATTCCTATAATTCATTTCCTCATTCTACAGGAATTGCTTCTTCAGCCTCTGCTATGAGTGCTTTAGCAGCGTGTTTATGTTCATTGGAAAAAGAACTTTTTGGAACGCTAGAAAACTCGGATGATTTTTCCCAAAAGTCATCATTCATTGCTCGATTAGGATCTGGAAGTGCAAGCCGATCTGTCTACCCGCATTTGGCAATTTGGGGTGAGTCGGAAGCAGCAGAAGGTTCTTCCAATTTGTTTGCAATACCTTGGGGCGAGCGAGTGCATCCTGTTTTTAAGACTTTTCATGATACGATTTTGATTGCCGATCGGAAAGAGAAAAGTGTGAGTAGTCGAGCAGGGCATGGATTGATGGAAGGAAATATTTTTGCTCAAAATCGTTACGATCAAGCCAATGAAAGATTTGCAAAATTATTAAAAGCATTGGAAGAAGGTGATCTCAAAACTTTCGGAGAAATTACTGAGAATGAAGCGCTGACCCTCCATGCACTCATGATGACTTCCGAACCATCTTACATTTTGATTCGCCCAAATACTTTGGTGATGATTGAAAAAATCAGGGCCTACCGAGCAGCAACTAATCAACCACTTTATTTTAGTTTAGATGCAGGACCAAATATTCATTTACTTTTTCCAGATAAAATCAAGGACGATGTTTTTAATTTTATCAAAGAAGAAATGGAACCGCTATGTGAAAATGGAGAATGGATTGCTGATCACGTAGGAGAGGGAGCAGGGGAGTTGACAGATTTATAGTAAACAGCTTGAGCTAGCAAATTATGCATGTCAATTGCTTATGGAAAAATATCTACTGATTTATATATTTGCTATAAGTTTTTTTTGCGAGCAACGCTTTCATCCAATTATCAAAAATAAAATATTGAATTACTCCAACGAAACTATCTTCTGGGTAGAGTTTTATTTTAGCTTGAAGTTGATTGACGATTTTCACCTGATCATTTTTAGGATCTAAAAGTTGAGAAAAGAAATTTAGTACCTCTTTATAAAATGGAGTTCCGTAAGATGGATTTCTTTTAATTTTTCTCTTTTTAGAAGATAATAGATTTTGCAAGATGTCAAAATCTCTAGTTTCAAAGTGGCAAATCATGTTGACGATTTCGAAATAATATTTTAATATGTCACCCTCAATTGAGGACTTAAATAGTCTCTTTAAATAGAATTGAACTTTGCGATGGTTTCCAAGAGATAGATGGGTCATCATCAAAGAGGTTGATGATAATACGGCACTTCGTTCTTCAGCTATCCCATACAATTCGATTAGCTTTAAAACTTCTGGTTCTAGTTTATTAATAATGGTTGTGAAATTCTTCTGTTTGCGATGGAAGGCTAATTCTAATACTAGAATTAAAATATTTTTACGAATAAATGAAGGATGTTGATTACTAAAAGTTTTAAGATGTTGAACCGTTTGTTCAAATTGTTCATGTTTGTTATTCTGTAAAAAATTATTAGCGAGATAAAAGTAAGCGGACCAATATTTATGAGGGTTACTAATTGTGAAATGGGGATTGGTTTTGAAAAAATCAATTGCCTTTTTTCTAAAGTGTAATTCCTTTTCCAAATTTCTTTTGCTGTAATTAAGATTAGCTAATCCTGAGATGGCATAGTATTCTTTTTTTAAAGATTTTTTATTTTTAAGATCATTCTTGAAGAATGCCTCGATTGATATTAAATCAGCAGGTGATATTTTATTTGAAATAAAATTACCTCCACTTAATTTTAATTTGTGATTTAACTTCTTTGATTCAAAGATTTCTGAAACGATATTACTTGTTTGCATAATTTCTTCTAACAAGTTCAAACTCATGGAAGACATTGGAAAGACATAAAAATCTTTGAGGAGATATTCTAAATGGAGGATAGTAATTAGTTGATCAAATTCTTCATGTTTGTAACAGAGTTGTTTAGTTTTTTGAAGTTTTTTATTGGCTTGGAGATATAATTTTTTTTCAGCAAGAATTTCTACTTCTTCCAAGTTTTGTCTAATAAGACTATTGATAGATTTTTTATATCGAAAGGATGATAAGGATTTGAGTAAAAGTTCACTTAACATGATTTTGTAGACTTTTAAATTTTTACTCAATTTAGATTTTTTAAAATATTTTTTAACTCCTTCCTCATCATAAGTCTTCATAGAATTGAGGAGATTAAACAGTTCGGTTATCAAACTTTTCTCAGAAGAAAAATGGATTTTAAAATATCTTTTTTCAGCAGCAGTCATTGCTTGAATCAGCTGAAATATGTCATCAGAAGGTGTTTTCATGAATGAGTTTAGGTTGTGTTGTAATTTCCGAATAAAAAATGTTGATGATTTTTTATTGACGTTTTCAAAATAGAATACATATGCAATCAATTGTGCAATGCATAATTATTCTTATTTGCTTAGTTTGCCATAAACAAAAGCATGATAAGGTAGTACCGAAGTACTACGATGATAAAAAATCTAATAATTGAATACGGTGAAGAAAGAATAGAACGCTTAAAGAAGTATAACCATTTATTATATATGAGTTAATTTAAATTAATTTGGAAAGATGAGATAGCTTTCCAAATTCAAATGTAGAGAAAAATAGAGAAAAACAAATATATAAGCAGGACAAAAATTATCAATGATTTTTAGGTTTAATCGTTTTTGTTTAAAATACCTTTTTAGTAAATTATTCTATGAATAAAGTGGCAAGGTAATTTTTCTTTATTTAAGAAATGCAATTGCGAAAACGATTACTGAAATAATCAATCCATACATAAATATACTATAACAATATCGAAGGTATTTATATTTTTTTGCCAAAACAATTCCTAAAAAATAAAGATCGCGAGTCATAGTGCTGTACAGAAAATCAGAATCTTTAATCATTTCCATCATTCCCCAATCGAAATCTTTTAATTCCATATTATAAAAATTTCCAAAAAATAAAAGGTTACTTTTTCTATTAATAATATCATCTCGAGTTACCTTTCCTTCTGTAATTTTTGGGCGAGTAGATAATGTAGCAAAGATGATAGAACCTAAGCATACAGCGAGTAAAACGATAGTAGGAATTTGTAATTTCTCATTAGTCTCAAAACTTGGAACTAATGTGGAAATTGAAATCGAAATAATAATTGCATTGATACTCAACATGATATTGGCCTTGTTATCTGCAATAGAACTTAAGTTGACGTGGGTTCGGTAAGCAGTTCGATACATCGTTTCTACTCCTCGACCAAGTTTTAGTTGACTAATTTCTTCTACATTGTGGATAGCAATTTCTTTTGCATTTTTACTTACCCCCTTTTTTGATTTTGGTTTCTTTTTACTTTTTTTCTTTTCACTTTCAACCATCTCATCTACACTAAGTACTTCTTTTGGATGAAGTCGATCATTCAATTTTTTTAATTGACGGATGTGTTTTCGTTTTCGTTTTTCAAAAAGATGGTTAGCTAGAGCAGTATGGTAATTATGATTAACGATAAATTTTAATTCAAAATCAATCCACTCAGGTTCTGACATAGTGGTATTTTTAGTCAAGGTTAGTTCTTGGCGAATCCTTCCACATCTTTCCCAATATATTTTTTTGCCCAAATGACTCATGTCTGCATCACACAAAATTTTCTCAAATAAAGTATTTGGACTTTGCGGCATTTTAGTAGCCATGATACAATTTTGAATCAGTTTGATATCAGCCTCCTCAAAGTCATATTTTTCAAGAAATGATTTTGCATAATTACAACTTCGTGCTTCATGCCCAAGTGGCCCTTCATCATAGCCAATATCATGAAACCAAGCTGCAACCAAAAGTAGTTCTAACTCTTTGGAATGTAGATTGTGTGCAGCACTCAATTGTTTTGTTGCATTAACCACATCAAGCGTGTGTTGAATATTGTGATAGGCAAATTTTTTATCAACTTGCTCGGTGATAAAATTAGTCACATATGCTTCCACGTCCATCAAAAGAGAGTTGACTACTTCCATATTTTTTAGGTTCGTTATAATGAGCGTGTAAAATATGAATTTTTTTTAAAATGAAAGTAGAGAACAAAGGTGGTTTTAGGTTACGGTTGATTAATAAACTTCATCATCAAGAATATCTTCCAACATTTTAATTTTTGGGAGTTGCTTTTTCCCCAAAATTGATTGAGTATTTCCTCGATCAAGATTAAAATACCAAATACCAAAAGTCAAAGTTGCGCTGTAACCAAGTGCCAAATAAAACCCTTCTTCTTCAACTCTATTTGGACGATGAAAAATCAACATAAATAATGCAAAAGTTAAAATAACGCCAATGATATTGATGATTATTTTTTTTTCGATTTTGGAAAGTTGGGCAGTATTGATTTTCCAAATTAGAAAAAGAAAAATTAAGTAATTGGGAATAGAAAATAACATTCCAAAAGGAATAGCTAAAATAATAACCATTGGCATTTCCATCGCATCGTCACTAAATAGAGTCATGATGAATCCAAAAATACACGGAGTAAGAATTGCACTTGTTAGCCAAACGTTACTGGTATATTTAAAATGATTAGAAACATGATTCATGAAAATTGAATTTTATTTTTTTAAAAAACGTGATCGTCGAGAATATTTTCCATCCAAGCAACTTCTGGAGTTACATTTTTTAGATGATAAAATTGAATGCCAATCGAAACGGTAAGAGCATAAAATAAAGCAGCCCACCACATGATTGGAAATTGAACGAAAACGATCAAAAGAAAAAATAATATCAAGGTTAAACTGACGGAGATTAGAGTGAGTGTATTTTTTATTTGCCGAATATTTTTTCCTTTTTTGCTGAGTTGCCATGTTGCGATGATTAATAAAATCCAATTCGGTATAGACAATCCGCCTCCAAAAATTATCATGGTAAAAATGATTTCAATTGGATCTTTCCAAATTCCTGAAACTGGAGGAAGCATGGGATCGAATAATAGAAAAAATAAAGGAGTAATGATTGCACTCGTTAACCAAACTTTAGTAGAAAATGAAAAATGACTGAATCGTTTTAGCATAATTTTATATTTTTTGATTAAAGAATTACCGCTCACTTTGCGCCAAAGTGTTCAACGTAAAATATCCTAACAACAAAAAAACAGACAACACAATTGCCAAACCAAGTGTATGTGGCTGCGCCAAAATGTTTAGAATATCTACAAACAGCGAAAATGGTTGTGTGATAATATCCCAACTATTCCATCGCTGAAATCGACCTAAATAAATTCCAAACCCACAAAGTAAAATTGCAATGATACTTCCTATATTGATTATTGTTTTTGAGAAAAAATTGCGTAGAAAAGTTTGAACTTCAAGTAAAGAGACGTAGCCTAAAATAAGACCAGTCCAAGCAAAAGACATAAATAACATCAAGTCATACCAAAGTGGAATCCCCATTCTTTTTTTTAGATGTAAAAAATCAGTTATAATATAAGGTGCGTTAGGAAAGAATAACAACCAACATAACAATGCTCCTACAATAAGTATTTTGGAGTTAAATGTTCGATGCAGGAAAGGAAGAGATAGTGCAATCAAGTAGGGAATCCAAGCCAAAAATAGATTCCAATTCAGAAAGAAAAAAGTTTGCGTTCCTCGGTAAAAGCAGATATCACTAACACTTTGAATTTTTGAATAATCGAAATCGACATATTCTAATCGGAATGCGAAAAGGGAAAAACTGAAAAGAGTGCTTGCGGCTAAAAGAAAGAATAAACGTAATTGCTGATTATTTCTGAGAGTAACATTTATTTTATTTGTCATGATTTTTTTTTTGATTAAAAGAACGCCGCCTCTCCAACTTTTTGAAGAGAGCGACATTTCCTGCACGTTCAACATTCTTTGCCCTTTGGTTTGTAAAAATGGGTTTAAAAAGTTAGAGGCATATTTTGATTAGGTCGGCGGAAAATCATTTTTCGCAACGACTTTGTAGGTTCATTTAATAAAAATTCAAAGTTCCATTTGGCAATTGAGATGGCTTTCCTGCCTTTTTGAAATTCGCTGATAAATGAGTGAATTTGCTCAGGATAGAAAGCCATAGCGATCAAATTCGTACCGATGATGTACAATGAATATTTTCGATTTCCCATGAGAAAAAACTGCATCCGAGCTTCTTCGACTACGGTAGTTTTATATTTTAATAAAACATGATAGACATCATGACTTTCGAATTTTGGCATTAAGGACAAATTTTCTTTTTCTAGAAAATGAGCCAAATCACCTCCTAATGTTTTGGGAGGAAATTTTTTTAATTTTGCTAAGTTAGTTTTCCAAGGTATTTTTGATTTTTGGAAAAATCGACCGTACCATGGTTTTGTCCATTCTACCAAACTGATGAGCAGTTTTTCTCTCAGGGATAATGTAGTTTTCATAGCTTAAGAAATTTTTATTAATATTTTAGAAATAGAATCAAGGATTACTTTTTTTAAAAGTACTTTGTTTTTCAAAGTGTATAAAACAAAAAAAATGGAAAATTATTTTTACCTTCTTCTCAACAATGCTTCCAATGCATCCAAGTGATCATTAAAAGCTTTTTTTCCGACCTTAGTTACAGCATAAGAAGTCTGTGGTTTTTTTCCTACAAATTGCTTTTTGACTTGTAAGTATTTTTCAGCTTCCAAAGTTTTAATGTGACTTGCGAGGTTACCATCACTCACTCCCAACATTTCTTTAAATGTTTTGAATTCCACCCACTCATTGACCATCAACAAAGACATGATGCCTAGTCGAGTTTTATTGTCAAACTTTTTATTGAGTTTGGTAATGATTTCTTTCATAATATTTTCTTACGCTGCTTTTGGAGTTTAACCTCAAACTTGTCTTTCATATTTAAAATACATAATTGTACCATAAATAATATGTAAAACTCCAAATCCGATGGCCCAAAATTCTAAACCATAACCGATATAAAACAAGGCAATCAAGCCTAATGCAATTTCTGATAATCCTAAATAATGAATATCACTCAAAGTATATTTACCTCCATTCACCAAAGCTAATCCATAGAAAACTAAAGTAGCAGGTGCCACTAATCCGAACTCACCGTGCTTCATCAATGCTAAACAAAAAATACCTCCAGTAACTAATGGAATTAATAAATTGAGCAAAAGCTTTTGTGTTAATTTATCCCAAATCTTTTGTCCCTTTTGTTTTGCTTTTCGGGTGGTAAAGAAAATACCTCCAGCGACTGCAAAGATAAAAACCAACGCCGCATCTAAAAAGAAAAAGGTGAGGTAATCCATTCCCCATCTTTTTTCTGCTGCTGCAACATCTGCATAATAGACTAGGTGTTCATCAAATGGAGAAATGTCGAAGTAAACGTAAACTGCTGCTGCACCAATCAATGCAAAAATGCCTGCTGCTACCCCTGATAATCCACTCAATGAAATGAATCGAGAGGATCGTTCCATCAGCGATCTGATTTCGCTGAGGTGTTCGAGTTGTTCGTTTCTTTTATCCATTACCATATGTCAATTTGTTGATCGTTAAAAGTACTTTGAAATACAAAGTTAGTTTGTTTATTTTTCTTTTGCAAATGTTTTTGATTTTTTATGATATATTTTCCTTGCAGCAAATCTATAGATCTGCTGCAAGGAAAATATATCATAAAAAATCAAAATGCATATCCCAACCTTAAATTTGTATTAAATTCATTATTGAAAATGTCGTACTCAGTCGTGAGGGTAAGTGGACCAAATTTTCTAACTAACATTCCAAGCTCAATTCCGACACCAGCCATATTTTCTTTTTGACCAAGTTTGGTAAAAACTTCACCTTCTTGTACAAGTTCAAATGGCTCTAATTCAAAAGCTCCATAACTTGCTAGCAAAGAGACGAAATATCCTAAAGATGGTTCCCATTGTAATTTTAAACCAGAGAAGGCATATTGATTCGCCAATTGATCCATGTAATCGAATCCAACAAAATCAACGAATCGGTCTTGAGTAGCGATGGTATTTCCTAAATAAAAAAGATTGATATAATTGCTTTGTCTCAACTGAGAAAAACCTGCTTGATTGAACCAATGCAAAGATGTTTTTTTACCTAAAGGAAATACATGTTTATATTCTAATTGTGCATAATAATTTTCAGCAGTAGATTGGTCATTAACTTCTTCCACACGATTTCGTAGTTTGCCGCCAAGGATATATTTTCCATTCGCACCAATTTTGTAACCTGAGGTAGAGAAGTATTTTCTATTGAGTTTATCTCTAGAATATTTCGCAAATAAATAATTTTGGGTCGTATTAACTGATTCAAATTCTTTGACAGAAAAGACTTCTTTTTGTACAAAAATTTCTGTTCCCCAGCCTAACCAAATGGAGGAGTGAGTACTTATTCCAGAGTACAAACCAATTTGATCCATGGCATGTTGCATATTAAATCCATTTGCCAAGTTGGTATTTTCATAATAATCACCGGGGTAAAAATTCCATTTTCCATTTATTCGCAAACCAACATTTGGGCGTGAATTAGTATGAATTAGGTAGTCGAAAAAGATCCCAGGAGTTTCTGAAATCCGCAAATCAAGTGAAAGGTTGGAACCTTTTAATAATAAATTTTTAAAGGATGCATTGATTAAAATTGCTGCATTGACATTGGTATCATAAAATCCTCCAAATTTCAAATGAACAGTACTACTCTCCCTTGTTCGCACTAATAATTTGTATCCACCATCTTCAGGAAGTAATCGATAATCAAGATAGGTGAAAAATCCACTTGCATAAACTCCCATTAATTTTTCGATTAATTCTTCATGAGTTAGAACTTTTGGCGGTTTTATTTTTATCAATCTACGAAGTGTTCGAATATCAGATTTTTTTCCACCTTCAAATTCAATAGAAGTGATATTTAATTCAGTTGGAATAGAAAAATTACGAGCTCGTTTGGTTGGAGGTTGGGTTTTAATATTTAATTCTTTTTTCAAAGCTCTTATTTGAGGAAGCATTTTTCGAGCTGCCTGCTCTCCTCTCGCAATCAAGGTATCGATGTTACTAAAGTCTAATGAACCCATGTTTTTAAGTTCAGGCATGATAAGTAAATCAGTTTTTGCTTGCTGGTCTTCCGTTGACTTTACCATACCGAAAGAGGTAGTTTGACCAAGCACACCAACAAAAGAAGTTAACTCATCTAAGGTTGCTAAAGGTGCTCCCACATCTATAGCAATGGTTTTTGTGGCACCCATATCGAGGCAATCCTCGACAGGTAAGTTCCGAACGAACATTCCATCAATTAATGTTTTATCTCCAATAACTCTTGGTTCAAAAACTGTAGGAATGCAGGAACTTGAACACATAGCATCAGGTAAAAACCCTTTGTCGAAAATGTATCCTTCTCCAGTTACTAAGTCAGTTGCGACGCATCTAAATGGAATAGCAAAGTCATCAAAATTTTCAGTTTGATGAACAGGTAAAGTCAGTTGAGAAAGTAGCATGGACATTTTTGCTCCTTGAATAAATCCTTTTGGAACTTGAATTTTTCCATCTACGACAGGGAAAGAAAATTGATAACGTTCGCTTGCTTCTTTAGCCTCGATTGGTTGTGCACTTCTCGAAACTTCATCATCAAAATATTCTAGCCAAGGAACATCATGAGCTACTTTTTCCAAATCCGCAGCAGTATAACCGATGGCATAAAGTCCACCGATGATACTCCCCATGCTTGTACCTGTGATGAATTGAGGTTCGATTCCTTCTTCTTCCAATACTTTCAATACGCCAATATGAGCCAAGCCTTTGGCACCACCACCACTCAGCACTAAACCTAGTTTTTCAGTTTTAGCAGGAGTTTGTGAATATATTGTTATGGAAAAAAGGAATAAAAAAAATAAAGTAATTGATTTGTTCATTTATGGTTTTTTATAAAAAAAATAAATACAAAGATAGTCATTTCCAATCTACTCACAAGGTGACTTCGAGTGGCTTTGTAAGTAATAATCAGGTTGTTTCCTAATCATATACTTCAACAATCATCTCAATTTCCACCGCTAAATTTTTAGGTAAAGAACTCATTCCAACAGCTGACCTCGCATGTTTTCCTCTTTCTCCAAAAACAGCTACCATCAAATCTGAAAAACCATTGATGACTTGAGAGTGTTCGGTGAAGTCAGGAGTGGCATTGACCATTCCTAAAACTTTGACAATTCGCTTTACTTTTTTTAAATCACCCAATTCAGCTTGGAGTGCTGCCAACAATCGAATACCTGCAAGTCGAGCAGCTTCTTGTCCTTGTTCGATGGTCAAATCATCGCCTAATTTACCAGTATATAAACTTCCATCGAGATTTGCAGAACCTTTTCCAGCAGTAAAAACTAAGTTGCCTGTTCGAACAGTATGGACATAATTAGCCAAAGGTTTATTTAAGGTAGGAAGTGAAATATTGAGTGATTTAAGGTTTGCAGTAATATCTACCATTGGAAAAATTTCTTTCTCCTGAATCTTATTTTGATTGGAAGAGTTAGAACTATTACAGGAAAAAAATACTAAAAGGCATAGAAATATAGGGAATTTTTGCATAATGAAAATTATATTTTGTTTTTGTAGAAAATGAAAGATTTTAAAAAATAAAGATAAACTAGGTTCTAGTTTTAAGAAATAAAAAACTTTAAAGAGAAGGTTCACCTTTTTTATTATCAAGATTAAATAGTCGGAACACAGAAATATTATAAAACAATCACCCTCAACATTCTCATAGTTTTACTAATGTTCTTATTCCGAATGAATCAAGGTTATAATATAGTATTTTAAGTCATTTAGGATTTTCTTCTTTTTAAAGTAAAAACAAGAAAATGCCTTTAAGAGATCTTAAAAACTAACTTTAACTAATTTTTAAATTTAACTCTATTGAGAAGAAATATTACATTTGCACTATGAAAAATTTAGATTTAATCGAAAAATATTTGAACGAGGAGTTAAGCGCAAACGAGCGCTCTGAATTTGAACAACTCCAAAAGTCCGATGCAGATTTTGCAGAGGAGGTTCAAGTTGCGGTAACAATCAATGCCGATTTTAATATCAAACAAAAAATGCGTTGGCAAGGCTTATTGAACGAACAAGGAAGTGTAGTCAAAGAAACACCTGTTCGAAAATTAGCTCCACGAAGATCTATTAGTTGGATCCGAAGTATTGCAGCCGTATTTATTTTAGGAATGGGATTGTCTTTGGCTTGGTTGATGTTTTCAAGTCCAGATGTTGGAACTTTAGCTGATGATCAGTTGATGGAAATTTATAAAAAACCAAAAGCCTTCATGAGCAAAGATGTTGATGTTGATTCAAATTGGAAAAATGCTATTGCTGCTTATGAAGAAGGACAATTTTCAATTGCTGTTGCAGCGATCGAGAAGTCAATAGAAAAAGACGAAGAAGAATTGCAATTAGATGAAAAGCATTTTTACTTAGGATTGAGTTACTTATACGAAGATGTTCCAAATTATGAAAAAGCAATTAGTCATCTTGCAAAAAGTAAAGAACTAAATTCATCTTCTCAGCTTGCTCCACAAGCAAATTGGTTTATGGCTTTGGCTTACTTGAAACAAGGAAAAATAAAAGAAGCTAAAACTTTGCTTCAATTAGTAATTAAAGAAAATGTTGCTGGTTGGAAAAAAGCAGAAGCTACTGCCTTACTGAATAAAATCTAAACCGTTCAAAAAGTCCTCATTTATCTGAGGCAACAGTTGATTTTCGTTTTATGCTTTACAGAATTAATGACCGAATAACATAAGTTGTTCGGTCATTTTTTATTTTCTATGAAACATACATATTAGATTAGAGTCATAATAATTCAGTGTCAAAAAAATGGAGTTTATTTTAAATGAAATTGTATGGTTATGGTGGGTCGTAAAACGCCCATCGAAATTATAACTCTTTTTTTATAAATCTTTTCCAACCTAATCTTCCGAGGAAAATCGTCAACATCAACATTCCAATAGAAGCAAATAGTGTCCAATTTTTGGATAATGTAGAAGGTGCATAAAGCGGAGCCATATCTCCAATCGGAACAAATCCTGCCCAAAAAAGTGGATGATGTCGATCAGGTGGAACATTGGAATCAGTCAGATATTTTAATTTTGCTTTTCGTAGAGCGATGTCTTTGGTCGTTCCGTTTTTTAGCTGCTTGAAAAAACTATTGGTGATCGTTGCAGTCTCATCATCAGGCACACTCCATAGGCTCATAATAATACTTGGACAACCTGCGTAAGCAAATGCCCGAGACAAACTCATGATCCCTTCCCCTCTATTTATTTTTCCAAAACCAGAATTACAAGCTCCGATAAAAACTAATTCTGTATTTATATCCATATTGTATAACTCAGCAGCAGTTAGATGATTATCTTCATCAGAGTCTTCCATTTGAGTGAAAGCAAGATGTGAATTCAAAGGATTCTTATCATCATAAATTCCATGCATAGCAAGGTGTAAAATATCAAAGTAATTCGAAGTATCCTTAAAAATAACTTCCGTTGCTTGCTCCCCGATGAAGGCACTTCCCTCCAATAAGTTCGCAATATATTCTACTCCTTTTCGTGAAGCAGGTAAGTCAACATATCTACCTTTTTTAAAGTATTGATAGCTTGTAGGTTTACTTACATCAGAAATTTTACCAGAACTATAAACAGGTGCAAAACCTCCATATTTTAACTTTCTAGTCAAAAGAGGAGATCCCTTTTGTTGTACAAGCATAGTGCTTGAAAATGCATAGCTGATCGAATATTGATGCAATAAATAATCAAGTGAGGCATAATTAATTTGCTCTGCATTTGGTTTTTCTTTGATCAAAATTTCAAATGGAATGTAACCCAACATGCCATCAGGAATAATAATTAATTTTTGAAAATCTCTTTTGGGAAAATGACTTAAAGATTCTTTTAATAAAAGTTCATAAAAACCGTGTGCATGTTTTGTATAAGTCTCCCAAGCATGTTCAATGGAATCTCGATGGGTAATGTATCCAATATCTGTAATTGATTTTCTAAAAGAAAAAATAGAATTATTGTAGTCTTTAGGTTTTTTGATGAAATCAATGTGAACGTTATTTGAATTAATGGTGAATACGAATAATTGTTTTTCTCCTGCGAAAAATTCAATTAAAGTTGTTCCTACTTTAAGGTCATTTTGCACTTCTTTAAGTGTCGTTACAGAGTTGTCGTATTTGAGTTGGTAATAATGTGGATAGTCTTTTTCTAATTGTAAAACAAATTGATTATAGGTTCCTTTGACTTCTAGTAGCCGTTCTTGAGCAATAATTGTTTTAAGACTATCTTTTTCTTGCAAAGCATCGGTCAGTTGTTTTTGAATAACAGAAATTGAAATTTTTAAACTAACTTCTTGCGCTTCAAGAGAGTCTGGTAAATCCGCAAAAACCAAAGCCTTGTCATTTGAAAATGATTGTAATAAAGCATTCGATTTACTTTTTTCAGAGAAATAAAATGCTTGTTCTACATATTGTTTTTCCTCGGTTTGATTTTTTAGAATCAAGCAAGCATAAATAGCTTCTTCGTAAATTTGAGAAGCAATTCGATTAAAAATTAATTGATCATTGTATTCAATAAATGACCTTCGTATCTCATCAATTAATTTATCACAGAGTAAAAAATTCTTGTAAGCTAATTCAAGATGAATGATTTTTTTATTAGATAAAAAAAGTGTGGTTTGCGTTTGAGCTTTAAGTGCAAGAGTAGAAAGGAAAAGATTTTTGTCTAAAACTTTTTCTTCAGGAGGGTTTCTTGAGATGTCAAAAATTTCATATTGAAAAGGAACATTAGCATTGAGAGAGTTTTGGAAATGCTCTAAAGCTATTTTTAATCCATCTTTTTTCAAATATGTTTTTCCTATTTGTTGTTCTACTTTTGCTAAGGCAATATGTCCTGATTGATAAGCATCTTGGTATTTTGTAAAAGCATTGTTGTAAAATGCTAATGCTTGGTCATACATTTTTAATTCAAAATAAATATCACCAATATTTCCCCAACTTTCTGCTACATTTGGATGAGATTCATCAAATACATTTTCATTAATTTCCAATGCTTTTTTGTAATAAACTAAAGCAGAATCTAATTCGCCACGAACTCGAAGAACTGCTGCAATATTATTATTACTTTCCGCCAAGTCAGGATGCAAAGCTCCTTTATGAAACTCAACCAAATCTAAAGCTTGTTGATAAAAATCTAAAGCTTGAGAATAGTTTCCACTTTGCGTTTTTATTTTCCCAATATTATTTAAAAAAGGAGCACGGGAAGGGTGTTCTGTTCCTTTGAGTCCTTCGAGAATTGTCAACCCTCGTTGAGTATTCATCAAACCTAAGTCGTAATTGCCTTTGTTGAGAAAAGTATTTCCTAATTGGAAATAAAGTTCGACTACAATATTTTGTTCTTCATTATTTTCTTTTCTAAAAATGTCAATAGCTTGTTGAATCGTTTCTGTTGCTCGATCATCTTCACCTTGAATGGAATAAATCGTTCCAAGGTTTCCTAAGGTTTCGGCAGTCGCAGGATGTTCTTCACCAAAAGCAATATTATTGATATTGAGTGCCGTATGAATATTTTCAAAAGCTAAATCAGTTTGCCCCAACTGACTTTGCGTGATACCAATAGCTTGTAAAGATTGAGCAATGTCAGGATGATTTTCAGGTAGTTTTTCTTTTTGGATAGCAAGTGCCTTTTCAAAATAATTTAGTGCTTCTTTGAAGTGAGCATCATTGAATTCCACTTTTCCCAAAAGGTGAAAAGCACTTGCGGCAAGGGTATCTTTTCGAGAAGTTAATTGTAAGATGGTGGTAGCTAATTTTTTAGCTTCATAGTTTTCATCAGCGAGAAAAAGAATTTCAGTTACTTCTATCAACGTTTTGATGCGTTGATTTTGTTGTCCATTATATTTATATCGATTAGCTGCCTTGGTGGTTATTTTAATCGCCTCTTTATATTCTCTTTTTTGTGCTAATGCACGCCCTTCTTCTAACCAAGTTTTTGCTTGATTAGTTTGTGATAGGAGGGGGATGGTTGCCACAAAAAAAATAAATATCACCAACGCTATTCGCATATATTTTTTCTCTTTTATTAGAATTCAAAACATAGAATTGAAAAGTGTTTTGAGAAGATTAGGGTTTTAAAAAAATTAGTTGGTGTATGCGTTTTGTTTGGATTATTAAAGGTAATGATTTTTAAAAGATTAGAAGGGTAACTCGTCAGTCATTTTAGATTTGAAAAACGTGACCAACTCTGCTCGTTGTTGCTCAGTCAATCTTGCCGATGAATGTGCAATCAAGTATGGAGTTAATGGCATTTCTTTTTTCTCTACTTTTTCAAAAGATTCTTCCAATTTATGATTTGCCTTACTAGGTTTATATTTTCCCCATTCTGAGAAATTTAATTCAGCTATTCCATTGTCAATGTGTCCTTTTACCCACCAAGAAACTGGTGCAACATTAGTGTATCAAGGGAATTTTACTTGGGGGGAATGACAATCATAACAAGGGTTTTTGAGCATTGTTGCAATTTCTTTGGAGGGGTTGGAGATTTCGATAAAGTCTAATTTTTTATCAACGGGAGGATTAGTTTTGTCAATTTGCCAAAATTGTATGATGATAAACATCCCTAAAAGTATGCCGAGTATTGCCTTGCGATTTATTTTTTTCATGGAGGATTTTTTTTGGTAAAGATAAAAAATGGGATGGGAAAATATTTAGGTTTTGGAGTATTAATTAGAGATGGTTGACTTGTTTGTAGTGCTATCCTTTTTTTATTGAAAAAAAAAGACCAAAAAATTCTAGATCAAAAAATAACTTTGCGCAAAGTAGTTGCCCGCACCCTCATTTTTATTTTTCACTCGTTTTTTGATTCACCTAATCAAGCAGCACAGGTTCCTCGCTCGGCTCGTTTCTCAACGAATGCTACTCATTGTTTCCTTTCCAATTAAAAAATATAGTTCAAATAGGGAAAGTTTTTTGAGCGACCATTTTAAGGTCAAACGATTTACTCCATTGCTTCAACTTTTTCTAGTAGCCATTTTTTTGCGGCGAGTGCTTTACAATTATTGATTTGAGTTTTTAGTTTTTGAATACCAGGTTTGTCGTAAGGAGCAAGAGAGGCAAGTTTTCGAGTGAAACGGATTCCGTTCATTAGTTGTTGTTTGACTTCTCGTGCAATTAATTTATTTCGACGTAAATAAATTCCGTAGCTATCCAAAAGTGATTCAAGAGCATCTAATTCATCTAATTCATAATAAGTTTTAAGAAGCATTAGTCTTCCACCCATAGTGTAGGATAGATTTTTATATTCGACTTCTCGTAATTGTTCGATTACTTTTAGATAATCTTCTTTGTGAAAATATACTTTGGCTAAGTTGTAACTTAAGTCATTGTCTTGACTTTCTAGGGGGAGGCGAGTAGTGTAGTTTTGAATGAATTTTTCTGTCCAGTCGAACTCTTTGATATGAAGACCAACCGTGATGATATTTTTGTAATCTTTGGGGTCAAGCATTCCATTTACAAAATTGATTTCTTTGTCCAAGAGCGTTTTAAAAATATCAAACAATTCATTGAAATATTCTGACTTACCATTATTGATTTTTGTATCGATGCAATAATTTTTTAAATAAATATAAATAGTATTTAATTCTTGAGTAGTGAATGAGTTATAATTTTTTTCTAAAATCTTTTTTGCATTGTGGAAAAAAACTTCGTCATCAGGATGGAGCATCATTGATACAATATAAAAATATGATTTGATGCAAGGTTCATCGATGTATGGACTACTTTTTAGGTTTTCCAAAAAATCAGGAAAAAGATGAATATTGGGGTTGATCGCTGATATATTTTTATAAGCCAAAAAATCACAATAGTTTTTTAGTTTATTAAAAATATAAAAAGCGTCTAAATGATAATCAGCTTTTTCTAAATTTCCAAAACCAGGTAATTTTGTAGTGTTGATTTCTTGATTACGATATCTCTGATATTCAATATTAAATTTTGAGAAATGATAGTCTGCGTTTTTTAAAGTTGATTTTTCTTGAATGAAATCAGCTTGCCGAGTTGCTCCTGTAAAATGTTTATTGAGGCTTGGCGTATTGATGGTTGGTAATAAATAAATTAATTCATCCATTGGGTTTTTCTTGAATGCATTATACGCCAAAAATTGATATGCTTTTTTAGTTAGGTCAGAACATAATCGTCTCATTTGTTCATCTAAGAATGGTATATTTCCTTTTATCTTTTTCCAAACAATTTTTTTTTCAAGATGGGTGTTCTCTTTAATGTTGCTGTTTGGTCTTCGGAACTGCGATTCAATTATTTTGAATAATTTTACTAAATCTTGATTCTCATTGTGAAAGGAAGATTGTAAGAACTTGTAGAAAGCTCTGAATTCAGGATTTGAAAAATTTTGAAGCAGCACTAAAAGCTTTTGACTAATCATAAGAATAAGAATCTAATTTTTGATTATTTTTATAAATAAAATTTAAATCTACAAAACTTAAATCTTATTTTTTTGTAAAATTAAGGTGTTGATTATCAGTAGATTATGTTTTTTGTGGAAATGTAGTTAAGTGTACAAAATCATTATTCTGTACTTTTTTTAACTCATTTTTTTAACCATTATTGTAAGGTGGTAAATTATCAACACTAAAATCACCTGAAGAAAATGAAGTATTTGAATATAAAAATAGCGCTGATTTTTTTGTTTGGAGTGGCTGTGAGTCAACTCAAAGCGAATGAAAATGTAGTCAGCTGTGATGCTTACTTCACTTACGAAGTATATGATGGACCGATTCCTGGAACTGGAGGAATTACATTTTCTAATCAGGCAACTGGAGATTATACAGATGTTTCTTGGGATTTTGGAGATGGAGGTATTTCACTTGATGCAAGTACTTCTGTGGATTATTTTTATGCGACAGATGGAGTATATAATGTATGTCTGACAGTTTGGAATGATCAAGGATGTTTGAGTACATTCTGTGCAGATGTGATAGTGGGGAGTTTGAGTGATATATGTAATTTAACAGATTGTGTGTTTCCAGGAGATGCCAATAAGGATGGAGAAGCTAATTTTTATGATTTATTAGATTTAGGAGTTGGGAATGGATTATCGGGACCTGCCCGACCAAATGCAACTATCGAATGGGTTGGACAATTGGCTCCTGATTGGCCACAAGAAACGTTGGAAGGAGTAAATTACAAACATTTGGATTGTGATGGGAATGGAATAATTGATAATGATGATGCTTTGGCAATTACCACAAATTACACTCCAATGGATGCTCCGAATCCAACAGCTGAGGCAAGTGCGCCATTAATTTATATTGATTTTGATCAAGATACGATCTACATTAATTCAGATACATTGTCAGCTAATATTCAAGTCACGGCGCATTTGAAAATAGGAAATCAAGCTTTGCCAGCTGAAAATGTTTATGGTTTAGCTTTATATTTAGGATACTCAAGTGATTTGGTTTACGAGGATTCGATTAGCGTAGCTTATAATGAGAATTCATTTTTTGGAGCTGCAGATGAAGTTTATTGGCTTCCAAGTAATCAATATGTAGAAGAGCAAATGGATTTAGGAATTACTCGAATTGATGGAAATTCGGTGAATGGATATGGTCTGATTGGAGACATTGATTATATCATAAACTCTGATATTCTGGATGGTCGAATTGCTGATGGAGATGCTCATTTTATCGTTTCGGTTAATGGAGTAAAGATGATTGATTCACTTGGGAATGTTTTAGATATTAATTTGGAAAATACGCCTTCCACACTTGTTTTTGCAAACGTGGAAACTGAACCGACAAATACGAATAACCCTGAATTAGCTCAAAAGATTGATCTTTTCCCAAATCCAGCAACTGATAAAGTGACCTTAAGATTTTCAGATCTGAATGCTGAACACTTAGAAGTTTTTAATAACTTTGGGCAGACGTTATTGGCAAGAAATATCAACAACTCACAAATTGAATTAAATACGAAAGACTGGAACTCTGGAGTTTATTTTGTGAAAATAAAAACAGCGGAAGGCGTGGTGAGTAAAAGATTTATTTTGAACTAAAAGACCCCTTTATTATATATTTCCTCTAAATTCAAATGAGCCTTTTTTGAAAAATTTATTTTTTGGAAGAGGCTCATTTCGTTTTAGTGAAGTTTAGTAGACCGTAGATAGCTATCACAAACTGCTTACTTGTATTTATCCTTTTTTTTCTCTTTTACTATGATTCTTCCTTCAACAATGATAACAATTTCTCCTCGTACTTTTTTTTCTGTATCAAAATGAGCAACTAATTCTGGCAGAGATTTCGTGACACATTCTTCATACATTTTAGTCAATTCTCGACAGACACTCGCCATTCTTTCCTCTCCACAAAATTCAATTAGTTGTTTTAAACATTTGACTAATCGATGTGGCGATTCATACAAAACAAAAGTGTATGGCAATTCACATAAATATTTTAATCGAGTTTGCCGACCTTTTTTATGAGGTAAAAATCCTTCGAAGAAAAATTTATCGCAAGGCAAACCTGAAGCAACGAGTGCGGGAACAAAAGCGGTTGCTCCGGGCAAGCATTCCAATTTTATATTTGCCTTGACACATTCTCGTGCAAGCAAAAAACCAGGGTCAGAAATCCCAGGAGTTCCTGCATCGGTGATGAGTGCAATGGTTTGACCGGTGCTGAGTTGACGAATAATATCTTCAACTACGGCATGTTCATTATGTGCATGATACGCACGTAAGGGCGTTTCAATTTCATAATGCATCAATAATTTTTTGGAAGTACGAGTGTCCTCAGCTAGGATAATGTCTACCTCTTTGAGAATACGTAAAGCTCGGAGGGTAATGTCTTCGAGGTTGCCAATAGGGGTAGGAACGAGGTAAAGCATGATTAATTAGTTGATTAGTGAATCAGTTAATCGGGGAACCAATAAACTGATTTCTCCGATTAACTGGTCAACTAAATTAAACTGTTTTGATGGAAAAAGTATATTTTTCCATAATCACATTGGCTAATAATTTTTTGCAGGCTGTGTCTACTTTTGCATTTGCTTCTTCTTCGTTGGCAGCGTCAAAAGTCATGGTAATGTGTTTTCCAATTCGAACATCATCAACACCTGTGATGTCTAAATTTTTCATATTATTTGAGACCGTTTTGCCTTGAGGATCTAATAATTCCTTGTGCGGCATGATATCTATTTCTGCGAAGTATTTCATGAATTTTTAATTTTTTGCAAATGTAAGCACTTGATTATAAATATTGGTATTGTGAGTTTGTTTTTTCATTAAATCAATTTCATCTTTATTCAATCTTTTTCCCTAAAAATATCTTATCAAAAAATGCAAACAAAACATATAATCCGATCATCAAGGAAAATGCGACTTCTCGTAAAAAGATAATTGCGAGAATTCCTGCAATCATAAAAAGAATTCTCCGTTCATTGCCAGCCCATTTCATACCCTTAAATTTCATACTAAACATCGGCAATTCTGCAACTAACAAATAAGACAAAATAATAATGGTTGGATATAAAATATAAGGATGGTAAACCATATCGCCCATTCCAAATGAATCAAAATGATAAATCAACATCAATCCTGTAACAAACATCGTAACGGATGGTGTGTTCAATCCAATAAAATCTTCTGATTGACGAGTATCTAAGTTAAACTTGGCTAAACGCAAACAGGAGAAAAGCGTAACTAAAAAAGCAGGAAGAGCCAGCAATTTTATATTTTCAAAAACATAATCTTCTGCCATTGGATGATTTGAAATCAAGGTGTATAAAATGGCTCCTGGCACTACTCCAAATGAAACCATATCTGCCAAAGAGTCTAATTCTTTTCCCAAAACAGAATGAACTCCAAGTGATCTTGCGACAAACCCATCAGCATAATCAGCTAATCCACCTACAAATAAAAACCAAAATGCAGGAACAAACATCTCATTAAATACACAAACTAAAGCACAGCAACCGCAAAAGAGATTGATTAAAGTGATCGCATTAGGAATATTTTTTTTCATAAAAATTAATTCTAGATTCTGTTTTTTAAATATGCTCTCTAAGTAGTTAGTGACGAATATAATTATTTGTGCATCAAAGTATTGGGAAGCAAATTTAAAAAATTAGATGGCGAACCGACACATTGCTTTAAAATTTTCTTAAAATGGACATTTGGACTCAACAATTACCGCTTTAATGTAGTCTTATAATTAATGAAAAGTTTACACTTTTGCTGACGCAAAAAACGTTATTTTTGTGTAAAATTTTAAGCTTTGAAAACAATATTTACAACAGCAACTAACAGGAAAATTATGAATAAATATTTTCTATACACAAAATGCATCTTATTTTTATTTTTTATTTCTATTCAAAATACTTTTGCACAGCCTAGTAATGATGACTGTGCAGGTGCAATCGAAATAACTGATGTATCTAATTGGTGCTCCAATGTAGCTGAATTTTCTAATGAAGATGCAACTGATTCTGGATTTACTTCTCCGTTTTGTTTTACTAATTCTGATAATGATGTTTGGTTTAAATTTACTGCTATTGCTACTGATATGACTATTACTGTGATTGGTGCATCAACGCCAGTATTAGGGGGGACGATGTGGGTACCAGAGGTAGCAATGTACACAGGGGATTGTAGTGGAACGATAAGTACATTTGGTTGTGCTTCTGACGCTGGAAACTTTAATAATACGGTTCAACTGTATGAAGGCGGAATGGTGATAGGGCAGGAGTATTATATTCGGATAGATGCAGGATCGACTTTAGGAAGTTTTCAATTATGTATCTCTAATTATTTTGCACCAGTAGAACCTGGTTCTGACTGTCCAATAGCGGCAATTCTTTGTGATAAATCTTCTTTTGTCGTCCAACAAGTTACTGGTGCAGGGAATGATCCTGATGAAGCAGCTGGGACTTGTTTAGGTGGATTAGGTTCTAATTCGGAATCTAATTCAACGTGGTTTACATGGACTTGCCAGACAACTGGAACGTTGGAATTCACTTTATCGCCTACTTTTCCAAGTGATGATTTAGATTTTGTAGTTTATGAATTACCTAATGGTATTGGGAATTGTGCAGGGAAAATTGATTTGCGATGTATGGCTTCGGGGAGTTTTTCTTATCCAAGTCCGTGTATGGGACCAACTGGATTGGATGCAGCTTCAACAGATATATTTGAAGGGTCTGGTTGTCAAAATCCTTATCCGCAAGATAATTTTTTGGCCCCAATTAATATGGAAGAAGGGAAAAGCTATGCGTTGGTAGTCAATAATTTTACGAGTACAGGAAATGGTTTTGAAATAGAATTTGGTGGGACAGGTGAATTTTTAGGCCCAGAAGCTGATGTAGAAACTGATGAACCTGATGCAGAAATTTGTTTTGGTGAGTCAGTAATTTTTAATGATAATAGTTCATTTGTTTTGGGTGCATTGGTAGGATGGGAATGGAATTTTGGAGTGGATGCTGTTCCTGCAACTGCTTCGGGAATTGGTCCACATGATGTGACTTGGACAACTCCAGGATTAAAAACTATTTCATTGACAGTAGAAAGTGATTTGGGTTGTATCGTAGTAGATGTAGAAACTATCTTAGTTTCTCCTTGCTGTGAAACGTTGAATGCAATGACGGTTGTACCGACGATTGACAATGTAGATTGTCCGGATAGTCAAGATGGTTCGATTAGTTTGATGGTGACAAGTAATGCTCCACCACACACTTTTCGTTGGGAAAATAATGCGACGACTTCAACCATTACAAATTTGGCCATCGGTGATTATACCGTCACGATTACCAATGACGCAACTTGTGATACTGTGTTAACTTATTCAGTTGGTGGACCACCAGCATTTAATATTACCCCACAGATTACGATGCCGAGTTGTAATGAAGGACAAGATGGAGCAATTGAATTAATAAGTTTTGGAGGAACACCACCATATTTATATCAATGGCAAAATAGTGGAGTCTGGACTTCAGATAACACTTTGACTAATATTCCAATCGGATTGTACAATGTGATTTTAGAAGATGCGAATGGTTGTCAAACTAGTTTAGATATTCAAGTGGATGAGTTGGAATTGGCTTTAGAACTAGATGGAACTATTTCTCCTTCATGTTTTAGTTTAGAAGATGGTTCAATTGAAATTATTATTGCGAATGGATTTCCACCTTATCAATATGATTTTAATGATGGAAATGGTTTTCAAAATTCAAATGTCAAAACCGATATTGGAGCAGGAACTTATATCGTTGATGTAGTTGATGCAAATGGATGTGTCGGTCAATTTGAAATTATCGTTTCTGAACCGCCACCCGTTGCAGTTGATTTGGACGGAATAAATGTAAGTTGCTTTGGTGCGGGCGATGGAACGATTACCGCAACGCCAAGTGGTGGAGTAGGAAATTATATTTTTTCTTGGAATAATAATGAAACGACTGCTACGATATCCGATTTAAATCCTGGAACTTATACGGTGACAGTTTTGGATGGGAATGATTGTGATGCCGTTGGAAGTTTTTCCATCACTCAACCTGACGAATTATTTATTGATGTGGTAAATGTGGTAGATGTAATTTGTTTTGGAGATGAAACGGGAGTAATATCCGTTAATGGTGCAGGTGGGAATCCTCCTTATCAATATAGTGTGGATGGAGCGATTTTTCAAGATGCGGCTGATTTTACAGACTTAGGTGCAGGTGATTATACGATTATCATTCAAGATATTTTAGGATGTACAGACCAAGTAGATGCTACGATCATTCAGCCAACTGAGTTGATTGTGAATGCAGGAGATAACCAATCGATTGATCTAGGATTTTCCACCAATATAAATACCACTTATTCTCCGTTCATTCCAGTAACTTATGAATGGGTACCTTCCACAGGATTGTCGTGTACCGATTGTCCAAATCCAGTTGCCATGCCGGTGAATACTACTACTTACATCGTTACGATTACCGATGAAAATGGATGTACAGCAACTGATGAAGTAACAATTGAGGTAATAAAAAATCGACCAATTTATATTCCAAATGCTTTCTCTCCAAACTTCGATGGGCATAATGATGGCTTCACCGTTTACAGCGGTCCAGCTGCAGCAAATATTCAAATTTTGCGTATTTATAATCGTTGGGGTGCATTAGTTTTTGAAGCGAAAGATATTCCATTGAATGATCCCAATCTTGGTTGGAATGGAATTTTTAAAGGAAAAGAAATGGGACCGGATGTTTTTGCATTTTATACTTTGGTGGAGTTTATAGATGGTGAAGTTGTTTTGTATGAGGGCGATTTGACTTTGGTGAAATAAAATTTTTTAGAAAAATACAATACTTAAAAATGAATAACCAATATTCAACAAATCACCTCGATAAAATTTGGGAAAAATTGGACATTGGATATTCCTTGTTGATTATTGGATATTCATTTATATTTCTCCTATCCTCCTGCGAAAACGATTTGGAAGAAATTAAAAGCGTCGCGACTTCCGATGAACTCAAATACGAAACTATGAAAAAGGTAGAATTACTTTACAGCGATTCTGCCATCATCAGAGTAAAAGTAATGGGAGATAAAATGTTCCGCTATCTAGATGTGAACAATCCTAAACAAGAATTTCCAGAAGGCATCAAAGTTGATTTTTTTGATCCATCAGGACGAACACAAAGTGAATTGACTGCTAAGTATGCTTTACGGTTTGAGAAAAAAAATGAGATCATTGTAAAAGATAGTGTTGTTTGGAAAAGTAAAAAAATGGAGAAGCTCGAAAGTCAAGAACTTATTTGGGACGAAAAATTAAATAAAGTCTATACTAAGAAATTCGTCAAAATTACTCGCCCAGGAGAAATTGTTTATGGACATGGATTTGAAGCGAATCAGGACTTTACTCGTTGGGAAATTAATGCGATTACAGGAAGGATTAAAGTAGATGGATTGGCTGCTGACTTGGAAGAGTAGATTGATTCTGTGTAAATGATTTTTTTCCTTTATATTTAGGTTTTTAAGAGACGAAAAATACTTCATGACATTTGCCCTTATTCTTTTTTTCCTTTTATTATCAGCGCTATTTTCAGGTTCGGAGATTGCATTCGTTTCTGCCAATAAGTTGAGGATAGAATTAAAGAAAAATAAAGGATCTCGCCGAGGTGCTATCCTTGCATATTTTTATGAAAAACCTGCGGACTTTTTAGGAACCATGTTGGTGGGGAATAATATTGCGTTGGTGATTTTTACGACCATGTTATCCAAAGTATTAGAACCCTTATTTCAATATTATTTGGGGATAGAGAATGCTTTGTTGATGTTGCTAATTACGACTATTTTTATCACGATCATTGTGCTCATTTTTGGAGAATTTTTACCCAAAACTCTTTTCCGATTATTCGCAGATGATGTTTTATATTTTTTAGCCTACCCTTTACGATTTTTACAATGGTTACTTTGGGCCGCTTCTTGGGTGATGATTCGATTGTCAAATTTATTCCTAAAAGTATTTTTCAAATCAGAAGTTTCTCAAGTGGAAAATGCTTTGACGAGAGTTGACTTAGGAGATTTTATCCAAAGTTCTATAACAGAGGAGAACGATGATATTGATACAGATTTATTTCACAATGTATTACAACTACGGGAAGTCAAGGTGAAAGAATGTATGATTCCTCGACCTGAAATTGAAGACATTGATGTAAATGATAGCATCGAAGATTTGGAGCAACTGTTTCGAGAAACGAAATTATCGAGACTGATTGTGACCGAAGATGATATTGATAATGTACTTGGATATGTTCATCATGCTCAGATGCTCAAAAATCCAAAAGATATCAAACGCCTGATTTTAAGTATTCCATTTGTTCCCGAAACAATGCGAGCGCAAGTGTTGATGAATCGATTTATCAAAACAGGAACTACTATTGCTTGTGTTGTTGATGAATATGGAGGAGTAGCAGGAATCATCACTTTGGAAGATATATTGGAAGAAATTTTTGGAGAAATTGAAGATGAACACGATCAAGAAGAATATATTGAAACCCAAGTTTCGGACAAAGAATTTATTTTTTCAGGTCGTTTGGAAATAGACTATTTGAATGAAAAATATGAGTCCTTGAATTTTCCTGAAGGAGAATATGAAACTCTCTCTGGATATCTCGTTACAACTACAGAGACTATTCCTGAGCAAAATGCGGAAATACTTTTAGAAGGATACAAATTTATTTTGGAGTTGGTTTCTGATACAAAAATTGAAACAATTCGAGTGGTTAAGTTAGATGGAGAGTAAAGTAAGTTGATTTTCCAAAATGATTTTTTTTTAGAAAAATTTAAAATTGGAAAGAAAACCATGAGAGGTAAGTTACGAGTAGGGAACAGCGAAAAACGGGGAAGTGGTAGCTTATTTTGAGTTTGACTATTTTTTTCTGCACAGCTTTAAACCAGAGTTTCAAAGAGCGAATGGAAAAGGAATTTTTGGTTCTTTTTTTCAAGGAAAAAAGAATAATGCTCGATTAATCCACCAAGATTCAAAACTCAAACTAAATGAAAAATAAAAATTTAGATTTAGTTGTATGGATTTTGAAATGTAAACCGATTTTATTTTAAGATGTTTTTGTAAAAAAACGGTTTTGGAAAACCGTCCTAGGAAATGAAAAAATGGCTAACAGATATAATCTATTCCTTCCCTGTGCAATTACTTTTTTTGCACTTGCGGAATAATCTGTTACTCATAGGTATGTGGATTTTTGTAGTCTTACTTTTGACAGGAACATGGGCCGATTTATATGGAGTCAAATATTTATTCCTTTCTCCAGAATATATGGGTGAAGTTGGCTTTAAAAGTTTCTTTATTTTAGGAGCGGCATTTGGTGGATTTTTTATGACTTGGAATTTGACAACTTATCTTTTAGATGCTCACCATTTTCCTTTTTTAGCATCGATGAAACGACCTTTTACCAAATTCATTCTCAATAACTTTATCGTTCCACTCACCTTTTTAATTTTTTATTTTACCTATACGATTTGGTTTCAACGGTATTTTGAATATTGGGCAGCAGATGTGATTTTGACCAATTGCGTTGGTTTTTTATTAGGCGTAGTTTTGATGTTGTTATTATCATCAGCTTATTTTCAATTTACGAATAAAGACATTTTTAATTTTTCCAAAAAAAGAAAAGGCAAAACTCCTCCCAATCTCGTCGAAAGTATGGCACCCAATCGAAGAATTGATCGCATCCATAATATCAAAAGAGGAACGGTTCGTTGGCGGGTGGATACATATTTGACAGAATCTTTTCGACCTCGAATTGTTCGGTCGGTGCAACATTATGACTACAAATTATTGCTTAGCGTGTTTAAACAAAATCATTTGAATGCATTGGTAGTTCAATTGATGAGCTTGGTGGCATTGATTACGATGGGATATTTGATCGATTATCCGATGTTTAGAATTCCTGCAGGCGCGAGTATTTTGATTATGTTTAGTGTAGTCATAGCGTTATCGGGAGCGATTACCTATTGGTTTGACAGATGGCGGATTACGGTTTTCTTTTTGCTTTTAGTTGGGATCAATTTTTTGACAAAATTCGAAAGCTTCAATCATAAAAATAAAGCCTACGGATTAGATTATGAAATGGAACCTGCAAAATATGCCTACGCAGATTTGCAAAAAATATGTGTTGCAGAAAATGTCAATGAGGATAAAAATACTACAATTCAGATTTTAGAAAACTGGAAAAAGAAATTTCCCGAAGAGGAAAAACCCAAAATGGTTATCGTTTGTGTAAGTGGGGGAGGACTTCGAGCGGCAGCTTGGGCGATGCAAGTTTTGCAAAAAAGTGATAGTTTATTGGATGGGAAATTATTGTCGCATACTGTTTTGACCACAGGTGCTTCAGGAGGAATGATTGGCGCAGCTTATTTGAGAGAACTATACTTGAAAAAAGAGCGAGGCGAAAATATCAATATTTATGATCGAAAATATATTGATTTGATCTCGAAGGATTTATTGAATTCCATCGGTTTTACCATTGTGACGAATGACTTGTTTTTGCCTTGGGCAAAGTTTGAAGTGGATGGAAAAACTTATCGAAAAGATCGAGGTTATATTTTTGAAAAACAACTCAATGAAAATACTAACAATGCTTTTACGCAAAAACTAAAAGATTATAAATCTCCCGAAGCAGAGGCAATTATTCCCATGACTTTTTTGACACCTTCAATTGTCAATGATGGTCGGCGCATGATTATTTCTCCACATGGCGTTTCCTATATGACTATTCCACCTATCGGATTTGAGCGACCAAATGCGGTAGAAATTGATGCAGTAGATTTTGGGAGAGTCTTTGCTAAGCAAGGTGCACAGGATATGAATTTTGCAACAGCATTGAGAATGAATGCAACTTATCCTTATATTTTACCGAATGTTTATTTGCCAAGTAAACCTGGGATTGAAGTGATGGATGCCGGCTTTCGAGATAATTATGGGATTACTTCAGCGACTCGTTTTATTCATGTTTTTAAAGATTGGATTGCGGAAAATACAAGCGGTGTAGTTTTATTGCAAATCTCTGCGCAAATAAAGGTCGAAGAAATTGTTCCCAACGACGATCAAGGTGCCATCGAATCTATGCTGAATCCACTCGGTATCGCAGGACAAATTTTGACCTTGCAAGATTACGAACAAGATACCAACCTCGGATTTATTTTTGATCTTTTGGGTAGAGACAAATTTGATGTGATCCGATATATTTATTATCCAAAAGATGAAATGGAACGAGCATCAATTTCTTTTCACTTGACTAGCAAGGAAAAAAAGGATGTGTTGAGATCTTATTTTTTGGAAAAAAACAATGAGAAATTTGAGCGATTAAGGAAAGCGTTAGAATAACGAATATCGAACAAGGATTTGAGATTTGAGAAGTCTGACGATACTATTAATAGAGAGCACTCAATATCGTCAAACTTCTCAAATCTCAAATCCTTGTTCTTAAATCGATATTCCCATTTATCCTTCATAAAAAATCCGATACACCACATCCGCCATATCATCAGAAACCAAAAGCGACCCGTCTTTCATAAATTCCATATCCACCGGTCGTCCCCAAACATCACCATCTGCATCTAACCAACCATCTGCAAAAGTCGCTGAACTTTTCACCTTATCATTTTCATCTAAAGTCAAAAGTGCCAAGCGATATCCTTGTTTTTTAGTTCGATTCCAAGAACCATGTTCCGCTACTAAAATTTGCTTTTCATATTTTTTTGGAAAATTTCCAGGAGGAATAAATTCAATTCCAAGCGGTGCAACATGTGCTCGCAACACTTTTGCCGGAGGCGTATAACCTGCACAAGTATGTTTTGAAATAGCATCATCATCTTCAGGCATATCTCCCTGATGACAATAAGGATAACCAAAATGCATCCCATCTTTTGGTGCATGATTCACCTCACAACCTGGCGTATCATCGCCCCACCAATCTCGACCGTTATCAGTAAACCACAATTCTTTATTATCAGGATGCCAAGTAAAACCGACCGTGTTTCGAATTCCTTTTTGCACCACTTCCATCCCTGTTCCATCTGAATTGATTCGAGTGATTGAGGCGTAAATTTCTTCTCCTTCAGCTTCTTTATCACAAATATTACAAGGTGCTCCAACGGGAACATATAATTTTCCATCAGGTCCAAAAGAAATAAATTTCCAACCATGATGAGACTCTGTTGGATATTTATCATAAATCACTTTCTCTTTTGGAGCATCTAAATTATTTTCAATATTTTCAAATTTATGAATTTTGCTCACTTCAGCGACATACAAATCTCCATCTTTAAAAGCAACACCATTGGGCATTTCCCAGCCTTTTGATAATTTATAATGCTTTCCTTTTTTTACAGCAGTCACCACTCCTTTTTTACTCATGGTTCCTACAAAAAGCGTTTCGCTAGGTGACAAAGCCAACGATCTTGCTCGATCAATTCCTTCTGCAAAAACTTCCACCTTAAAACCGTCAGGTAATTTTATTTTATCCAACGGAATCTTATCATACGCTTTCTTCGTAGGTTTAGAAGTACCACCTTTTTTTTCGGGTTCGGTTTTTTTGACTTCATTTTTTACATTAGTTACAGCAGCAGTTTCAGGAGTTTCATTGGCGCAACTCCATGCAAAAAAGCAAAGGAAAAGAAGAAATATGTTTTTCATTATTTTAACGATTTTATTTTTTGGAAAATTTAATCCGACAAATCTAATCATTTATAGAAAATAAAATTCTTGTCACCCTAAACATTTTACCTTGTTCTTAGTTTCGGGACAGTCAGGTGTAATTTTTTTAAAATTTGACGACTAACTAAAACTAGACGTATATCAATTAATCAAAAACAATCTTCAAAATGAAAAAAATCTTACTACCACTTTTTTTATTTTTCTCATTTGCTGCATTTTCTCAAGGATGGGGAGGAGGTGGAAATCAAGCTGCTCAGATCAAAGGAAAAATAACAGGGCAAATTATTGACTCACTTACCAACGAACCTGTTGAGTTTGCCACCGTCGTTTTGATTAATTCTGAATTTGGAAAACAGCTTGATGGGGTAATTACAGATGATAAAGGAAAATTTAAATTCAATGGTGTTGCGCTAAAAGAATATGAAATCGAAGTCTCTTTCATTGGCTATGTTACTCGAAAAATTCAAAAAGTCAAATTGACTAAAAAGAAACCTGATCTAAATCTGAAAAATATTTATTTGATTTCTTCAACACTTACTTTGGGTGAAGTGGAAGTAACTAGCGAACGATCACTCATCGAAAATAAAGTAGATAAATTAGTGTACAACGCAGATCAAGATGTGACTAATGCAGGTGGTGATGCTTCTGATGTTTTGAGAAAAGTCCCAATGCTTTCTGTTGACTTGGAAGGAAATGTTTCCCTTCGCGGAAGTCAAAATGTGCGAATCTTAATCAATGGAAAACCTTCTGGAATTTTTGCGAATAGCGTTGCCGATGCCCTTAAGTTAATTCCTGCTGATGAAATTAAAAAAGTGGAAGTCATTACTTCACCTTCTGCAAAATACGATGGAGAAGGAAGTGGTGGAATTATAAATATTATCACCAAAAGAAAAGGTGTTGAAGGATTTAGTGGCTCTGTCAACACCGCTGTGGGTACACGACAGAATAATGCAGTCGTCAGTTTGAGTGCATCGAAAGGAAGATTTGGAATCAACGGAAGTGCTTCGACTTATTATTCTTGGCCGCGAATTGGAACACTTAGTTTTGATAGTGAGCAAACTGAAAATGGATTTACCAATATCTTAGAACAGTCTGGTGATAGCGAAACGAGTCGGATCGGTTTTAACGGAAAATTTGGCGCATACTATGATATCAATGCATATAATAGTATTAATTCAAATATTTCATTTAATGGATTTACTTCTAAAGTCGATGGCGAAACGAATACTACAAGTATTTTACCATCCATTAATTTTAATGAAACCTATGCACGAACAACTCAAGCAGATGCACTTTTTAGTGGGTTTGATTGGACAACGGATTACAAAAAAACTTACGATAAAAAAGATCAAGAATTAGTCATTGCGTACCAATTGAGTGAAAATACTAATGATAGAAGCTCTGATTTGGATCAAGATGCGTCGTTTGCATTTCCTCAAATTTTAGAGGAAAATGACAATGATGGAAAAAATATTGAGCATACCATTCAAGTAGATTATACGCATCCTTTTTCTAAAAAAGTAAAAATGGAAATAGGAGCAAAAACAGTTATTCGAGATATCAAAAGTGATTTCAGTTCTAAAAATTTATTGACAAATGAATTTACGGATAATCGAACCGATGTTTTTAATTATGATCAAGATGTGATGGCAGGCTATCTTTCTTTCAATGCGGAATTGACTAAAAAATATAGTTTGACTGCGGGTGCTCGATATGAATACACGACGTATGGAGGCGATTTTGATTCAGGAGAAGTTCAAGAATTTAGCGATAATTACGATAATTTTTTGCCAAGCATTATTCTTTCTCGGAAATTAAAAGGATTTAGTTCAATCAAATTGAGTTACAATAAAAGAATTCAACGGCCGAGTTTGTTCTACATTAATCCTTATCCAGAAGTGAGTGACCGTCGAAATACAACAGCAGGAAATCCATTTTTATTACCTGAAATTACACATCAAGTAGATTTGTCTTACAATACCTTTGTCAAAGGAACAGTCGTCTACGCTTCGTTATATTATAAGTATACGAATGATGCAATTGAGAGTATCTTGACTCCAATACAAATAAATGATAGTACGGTTATTTCAAATACATCCTTTTCAAATATCGGAACGAGAGAAAATATTGGTCTAAATGTTTTTAGTTCGAAGACGATCAAATTTTGGACAATTCGAGGAAATGTAAATGTGTCCCAATATTCAGGAAAAGGAATTTTAAATGGCGAAGAAGTAAAAGCTTCAGCGATCGTTTACAATGCATTTGTTAGTTCTTCTTTCGATCTTAAGAAAGGATGGAAAGCTGAAATGTGGGGTTTTTGGAATTCTCCTCGACAAACGTTGCAAGGATTTAATCCTTCGTTCTCAATGTATAGCGTTGGTGTCAAAAAAGATCTTTGGGGAAAAAGAGGAAGTATTGGTGTAAATATTATTGATCCATTTAATGAAACCAAAAATTTTAGAACAGAATTGGAAGGGGATAATTTTTCTCAAACGAGTAATTATGGTTTGCCATTTCGAAGCTTCGGAATCAACTTCAGTTATAAATTTGGTAAGTTAGATTTCAAAGCTAAATCTCGAAAAAGCTCCATCAAAAATGATGACGTCAAGCAAGGAGATGGCGGCGGCGGTCAAGGTGGCGGTGGTGGACAAGGCGGCGGCGGAAATTAAACTAGATCGTTTCGAGAAAGAGGTTGTCTCATAAGTCAGAATGGAAAATAGATATTCCAAATATTTTTTACCACATAGAACACATAGAATTTTACTTATGTGATCTATGTGGTAAAAAAAAAATCTGAACCGATTTTTATTTTTCACTAAATGAATTTACTTCGAGCGATTAAAATTTAGTTAGTCAGGTATTCGAGCCAAATCATTTTTCGCACTTTCAGATTCGGGAAAGAGAATCGTATTCAATCGAAAAAGTATTTCCGCATTTTTATAATCTTGATTATTAAAAAAATGATAACCTTTTATTTGAATCAATGCTTCATCAAATTTTTGATTTTCAAATACTTTCATTTCTAATCCCTTAACCTCAATTTTATTTTGATTTATTTTTTCTAAAAGAGTTAGCGTATTTTCAAAAGCAACAATTTGATCTTTCGTTCCAGATAACAATACTTCAATAAAATGACTGATGTCAATGTAATCTGTTTGATCAGAGTTTGCTAAAATTGCCACGGTGTAATCTGAATTTTGAAACCACATCAACTCTCCTCTAATTCCAAAAAATCCACCAAGGTGTCCCATGATTTTTTGCTCGTTCTGTATTCCAAAAGTAATTCCATATCCGTAATCCCAACCATCAGGTTTAAACTTTGGCTGTAATATTAAAGCAGTTGTTTTAGCAGAAAGCAACTGATTATTTTTTAGCGCATCATAAAATTTCAGTAAATCTAAAACCGTAGAATAAGCTCCACCTGCTGGATTTCCGTTCATATTTTTATAAAGATTAGTTTTCCAAAAATCGTTTTTATCCGCAGGACGGACATAACCACTTGCTGCATTTGGAATAACAGCAGTCAAATGCCAAAGACGAGTATCATTCATTTTAGCAGGGTGAAAAATATTTTTTTCTAAATAATCTTGATAGGGCAAACCTGAAACAGATTCAATAATAACACCTAACATAAAATAGCCAACATTGCTATAGTTATTTTTTCCAACCTTTTTTTGATCAACACTAATACTATCAAAAAATGGAAAATAGTCTTCTAAAGTGTGAAATGAAAATTTTGGATCTCCTGCAAATGTTGGACTAAACCATAGCGGTAATCCACTTTGATGAGATAATAATTGATCAATCGTCACAGAGTCTCGAATATTTTTATTGGGAAAATCAGGAATGTACTTTCCAATCGGAAGATATAAATCTATTTTTTTTTGCTCATACAATTTTAAGATACTTACTGCTGTAAACATTTTTCCAATCGAAGCAATATTAAATTTAGTATCGATTTGATTTGGCGTTTTATGTGATCGATTTGCATAACCAAAAGCATTTTGCAAAATAACTTTTTCATTTTTTGAGATAGCGATAGACAAACCAAAATTTTCATCTTGACTTAACTGATTAAGGTAGTTTTCAATTTTTTTAATTTGACGGTCTTTTTGACTAAAACCAATAAGAGTAGAAAAGAATATGAGAAAAGTAAGTAGGATAATTCTTAGGTACATAATAGTGAAGTGATTTTTTTATAAAAAATAAACATACTATAATAGACTTTGCACAGAGCTATTCTGCACGCAAAATGCTGAAATTGATACGAAATTAGGCAACTGAAGCGTATTATTTATAAGAGAAGATTTTTTTTAAAAGAGTAAATTTTTCCCTTCAATAAATCTTTCTAACTTTAACTTTCAATTTTTATTGAAAATTAAAAACAAAGTGATTTTCTTTTTGTTTTAAATGCAAATTACCAACAAAACATAAATAATGTTTCCTGAAGCATCTATAGATCAACTCAATAAATTTAGTGAAAATACCTTGGTCGAAAACCTTGGGATCAAATTTACTAAAATAGAAAAAGATCAACTCACGGCAACTATGCCTGTCGATCATCGAACAGTCCAACCCATGCGATTATTACATGGAGGAGCATCGGTAGCCTTAGCAGAGACGATTGGAAGTGTTGCTTCTGTTTTGCTAATCAATGCAAAAACTCACTCGGCTGTCGGAACTGAAATCGGAGCAAGTCATATCAAAAGTGGAAAGGAAGGAACGATGGTAACAGGAATTTGTCGAGCTATTCACATCGGTCGAACCTCACACGTTTGGGAAATAAAAATCACTAACGATCAAGACCAATTAGTTAGCCTAGTCAGATTCACTACTCGAATTATAGAAAGAAGAAGTTAATGAGAAATACGATTAATTCATATTTGGAAAAAAATATTCCGTTTGCACTTTTTAGAGCGCCAACGGAGACGATAAGATTTGTGGCGCAGCTAAGTTCACTTAAGCCAAATGCTGATTTTGGAGCAACAGGTTTTCATTTTGCTCCATTTTCCAAAAGAGAAAAAATGCCTCATTTGGTTATTCAAAATGAGATTGATGTTTTTTTGAGAAATGGAAATTCGATTCCAATTCCAAATATTTCTACGTTGACAATAAATCCGTTTTTCCAGAAAAAGAAGCGCGAAACCATCGTCGATTTTCCAGCGTATAAAAATCATATTCAAGCTTACTTAGACTCTTTCAAAAGTCAAAAAACACAAAAAGCAATTTACAGTCGAATCAAGAAAACGGAACTTCCAGAAGATTTTGACTTGTTTAATTTTTTTGAAAAAATCGAAAAAGCATATCCTCGCGCAATGGTTTATATAGCTAATTTGCCGGGTTATGGATTGTGGGTGGGAGCATCGCCAGAGAAGTTAGTACGCTATAAAAATGGTGAAGCAAAAACAGTAGCGCTTGCAGGAACACAACGAATTTTGGACGAGCGGAATGTTGATAATTTGACTTGGGGAGAAAAGGAAATGGAAGAGCATGGAATGGTCGTAGATTATATTTTCGAAAAAATAAAAAACAACAATTTAGAAATTATTAATCGATCTAAAACCTACACTTCACAGGCGGGAGCGATGGCACATCTGAAGCAACGGTTTGAATTTAAGATTACTAAATCTCAGTTACCTCAATTTATTCAAGACTTACATCCTACGCCAGCAGTCTGTGGATTGCCAAAAGAAAAAGCATTGGATTTGATTTATAAAGCTGAACCATATGACCGAGAATATTATGCAGGATATTTAGGAATGGTGGAAGAAAACACAATTGATTTTTACGTCAATTTGCGTTGTATGAAAATTAAAAAGAATACGGCATTGTTATTTGTTGGGGGAGGAATTACGGCTAATTCAAATGTAAAAAAAGAATGGGAAGAGACAGAACTCAAAGCAAAAACATTACTCAATATTTTAGATTTAATTGAAGTCTAAATAATACGTGACTATCTGCTTTAGCGGACCTAAAAAAATCAATCCACAGTTTCGATCATTTCAAGATTAGCTAAAGTTGACCACTACATACTACTCAATGACAACCAACAAAACCACCATATCATCCTTAGCAGAAATCTGCGCTCAAAAGGGCATCACAAAAATTGTCCTTTCCCCAGGTTCCAGAAATTCTCCTATAGCCATTGCCTTCAATCGTCATCCAAAAATACAATGCTACGTCATCGTCGATGAACGTGCTGCCGCATTTTTTGCCTTAGGCATGGCACAACAAACCAAGAAAGCAGTAGCCATCGCTTGCACTTCAGGAAGTGCTGCATTAAATTATGCACCAGCCATTGTCGAAGCATTTTATCAAAGAATTCCACTTGTTGTATTGACTGCAGATCGTCCCGTTGAATGGATAAATCAAGGTGCAGGACAAACGATTCAACAAAGAGATATTTTCAAAAACTATATTTTAAAAAGTTTCGAACTTACACAAGAGGCAAAACCTAAAACAGAAGATCTGTGGTTTAACGACCGACAAATAAATGAAGCGATCAATTTAGCACACTTTCCAAAGAAAGGACCCGTTCATATCAATATTCCATTGCGAGAACCTTTATATGATTTGGTGAAAGAAGCAAAACATATTCCCAAAGTTCAAGAACTAGTTGAAGTTGAAAATACACTTGTTGATTCTGTTTTTGAAAAATTAAAAACAATCTGGGAAGGTTCAAAAAAGAAATTAATCCTTTGTGGGTTAATGGAAAAGAATGAGTACCTAAATACCGTTTTAGAGAAATTAGACGCTGATCCTTCAGTTACGATCTTAACTGAGACGACAGCTAATCTTTGGAGTAAAAAATTTAACCCTTGCATTGATAGATTAATTACAACCATTGAAAAAGAGGAAGAAAGGAAATTTGCTCCAGAAATTCTAGTGACTCTAGGTGGAGCAATTATTTCAAAAAAAATTAAAGCCCTCTTTCGAAAATTGCAACCTCAGGAGCATTGGCATTTTGATGTGTCAGGTGAAGAAATGGACACCTATCAATCACTTACTAAAACGATTAGAACCAGTCCTGAATATTTTTTTAAAAAAATAAATGAAGCGAACTCTTCGGTGAGAAGTAATTTTCAAAAAATATGGAATGATCGAAATGACCACACCAGGAAACGCCATAACCAATTTCTAAAGAAGGTAAAGTTTTCAGATTTTAAAGCTTACGAAATTATTTTGGGAAATATTCCATCAGGCAGTAATTTTCAAATGGGAAACAGCGCAGGTGTTCGCTATGTTCAACTTTTCGACCAGCGAAAAGACTTATCCTATAATTCTAATCGAGGAACTTCAGGTATTGATGGGAGTACTTCCACAGCAGTAGGTGCAGCAGTTGCTATTGGAAAACCAACGACTTTAGTTTGCGGAGATTTAAGTTTTTTTTATGATGTAAATGGATTGTGGAATCCATATTTGCCAGCTAATTTGCGGATTATAATTATTAATAATTCAGGCGGTGGAATTTTCAGAATTATTCCTGGACCATCGACGAGTGATGAGTTAGGTGAATTTTTTGAAGTGACCCAAAAACGAACTGCTGAGCCAATTGCAAAAATGTATAACTTAGATTATCAAAAAGCAAATAGCGTAAAAAGTCTAGAAAAAGAGTTGTCGAAATTTTATAAAAAAGGAAAAAGAACGAAAATTTTAGAAGTGTTTACTCCACGAAAATCGAACGATAAAATTTTAGAATCGTATTTTGAGTTCTTAAAAAAGTAGCACTTAGTAGTCTGTTTTAGCAAACCTGAAAAAAGAGCACAGCGATTTTTTCTAAAATAAGAACAAGAGCAACAACATTATTTTTTTAGAAAAAATAAATTCGCTACACTCATGTTTTAGGTCTGCTAAAGCATACTATTACGTGCTACTAACCAAAATAATAATTACAATGATCACTTCATTTCTCCAAGCCAGTTTCCAAAAACACACTCTTGAATTCAAACAAGCAAGTGGAACCTCTCGTGGCATCTTACGCATCAAAGAAAGTTGGTTTATCGTCCTCAAAAATGAAAAAACATGGCAATGGGGAATTGGAGAATGTGGTTTACTTAAAGGACTCAGCGCAGATGATCGACCTGGTTATGAGAAAAAATTAAAAGAAGTTTGTGAAAATATATCGAATCTAAATTATTGGTTAGACATAGGATTATTAGAATTCCCATCTATCCAATTTGGTTTGGAAATGGCATGGAGAAGTTATCAATCAGAAGATAAGTTTCAATTATTTCCTTCCGAATTTACTGAAGGAAAAAAATCAATTCCAATCAATGGACTAGTTTGGATGGGCGAAGAAGATTTTATGCGACAACAAATAGAAGACAAAATAAATCAAGGTTTTGACTGCGTAAAAATGAAAATTGGAGCAATTGATTTTGATACAGAAATTAAATTGTTGAAAAATATTCGAAAACGTTTTTCCAAAAATGAAATTGAAATTCGAGTCGATGCCAATGGTGCATTTCAACCTGGGGAAGATGCGTTACAAAAATTAAATACCCTCGCCAAACTAGATATTCATTCTATCGAGCAACCGATCAAGCAAGGACAAATTGAAGAGATGGAAGACCTTTGTTGCAAAACGCCATTGCCAATTGCTTTGGATGAAGAGTTAATTGGCGTTTTTAAAAAAGAAGAGAAAGAAGAATTAATTACTTTTATTCAACCTCAATATATCATTTTAAAGCCAAGTTTTGTTGGTGGATTTAAAGGTTCACAAGAATGGATTGATGCAGCTACTCGTTACGATATTCCTTGGTGGATTACTTCGGCACTCGAAAGTAATGTTGGATTAAATGCAATTGCTCAATGGACTTTTTCTTTGAACAATCCAATGCATCAAGGTTTAGGAACAGGAGGTTTGTACACTAATAATTTTCCTTCACCACTTTTTGTGGAACAAGGTGCATTGCATTTTAACCCCAAGGAAAAATGGGATTTAAGATTGTTGAATATTTAAAAAATGTATCAGAAATATCGAAATATCATTTTAGATGGAAAGAAGTTTGAAGCGGAAGAACTTCAAAGAATGACTTCTCTTTTGTCTTGGAAAAATGACGTTTATCAATTTATTAAAGAATGGCTCGACGAAAAATCTACTATCCAGGCTCAAACCTCAGGCACCACAGGAACTCCTAAAACAATACTTTTGCAAAAAAATAAAATGGTTGCTTCAGCACTTAAAACAGGCGATTATTTTAATCTTCAAAAAAATGAAAAAGCATTGTTATGTCTTTCTCCAAGTTATATCGCTGGCAAAATGATGATCGTTCGTGCCTTCGTTTTAGGGTTAGATTTAGTGTTGGTTGAACCATCAGGGAATCCATTGAGAGATACTGATTTTGATGAAATAAATTTTGCAGCAATGGTTCCCTTGCAAGCCTTAAATTCTTTTCAACATAAAATAGAATATCAACAGTTTCGAAAAATAAAAAATACAATTATCGGTGGCGGTGCAGTTAGCAAAACACTTTTAAGTTTTATAAAAAAAGAAAAAAATAACTTCTATGCCACCTACGGAATGACCGAAACTATAACTCATATTGCTGTCAAAAAACTATGTGGTCGTCTGCTTCAGCAAACCTCAAAAGAGCATAGTGATTCTTTTGAAACGCTCCCAAACGTCCAAATAAAAACAGATCATCGAGGCTGTCTAGTCATCACAGCCACCGACGTTGCAGAAGAGATTGTGGTAACCAACGATCTAGTTGAAATTATCTCCCCAACAAAATTTAGATGGCTCGGCCGCTTCGATAACATTATCAACACAGGCGGAATAAAAGTAATTCCCGAAAATGTAGAAGCATTGTTAGGGGAACATTTTGAGCGCAGATTTTTCATTAGTAGCCAGCCTGATGAAGTGCTTGGAAATCGAATAATTCTAATCATCGAAGGAGCCATTTTTTCTAAAAAAGAAAACGAAGAATTAAGTAGTTTTATGAAAAATAATCTGGCTAAATTCTCGATTCCCAAAGTAGTTTTTTTTATTGAAAAATTTGTAGAAACTGATTCTGGAAAAATAAAAAGAACTGCCACAAAAGAATTAATATGAAACTTCATCTCCATCGTTTTCAACTCGAAACCAAGACTCCTTTTAAATTGTCAAGGGTAACTTACAATGTTCGTGATTTGCTGGTTGTGGAATTGGAAGAAGGTGGTTTTAGCGGTTTTGGCGAAGCATCAGACCATTCTTTTTACGAAGTGAAAATAAAAGAACTCTGGAACGTTTTGGAAAAATTAAAACCAATGATCGAAGCCTACGAATTCGATACGCCCGAACAATTTTGGAAAAAAATGAATCCATATTTGAAAGACCATCCTTTTGCTCAATGTGCTTTAGATGTGGCTGCTCATGATTTATTTGGGAAAAAAATGGGGAAACCCCTTTATGAATTATGGAATTTGAAATTGGAAAACCTACCGATCACCGATTATACAATTGGCATTGATTCGCCTGAAAAAATGGTAAAGAAAATGCAAGCGACACCTTGGTCTGTGTACAAAATTAAGTTAGGTGTTCCTGAAGATTTAGAAATTATGCGTGCCTTGCGAGCAGCAACAGATGTGCCTTTTCGAATTGATGCCAACTGTGGTTGGACGGCCGAAGAGGCGATTCAAAAATCCATCGAACTCAAAAAGTTGGGAGTAGAATTTATCGAGCAACCTTTGGTAGGAGGTGAGTTTGACGAAATGGAAATGGTTTTTGAAAAAAGTGTATTACCCATTTTTGCCGATGAAAGTTGTGTCAATGAAAGTGATGTGGCGAAGTGTGTCGGACGATTTCATGGCATCAATATTAAGTTAATGAAATGTGGAGGATTGACACCTGCGCGAAGAATGATTGAGGAAGCTCGACGATTAGGATTACAAGTGATGGCAGGTTGTATGATGGAATCTTCGGTTGGAATTTCAGCTGTGGCACAATTGCTACCGTTGCTCGACTATGTAGATATGGATAGCATTCTTTTAATCAAAAAAGATATAGCAGAAGGCGTGAAAATTTTGGAAAATGGGGAAGTTGTTTTTCCGAATGAAAATGGAATAGGAGTTAGTTTGTTGAGTAACACGTAGCCGTCTGCTAAAGCAGATGGCTACGTGTTACTCATCACTTAGATAATTTATCCCAAGCAATAAAAAGAAAACATAGAACCCTACGCCAACTGAATTCTCAATCGTGTTCTCCGTAAAAAATGAGGCAAAAATAATCAGATGCAAAGTAATAAATAATGCATCGGGTTTTATTTTTTTATAAAACAGCGGAAAGAAAAAAGCGAGTATAAAGATTGCCAAACCAATTATTCCCATACCAGCACAAACTGAAATAAATTGATTGTGGGGCATTTTTTTATCTGTGATTTCTGGAAACCTTTGATCATAAATTAGATGAACTTCCTTTCGTAAATCTCCTGCACCAACGCCTAGCCATTTTTCGTTTTGACAAATTTCCAGACCAACTTTAAATGAAATTAATCGACTCGCATCCGAACTTCGTAGCGGCAAATCATAATAATATTGTTGCCAATCCCAAATGGTATAGTCCACCTTTTGCTTGAATCCTTCAATAAATTGGTAAGCAAAAGTAGGAATACATAACAATACAATTACGGAGGCAATTCCGAGTAAATATTTTTTTTGTAAAAATGCAAAACGCAAACTCAAGAATAGGAGAGAAGCGTACAAAACTAGAATTCCACTTCGCACGGAAAGCACATGGATGAAGAAGAATAAAAAACCTGTCATTCCAAGGATTAACCATTTTTCCCAAATCCATTTCCAATAAAAATTTCGAATAAATAAAACGACTCCTCCAATTACAGAGAGTGCCATCATTAAGCTGTAACGAATATGGTTGACAGGAGTTGGAATTGGTTGGCCTTTGCCAAGATTGTCGGTGATGATTACATAGTTTTGCCAATAGTCAAATCCAACCAATAAGGAACTTCCAAAAAGTAAAATCAAGTAAAAATAAAAGATAGATAAGTATTCTCTTTCCTTCATTTGAGGAATGCTTGCGAAAGCGAAGGGCAACAATAGAAAAGGTAATTTGATGCGTAATCGCTCCAGCCAATAATTCATGTCAGAGGAATAAATTCCCGTGACCAAAATCAAAAAGAAAAAAATTGTAACGGCTAGATATGCTTTGTTGGAAATAAAATTTTGCCAATTAGGTTGGAGTTGTGAGTTCAGTCGGAGCGGTTGTTTTTTTTCGAAATCAAGTTCAAAAACACTCATGGCTAACAAGCAAATCATCGCTACCGAAATTACAAATTTGGAATAAATCAATGCCCATAAATATGCAAAAAGGAATAGTCTTCTAGCTCCTGCGGGAGAGAATAAAATAGAATTATTGTTGATTGTTTTACTTAATGATGGCAAATTTTTCGTTTTGAGTCAGAGCAATTTTTTATATAAAATGTTATACGACTGGTTTTTTTGAAGGATTCAAAAGAATAAACATCTATTTAGATGTAGATTTAACGTTTGCTCAAAATCCTTATTGTACAAGGGTTTGAGGTTGTTTTTAAAAAGTGAAACGTATTTTTAAGTTATTAAACTTTAAAATTAGTTGTAAAACTAAAATATTCGTTTTATCTTTGAATTAAGCTAAAATACCGCTATGAAATTTACCTTGCTTTTTGCAATATTTTTGAGTAGTTGCGTCTTTGTTAATGCACAAATGGCGAATAAGATTGATATTAAAGAACAATATGCGTTAGGAGTACAAGCGCTGAATAATTATCAATATCAAAAGGCACTTGACTATTTTTATGAATGCCATCGAGTAAAAACGAATAACAAAGAGTATTTACAAAAACTCGCTTTTTGCTACATGAAGCTTGGCGATTTTAAAGAGGCGAAATTTAGCTATAATTCTTTGTTGAAAAAAGATTCAACGAATGTAAATGCATGGAGCAATTTGGGAGCGATTTACGAGAAGGAATTAAATTATTCAAAAGCGAGTGATTGTTATCAGGAATTATTGACGATTGATTCAACCAATAGTTATTATTTTCGGCAGAATGCATTTATGAGTATGCGATTAAAAGATCCAATTCGAGCGATTGCCTATTTTAGTCAAGCACATGATTTGAATGAAAAAGATTTGGTGGTGATTAATGAATTGAGTTCTCTACTTTTACAAATTAGACAAGCACCTGTAGCGGAAGGAATAATTAGTAAAGGTTTAAAATTGGCTCCTGATAACTTGAAATTATTGTACACGAAATCAGACATCTTACATTTTAAAAAAGAGTATGAGAATGTCGTATTGACTATTTCTCATGCGATGTCACTAAGAGATACTTCTCAATATTATCAAAAAATGATTGGTGCTGCTTACTTGCATTTGGAACAATTTGATTCCTGTATTTATCATCTCAATGAGATTGTTCGAAAGAGAGAGAATTCTGAATTGACACATTATCAATTAGCATTGGCTTACAAAGGATTGGGAAATTTGGAACAGAGTGAAATAGAATATCAAGCTGCCATTGAAAAAGGAATTAGTGAAAATGTTGGTGTCTATTTTAAAAATTTAGCTCTCTTATTGGATGAACAAAATAAACGAAAAGAGGCTATCGCTGCTTGGAAAAAAGCAATAGAATATTCGCCAGACGAAGAGGTGTATTTATATTTTTTGGCAAGAGATTGTGATAATTATTATCGAGATAAGAAAATTGCCAGGCGGTATTATCGACAATATTATGAAACGAAGCATAAGCAATATCGAGAGTATGTGAGATTGAGGATTCAATATTTGAATGGGGTGATTCATCAAAGCAAAACGAAAACTAAACCCTTGTCCACTAAAAAGGAACGATGAATTTAGATTGAGGAAGATTTTGAGTTGTTGTGGAATTATTAGGATTTTATTTTTTAATCAAAAGAATTCCCCGATGCTTGCATAGGGTGCAAAAGCAGCAAGAGTTTCTCATAAGTGAAAAAATAAAAAACCACGACAGAATTTTTTCACCACATAGACACATAGATAAAATACTATGTTTTCTATGTGTCTATGTGGTGAAATTCTATTTTGGTATTTATAAAACTGTTTTTTTGATTCTCCGACAGCTTACTGCGGAGTAGTTCAATAGCGAGGAAAAGATCTGTGTTCATCCGCCTAAACCTGTTCCTATAGGCTATTATCATTTAAAAAAATTAAATCGAAATATAAATTTCAATTATGAAAAGATTAACGAAAGTAGAGGAAGAAATTATGCAAATCATTTGGCGATTGGAGCGCTGCACGGTGAGTGATATTTTAAATGATCTAGGAGATCCCAAACCACCTCATAGTTCTATTTCTTCTATCGTTAGAATTTTGGAAAAAAAAGAATTCTTGGATCATAAAGCCTATGGTCGAACATATGAATATTTTCCAATTATAGAGAAGGATGATTACAGTAAATTTACTTTGAAAAAAATTGCGAGTGATTATTTTGAAGGTTCGATGGATCAATTAGTTTCTTTTTTGGTCAAAGAAAATGATGTTGATGTGAAAGAATTGGGAGAGCTATTGGACAAACTTTCAGATGAAAAATAGAGTTTGATAACAATGTATTTACATTTTTTAGAAAAAAGAAAATTATGTTTTTATATTTTTTAAAAGTTACAATTTGTTGGTTTGTATTCTATTTAGTCTACTCAAAATTTTTGAGCAAAGAGACTTTTTTTAAAACGAATCGTTGGTATCTGTTAGGCACATTATTATTGGGAGCAGGAATTCCATTGTTAGAATTTTTACCCATTTTTCAAGAAGATAACCCTGTAGTGGTTTATTTTCAACCGATTAGTGATGGTTCTTTTTATGTGCAAAGTGCTGTAAATGAGGTAGTTGTAAATGATTTTTTGAATTGGAATAAACTATTTTGGGGATTGTATATTATAGGTGTAGTTGTTTTTAGTATTCGGTTCTTTATTGGAATAGGAAAGATATATACTTTGTATCGCCGGTCAGAAATTATCAAAAAAGAAAACCACACTTTGGTTTTGACCAACGAACCACACCTTCCATTCTCATTTTTTAAATATATGTTTTGGAGCAAAGACTTGGAAATGAATGATGTCGATGGACAAAAAATCGTCACGCACGAAATCGCTCACGTCAAAGGTTGGCATTCGATAGATGTCATTTTATTAGAAATTTTTAGCATCATTTTTTGGGTTAGTCCAATGGTGTACTTTTATAAAAAATCTTTAAAAACTGTTCATGAATATTTGGCGGATGCCGTAGTTCTGCAGACTACGCCGACCAAAAAATATGGACATTTATTACTCAGACAATCGCAGTCCGGGCTGCAGATTGCGCTGGCAAATCATTTTTTTCATTCACAATTAAAACAGAGAATCGTTATGATGACCAGAAGTAAATCTCGCAAAGAGGCAATCGTAAAATACCTTTTTGCATTACCCGTAATTTTATTGTTATTAATTGCTTTTTCGAAAAAAGAAGCGATTGCGAATAATGAAAATATATCTACTGAAAATATTGAGATTAGTGATTTCGAAAATCTCAACTCTATTGAAAATGTTGAAAAATTCTTAAGTGAAGACGTCGACGAAATGCCCCGCTTCCCAGGTTGCGAAGAAATTACTGAAATTGAAAAACGAGATAAATGCGCACAAAATAAATTACTGACATTTATTTATACTCAAATTAAATATCCAGCAGAAGCTCGTAAAGCAGATATCCAAGGAAAAGTTATTGTTAAATATGTTGTCCAAAAAGACGGAACAGTTGCCAATGCAAGAGTCGAAAGAGAGATTGGCGGAGGTTGTGGTGACGCTGCATTGAAAGTAATCAAATCACTTCCAAAAATGATTCCTGGAACTAAAGATGGGGAAGCAGTTGATGTTGAAATGTTGATACCGGTGAGCTTTAAATTAGAAGGTGATACCAAGGATACTCCTAAGCCAACTGTAGAAAAAATAAAAATAGAAAAAGCAGCTAATGCGACTGAGGAAATAACAGTTGTTGGTTTTTCTCCAAAATCTAATCAACCTACGGATGATAAAGTGTACAAAGTCGTAGAAGAAATGCCTCGCTTTCAAAATGCTGATTGTGAAAAAATGGACAGCCAGCAAGAACAGAAAAAATGTGCAGAGCAGACAATGTTAAATTATATTTATAGCAATATTAAATATCCAAAAGCAGCACGTGATGCGAAAATTCAAGGGCGAGCAATTATTAAATTTACCGTTCAAAAAGATGGTTCGATTACTGACGCAAAAATATTACGTAATCCGGGCGAAGGTACTGGGGAGGAAGCACAAAGAGTCGTCAATTCGATGCCTAATTTTGTTCCTGGAAAACAGAAAGGAAAGGCGGTGAAAGTGAATTATGTTTTACCTGTCTCATTTAAATTGGCTGAACCTGAATCTGCTGAGAACTCGACCGTAAAGATTGATGATGAAAGTATCAAAATCACTTCAGATATGAAACCGCTTTTTATAGTGGATGGAAAAGAATTTGATAAGTCGATTGAAGGAGAATTGAAACCAGATGAGATTAAAACCATCTTTGTATTGAAAGGGGAAAAGGCAATTGAAAAATATGGTAACAAAGGAAAAAATGGAGTAGTTGAAGTTACTTTAAAGAAGATGAAAACGTCAAAGCAAGTTGACCCAGATAAAAAAACGAATATTGGCGAAATGAATTTTCACGTAAAACATAAAAACCCTTTATATGTATTGGATGGAAAAGTTGTAGATGCAAAAACTGTTGAAGATCTTAATCCAGATGACATTGCAACGATCAATGTTTCGAAAGGAGATAAAGCAAATGAGAAATATGGAGATAAAGGAAAAGATGGAGTTGTTGAAGTCATCACTAAAAAATATGCGGAAAAATTTAATTTAAAAAATATTAAAAAGGAGGAGGTTAAACAACAAGATCTTAAATTAACCTACGTGAAGATTTCTCCAAATCCTTCCAATGGAATCATCAATATAGAATATGGAAGTGAAGACAAACCGATGACGATTTCCATTTTTGATATTAATGGAAAAAGAGTTTTTGAGAAAAAAGTAGCTGGCGGAAGAAGTTCGTTGAAGAATGTTGATTTATCAAAAGAAGCGAAAGGAATCTTCTTTGTGACTTTCCAACAAGATGGAAAAACTTATAGAGAAAAAGTTATTTTACAATAATACCTTTTTATTTGATTAGTTAATTTTAAAAGCCTGTTCTGAATTTTCAGAACAGGCTTTTTTTAAGTACGTGGTCGTCTGCTTTAGCAGGCCTAAAAAAATCCATGATGGAGATTTTTCAGATCTGCTGAAGCAGACGGCTATGTGCGACTACTTCCACTCAATTTTTTCTGCAATCGATCTTCGCATTCCTTTGATTTCAGGCATTTCATGATAACCCATGTACAAAAATCCTAAGCATCTCTCTCCATCTTTCAGCCCTAAATATTCATTCAAATATTTAATCGTTCCAGGTGAACTCCAATAGCATCCAATATTATAAGCCGCGCAAGTCAAGTACATATTTTGTACAGCAGCACCAACGGAAGCAATTTCTTCCCACTCAGGAATACTTTCTTTAGGATCACGTTGCATACAAATCGCAATCATCGTATCACTTTGCAAAGCCTTTTTTTGAGTTTTCTTAAATTTCATCTCTGAAAATTTTTCCGCAGAAGTATTTGCTTTATAAACTTCCGAAAGTTTGATTCCCAATTGCTCCAAAGCATCGTTGCGAAAAATTTTAAATCGCCAAGGTTCCGTCAATTTATGCGTAGGTGCCCAATTAGCATTTTCCAAAATCTGTTCAATGATTTCTTTTGGAATCGGTTTTTGAATATAAGATTTTGGAAAAATAGAACGTCGCTTTTTGATTAATTCGTTGACTTGCTCAGGTAATATTTTACTCATGGTCGTTGATTTTATTTTTTGTAAAAGTATAACAAATAAAGACTTCCAAGGTTGATTAATCTAAAAAATAAATAAACTTTCAATTTTTATTGAAAGTTTAGGAAATTGTATATATCTTTGAATTAACTAAATAAAAAGAAAATGAAAACTCGAAAAATTTTGCTCAATGTTGATTTAGTAATTCAAGGTTTATTGATTTTTGCAGCGACATCCTTGACATTTGGTACATTAGTTTCTACGGGAGAATCTGTCATATTTTTAGGCTTTGTACTTCTTGGTTTAGGAGGATGGCAGTTGGGAAGTGGAGTTATTATGGGAATTATTTTAAAAGACAATTTAAGAGCGAAGTATTTTTTTGGGAGTGTTGCTTATTTAATAATGATTTCTGGGGTAGGGAGTCTTTCGTTGAAGTTTGGGAAATATACTGAGATATTTTTAGGCTCTGCTTTTATCGTAATTATTCCTTTATGTATTGCATTTTGGTATTTAAGATTGACAAATTCGACATTGGAAAAATTAAATAAACTTGGTGATGTGGTAAAATATCCTGATGACTTGGAAGATGTTTTAGACAGCGAAGAAATTTTTAAGCCAATAGAAAATTAATGATTTTACAAAAAATATAAAGTCATGGAAAATCTAATCAAGTTCATAAAAATTGATGTTGTTGTTCAGATGGCATTATTAGGTTTGGCTGTTATGACTGGAATTTTTTTGATGCCATTGATGATTACATTACCTATTTTAGGAGGCTGGCAATTATTAAGCGCGAGTATAATTTGGTGGCGTTTGAGAGATCAAATTAGGATAAGGTATTTATTTTTTAGTATTGCTTATTTAATATTGATGTTCTTGTCAGTTTATTTAGAAAATCCTTATCAAAGAGATATATACGAATTTCTAATTGGTTTAATTTTTATTCCGATTCCTTTTGGAATAGCTATCTGGTATTTGAATACAACACAAAATACCTTAAAAGGATTAGAGAAATTAAAAATAGTAGAGATGCCTGAGACGATGGAAAATATTTTAGATAATGAAGAAATTTTTAAAATAGCAGAAAGATTATGATTTCAAGAACAAGAATGAAACTAGATGTCCTCGGACAAAGTATTTTGATTGGTGCATTTATATTGTTATGGATTTTTAATCGACAATTAATTTGGACCAATACGATGCTGATTCTTTTAGGTATTTGGCAATTGGCGAGTGCGGTGCATTTGTTTTTTACCTACAAATATATTCAACGAATTAATTTTTTGAGGACAGCTTTAGTCATTGGAATTAGCTTACCTGTGTGGATTAATTTTGTAGGAAGTTGGGCCTATGTTCCAGTTGTAGGAGTATTGTTATGGTATTTCTTTTGGAGTGTGCGAGATATGTTTATTGTGTATCGAAGACCTAGAAGTTTTTGGGATTTGTAAAAGAAATAAATATCCAAAAATAAAATTTTATGAATAATCGAAAAATTAAAAAACTACATTACTTCTCAGGAATTACGATTTCTGTTTTTGTCGGTCTTCATTTGTTCAATCATTTTTATAGTGTTTTTGGAATTGAAAAGCACATAGAATTGATGAATTTCTTGCGACTATTTTATCGAAATATTTTAGCCGAATCCACTTTACTCATCGCAGTTGCCATTCAAATATATTCGGGGATAAAACTTTTTTTTGCGAAGCGAAAATTAACATCAACTTTTTTTGATCGACTACAAATTTGGTCAGGACTTTACTTGGCGTTTTTTTTAATAATACATGTAAGTGCAGTTTTAGGAGGAAGACTACTATTTAATTTAGATACTAATTTTTATTTTGGAGTTGCGGGATTGAACACATTTCCTTTTTATTTTTTCTTTGTTCCATATTACGGTTTAGCAATAATTTCATTTTTTGGACACGTAGCAGCAATCCACAATTTTAAAATGAAAAAAACTGTTTTGGAAATTTCCCCCAAACAACAATCTAAATTTATTTTAGCTTTTGGAGTGATTTTAACCTTATTGATTTTCTATGGTTTGACGAATCAATTTAATGGAGTAGATATTCCAGGTGAATACAATATCCTTATTGGTAAGTAATTTTTTTTAATAAAATAAGATATGGAAATTGATATTTTTGAAAATTGGAAAAAAATTAGAACTCATTTTCGAATAAGTTTCAGTTCTAGTTTGCATGTTTCGATTGCTTCGGTCAATGCGGAAAATCAACCAACCGTAACTCCAATTGGAAGCCTTTTCCTCAATAAAAACCAAACAGGCTTTTATTTTGAAAAATTTACAACTCAACTTCCTCGAAATTCTAAGGAGAATAAAAATGTTTGTGTTTTAGCTGTAAATAGTAGTAAACGATTTTGGGTGAGATCACTTTTTAAAGGGAAATTTTTAAATGATCCAGCCATCAAATTGTATGGACAACTTGGCGAAAAAAGGAAAGCCACCGATGCAGAAATTAATGCTTTAAAAAGAAGAATGAGGTTCACGAGTAGATTAAAAGGACATCATATGCTTTGGAATAATATGAATTATATTCGAGAGATAAATTTCATCAAAGCTGAAAAAATGAATATTGGAAAAATGACTCAATAAATATAAAATTGCTAAAAAATTCAATACCAGATTTTGATACTCAAAGTCTGGTATTTTTTTGTCCCATTCAATTTGTGAATGGAAGTTTTGTCAAAAATAATTTTTAGACTAATCTAAAAATATATTCTTATATTTGTAAAAAATTAAAATCATAAATGAAAATATCTAAAACAGAGGAGAACTATTTAAAGGCTATTTTCTCCATTTTAGAAAAAGGAAAACCATCGGCTAGTACTAATTCTATTTCCAAAAAAATGGAAACGAGTGCAGCATCGGTGACTGATATGGTTAAGCGATTAGCTAAGAAAAAATTAGCCATTCATGAAAGTCACAAAGGAGTAAAGTTGACTAAGGAGGGAAACAGAGTTGCTACGATGTTGATTCGAAAGCATCGTTTGTGGGAAGTTTTTTTGGTAGATAAATTAGATTTTCTGTGGGATGAAGTCCACGAGATGGCTGAAGAATTAGAACATATTCAATCGAAAGAAATGATTGATCGCCTAGATAATTTTTTGGGAAATCCGAAATTCGATCCGCATGGAGATCCGATTCCTGATGCTGATGGAAAATTTGCAACACGTCAACAAACTCCTTTGAATGAATTTAAAACAGGAGAGAAAGGAACAGTTGTAGGAGTGCGAGAATCATCGACACCATTTCTCCAATACCTTGATCAACTTGGGTTAGGTTTAGGTTCGAAAATAGAAATTTTAGAAAAATACGAGTACGATAATTCAGCAAAAATTTTATTGAATAAATCAAAAGAGATTGTGATCACAGGTAAGGTTTGTTTGAATCTATTTTTGCAAAAATAATAAATATGAAAAAGATACAAATTCTAATTTTCCTTTTTGTAATTCCAATGTTATTAAATGCAGCGGATAAACCAAAGATAGTAGCCACAGCTTCTATGATTTTCGATATTGCTCAAAATATTGTAGGGGACAAATTTGAAGTAACGACCATTGTTCCCATCGGAAAAGATCCTCACACTTATGAACCAACTCCTGGCGATGCTACAATGGTAGCTTACGCAGATGTTATTTTTAAAAATGATTTGACCTTTGAAGGTTGGTTGTTAAAGTTGATAGAGAATTCTGGGACCAAAGCCAATGTGGTCAAAGTGACGGAAGGCGTCGATGTTATCGAGAGTTTAACTTACGCTAATTCTGCTGACCCACATGCTTGGATGAATGCGGCGAATGGAATTATTTATGCTGAAAATATCACTAAGGCGATGGTTGAATACGATGCTGAGAATAAAGATTTTTATGAAAAGAACTTCGAAGTGTATCGAAAAAAATTACAAGATTTAGATCAATATATTAAAGATCAAATCAAAACAATTCCTGAGCAGCAAAGAATTTTGATTACTTCTCATGATGCCTTTCAATATTACGGAAGAAAATATGGAATTCGATTAGAGTCAATTTTAGGAACGTCGACTGATGCACAAGCGCAAACGTCTGATTATACGAAAGTAGATAAGGTTATTCGTGAAAGCGGTGTTCCCGCAGTCTTTATCGAGTCAACGGTAAATCCAAAAATGCTGCAACAACTAGCCGAGTCAAATGATATTAGAATTGGTGGATCATTGTTTTCAGATTCCATAGGCAATAAAGATAGTGATGCTCCAAGCTATTTGGCAATGCTAAAATATAATACTGATGTGATCGTCAAAGCATTATCTCGAAAGGTAACACCAAAAGTTGCCGAAGTTTCTGAGGGAAAAAATAATATGTTGCTGTATGGAATTTTAGGAGTACTATTTATCGGAGCATTTTTCTTTGTGTATCGAAGTATGAACTAACACGTGGAAGTCTGCTTTAGTAGACCTGAAAAGAGCGAAGTGATTTTTTTTGAAAAACAACTTCAATATTATATTACCCCATTACTCATTTTTTTCAGGTCAGCTAAAGCAGACTTCCACGTAAAATAAAAATTATGCAATCAATCATTTCTGTAAGCGGACTTTCCGTTTCTTATGAAAAGAAAAGAGTACTCACCAATATTTTTTTGGAGATGGAGGCAGGCAAAATTTATGGTGTCGTCGGTCCAAATGGGGCAGGGAAATCTACTTTGTTTAAAGCCATTTTAGGATTGGTAGAAATAAATACAGGAAAGGTAAAGATCAATGAGAAAGGGATCGAAACCCAACGCAAAGAAGTCGTTTACGTTCCTCAAAAAAATGATGTGGATTGGACTTTCCCCGCAACAGTTTTTGATATTGTCTTGATGGGAAGATATCCACACAAAAAGATTTTTCAAAGATTGAGCAAAGCCGACAAAGCAATGACCATGGATGCATTGGAAGAAGTAGGCATGTCGGAATTTCGAGATCGTCAAATTGGCGAACTCTCAGGCGGACAACAGCAGAGAGTTTTCCTTGCAAGAGCACTTTGCCAAGAGGCAGATATTTTCTTTTTGGATGAGCCGTTTGTTGGAGTCGATATGTTGACGGAAGAAAAAATTATTCAAATTTTAAAAAGGTTGGCGGAAGAAGGAAAAACACTTCTGGTCGTTCATCATGATCTTTCGACGGTGGAAGATTATTTTGATAAAGTGGTTTTGTTGAATCAAAGATTGGTGGCTTATGGAGATACGGAAACTACTTTTACTAAGGAAAATATTGCAAAGGCGTATGGTGGACAATTGCCGATTTTGCATAAGACGGCGATGATTGAATAAAATGAATATCGAATATCGAACAAGGATTTGAGATTTTAGAAGTATCCATGCTTCTCATAGAAATTACAAAACTAGCATTGTCAAACTTCTAAAATCCTTATTCGATATTCATTTTACTGCTCTTTCAAGCAACGTAACCGTTCTTTTGTCAGCATCAATTTTCGCCTCAATTCCCACCGGCAACGTCATATGATTTTTAATATGTCCCAATGACAAACCATAAATAATCGGTATTCCTAAATGCCCCAATCGATCCTCAAACATCTCCATCAACGAAAGCGATCGACTTCCTTCCTTCGCTTCACAATCTGCAAAAACACCCAAAATAATTCCAGCTGCTTTGTGCAAATCTGACCCTTGCAAAATTTGCGTAAACATACGATCCAAACGATAAGGACGTTCGCCAATGTCTTCGATAAAAACGAGTTTGTTTTTAAACTTAGGCTGAAAATTAGTTCCCATCGCCGCAGCTAAAAGTGTCAGATTACCTCCAGTCAATTTTCCTTCTGCCTTGCCCGATCGAATAACTTTGGAGTGATAAACTTTATTTCTTGAATCGTCGCTATCCTTTGCGTGTCCTATGGTGTAAGACATTTGCGGATTCATGAGTACACCTTTTAAATGCTTGACGGAATAATCTGTAAATTCAGAAGAAGCCAATGGTCCATGAAATCCAATTAATCCAGTTTTTTGATAAATGGCCAAAAGCAATGCCGTAATATCGCTATAACCGATTAGTACTTTTGGATTTTTTTTGATGAGTTTATAATTAATTTTTGGTAAAATTCTCCCCACTCCATAACCTCCCCTGATGCACCAAATTCCATCTACTTCATCATCAGCAAACATATTATGTAAATCCTCCAAACGTTGTTCGTCAGTTCCTGCGAGGTAACCGTTGATGGCTTTGATATGTTTTCCCAACTTCACTTTTAGACCTAGCATTTTCATGTTAGCAATTGCTTTTTCTAATTTTGCTTCAGTAATTGAACTACTTGGTGTAATCAATCCAATAGTATCTCCGGGAGCTAAGGCTTTTGGTTTTAGACATTTTTTCATATCCGTATTTGTATTGTTATTGTAAATTATTGGAGCAATTACTGAACTCCCTAAACCTATCAAAATTTTTTTATTAAATTGCCTTCGATTCATAAATAATTTATTTTAGGAGTCAAGATACCGAAACAAACAACCTTACTATTAACTCCTCTTAAAAAAGTAAAGATATGTTTTCCGAAAAAGATTTAGAGCAAATAAAAGCAAAAGGAATTAGTCAAGCAAAATTGGCAGAACAAATTAAAAATTTTGAAGAAGGATTTCCATTTATGGAGTTGCAAAAAGCGGCGACGATTGGAGATGGTATTTTGAAATTTGACAAAAAAGAAATTGATGGTTATGTGAATATGTACGAAAGAGAAATGTCTAATTATCAAATTTATAAATTTGTTCCAGCATCAGGTGCAGCCAGTCGTATGTTTAAATCGTTGTTTTCTTTTATGGAAAAATACGATGGATCAGAACAAGCGATTAAAGAATTTGAAAGCGATACTTCTTTTGGTTCTGTTTTCAATTTTTTTAAAAATATCGAACAATTCGCATTCTATGAATCACTAAGAATTGTCATTTCTAAAAAAGGAGCCAACCTTAATAATTTGATTTCCAAAAAAGAATATGGGCAAGTGTTGCGTTACCTTTTAACTTCAGCAGGATTAAATTATGGAGGTCTTCCAAAAGGACTTTTAGAATTTCATAATTATAAAAATGCTACTCGAACACCGCTCGAAGAACACTTGGTAGAAGGAGCCAATTATTGCAAAGATAAAGATGGGAAAGTTGATATTCACTTTACGGTTTCGCCAGAGCATAAATCATTATTTCGAGAAAAAGTACGAAGTGCAGGACAACCACTTTCGAATGAATACCAATCTGTTTTTAAAGCATATTTCTCTGAGCAACAATCTTATACAGATACGATTGCCGTAGATTTGGAGAACCAACCTTTTCGAAATGAGGATGGAAGTATTTTGTTTCGACCTGCAGGTCATGGTGCTCTTTTGGAAAATTTAAATACGATTGATGCCGATATTGTTTTTATCAAAAATATAGACAATGTCGTTCCTGATAACTTGAAAGCATCTACTTATCGCTATAAAAAATTACTTGCGGGTGTATTGATTAAATACCAAGAAGTTTTATTTGACTATGCTAGGAAGTTGGAAAAAGTAGAAAACGTTTCTGAGAAATTGATTGATGAGGTTTCTGATTTTTTACAAAAAGACTTGTGCAATAATTTTACTTCCCGATTTACGAGAATGCATATTCGAGAGAAAACTGATTTTTTAATTCAAAAATTAAATCGCCCCATTCGAGTTTGCGGTATGGTAAAAAATGAAGGTGAACCTGGCGGAGGTCCTTTCTGGTCTAAAAATTCAGATGGGACTTATTCCTTACAAATTGTGGAGAGTTCGCAGATCAATACTTCCGACGAAGAGCAAGGAAATATTTTACAAAAAAGCTCCCACTTCAATCCTGTTGATTTGGTTTGTGGAATTAAAAATGCACATGGAGAGAAATTTAATTTGACTGATTTTCGAGATCCGAAAACTGGTTTTGTCACTATGAAATCAAAAGATGGTCGAGAATTAAAAGCGCAAGAATTACCCGGACTTTGGAATGGTGCAATGGCGGATTGGAATACACTTTTTGTGGAGGTTGATATTGAGACTTTTAATCCGGTGAAGATTGTGAATGATTTGTTGCGGGAGCAGCATCAGGGGTAAGCCTTTTTAATATTTGAAAAAAGAGTAATACTTTTCATTCGAAAGGCGTTGCTCTTTTTTTTAATTTTTTTTCCAGATTTAAAAATTAAGTTGTAAATTTTCAAAAAAAAATCATGGCAAAGAAGCGGAAAAAGACTAAAAAGAAATCATCAAATTCTGGCAAGTCATTGAGTATGGCAAACTATATAAAACAAGCTGCTAGAAAATTAAAAATATTAGAATGTTTGGCAATGCCTGATTGGGAAGAATCGGGTATCACTCAAATTATAGTTGCTCGGCAAAAACCAAATGGAGCCGTATTAGCAGGTTTTTATGTGGTAGATATTTTTTGTTTAGGGATAAAAAATACGATGTTCCAATTGTTTGGTCTAGAGGATGACTATCGAGATTTCATAGATATGAACTTGAGTGAAAATGGTGGAATGATTGAAATCGAACCTCAATTAGCATTCAATCTTATTTATGGAGCAAGAGAATATGCTGAAGATCTTGGATTCGATCCACATCAAGACTTTAAATTAACAGAATACATTTTGCCTGATGTGGAAGATGTTGAATATATGGATATCGAATTTGGAAAAGACGGAAAACCATTTTATATGTCAGGACCATTTGACAATGTAGATAAGATACTGAACACGTTATCGAAAAATGTAGGTGCGGGTAACTTTGAATACGCAACTCATGTAGAAGATGATCTTTTTGAGGCAATGGAGGAAAGCGATTTTCGATTGAGTCAAAAAATTCCATTGGAGATAATTTCAGCGAAATCCAAAAAGATGAATGAAGAAAATCAAATGGCTTATGAAATTCAGGTTTTTATAGCAGATGGTATTTTAAAAGAGGTTGAAGGTGATTTTGATGCGCTAATAGATGAACCAGCTTTTTTTGAAGAAATGGTGGAAACGGTGATTTATAATTTAGAAAAAAGTGAATTATTTACAGAAATTGAGGATGCAGACGCAAGGAAATTTATGGAGAGAAATGTAGTTTTTATTTTGGAAAAAATGATTGAACATCAGAGTATTGGTTTTCTATTGGAAGAAGATTATGAGCCTGTGCCGAGAATGTTATCAGAGAAAGAATATGAAAAAATGACGGAAGCGGAGTATAGAATTTATTCGAAAAAGGTTTCAAATACGATGACGAAAAGAGAAAATGGAGATTTTCTTTTGGAAAGAACTTTTTTTATATTCATCCAGCAAGATATTGAAAATGGAAAAGATGTTCCTTCATCTATTGAGGATGCGGATGATTATTTTCAAGAGAAAATGAAAATTTTAGGAGAAGTAGAAGACGGAGAAAAAGAAATACTTCGGGAATATTTTAATAAGGCTTTAGAAAGTTTTTTGAGGATGGATGATTAGTTGATGAAGTATTTTTTGATAAAAAGAGCAGCGACTTTCGGAGGAGAGGTGCTGCTCTTTTTAGGTTATAATTACACTTTTTAGTATGAATTCAAATTCATATGAATCTATAATTCTTTTCGCCATCTTTCCAATAATTCATTTGCCGCAATGGTCGGCAGCCAAAAATTAAATTGCAATAAAGTTTCTAATTTCTCAATCACTTCTTGGGATGAAATTAATTGTGCTTGATTTATTTCATCCAAAACCCAAAGGATACCATGAACCTCGATTTTATTTTTTTGACACCATTTTCGAATTAATTTATCGCCAGAGATGACCATTCCATTTTCATTTTTTGCGACAAATAAAACACTTTTATCAGGTTCAGAAAGACCTTTGTTAAAAGTCATAGATTCCATTTTCAATGCGTCTGCATCAGAAATGTTTTTGACGATCAATTTTTTATTTTTGATAAAAAGTTGAAGTTGTTCTCTTTGAATTTTATCGCATTCCAACAATACTTCTTGAGTGGTGTAGATGTCTAAATCCAATTCAAAAAATAGAGAAAGCAATTTTAATTCAAATAAATCTATAAAGATGTTAGCGTCCGTTACGGCAAGTGTCATTAGTTAAGAAAGTGTTCTTTTGTTATTTTTCGAAAGTCAGATAATTTCATTCCGTAGAGACTTGCTGCTTTGGAAATAGAAATGATTTCCTCCGCAATGCCTCGATATAATAATTGGAGTAAACGATTAGAATGCTCTTTTCCAAGAAATGGATTCGGTTCTTTTTTCTTCCATTCTCTTTGGATAATCATTTTCATTTGCAAACGATAATGATGCTCGCTGATAAAATTTAAATTTCTCAAACGATATAAAAAAGCTTGCATCGAAATTCCATATTCTTCTTTGATGGTTAATAATTCGATTAAATGAATTCTTTGCCGAGTGACACCCAATTCTTTTTCAAGATTTGATTTTGGAAAAAGCATCGCTCCTGCAAAATAGTGACAATATTTTTCCATTTGCTTTTCGCCTTCTTTTGAGTCCTTTAATTTTTTTGGAAAATCTAAAATAATATGCGCTAATTCATGCAAAGCAGTAAATCTTTTTCGAGGAGTTTCAACAGCTTCGTTTTTATTTAAAACAATCAAATATTTGTCGTCACCTGCCTTGGCTGCCATTCCGCTAAATGCATCGTTGGCATCTATTTCAAAAACTTTGATGCGTTTGTCTTCTAATAATTCGACTACATTTGGAATTGGATTTTCACCTAGTTTCCAAGTCTTCCTTAATTTGATGGCAGCTTTTTCTACATCATCATTGGAGTTCACTTGATGAGTTTTCCATGGCTTTTTGAAGTCACCTTCGATTCCTAATAATTCTTCTACTTCCAAAAATCGACTTAAAAAATCGGCTGCTTCTGCTTCAATCATTTGTCGTTCTTTGACAGAGAGATTTTTTAATTTTCGATATTCTATTTCTTCTAATTCAATTTCAGGTCGGTTAAAATAATCTAACGATACATTTAATGCATCGCATAAAAGCAATAGATTTTCACGAGAGGGAAACATTGCTCCGTTTTCGTATTGACTGATGGATTGACGGCTGATTTTGTTTTTTAATAAATCAGTTAAGTTACGAAGGGATAGGCCTCGCATTTGGCGGGCGGATTTTAGGCGGTGGGGGAAATGGATTTTTTGCATTTTAATCGTAATTTGTGTAGTGACAAAATTACGATTTTATTTTGAATTGTCAATGATTGTGTAGTTTGATAATTTTTGTGAAATTAATTTACCAAATAGAAAGAGAGTTGAGATATTATCAAAAGGTTTATATTGTGAGTGTTCCAATATAAATTTTATTATATTCGAATCAAGATGCATAGAATATCAAAATATGAATATTTAATAACATATAATGAGAAAATCATAAATTTGAGTATTTTTGAGACAAATTAAAT
>JBGCFD010000148.1:0-24935 GCA_045106765.1 Saprospiraceae bacterium | reverse complement strand
AATTTAATCATCAGATATGAAACTAACTATAAGCATTGGTTAGGATTACATTATTTAGCTTTCTCTTTTATTCTGATTAGAAAAATGAGTAAAACAAAATAAAAACTTTAAACAACTTCTGAATAATAAATTGTGGTAGGGTTTTCTGAATTAGAAATTCAGCGCTGCAAAAATACAATAAATAATTTGATTTTTGAGAGAAAGATCAATCAAGCTGGTTTTAAGAAGCGATTTCATTTTTGATTTCTGAGAAGTTTTTATACTATTTTTGATGACAAAATAACTTCACAGCAAATTGACGGGAAACTATAAAATGGAGCTCATAGCTCTGCCACTTATAGAGGGTAAGTATAAATTGAAACAGTTTTTTTTCAAAAAAAAACATCCTAAGTTTCAATTGGAAAACTTAGGATGCTCTGTCTTAAAAAAAAATCAATAAAGTATTATTTTGTTATTATTATTTTTTCCACAGAAAAACGCTCACTTTTAGCGTTTCTTATTTTAACAAAATAGATACCTTCTGTTAAAGTATTTAATGAAAAAGGAATGACATTTTCTCCCTGTTGGATCAAGACATTTTCTTTTTGTAACAATACATTTCCATCGATAGAAATAATGGATATTTCTACCTTCTCATTAATTTTAGAATTAATAAAAATGTTTAATTGATCTTTCGCAGGATTTGGGTGCAACGAAACAGTAAAATTTGATTGTTCAAAAAACACAGATTTTATTGAAAAAAAGGAAGTATTTCCATCAAAATCAACTTGCTTGATTCGATAATAAGAAACGCCGTCCAAAGGAGTAGAATCAATCGCAGTATATATAGAACTTAAATTTGTGGTTCCTTTCCCATCCACTTTTGCCAATCGTTCAAATTGATTACCATCTTGACTTCTTTGTATTTCATAAAAATCATTGTTGATTTCCGTCGCTGATTTCCAGCTTAGTTTTACCGTTTTTTTAGCAGTCACTTCTGCATTAAAATAAATCAAATCAACAGGCAAAGGAGTTGTTGACAGTTCCAAAGTTTGACTTGCCAATAATCGAATATAAACTGCTTGATAGTAAATCGCAGGTTCTGTAATTTCCCAAGAGTTACTAGGAAACCCTGTGTTAAAATCTAGATAACTTTTCTGAACGGGTTGACCATGTGGAGGCGACAAAGTGGTAACCGTAAAATCTTTATTTGAACCTCCAGAAACAAATCCGGGAGCGGGGCCATAAAGTGAAGTTAACGCATTATCCCAATCTGTTCCATCATTAAACCAAGTATGATAAATTTCATTGGCACATCGATCACCTCCAAAATCATACATATTAGAAAGGTAAACCAACCCCATAGGATTCACTCCATGAAAATAGTGCAATTGCTCTGCGGTCTTTTTTTCATAGTCAGGAGTTGAACCTGGATTAAGATTATTTTTGGACAATTGTAAATTCAAAATTCCATAATGTGCCTTCGTTTGACTACTTCCCCAATGGTAAGAATAATCAGGCATAAAAGATCGATACAAATCATCCAAACTAAAACCATGATAGCCTTCCCAATTATTAGCAGCTGCTGTTGCAAAGGAATTTTTGATAGCATTAGCAGTCGCTGAATTAGCATTGGCATTATTGGCATAGGTCAATAATGCATCATGAATAGTAACTTTTGAACCTCCCCAATAGGCATTATTCATAGGTTCAGTATCGTTAATGTTATCAACCAAATATTGACCATAGGTACTACCATTTGTCAAATCAAAAAGATAAGCAGCAGCAGCAACTGCATTTTCTCTCTGAACAGCTGCACTCCAATCTGCATCACCTGATTTAATCGTTCCATCATCGCAAGTGATTTCTAATGTGTTATTATTAAGAAAAGTCAAAGCATAATCCCAAGTGCTAATGGCTTCATTTTCTAAAGTTGTTGCAAAAGCATTCATAGAAGAAAAGTTTTGAAAAACTTTAGCAGCATGAGCAAAAACGCCTGCATTTGAAATGGAAGCAGCAGTACATGTTGGGCCATAATATCGAGGATCAGTATTCACACTCGGAGGAGCTTCTTCATTCTGACTATAACTTATACTTCCCATTTTGATGTGAACAGAACCATCTGCATTTGTCATTTTTAACAACCAATCTAATTCCCATTTTATCTCATCCAAAATATCTGGAATGCCATTTCCACTTTCAGGAATATTCCAATCATCTCCAAAAATCGCTGGATTCTCTTCGTAAGCCAAAAGCAAATTATGCATAACAGAAAATGTAAATGTTACATATTTATTATAATCTCCAGCATCAAACCAACCACCTGACAGATCCTTTTCCAAACTAGCATTCCCTTGGTCACCTACATATCTACAATTTCCATCTTGCAGATTATTCATAAAATTCATTCCATCTGTCCAATTTGTTGCTGCATAAGGTACAGCCTTTGTTGCATTGCAGCGATTGTAATAAAACATTTTCGTTGCCGACTTTAGAATATCACTATAGACGTCATCATTGATTTTAAAATTCGGAGATCGCACTTCTTGGATTGGATCATAAACAAAATACTCTCCCTCCACCGTCCAACTTGAAAAATCAAACCACCAACCCTTATCACCTGATTGTGTATGTGTTGCACCGCCGTTCCAAGTCGTTGGAGCGCCTGAAAAAACAACTACATCACTAGATGCATCAATCAATTCCAAAGTTCCTGAAGGGATAAAGCTTTCAGCAGCATTAAATCCAATTTGAGGATTACTGATAACTACAACCTTCTCGGCATTTTCTAAATATCCAAATTGATCAACATGAATATAATCGCTAAAATCACAAATGTTATCATTGTTGACATCATTGCAAACTACCTGTGCATCGATATTATTAGGAAAAAGAAAGAGAATAAAAAAGAGAGAAGTGAGTAGGTTGTTTTTCATGTTTTAATTTTTTTGGAAAAAGGGATGAAAAAGAATCGGAAGACTTAATTCTAAATGATTTAGATTATCAATGTCATGATTATTAAGGAAAAAATAGTAAAAAGGTTAACCAAAATGAAATCCCTTTTTTGAAAACATATTTTATTTATTGCTGTTTTACCAATATGAATCACCTTTTAATCATTTTTACTATGCTAAATTTAATCTCTGGATCTTTTCTTTTCGAATTTCAAAAAGAAAATGAAATCGATACTTGGCGCATCGTCAATGATGGTGTAATGGGTGGACTTTCCGAAAGTAAAATTGCTTGGAATAAAAAGAATAAAACTTTTACTTTTTCGGGAAATGTGTCGATGGAAAACAATGGTGGATTTGCCTCGGTTAGAACGATTCCTCAAGAATTTGCCAAAGGTGATTTCAAAAAAATAAAACTGCGAGTCAAAGGCGATGGAAAAACTTACAAGTTTAGAATGCGAAATTCTACTCGTTTTGATGGTATTGCATATTCATTGGATTTCGAAACCAAGAAAGATAAATGGATAGAAATAGAATTGAAAGTTGATGATTTTCAACCAACTTTCCGAGGTCGAATTTATTCAGAATATGGAAAAATAGATATGAATGATCTACAGCAAATTGGTTTTTTGATTGCGGGAAAACAAGAAGGTAAATTTAATTTAGAGGTAGATTGGATTCGCGTGGATTAATATTTTAATTCAACTAATTCCCATTCTCCTCCTCGCTCTTTTTTCAAGCGAACGGAAACACCTAAGTTTTTTTTATCTCCATAAACCTTTATCTCAAAATCAGCATTACCTATTCCGTTCGAAACATTAATACCTCCTATTGGGAAATAACCATATCCATTTATTCTACCTGACTCAAGTAGGACTTCCTCATTTTTTTCAATCTCTCGGATAGCTGTTTCATAAGCTTCTGAATTCTTCATCGAAAAAAATAACCCAGTCAACAACAAAAGAAAAATTAAACCAATTGTCAAAAGGCGAGCTCCCCTCCTAGCCCCATTAGAATTTTCAATAACAATTGTCTTCGCAACTTTATCTCCAAGTCTTTTACCATCGTTCGTAAACAATAAGATCAATTCAATAGGCCAAATAACAATCAATAGATTTCGCAAAAAAAGTCTTAAAAAAGAAGGGACTTTGGCTGGATTTCTTTCATCACGAACCATTAAGCCAAACATCCATTTTCCAAGACTAATCCCTTTATAAAAATCTTTACCGAAGTAACAAATAATCATCGTAAATATAATTCCAATGAATAAATTGAAATCACTTTCATCTAATTCTCCTCCTTTTTCTATTTCTATAAAGAAAAGAAAAACCATTGCGATGCAAAAACTTGCTATAAAATGATCTAAAAAAAATGCTGCAATTCGGCTACTTTTCGCTCCTAAAAAATAATTATACTTTAAATCGTTTTCCATGAAATTTCCTCTATAAAATACTACAACTCAATAAACTTAAAATCCTCATCATACAACCCCATCAAAATACTTTTTCCTTCATCATCTACTCGAAGACCACCGTAGGCTGCTTTTTCAAATCGTTCTCCAGTTCCCTCTTCGAAAAAATAAGACTCTGCTCCAAAACTCACCCCTCTTCGATGTATCGCATATTTTATTAAAAATTCACCTTCATCTAAAGGAGTTTTCGTTTCTTGATATCGCACTAATTTTACTACTTGATTTTCATCCAAAATGACAACACCGTAACCAAATTTTGGTAATCTGTCTTTTGTTCTTCCTTGATTAGCAGCAGCATATCGTAAGTTCATATAGTCACCCTGCATCAAAGATCTAGGATCAACAGGTGCTAACTTGAACAACATTAAAGTACCATCGGAAATAGTTTTCTCCTTATGAAAAGTAGCCCAATTGATATATACAATAAGGCAAATTAGATTAAAAAGAATGACGATCGTTTTTATATTTTTCATAAAAAAAAATTCGTTTTACGTTGAACGGTAGACGTTTTACGTTCTCTCATGATCTTAATTATTATAATTAAATGGAGTTTTTATCACCTCCTAGTTCCGCCGTAAATGTTTTGTTATAAAAATAATACGCACTCAAAAACATTACTCCCGAAACCATTAAAATAATCGACTTCACTAAAAGTGTCAAATTCAAATCATAATAAAATTGCATTCCAAAATAAACTAAACCAATCATTCCTAAAGCAATTCCTACTCGATGCCCAATATGATAACTCGCCAATAAAACTAAAATCGCTCCACCAATCGAAGGCATTAAAAAAGTAGGTAACAGAACAAAAACACTCAATCCATAAATCCACATTTTATTTTTCTCCTCACTCAATTTGAGTCTTTCAATTATTTTAAAAACAACAAAAATATTCGATAGAAAAATAGCAATCGAGGAAATCCAATCATAAAAAAAATAAACTTCCACCTTCCAACTATTCGCCAATAAAAATAAAGCAAAACTTAAGGACACTAAAAAACCAGCATGCAATGGTTTATAAATCGAATTCCAAAAAGCATTTTTTGAAATCAACTTTGCTTCAAAAAAACTTAGATAAATAAAACCTGAAAGTAAAAATATGATTTGAAAATGAAAGGCTATGTTGATGCTATTTTCCAAAATCAAAGCCAACCAACTTCCATTAAATATTAACACACAAATCATCCTCAACATAAATCCTTTGGCGAAGAAAAAAGAAATTAAAGCAATAACCATCGCCACTAAAATAAGTAAATTCTCATCTCCTCCGGTTTCTTCCACCAAACCAAATCCAATTAAAAATCCACCAATCAAAAAATTAGAAATACTGAACGTATCCAATAAAACACTCGTTTCATTTCGATCAATTCCTAACGCTACCAAAATCAAAATTACTCCCATCACCAAAGCAACCACAGGTGTGTCGTACATTCCAAAAATCATCAAAAATCCAAGAAAAAATAAACTTCCTAAAACCCCACCAATCACAGAAAGTATCTTAACCGCCAGGTTCGAAAATTGTGAAGATTGTATTTCAACTTCCTTTTCGATAGCTCCTTGATCAAATGAAAAAGTATCTCCGTGCTTCTCTTGAAGTTTTTGTAACAACGTATTTACATTATTTATCATCTCCATGCCATTCCTTATTTAAGTTAACAATTGAAAAAATTAGACCTGAGATACTTCCAATAACATAAATACTTATGATAAAGAATCCACCAATTCCATCTCCTCCTTCGAATACAGCTTTGATTAAAAGGGAAAGAAAAATCAAAATAATACTCAAGCCACTCGTTGCAATAAAAAAAGTATCCTTCTCTCTACTTCCATAATAAATGGCTAGAGGAAGTGCGATCAATCCCAGCAAAACAGTAAGATAAGACATAATGTCAAAATCCATTATTTGGAAACACAAGTTAAATGTCAGGTAAGCAATAGAAACTAAAACGATAATCCTTTCTAGCCATCTTGGGACTGAAGCTATCTTTTCAAAATGTGCTAACACCTTCAACAAAACTAAGTATAACAAGTTAATTACAAAAAGCAAATCCAACATTATCACCTCATCCACACGTCCTAATACTTGCTCAAAATATTGCCAAATAGAAATATTTATTAACGCCAAAAACAATAACCACATCGGTCCAAAATTGGAAACAAAAACCCACAAAGCAATAAAAGCAGTCCAACCAAAAAAGAAATCATATGCATTTGCACCAGTCTGATATATTTGTCCAAAAACAGCAAACATTGCTCCGACCAACATTCCTGCTCCCATCAAAATAATGCCTTTTATATTTTTATTTAATTTAGAAAAAACTGCTACTCCAACCATCGCAATCAATAAAACTTGTACTAATCCTAGTTTTGCAAACTTGTGTAAACTCGCCCAATTGTAAGCAAAAAAGAAAATCACTCCTGAAACCAAAAATGCAATTCCTAAACTCATCAAAAAGGTTTTGATAAATTTTGACCAATCATTTTGGTTGGCATAAATATCATTTTCACGAAAAAAAGATTCAATATCAGTAGCTTGCCAATTACTAAATCGGCTGACGATGTGGATAAGAGTTCTATTTATTTTTGGTTTTTCCATATTGGTATTTTAGTTTTTCAAAAAATGGTTGGAGATTTTTCTTGAGATGGTGGAGTTAAAGTTTACATCTCAAACTTAATCATTTCGACTTTGTCAAATTCAACCTCTGAGCAAATAGCAAAAAAACAATCATCTCCAAAATGTAAATCTTTTAAAAACCATCGCTGATCGTTTTCGATAAAAAAATCTTTTCCACTCTCTAATTCAATCTGATTGAGATAAGATAAATTTACACCAAGTGCTTTGATGATGCTTTCTTTTCGCACCCAATACCAATAAAACTTTTTCAATGGAAAAGCGTGTGATGTAATATTATCCCATTCTTTTTTGGTAAAATTCATCTCAAAATCTTCGAGTGAGATATCCCTTGGTTTTTCTAAGTCAATTCCAACTTCTCCATCTTGTGTGATTGCACAAACCACATATTTTCCAGAATGAGAAATATTGAAAAATACATTTTCTAAAAAAGGTTTCCCATTCTTATTAAATTGAATTTTTTCCAAATCATTATCTAGTTCTATTTTTTCCAAACCTTTTTTCAGCATTAACTTTCCTAAAACAAAATTAAATGCATCTTGTGGCATTCTATATCTCAATGCTTTTTCATGAAGGCTTTCAGGCAAAAAATTTAGAAGTTTATCCAAACTATATTGCTCCCGAAAATTAGCTGAATCGGCATGGTAAATCTTTAGCATAATTATTTAAGTAATAGTCAAATCATTAGTTGTCGATTTCGACAAAGTTATTTTGTAATTTGGTTCAATCAAAGTTAATCAAAAAAAAATGGGTTCCCCTTTTTCAAAGGAAACCCAAATTGGATTACTTAGTTAGTTTTTTTCTTTTAGTTATTGTAACGGTTTTAGGATAGTCTTTTATAAAAAAGTTATCCTACCCAAGTATAACCCCCGTCATTCTTGTGTGATTTGGCTTTAATTTGCCTTGGTGTTGAGGTTGTCATACTTTTGACTCTTAAACTGGGTAATTTTACTTTTAGTTTTTTCATGTAATGGGAATATTTATAGTGTTTTAAATAGTATCTCGTCAGAGTGTGTAACTTCTGTTAAGGGAAAAAACTGTAGTATTACTTAGATTGAGAATTAAGGTGAGGTTATGCCTTTAAAACAAATATGAATATCATATATGTAATATAATCAAAATATTTCAACAATGATGCCAACTATATATACTTTTTATTAAATATTACTTTTTTTTAAAAAAAATTATATATTCTCACCTATAATGATTAAAAACACTACCCCAATTGGGCAATTACACCACTCTATTTTAGATAAAAAAAACATTCAACTTTGGTTCAAAAGGGATGACCTAACCCACCCTGAGTTGCAAGGAAATAAATGGCGAAAGTTAAAGTATAACATTGCCGAAGCCCAGCAAACTCAAAAAAAATACCTTCTTACATTTGGGGGAGCTTATTCCAATCATCTTTTCGCCACAGCAGCGGCAGGTAAATTATTTAACCTTAAGACCATTGGAATCGTTCGGGGGGAAAAAATTTTTCCACTAAATTCTACTTTATCTTTTGCGGAAGATTGTGGAATGCAATTGTATTTTGTTGATAGAAAAACGTATGCACTCAAAGAAAAATTGTTGTCCGACTTGGATATTCCCTTAGATGAATGCTATGTTTTGCCTGAAGGTGGTACGAATAAATTAGCTATCAAAGGTTGTTCAGAATTAGGATTGGAAATTTTGGCCCAGTTAGATTTTATTCCGAATTTTATTTGTACCAGTTGTGGCACAGGTGGAACTATCGCTGGATTAATTCAATCAAAAAAACAAGATACACACGTTTTAGGATTCTCTGCATTGAAAGGTGATTTCATGAAACAAGAAGTACAAAATATATTAACCAATTTTTTCCCAAATGAGAATCACAATAACTTTTCAATACAAACAGATTATCATTTTGGCGGTTATGCAAAGCATTCTTCTGCCCTATTAGACTTTATCAATTCATTTAAACAAGAATATCAAATTCAACTTGATCCAATTTATACAGGAAAAATGCTTTACGGTATTTTTGATTTAATAGAAAAAGATTTTTTTCCTCATGGAAGTAGAGTTGTGGCAATTCATACGGGAGGATTACAGGGGATTTTAGGGTTTAGGGAACGGTTTGGAAATTTGATTTGATAGTAGAATTCAAAGATTGTCTTTCTTTTCTTTAACAATTTCTTATCGTAAAAAAAGTAAAAAAAAGCTTGTGCAAAATTAGATTTAGCTTATTTTTGCGCCTTATTTTTTAAACCTATTTTTCAAAATCATAATTTAAAACTTATTAAAAATGAGCTTAACTAAAAAGTTTTCAAAAGACAACACCAAATGTAATGTAACTTTTACATTACCAAAAGAATCAACTCATGGAGGCAAAGAAGTATTACTTGTAGGAGAATTTAATAATTGGAATCCTGCTGAAGGTATTGCGTTAGTTGCCAAAAAAGGAGAGTACAAAACTGTACTAAAATTAGAAACTGGCAAACGATACGAATATCGTTATCTAGTAGATGGTCATCTTTGGACTAATGATGCGACTCCTGATGCATTTGTTGCTAATCCATTTGGAACGGTCAATTCAGTTGTAGAACTACCTGCTCCAGTAGCAAAAAAAACTACTAAGAAAGTAACTGCGAAAAAAGCACCAGCGAAAAAAACAGTTGCCAAATCTACTCAAGATAAGTTGACAAAAATCGAAGGAATCGGACCTAAGATTGCATCTCTTTTGAATGAAGCAGGGATCGTAACTTTTGCTGATTTGGGTGCAACTAAAGTTGGCGTACTCCGAAATATTTTAGCAGAGGCAGGTAATCGTTTTAAAATGCACAATCCATCTACTTGGGCGAAGCAAGCTAAATTGGCTGCAAAAGGTAATTGGGATAAGTTGAAAACATTACAAGATGAGTTGAATGGTGGCGTTTAATTTTCAACCAGTTTTATAAAAAAAACCTGACTGAATTATTTTCAGTCAGGTTTTTTTTGTCGTTTTTTCTAAAATTTATTTTGCCCAAGGATCTATTCGGACACCATTTTCATATCGTACAATTACCGAGCTTTTAAAATCTCGACTGGCTGATTTCATTGTATCTAAAATTCGCTCCGCTTCTTCTTTTGTTGAGAAATTTGCCAATAAAACTCTAGTCAAATTTTTATCGCCTAAATATTCTGTTTCTATTTTTCCATAATTCTTAGGTACTTGGAAGCGAGCTTCGCTGCTATTAAAATTACGAACTGCCATTAATTGAATCTTATAGATTACATTTGCTTCACCAATAATAATGGTTGGAGTTGGACTTGTAGGAGTATTGTTATTTATATTTGGATTTGGAGCTGGATTATTAATTGTCGTTGATCCAGAGTCACTTTCATATCCTGCATTTTCATCCATTACAGTTGGCCGAGGATTATTGAAAGTGCCATTTGTGTTTGTGTTTCCAATAGTAGAAGTTGATTCTATCATCGTAGTCGTGGAGGTACTTTGAGTATTGTTGACCAAGTTGGTTTCTCCAATTGTAATATCATTTTCAAAAACCATTTGGTTATTTTCCATGGTACTGAATTCCCAACCGTTTGGTTCGTAACCATCTCGATTAGCTTCCACCCGGTAATTTTTACCTGGCAATAATCCAAATTCATATGTTCCATTTGTTGATGCTTTATTTTCCAGCAATCGAACAGAACCGCCTGAACTAACCTCATAAATTGCTACCCAAACATCTTGGATTGGCAGGTTTGTTTTTTTGTCTATCACTTTTCCATTCGCCATCATTTTCTCAACTGGAGTTGAGAAACTAAAAATATCATCGTGCCCATAAGTCGTTTTTTTCAATCCAGATTTTCTATTTGAAACTACATAGCCACCATTTGCTGAATATTTTCTAAAATAATAATCATCAGCATTAGAATTGAACGGTAAGCCAATATTCACAGATTTTGCCCATTCATTGTCTCCTGTATTTTTAGATTTAAAAATATCAAAACCTCCAATATTCGCTTTCCCATTTGAAGAGAAATACATGGTATTATCAAGCATATCAAAATAAGGAGTCATTTCATCAGCCATTGAATTGATTACTTTTCCACAATTCCGTGGCCGTTCAAAATTCAATTTTTCACTAGCTAAGTCACGTGAAGTAAACCAAACGTCCAATCCTCCTTGTCCTCCAGATCGATCAGAAACGAAGTACAAAATTTCTTGATTATTTTGGTGAACGACAAAAGGTTGAGTTGCAGTTGCCCCAGTTTTATTGATTCCTTTATTTAATTTTTTGGGTGCTGACCAACCCTTTTCATCTCGCTGAGTGACAAAGATCTCACAACCGAATACCATCCGTCCACTTGCATCTATTTGATCACATTGTGTATAAAAAAAACTTTTATTATCTGGCGAAAAAGCACCATTTCCATAATGAGGAGCAAATATTTCTGGGAAGTTTTTAGGTACTCTAGACCGAGACCAAGTTTCTCCATTTCGTTGAGAAAGATACATTTTAGTTTCTCCAACCATATTCGAAGTGTAATAAAGTACATCATCCGAAAATGGAACAGGTGCAAAATCAGCAGCGTTCGAATTTACATTCATACTCAAGTGTTCGAATGTAACATTGCTTTTTTCTTTTTCCAACATAGCCATAGCAAGCTCACAACCTCTGATTTCATCTTGCACAATATTCGTCACAACATCTTTATCAGCCCCTTCATAACTATTAATAAAATAAACAAACGCTCGACTGGCTTCATCGTATTGACCATCCATTTTTAACATTCGACAATACTTCAACCCAGGCAGCATGAATTCTTTATTCTCCTCTTTTATAGGTTCGTAACATTCTGCTGCTTTTCGATAGTCTTTCACTTTCGAGTAACATTCTGCTGCTTGATATAAATATTCTTTTTTCTTTGGCTTTTTTTGCCATGCTGCTTCAAAGTTCATCGCAGCATCTTGAAAGTTATTTTCTTCGAACTGTTTTTTCGCCAGTTTGGCGTGCTTTCGCCAACTCATTTTTTGAGCATGAACGGTAGTCATTCCCAAACAAAAAATTAGGATTAATAAGCTTCTCATAAATTCGGTATTATTATTTATTTGTACAAAAATTAGGTTTCTAAAATTAGACTTTCAATTACTTGTGGATAATGTTGGTGTTCCAATTGTAGTACTTTCTTCGCTATGTCGCCAGGTGAGTCTGTCGATTGAAGAGAACATTTTGCTTGAAAAATAATGGCTCCTTCATCGTAATGCTCATCAACGTAATGTATCGTCATTCCACTTTCTGCCTCTTGTGCAGCATGAACTGCTCGATGAACATTCATACCATACATTCCTTTGCCACCATACTTTGGTAAAAGTGCGGGGTGGATATTCACTATCTTTTTCGCATATGATTTTACCATATATGTCGGCATTAACCACAAAAAGCCCGCCAACACGATAAAATCAATCTGAAACGTATCTAATTTTTGTAATATATTTTCTGTTTGATAAAATTCTTCCCGATTTATAATTAAGGTAGGTATATCTTTGACTGCTGCTCTTTCCAATACGCCTGCTGATTTTTTATTGGAAATGATTAAACTGACCTTTGCTACATCATGATTTTCGAAGTGGTTGATTATTTTTTGAGCATTACTTCCGCCGCCTGTGGCGAATATTGCGATATGTTTCATTTTATTTTTTTATGTGTTTGGTGAAGGTTCTTCTTTTGTTTTTTTTTGCTACTGAGTTGGACTGACTATTATGACTTTTTTTGCCATCCCCACATTAAATTTTTTAATTATAAACACATTTGGGATGTCAAAAAATTCATAATAGTCAGTCCAACTCAGTAACATAAAAAAAGTAAAAAATCACAATTCTAATTTCCCAAATTTAAACCGTTTCCCTCTTTCTCCAAAAATAGCAACTTTTCTTTTTCCGATTTGCTTACAAATTTTTGGTCGAGTGATAATCCCTTGTTCTCTATTACTACTGATTGGAAAAGTATTGACACTTCCATCTATTCCTACCTCTGTCAATGCCAAGATAGAATTAGATCCATTGAATCCATATCGACGATTATTCTTTTTTGCACCAAAATTTTTCCCATTATCATTATATACAAAGCAAATTTTATCTCTTACAATTGCCATCGCATAACTAGAATAATAACCGCCATCATTTCGAGTTTCTTGTTTTTTGGGAATACGGCTCGCCCATTGGATTTCGCCATTCGGTTTAATATTGACGACGATTATGTCATTATAGTTATAATAGTAATCTATATTTTCTCGAAATTGATTATTGCGAAAACCATAAGGATTATAAAACCCTCCATTCGTAAATCGGTTATCTTCTCTTCGTTCCACATAATATTGTTCCGCTACCAAAACTGCTCCACCATCACTTCTCAAAATTAAATCATTTAAAGAATACTGATACAATTCTGCGGAGCGTCGAGTGTCTCCTTTTTCTTCTGCTTTTTTTGCTTTTCTTTTCCTTCGATTAGAATAATATTCCGTAACAAAATCAAATTCAAATTCTTTGTAATTGGCATTTGAAACTTCAGAAGTTTGAGGATCGATTTGGAAATAATAAGTTCCTTTGATACTGTAGCTATTTTTTTCAGAGTAGAAACCAGAACAAACCAATTTTCCTTTCTTCCCAACTCGGAAAGTAAGATCGGTAATAAATTTTCCTTTCAAATTCACATCATACTCCTGTGACTCTTCACCATCTTTAGTGTATGCCAAAATGATATATTGATAATTGGTATTTCTTCTTAGAAAGCCAGATGAATCTTCATAAAGCGTTCCTAATAAATAAACATTTCCATTATTATCTACTCGATAATCAGTTATCGAAAATCGATTGTCTGGGTATGGCAATTGAATGTCCTTTTCCCATTTTTTTTCAAAATTATTATCGAAGACTTGTAGCGAAAATCTTTCTGATCCTTTCTTTTGATAAGGTAATTGACTGTAAATCAATACATGAGAACTGTCTTTGGAAACATGGAAATTAAATTTCCCTTCTCGATATTCATCTCGTGCTGGCGACTCTGCAATTTTTTCCATCTTTTTACTAAGCGTTAAAGATTTCTTTCTGATGGACTGAACAAAAAGATAATTCGCTTTATGCGCTTTGTTGTTAAAAGATGTAAATAAATAAAATTGATTATTCAAGTACAACACTTTTTCAAAATCTCGTTTTTTCTTTTTGTATCGCAAATCGATCTGTTTCGATTTTTTCAGTTTCATGTCTTGATTATATTTTTCAATATAAATTTTCTGAGGGCTTCCACCAGACATCATCCCGCCTTTAATTTGCCGACGAAGTGCATAAAAACCATTTCCATCATTTCCTAAGATTTCGGATAAATATGAATTAGAGGGTTCTTTATACTCTTCTCCCCAGTTCATTTCTCCTGAAAATTCAGCATCAGGTTGAGCGAAAATCGCATTAGCAAAAATCAGGTTTACAAATGCTAATAAAATTAAATTGTATTTTTTCATGTATATTTTTTATAGTTCTAAGAGACTGTATTTTAAGTCATTCGAAAATTGAAATTAACACTTCTGTTAGTCGTTTTAATTTCACTTTAAACTTGACCACAGGATTTACCTAAGAACGTTTTTACTAAAAAAATTAAACTACTTCATTGTAAAAGTAACTGTTAATTCAACGAATTGGTTTATTTATTAAGTCTTTTAAATGAATGAAAAGTCTCTTATAGAAATCTTAAATTTCTTTGATTTGTCGGCAATTCTCATTTTTTGTACAAAAAAACTATCTTTGCGCCAATTTTCAAAAGGTAAGTCTTTTTACTTTTTTTCCTTGCTGATTTTTCTTACAAAAGTGATTTCTTCAAGTTTAATTAGTAAGAAATTTCACTTATTTTAATCAATAACCTCTTAGCGTTAAAATTTTAAAAAATGAATATCGAGAAAAACGTAGTAGTAGCAATAGATTACACACTTACTGACAATGACGGTGTTGTGATTGATACTTCAACTGGTCGTGAACCATTGAAATATTTACATGGAACAGGTGCTTTGATTCCTGGTTTGGAAAAAGAATTAGAAGGAAAAGTTGTTGGAGATAAATTGGATGTAGCTATCAAACCAGAAGATGGTTATGGTATGCGAAATGAGCAAATGTTACAAACTGTTCCAAGAGAACATTTTGGACATGTGCCTGACCTAAAAGTAGGCATGCAGTTTCAAGCGAACAGCGAGCAGGGACCAATCATGGTGACTATCGTTAAAGTAGATGAGAAGGAAGTAATGGTAGATGGTAATCATCCTTTAGCTGGGGTTATATTGAACTTCAAAGTGGAAGTAAAAGAGGTTCGTGCTGCTTCTGAAGATGAATTATCTCATGGGCATGTTCATGGTGAAGGTGGTGCACACTAAGACTTTATTCGTTTGACGTTGAACGTTAGACGTTTTACGAGCGTGATGTAATCCATTTTAGAATAGTTTCTAATACAATAATAACTATAGAAAAGCCATCCCGAAAAATCGGGATGGCTTTTTCATTTGAAAAAATATTAAGCCAATTAATAAAGCTTAACTATTTTTTTTGCGATCACCTCTTGATCCACATAAAATTTCATAAAATATACTCCACCGGGAAGGTTACTCATATCTATTTCGAAAGAAGAATTTCCTTCAGCGATAGTCTTTTCAATCATCACTTCTTTTTGCATATTAATCAATTGGTAAGAAGCAGCAATCGAAATTGGTGTATCAATAAATATCGTCACTTTTTCCGTCACAGGATTTGGAGCGACAGAAATATCTGCCAAAGTCAATCTTAACTGTGCAGAAATAATATTACTATATTGAAATTTTCCATCAAAGTCTACTTGTTTTAACCGATAATAATGATGTCCCTTTGCCAATCGTTCGTGACTCATACTATAAGTTTGAGTATTGGTTGTCGTTCCTTTTCCTGTTTCTTTTCCTATTTCTGAAAAACGTTCACCGTCTCGACTATGTTCTATAATAAAATGAGAATTGTTCTCCTCTGATGCAGTTTGCCAAAAAAGTAAAATAGAATTGTTGTCTATTACTTTTGATTCGAAAGAGGTTAATTCTACTGGGAGTGCTAAAGCCTCAACAGTAATAATTACTTGACCACCTGCTCCTTTTCCTGAATTCCCAGCAGCATCTCCTTTTCCACCACCACCACCACCAGGGAAATTTCCTGATCCAGCAATGGGATTATTATCAACATCTCCACCATCTCCTCCTGCTCCTCCTCCAGGTCCACTAATACCAGCCATGCCGCCCGTTCCACCTGCGGCAACGCCTCCATCGGCATTATTTGGACCATCTTCTCCATTTCCTCCTACCCCTCCATTTCCACCTGCTCCACCACCTGCTCCGCCATCTCCATTGTTGACACGTGCACCTCCATCTCCTCCATTATTTCCTTCATCACCTGTAAATGTACCACCATCACCACTATTATTACCTGTTGTTCCTTCACCTCCACCGGCAATAACTACATTAGCTCCAAATACTGAATCACCTCCATCACTTTCACTACCTCCTTCGCCAACTACTATTGTATAAGTTCCTGCAGTAAGAGTTAAACTACTTTTGGCATAACCTCCGCCACCGCCGCCGCCTCTAGAACTATTAGTGGTGTTTTGGGGGCCACCGCCACCGCCCCAAGCTTGTACCGATACATCAACAGTTATACCTAACGGAACTGTAAGAGTAGAAGTACCAGGATTAGAAAATACGCATTGATCACCTGCTGTAGGAGTAGCTGAAATAGTACAATCTTGTGCATGAACACTAAATGATATTGTACATAAAATAAAAAAAAGTAAAATGTTCTTCATCGTGAAATATTTGTTTTCAGTTAATAAATAAGGTTTATTTTATTGATTTTTTAGATATACGTAATTTCAAATATACGCATATAATCAAATGTATTATAAAGTCAATCATGTTGATTTTATATATCGATTAAATAAATTTAGATTTTTTTATAAAAACGAATTTTAGATATAACAACATGAGACTACTATTTATAGTCAAATGTGAGGAACAAGTTTAGAGATGAATTAAATACAGTTGTGGATGATTGATTAGGTTAGATATAAAATAAGGTAGTATCTATTTAGATTTTGAGAACACCTAACTTCGGGTCAAAGATACAAACAATTAATTTCAAAAAATAGATTAGGTCATTTTTTAAATAGTTAATTATTTTAAGGAGTATCGGATTTAATTTAGCAACATTTTTTTTAGCTAAAAATGAAGAAAAGCCTTCCTGAAAGTTCGGAAAGGCTTTTCTAATTGAAAGAAGGTTAAATAATTGATTAATAAAGCTTAACTATTTTTTTTGCGATCACTTGTTGATCCACATAAAACCTCATAAAATATACTCCACCGGGAAGGTTGGTCATATCTATTTCGAAAGATGAATTTCCTCGAGCGATAGTTTTTTCTAGCATCACTTCTTTTTGCATATTAACTAATTGGTAAGAAGCGGCAATCGAAATTGGTGTATCAATAAATATCGTTACTTTTCCCATTGCTGGATTTGGAGCGATCGAAACATCTGCCAAAGTTAATTTTAACTCTGCTGAGAGAATATTACTGTACTCATATTTTCCATCATAATCCACTTGCTTTAAACGATAGTAATGATGACCTTTTGCCAATCGCTCGTGCTTCATGCTATAAGCATGAGCGTTCGTTGTAGTGCCTTTTCCTGTTTCTCTTCCTATTTCTTTAAATCGTTCACCATCTCGACTGTGCTCAATTACAAAATGAGAATTGTTTAGCTCCGATGCAGTTTGCCAAAAGAGAATGACAGAATTATTGTCTAGTACTTTTGATTCGAAAGAGGTTAATTCTACAGGAAGTCCTCCAAGCAACGGGGTTGGAATATATCCACAATCTACCCCACCTGATAATAAAGGACAGCCGTCAGTAATAATATCAGCCCAATTATCACAATTGGATCCTATACAATTACCATTTCCATAAGATACTGTGCAAGTATTAATTCCATTGGACAACAATATCAATCCTCCATTATTATTAAAAGTATTACCATTCGAATTGAATTGGAAAACCAAAGATGGAATAGTTGCTGAACCATCCCATTGTCCAACTAATAATACACAATCTCCATTAGCTAATGTCGTACCTGCTGGAAACGTAAAGGTTTGACTTTGATTTCCCAAAGTCCATCCACTAATATCAACAGGAACAGCAGAGTTATTACAAATTTCGACAAATTCATCATCATTTTCGGAATTCCCATCCCCATCGGTATCAAAGTTATTAAAACCCGCACCACTTGGATTTACCAAAACAGAGGTAATTTCTACCCCTAATATACCACATTGTGCATTCATTTGAAATGTCAATAATGACATCGAGAACATCAGTAAAATTTTTTTCATAATATATTTGTTTTTGTTCTTAGAAAAATAATATAGAAAGTTTCTATTTTTTAGTTCATAAAATGCATAGACATACCAAAGCATCAGAAAATCATATTGATTTTCAGCTTATAAATAAAAGGTCTAGATTTTTTTGTAAAAAACGGATTTGGGTATGAATACATTGAACTCCTTTTGGAGTCAAATGTGAAACAAGTTTAGAAATGAATTAACGAAGGTGTGAATGCTTGATTAGGTAAAATTAAAGTAGAATATATGTTAATTTATAGTTTGAGAATACTTAAACTTATGAAAGGTACAAAGAATAAATGTTTAAATATAAACTACCTCGGCTTTTTAACATTTGATATATTGAGAGTTAAGTAAGTGACTAGGTGAAATGTAACCTTTTTCTTAGCTATTCAGCAAAAGAAAAGCCATTCCGAAAAATCGAAATGGCTTTTATTTTTAGAGAAAATTAAAATTTACTGCTTGATAATTTTTTTCATCATAACATCATTATCTACAAATAATTGCAAATAATAAATTCCAACTGGGAAGTCAGCAATATTTAACTCCATATCTGTATCACCTTCTTGCAATACGCTTGACAATACTACTTGTCCTTGCATATTTAAGATTTGGAAATCGGCATCTGTCTGGTAAGCTGTTTTGGTTTGAATCAAAATCACATTGGAAGATGGATTTGGTGTTAAGAAAATATCATCACCTGAGCGGCTAATTTTTGCAGTTACGATATTCGTATATTCAAATTTCCCATCAAAATCTACTTGCTTCAATCGGTAGTAGTGTAAACCATTTTCTACTTCTTGGTGGAGGTATGAATAATTTTGAACTTGGTCTGTTGTTCCATTTCCTGCTTCTATTGCGATTTCTCGGAAACTAGTTCCGTCGGTGCTGTGCTCGATAGAGAAGTAATCGTTGTTTTCTTCAGAAGTGGTTTGCCATTGGAGATTTACTGATTTTAGATTGGTTGGTTTTGCTTCGAAACGCAATAGTTCTATTGGTAATAATATATTTCCTTCATTTAAGCTTCCTGGAGAAAAATCAACAGGATTATTTGTAATTGTAGAATGTTGCACAAAAGCACCTGTAAAATCCGGACTACGTCCAAGAGATTCATCATCACCTCCAGCTGCTCCATAAGAAATACTAACAATTATTTCTCCTGCTCCATCTCTTATAATAACATCGTCACCTGTATTATTCATTCCAACTGCCCCTGTAGAAGCTACTTGGACTATACCTGCAATTCCTGTTGGCGTTCCACCTCCAAAAATAGTTATCGGTTCACCTGTAGGTATTATTGTGCTAGCAGGAAAAGTATGGCGAACACCAAATCCGTCAGAAAGTGTGAAACCAGAAATATCTAAACTAGTTCCCCCTGTATTATATAGTTCTACAAACTCATCATCAGAAGTATTTACTACACCATCACCATTAGCATCACCAGTAGTTCCATCTGGATCTGCTAAGACTTCATTAATGATTAAAGGATGTACCTCATTATCCTCATTAATAACATCTATCGTTTCAGATAAGCCATCATAACTATCATCAGAAGCTGCATCATCAACTGCTACGGTAATTGCTGTCGTTTGATTACCATCAAGTAAAGCATCATCTACGCCTGTTACCGTTATGGTTTGAGCTACATTATAATTAAGATTTGTGAAGGTTAAGGTCGCTGGAGAAACTGTGTTTTCACTCAGATCACCACTTGTTATATCAAGAACAACATTAGTTGCAGGCTGTATATTTAATGTCACATCAAAAGTTGCTTGAGTTCCTGATTCATTCGTATTACCTGAAATAGTGGATAAAAGTATCGTAGGTGTTGCAGAAGACTTAGTAATATTAACATCATCCATCCACAATAAACCAGCTCTAGTTGATGTGAAAGTAAAACTCAATCCAAAATTATCACCTGTAGTATGAGTTGTGTTATTAACTGTTCCACCACTTACTTCTCCAGTTCCACTATCATTATAAAATAACTCCCAAGCTCCAGTTTGACCTCTTGTCACTCGAATACAAACATCATCTGATCCACTCCAATCAAAGGAAGAGGTAATAATAGCAGTAGGAGAATTATCTGTAACTTCATATAAAGTTAGATCATCACTACTACCTGTAAAATTAACTCCAACAGCATATCCAGAAGGAGTACCGTTCAAATCATTATCATTTGCAATCAAAAAAGTCCAAAATTTATTACCACTTGATGGATCCCAATTACCATTTCTCAAACAAAATTCCCATGTATAATCTCCGGTTGTTAAATCTTGAGCACCTATATTTGCGTTAATATAACTTGAGCTAGCAATATTGCTTAGACCATGCTTCAATTCAGTTCCAGGGTTAGTCCAGTCAGCAGTATTTGTCCAGCCTACTAAATCACCGTCGTTAAAGTCATCTGAAAAAATCGTCTGCCCAAATGCAGCACTACTCCCGAACAAACAAAAAATAAAAAGTAAAAAGTTCTTCATAATTATGTGTTTTTGTATATAAAAAAAGTTGTCAAAATAGCAATACATATCAAGTAGATAACATTATCTATTTGGTTACTTTTTGGGGCAAATATTTCTCAGAAAAGGTTTTACTAGAAATTTATGTAGATTGGATTAAAATCAGAATGCTTGTTGTACTCCAAAGATAGAAACCCTTTGGCTATTTTTAAAAGAAATAGCAGTAAAGTATTTGTTAATTTTCAAAAAAGAAGAGTCATTCTAAATTAATAGAATGACTCCTCTTTTTAAATCAAGTGGTTTTGATTTTGTTATTTCTTTTTTACGAAGGCTTTAAACTTAGCAATGTAAACCATCGGATAACCTTTTTCATCTTCATTCAAAAGATAAACATCAACAGTATTTTCTTGCAATCCTTCTTTGTCTTTACTGTCATACTCTACCTCGATCTCACCTGACTCTCCTGGTTTGAAAGTTTTTCGAGGCCAATCAGGAACAGTACATCCACAAGAACCCGTTGCGAAGTCAATTTTTACATCTTCTGTTCCTTCGTTTGTGAATTTGAAAGTTAACTTTCTTTTATCACCTTGAACCAATTCACCTAAGTCGTATGAATCTTTTTCAAAAACTAACTTTGCATTTCCTTTTTGACTTTGAGTAGCAGGTTTTACAGAACCAATTCCACCATTACCATTTGTCTTTTGCAAACGGGTTTCTTTGATTTTGATACTTGTTGGACCAGAGATAATTTTAAACTCTGTTCTACGATTATATTTGTGTTCCTCATCTGGACATTTTACGTCATTGACACATTGATTTCTGATTTGAGTTTCGCCATAACCAACTGCTTTGACTCGACTAGATTTAATACCTCTTTCAACTAACCATGCTTTTGACGAAGTAGCACGTCGTTGAGATAATCTTTGATTATAACTATCATTACCTTGTGCATCAGTATGAGAACCTAATTCAATTACCATATCTGGATATTGATTCATGATTTCTAAAACTAAGTTAAAATCTGGCTCCATTTCAGGCAAAATCTTAGCATCATCAAAGTCAAATAAAATATTTTTTAACTCGATTGGTTTCTCAGTAATAATCTCAATTTCTTTTTCTACTGGTGGCGGTGGTGGAAGTGCTCTTAACTTCAGTTGTCTCTCAATCACAGTAGATTCAGTTAATCCAACTGTATTCAAATAAGCTGTATCAGGGTAATAACCTTCTGTTTTTCCAATGATCATATATGACTTTTCTTCATTCAAAGTAAATCCAAAATTATTCCCTTTAGCATTGGTTTGAGCATCAGTATCTCCTTTATTTCCATCCAGTACTTCAATCAAAGAAACGGAAACACCTGGCAATGCTTGATCTTTCTCATCAAATGTAGTCGCCATTAGTTCCAATACAACTTCTGGAATTTTTACAATAAAAATATCATCACAACAAGTTTTACTTTTGACAGATTTAGTTCCTACTCGGTTAGAAACTAACGCTCCATTATATCCGCTCTTATCTAAAGAAAAGTGAAAATCATCAACTGGTGAATTATATCCTTTTCCTAAATTGATTGGTTTAGTCCAATATGATCCATTCCATTGAGAAGTAAAGATATCCAATCCTCCAACTCCAGGATGACCTGTAGAACTAAAATAAATGTTTCCTTCTCTATAATGTGGAGTGATATCATCACCAGGAGTATTTAAAACTTCTCCTAAGTTAATCGGATCACCATATACTCCATCACCTTTTTTAGTAGCATAGTAAATGTCATATCCACCCTCGCCTCCAGGCATGTCAGCAGAGAAAAATAAAACTTCGTTTCCAAAATGCTCTCCAACTGAAGGATGCTTTACCAACCATTCACCATTTACGCCTTCTACTTCTTTTGCACCTTTCCAACTGTTTCCATTTTTCTCACTATAATATAATTTACTTTCTCCAACAGTATTTCCTCTTCCGTCCAAAGTCATTTGCATACGAGTAAAAAACATTGTATTTCCATCAGGAGAAATCGTAACATTACCAGTATGGTAACCTTCTCGATTTATCTTTGTCGTTATCGCTTTTCCTTTTTGAAAAGCTCCTAATTTTGTTTTTTCTTCTTTTGCATCTTTTTTCTTTTTACCTCTACTTCTTTTTTTCTTCATTTCCTTTCGAGTAGAAGTAGCTATTTTTAAATGGTAATCTCCTTCTTTTCCATCGATCACAGTAAACTCATCATTCAAAAAGGAAGAATAATATAGAACGCCATCATCTGTTAGAAATGGAGATGTTTCTGTTGTTTTAGTATTTGCTTTTCCAGCATTTTCGATAAAAACTCCCGTCACAGGAGTCATGCCTAATGCCATTTGAGCACCAGTCAATTCTGCTTCTGCTAGTGGTTTGATCGCAGCATTTTTAGAATCTCTTATATACATCTCTAACTGAACAATTGCTTCATCGTAATTTTCAGCCATTTTTAATGTTCGACCATAAATAAATCTAGCTTCTGGTAAATAAGGGTTAGTTCCTTTTCTATATTTTTTAGTCACTACCTTTTTATACCAACGTTCTGCTTTTCTATAATCACGTAACATATAATGTAGGTTAGCAATTTTATATGCTAAATCATTATCTCGCAAAGCTTTATCTGCTTCATATGCTTTTTCATACCATTCTAATGCTCCATAAAAATTAAGCAGTTCTACTTGCTCATCACCTGTGGTAATCATCATGGCGGGAGTCTGTTTGTTGAGTGGCTGAGCCAACACTACATTTGCCATAAGAGTAAAAATTGCAGAAAAGAGAATTAATTTTTTCATATTCAATAAAAAATTTAAATTTTAAATTTTAGTTTTTTGATCATAAACGATTATTCGTTTTTTATAACAAAACGAAAATTCACCTCATTATAGTGAATTAATCATTAACAATTCACCATTAAATTAGAATCGTGGACAGAAAATAACTGGCTTAACAGTTGGTTTCTTAAAAATCCTAGCAGTATAAGCTACCCCTATTTCAAAGCCACCTGCTCCACTAGCTGCATCCGCCAAATCAGAAACCGTCAAGTCATATGCAGCTCCTACCTTAAATTGTTTGTAATCCATTCCTACGATCAACTGAGTTGCGTCACGCAATCGGTAACCAATACCAAAGTTCAAAGTCATATCCTTTGCTTTATTCAAGTGGTATCCACCAATTCCTTGCACCTGAATATTATTCGCACCTGAAAGTGTTCTAAACATAAATGCAGGTTTAATTTGCCATTTATCATTTAAGTCTACAAAAAATTGACCATGCAAAGTAAAATCTCCTGGCAAGTCATAAGCATCTCTTCCTTCTTGTGAGGCAGTATAAGTAGAATTCGGAGTTGTCGTTGTATCGGTTCCTCCACCTTCATTCACATGTAAATCAGGTGTTAAGATATGATTCAAAGCTGCACCAATTTCAAGACGCATCTTATCATTCATTTGTGTTTTCAACAAAACACCAATGTTTAAATCAAATTTATTTGAATTAAAATCTGTGTCTCCACTAATATTTCCTAAGTCAGCACTTGTTCCAACACTATTTGGATTATCACCAAATATTCCTTGGCTCGTATTAAGTTTTCGACTAGTATAACCAGCTTGAACTCCGAATGTAAAAACGGATTTGGATTTTTTATCCAAAGGCATGTGTACTGCTACACTTCCCATAGCTTGAGAGGTCGCTAATTCCAACGCTCCTGCTTTATCACTATAAAGCATTCCTCCTACTCCTAACCAAGCTTTTTTACCGAGCATCAAGATAGGTGCATCAACATAAAAAGATGGTGTTCGATAAGGACTAGAAATCACACTTCCCCATTGGTCTCGATAAATTCCACCAATTCGGAATGAACCTTCAAATGCTCCTGTGTATGCAGGATTAGTTGTCAAGGGAGATAAATAAAACTGGGTAAAGTGAATGTCTTGTGCATTCATCGTTCCAGCCAACGAAATAAAAAAGAAAAAGAGTAAACCTTTTAGAATTTTCATAAAAGCGAATAGTTTATGTTTTAAAATCTTAGTTTAAAGTGGT
>JBGCFD010000147.1:0-43858 GCA_045106765.1 Saprospiraceae bacterium | reverse complement strand
GTCCACAAGTTTCTGTCTTTATCCATGCAAGCAACTCTTGCCATGGTTTCCTGTTTGAAAAGTTGGTTTTCATTTTTATCAAAAAGGTAAATATGCTTGTCTTTATTTACCCAAACTTGATTTTTGATTTTATCATAAAATAAAAAGTAGAAAACACCTTTGTTTTGTTGGAGAGGGAAAAGTATCGATTGATATTTTCCACTTGGCAATCTTTCAAAAACTTCTGCTGTAGATTGATCTTGCCAAACCCAAAATTTTTGATTAGTACCAACAATATTAAAAAAAGAATCATTGAGCGAATAATCAGAAATGAATAACAACTCACCCTGCGGAGAAATCAAACTTAATTTCCCGTTGATTTCTCCAACTAAATAATCATCTGAAAGAATTGAATATGGTTTGAAGTTTTGTGGTAGTTCGACCAGTTGGAAGAGATGACTTGGAGTATATTTCCACAGTTGTTTTTTGGCAAAAAAGAATAATTGTTTTTGTTGATCTTGATAAAAATTCTGAATATCTTTTATTTCGAAGGGAGCATGTTTTCCAAATTTTTGTTCAAAAGAAAAAGTACTATCTTTTTCAACCGATAAAATATCAATGGATCGAACATGTTTTCTTTCATCTATTTTTTTGGCATTAAATAACCATAAAAAATCACCTTGATCCTTGTGAATAAAATTTACTTCTCTTCGGGATAATTGCCCTTTTTCCTTGGACCAATATTTCCAGTTGTAACCATCATAAAAATTTAACCCTTCATCGGTTCCTATCCACATCCCATTATTTTCGGGATAAAACGCCAATACTTTATAATGTGATAGTCCTTCTTCCATTCCGATCTCACGAGTTTCCCCGAAATATTCTTGACCGAAAGAAAAAGAAACAACAAGATTTAAAAGTAAAATTAGGCCTAATTTCATATTATGTATCTCTATCATGTTTTTTAAATACTTCTTTCATACGAAAGAAAATCATAATCTGTTTCTTTTTACTATCTTCAATAAGAATTACTTTTTTGCACATAAAAAAGTCGTTACCTAAATGTTAGGTTACGACTATCTTTTCTTTTGAAAAACTCAGACTAGTTTTATTTAATCTAAAGAATTCCCCGATGCTTGCGTCGGATGCAGGTTAACAATTGATTTCATAAAGACATATTCAGAAGTAAAAACTATCACAGAATTTTTATTACCACATAGGCACATAGAAAATATAGATGAATTGCTATGTTATCTATGTGCCTATGTATTGAAATAATATTAGGAAGCTTGTTTCCATTTTACTTTTGAGACAACTTCCATGAAATCCATTTAATAATTCTTCGTCAGCTTGCTGCGAGGGTTTTTAATTCTTAACCATCAAAGCAATTTTAATAATTCCTCTTTTCGATTTCTAGCCACGGGAAGTGTTCGTCCATCGGACAAAAGTAAATAACCACCTTCTGTCCGAACATATTCTTTGATATGTGAAAGATTTACTAAATGTGAATTATGTGCTCGATAAAATCCACGACCCTGCAACCATTGCTCCACATCTTTGAGTGTTCGAGAAATTAATTTTTTCCTCCCTCCTTCTAAATAAATCATAGTATAATTACTTTCCGAACTACACAAAAAAATATCTGCGTGTGCTGCGTATAATAAAAGATAAGTTAAAAATTCTTTTTTGGTCCATTGACGAGGTGGTGTAGACATAATGATTTGGTTTTTAATTTTAAAAAAAAGTTGTTATTTGATTTTTGATTACATTAATCCTTTAGAAGAATCTACCATTACCATGGTTACGAGTCCATAGGTTTTTAACCAAGCGCCTTCCACTTCAGGGGTAAAATGTTGCCCCAAGCTTTTCTTTAAAGTAGTAATTAAAGTTGCGCCTACGATTTGATAATGATACTCTTCAACGCCATAATTATTATGTCGTTTTCCTAATGATTTTAATGCGGGAAGTAATTTTTCGATATCATTTAAACTGGTCACCAATAGTTCAAAGACCTGTGCAAATTTTATTACTTGACTTTTAATATTAGAAATGAATAATCTTTCCACCATTGGATTTACATTAAATAATTCTCGATAAAAATCTGTGGTGAATTCTTCCATTGATGCCCGAATATTTTTCACACTACCTTGAACTAGAGCTATTTCATCTTCCGTTAAAGTTTGTGAGAGTAAAGCACCTTCCAAAGAAACGGTCGATTCATTAATTTCTCCTAGTCGAGCAAAACGCAAATCTGCTCCTTCAAAATTTACTCCGTCCAAAGTTGCGCCTTCTAAATTTGCCCACCGCAAGTTGGCATTTTCAAAGTTGGCCCATCGACATTCTGAGTTACTTAAATCTGCACCAGTCAAATTACTATTGGAAAAGTCTGCTTCTACCAGATTGGATTTTTTCATTGATGCATAACTAAAATTTGTCTCTTGAAGTGCGGCTTTATTTAAGTTGGCTTGATCTAATTGTGCATGAGTCATATCAATTCCATTTAGTCGTCCGTCCACTAACCATCCTTTTTTTCTCAGCCGCTTAGTCGCATCTAAGGCAAAAGAATTACTCTCACTTGCAAACTGATTGATCAATTTATCTTTCTCTTCTCTTCGAATCGCCCAATTGATAAAATACAGTAACATTGCATCCACCAATATTCCTAACCACTCGCTATAACTATCTCCCACTACATTTACAAGTCCTTTATTTTCTGCCAAATTCCATCCTGCCATCAATACAATTATTGCTACAATGGCAAAATGCAAACTGATAATATTAATCATATCTATTTTTCCAAAAATCATTTCAAATCCGTTTTTGACAGAACTGAAATAACCTGATGATGTTTTTGAATTCAAACTCGAATTGGATTTTTTAAAATTAGCCAACCTTGCAAAGATGCACATGATTAATATTTTTTGATTTTAGAAACTGTTTTGTAATTGTAACACAAACATAGAATCGTTGGAGTAAGGAGGGAATAGTTGATGAGTGGTTGAAGGCTAAAAATTATCCTTTGGCGGGTTAGTTGAGTTTTTGTGAAATGAAAATAAAATTTGGATTAAAAACCAATGACTCACTTGATTCATCAATTGGCTCAAGTGGAAGTTCTTTTTACTCAATGAATGAGTAATTGTAATGAAGGGATTTACCTAAAACGCCAAAAGCTTTCCCTCTGATAAGGGAAAGCTTTTGGAATAAAAAAGAAAGTTATTCTTTATAAATAAGAATTATCCAACTCTTAATATTTGATCAGCTGAATAATAATTTTGGATCAATTTAGCTCTATTGAGAAGTAACTGCTGTCGCTCCATAATTAGAGCATTCTGTTCCTTTAATAATTCATTGATCTGTGTGAATCTATTAATTTTTAGTTTTGGATCACTAGGAGTATCATTTTTTAAAAGTTGGATTTTCTTTCGGTTCTCCTTAATTAATTTCGTGTAGCTCTGATATTCTAAGGTCCTCATAATTTGCATAATAAATAATAAAAATTTTGTGATAAAATATATTAAAATTGTTAATTATATTAAAATGAATACAAAATGAATACCAAATATATTATTTTTTTATATTTGACGTTTTTCATGTGTATTTTTATAAATATTATGTGACAAGGAAAACTAAAACTTTCTCCTTCATCTAGATAAAATTATCCTCAATTCTACTATGCTAACCACCTTCTATCAAAAAAAACTTCCTAAATAGTGTATTAGATTATTAGTTTATTATATTTGTTATCTTCAATATACATGCCTAGTAAAAAAAAGTAAGAGAATGTTTTACAATTAATTGTAAACTATTCTCTATTAGATTTAATCGATACCTCCACTCCAAATAATCCACTTTTTCTAGTAATTCATTTTTTCCAAAATAATATTACGGAAAACATTTTGGAGGGTTTCACTATTAAAAAAAAATATGCTAGGTTCTGAAAAAAACAAATCTGAATTTGAATTAGGTCATCCGGCCAAAGTATCTCACGACTTTTATGTTGTAGGTATTGGAGCATCCGCAGGAGGTTTAGAAGCTTTACAGTCCTTTTTTGAATATTGTCCTGATAGCACAGGAATGGCATTTGTAATCGTCCAACATCTTTCTCCTGATTATAAAAGTTTGATGCCTGAGTTATTATCAAGACATACAAGTATGCCGGTAACTGAAGCACTCAACGAAGAAGAAGTTCTACCTAATCATATATATATGATTCCTGGGCGAAAAAATATCATTATTGAAAATGGGGTTTTGAAATTAATTCATCGACCAAGAACAAGTGAAGTCAATTTTTCAATAGATATTTTTTTAAACTCATTAGCTGAATTTAAAAAAGAAAAAGCAATTGGGGTCATTCTATCTGGAACAGGCTCTGATGGTTCAAGAGGAGGAAAATCTATCAAAGAAATTGGAGGAACTGTTTTTGTACAGGACCCAGATACTTGTAAGTTTGACGGAATGCCTCGTTCTGCAATATCACATGGATTGGCAGATTATATTCTTTCTTCAGCAGACATGCCAGAAGAGTTAGTTTTGTTTACGAATCACTCTGATTTTGGAGAAATAATTACAGGAACAGACCTAGGAAAAAAGAAAGAATATATTTATCGCATCTTAAAGTTGATTAAAAATCAAACCCAATTTGATTTTTATAATTATAAAATTCCAACGCTTCTTCGCAGAACTGCTAAGCGTATGAATATCTGCAAAATGCCTTCTGTTGAAGAATATATAGAATATCTGTACAACCATCCAGAGGAAAAATATATACTAAGTAATGAATTTTTGATTGGGGTTACTAAATTTTTTAGAGATGAGCCCGCATTTAAGGAGATTGAAAAAGTAGTTATTCCAGCTTTGTTAAAAGGAGTCGTACCAGGGCAACTCATCAAAACTTGGTCCGTTGCATGTAGTACAGGAGAGGAAGCCTATTCTTTGGCCATTTTATTGGAGGAAGCCAAAGAGAAATCAAAGATTGATTGGAAATATAGAGTATTTGCTACAGATATAGATGCTAATGCAATAAATTCCGCTAACAAAGGAATCTATAACCAGAATATCATGGCTGATGTCACTCCAGATCGGCTAAAGAAATATTTTATTTTTAAAGATGGAGTTTATCATATATCCAGGGAGATTCGAAAAAATATCGTTTTTTCCAAACATGATATTCTCCAAAACCCACCATTTAATAAGATGGATTTAGTTTGTTGTCGGAACATGCTTATATATATTGAAAGCGGTGCGCAACATAAAATTTTATCTAGTCTTCATTTTGCTCTAAAATTAAATGGATTTTTAATCTTAGGCCCAAGTGAAAATATTAGTAAGATTGGGAGCAAGTTTGAAGTGATTAGTAAAAAGTGGAACATATATACTAACATTAGTCCTACAAGAATTATTGATATTCAAAACAATTCTGAATGGCTCATCAATAAAAATTCTACTGTTGCTAGTATGTCAAGAACGGTGACCAATTCTAGAGAAGAAAAAATTCTGCTTTCCGTTAATCGACAAATCATGGAGGATTTTAATTCTGCCAGTATTTGTATTACTGAAAAACTAGACATCACTTATGCCGTAGGAAAACTAAAAGATTATATTGAAATTCCAGATGAAGGGTATTCTAATAATTTAGCTAGAATCTTACCAGATAATATTTTAATTCCAATTACAACTGGCATTCGAAAAATTAGAACGGATAAAAAGAAAAAATATATTACTAAAAATGTTAGAATTTTAAAAGATGATAAAATAATTCACCTCAAAATAATTATTCAACCATTAGATCCATCAAGTAAATATCACCAATTTTTCACGGTTACATTTATCAATGGGGATCAAAGAGTATTAAGTGATACTGAAAGAGAAATTATTTTACCTGAAATAGAAACCAATAATGAAGAACTAGGAGAACTTAAAGAAGCCCTTCTTGAAAGTCAACAAAATCTTCAAGCAACAATCGAAGAGCTGGAAACTTCGAACGAAGAAATGCAAGCAACCAATGAAGAATTATTGGCTGCCAATGAAGAATTGCAAAGTACCAATGAGGAATTACAATCGCTCAACGAGGAATTACATACCGTAAATGCAGAATTGCAAGAGAAAAATTATGAACTCTTGGAGCTAAATTCCGACATGGATAATTTAATGAAGAGTACAGATATTGGAACTATGTTTTTGGATAAAAAATTGAATATTCGAAAATATACTCCTCCCGTTAGAAATCATTTTAAATTAAGAGAAGAAGATTTAGGAAGATCAATCACTCATTTCTCTGGAGAAATAGGACTTGAAACAGCAGAGTTTGTCGAAGAGCTAAAAAGAGTTTTGGAAACATTGGTTCCTATCAAAAAAGAGTTTCAAACTAGTAAAGGAGAATGGTATTTACGTCAAATTTTACCCTATCGTTCTCAACAAGATGGGATACAGGGAGTGATTGTCAATTTTCTAGATATTGATTTGTTAAAGAAAACAGAAAAAGAAAGAGAAGTGAGTAATCATTTGATTTCTCAAGTGAACCATTTGGTTCCTCATCATATTTGGACTTTTAACTTGAAGACTTACAATGTGGAATATTACAATAAAAATTCTTCTTCTGATGTGTCTTTTGAAAACTATAAAAAACTATTAGATGAAGCAGCGCATCCTGAAGATCAACCAAGAATAAAAAAATTCTTTAAAAAACTAGATCTATTAAAAGATGAAGAGACTTCAAGTATAGAATATAGAATTATTGTAGATGAGAGTGGTGAGTACAAATGGTATAATATCATACTGACTCCTTTTGCACGGAAAACTGATGGCAAAGTAAAAACAATGTTAGCGCTAGCAAGAGACATTAATGAAGAAAAACTAAACCAAATTAAGATAACTAAAAATGAAGAGCATTTAGAAAACATTTATGAAAACGCTCCTGTAGGAATCATGTTAGTCAAACCTGATTCAACAATAATGGAATCTAGTAAAGGGATATCTAATATACTTGGTTATGATGAAAAAGAATTAATAGGAAAAAATCTTATGGAAATTACTCATCCTGATGATTTTGAAATAAGTACAATGAAACTAATTAAGACACCTAATATTAAAAGTAACCAAGAGTTAATTTCTTTAGATAAGAGATATATGAAAAAGGGAGGCGGATATGTCTGGACAAGTGTAGTCGTAAAACAAATTTTCAATAAAAATAATAAACTTGATTTTAACCTTGCTATTCTAAGCGATATCACTCAACGTAAAAAAGATGAAATAGAATTACAACGAGTCAATGAAGAATTGGAAAGGTTCGCCTATCTCGCCTCTCATGACTTAAAAGAACCGCTAAGAAGTATTCATAGTTTTGCTAATCGCTTTATTGAAAAATATAGAGAAAAGGTAGATGAAAAGGGTAAAAAATATTTGGATTATATCATTCAGTCTACAGGACAAATGCAAACCCTAACGGATGAATTATTAACTTATTCAAAATTAGGAAATAAAGAAGTAGAATTTCGAAACATAGATTTAAACACCACGTTAGAATCTATAACTAGCCACCTTCATAAAGCAATAGAAGAAAGTAAAGCTTCCATTGTTTTCCACGCCTTACCAACAATAAAAGGAGATTCCACTCAAATTGAAATGCTATTTCAGAATCTAATTAGTAATGCTTTAAAATATCGTTCTAAAGCACCTCCTGTTATCATTGTTGAAGAAATTTTAAATCAAGATTATTGGGAATTTTCTGTTAAAGACAACGGAATTGGAATACTTCCAGAGTACCATGAAAAAATATTTGAAGTCTTTAGAAGACTTCATAATAAAAATGAATATAGTGGAACTGGAATAGGATTATCCAACTGTAAAAGAATTGTTAATAATCATGAAGGAAAAATTAGAGTTGAATCTACTGGAAAGAATGGTAGCACTTTTATCTTTTCTATTAAAAAAATTAAAATGGAATAAAAATAATTTCTAGAGCAAAACCCTTAATCCTATGGACAAAATAAATTGTATACTTTTAATAGATGATGATGAAGCCATCAATTTCTTACACAATGATATCATCGAAGAAATGGATATGGCTGAACATGTTTATACTGCACTCAACGGTCAAGAAGGTTTAGATTTTTTGACTGGTAAAGGAAAGTTCAGCCCCATCAATGGAAAAAAATATCCAAGGCCAAATATTATCTTTTTAGATATCAATATGCCATTAGTCAATGGATATGAATTTCTCGAAAAATATAAATTATTGCCAGATGAATTAACTGCGGATATTGTCGTGATGTTTGTTACGACTTCCAATAATGAATCAGACAAGGATGTTGTCTCAAGGGAAAAAGTTGTTCAACAATTTATTTCTAAACCTTTGTCAATTGATATTTTGGAAAATATTCATTTAGAATATTCTAATAAATTCCAAATGTCTAGTAGTTAATTCTAATAGAACAGCAGTCACAAAAAAAATTACTTTGTGACTGCTGCTTAATCCTCATCTTAGGATAAATTTTTTCCATCTCTCCTATGGATGTATTATAACCAAGAAAATCACCAAAATATTTTATTTATTAATCCCAATGTAAACATAAGGGAATCTTTACATTTAAACATATATTTTTTTAACATATAAATGCACTAAAGGTTATGCATCAGAATACCACTTTTTCGACGGATATTATTTCCAAAAACAAATTAGAATCAACACTTAATAAAACTTCAAGCATTGCAATAAGTAAAGCAGTCCATGCGGCAGGACATGATTTGAGAACTCCTCTTTTTGTACTTAGAGGTTATTCTCAATTATTGCAACGAACGAAAAATCTTGGCAATTCCGAAAACAAGAAACTTCAATTGATGGTAGGAGCTACCCAAAAAATGGAAAACCTAATTAATGTACTTGTCGAATTGGTAGACTTTCAAACATTAGATTTTAATGAAAGTACCAATATCCAAATTAAAGATTTATTTGAAGAAGTAAGACTAGAATTAATCAATGAAATTGATGAGACTAATTCCAGTATTCAATTTGAATCGAAAGAAAATTTATCAATTCAGTTGAATCATAAATATATATTTAACCTATTAAAACATCTAGTTCAAAATGCACTCGTTCATAATATGGAACAAGAAAAATTGAACATAAATATCAGTTTTGAAAAAATTAATAATTCATTGGAAATTATAGTGGAAGATAACGGAAAGGGAATGGATTTATCTGGTGGTGATGCGAAACTTTATCAACCATTCTATCGGCATTGCATATTGGCAAAAAGTTCAGGTGTAGGATTATGTATTGTAAAAACAATTGTAGATCGATTAGGAGGAAGTATATCTATAGAAAGTGAAAAAGACAAAGGTACTCGATGTAAAGTGCTTTTGAATGTTTAAATATTCCCCTGCATTTGCAAATACAATTATTCATTTGTCAAAAGAAAATAATGATTCGGAGGATGATCTTGTCACCACTCAATTCAAAGGAAAAGAAAATCTTTTGCCTATTTATAAAAAACTATTGAGTGTAGTTGAGAAGTTTGGAAAAGACGTAACCATCACTCCCAAAAAAACATCCGTTAGCATTATTCGAAAAAAACAATTTGCTTTAATTAAACCTGCTACAAAAACTCGAATTGATTTGGGCTTGAAAATAAAAGATAAACCAACTGCTGATCGGCTCGAAAATTCTGGTCCATTCGGAAGTATGTGTACGCATCGGGTCAAGTTGACCGACCCAAAAGAAGTTGATAAAGAATTGACAAATTGGCTAAAAGAGGCTTATGAAAAAGCGGGATAAAATTTTTAAAAAGAAGGATTTTAAATGAAGTTTTCAATTATGCTCAAAAAACCTTCTCGCCTCCCAGAGCTTACTGCTAAGATAGAACCATCAACCATAGTGACTGTCGGATTCTTTTTTCTCTTGAACCTTATCTATTGCACTCTGTAAATCTTCCAAATCTATTGGCTTCAAAAGTGGGTTCTGGAAAATACTCGAAAATAGAAAATCCATTTTCACCAGGAAATTCAATATCTAAAAAAATCAGATCAGGATTATGCTCAAACTTTATTTTCAGTAAGAATAATGTCTGTAAGGTCATCTGTGGGCAATCCATCAGTTTTATTTATTAATTCAATTTTTCCAGACTCTTTATTTAATATATTCAAACATTTGTTAGTTGTAATCCAAAGATTTTCTCCATCGTCAACTAATTTTTTACAATTAATGCCACTAAAAATCAGATTGTTTTTATCAAATTTTTGATTTTCATTTTCCATAAAAATCCCTTTCTTAGTAAGAACAAAATTCCGATCTTGAATTTTAAATATATTAGTAATACTGTTATTATCATCTAATTCTAAAAGTTGACTTACGCTTCCTTTGTCATTTTTTTGGAGTGTTCTACCGTTAAATTTGAATAATAATTGATCTCCATGAAATGGATAAAGTGTTATATTTAATGATTCTTGACTAGCTTCATTTAGATTATCCAAGTCAATAAGTGTATTATTTTCCATTGGTAATTTTGTTCCAAAAGAAATTACTCGTGTTAGTTTTTTTATAGGAAAAAACTAAATGACTTTTATGTTTAATCATTGGTTTCCAAAAATCAAACTCTACCTCAAATACAAATTTCTCTGACAATCCTCCCTTTTCATCTATTTTATACCTTACCAATTTGTATTCATTCTTTTAATCTTATTTAGAATCATTGAACTACTCCGCAGCAAGCTGTTATGCGACATAATGTTGTCGCATAACACAAGCGGACGGAGAATTAAAAAACAATTTCATAGGTATCAATATAGAATTTCACCACATAGGTACATAGAAAACATAGGTAAAATTCTATGTTTTCTATGTGACTATATGGTGAAAAAAATTGGTCGTGGAGGGATTTTTCACTTATGAGATATCATTGCCGCTGTTGCTCCCGATGCAAGCATCGGGGAACTCTTTAGATTAAAATTTTAGTTTATTTCTCCCTTCTCATTTTTCAGTAATCATTCAAGGATGCTGTACGAATACTTATTCCATCTGCCATGACAACAACCTGTGCAGAAGAATTTATAGTTATTAATCTTTGTTCTAGAAGTTGCTTGAAAATAGCTCAAACAATTTCTAGAACACTACTATCTCATCAACCGCAATCACACTATTCTCCCCTACTCGATGATGTCCTTCCTCCAACGGTCGATGCGAAAATGCTTTTACTTTTATTTTTTTAATCATAGTCGGAGAAAAAGAAATACTACTTTTTACTTTGTTTCTCCCTTGCTCCAAACTTTTTTCCAACTGTTCTAGCTTGCCTAACAAATTGAATTTCTTTCCATCTGCACTTCCCCAAATCTCTATTTTTTTCGGAGGATAAATTCCTAAAATAGTATATCGAAGAGAATGTAAACTGACTTCCTTAACTGTCTTAGATTCATCAAAGGATACTATAACTTCCATCTCATTTTTAAATCGATGCCAAGCTTTATCAGCAGAAGTCAATCGACCATAACTCAAATCAGTCATCTTTGAAAGTGGTTTTCCATTTTGATCTGTAGCATTTTGATTCGCTCCTAAATGAATAGGGAAATCCAAAGCAGAGAGATAACCAACTGCAACTGTATCTTTAAACGCTCTTGCTCGCAATTGAATACTCTTATTAGAAGTAAATGGTTTTTCGTAAAGCAAAGAATTTACATTCGGTTCACTTCCATCCAAAGTGTAATAAATATTTAAGTGATTAACTTCTGTTTTTAAAGTGACTTCAATATTTTCACCATTACCTTTATGATCGACCCAAGGGCTATATGCACTTACCGCATAGCGCACTTCTTGAGCATCCAATCGTTTCATTTGAAGAGATAATCTTTCCGTAAAACCATCCCAGTTTTTATTCTCTTGCTTGGCCCAACCATTCTCAGCAACAGCATACAATCGAGGAAAAGTCATATAAGTTAATTTGCTCCAATCACTAATTGATTCCGTCCACATATTTGCTTGGATACCTTTGATTAATTTTTTTTCTTCTCCTTGGAGTGTATCAGGAATCACTTGATAATTATATGCATCAGATAAAAGTGAGCGAGAATACCCCAAGTTAGGTTCCAAATCATCATGCCCTTGTTTAAGATCAACATAGCAATGTTTATTGGGAGTCATGATAACTTCATGTCCTGCTTTTGCCGAAGTGATTCCTCCTGCTTCTCCTCGCCAAGACATCACAACTGCATTGGGTGCCAAACCACCTTCCAAAATTTCATCCCAACCAATCATGATTCTATTTCTCGCATTAATCATTTTTTCGATTCGTTTGATAAAATAACTTTGCAACTCTTCTTCGTTTTTTAATCCTTCTTCTTTCATTCTTAGTTGGGCATCAGGATCTTTTTTCCATTGATTTTTATTGCATTCATCACCACCGATATGAATATATTTAAATGGAAATAAATCCATGACTTCATTCAACATCGTTTCTACAAACTTATACGTCTCCTCTTTTCCAGGATTGTAAGTATTGTTTTGGAAAACTCCGCCAGTTGCTACATATTGATGTGCATCGACACAACCGATTTCAGGATAGGCGGCAATTGTTGCTTGTGCATGACCAGGCATATCAATTTCAGGAATGACTTCAATAAAGCGTTCTTTGGCGTAAGCGATAATTTCTTTGATTTCTTCTTGGGTATAAAAACCTCCGTAAGTTGGTTGCTCTCCTTCCTTTTGCACAGGTCTCCCCCACCAATCGGATTTGGTTTCATCTGTATTTTTGTAGTCCATTCGCCATGCACCAATTTCTGTCAATTTTGGATAAGCTTTAATTTCTACTCGCCAACCTTGATCATCTGCGAGATGCCAATGAAAACGATTAAGTTTAAGTTCCGCCATAAAATCTAAAACCTCTTTTACTTTTTTTACTTCAAAAAAATGACGAGACACATCTAACATATATCCTCGCCAGCCGAATGCAGGTGCATCTTCAATTCTTACTAAAGGTATTCGCCATATAGTTGTGTTTTGTTCTTTTTTTGAGAAAAAAGAAACGGGCATCATTTGTTTTAAACTTTGCATAGCATAGAAAAAACCAGCGTCGGAACTTGCTTCAACATTAATCACATCTTTTTTGACATCTAAAATATATCCTTCATTTGGAATAGATGCTTTGATTTCAAAAATGATATTTCCACTAGCATCTCCTGTTGCGACAGTAGGTTTTAAATCTTGAACTACATTAAATGAAGATAAAAAGTGGTGAGCAATTTTTGATTGTGTTTCAGATTGAACAACGATAGTTGATTTTTTATTGAGTAAAAAAAATCCTTCGCTGATTGTTTGATTATTCGGTTTTGGAATAATGGAAACAATTCCAGTTTCAATATTTTCGACAGGTGTCGAACATCCTCCAAGAATTAGAATAAATAAGACGAGGTATAAATTTCGCTTTTTCATAAAAGTTGTTTTTCGTTTTTCCAAAGGTATAAAACGAACTCGTACCTAGCGAAAGAGTATGACAAAATATTTATTAACTCAGGTAAGTAACTAAATAGAAAACCATGAAGTGATTTTCCAAACAATTTTGTACGAATAATTAAGCGTTTATACATCTCAATTATTAGTACAAGGTTTAACTACTACTCTTCTGCTTTCTTAATAAAATAATCAATGAGGTTTTTATTTTTGCCCGTACTTTAAGTATAAAAAAAATTACTACATAATCCCTCCAACAAAATCTAAAAAAACTCTCTTATGCAATTCAAGATTCATATTCGGAGAAAGCGCAACACGAGCAATATAATCTTTATCACCTTCCTTCGTCGTCCCTTGAGTAGAAGTTGCGGGTATCGTCCAATAACATCCTTTTAGCTGCCCATAGCTGACACAGTATTTACTTTCATCAGGAATTTCTTTAATCATCAAGTTGATTAATTTATGATTCAATGCTCTTTTGTAAGATTCTTTTTCTTCGGCTGTATTTCCTTTTGTCGGAAGGTCAAGCGAAAACACAGATGGCGTAAATCCTTGTTCCGCCAATTCTTCTGAAACAAAATTGATTTTTGACGTTGGTAAAGTATCCTTAATAAAGTTGACAAAATCACGCGTATTTTGATACGCCATCTGAATTCTTTTTTTCATAGATGGCAATTGCATGGCTAAGATTTCAAGTTGAAGATCGGTCGCTTCGTTATCGCAAAGTATTAAATGCATTTCTACCTTTTCCATCAAAGCTTCCGTTTTTGTATTTCCTACACAGTAGCCTGCAGTACAAAGTCCTCCGCTCGGAAATTTCGAACCACTAGCATATGAAATAGTTCTAATCGTTGAGAGTATTTTATCTTCTCCTAAGAAATGTACATTGGGGCAAAATGTTTGATCTAAAATAAAAACTGGATCAATGGCAATTTTTCCCGTTGCAGTTTTACGTGTCGCACTTAAAACATTTTTTAATCTTAATAAATCTGGAACTTCAACTCTAGGGTTAGTTGGAATTTCTGCGATGATATAAGGAATGGCATTTTCATTAGCTATTTTATCTAAAACTATATTAATACTTTGAACCATATCGTTACCCGCATCAACTGGTAAATCCACTACCTCCACATTTTCAACACATTCAGCCACTCGCCTTGCTTGATCATTTGTGCCACCATAACAATTTGGAGGAACAATAAATTTGATTGCCTTTCCTGGATGATTTTCTAATGCATCATGAACTAATCCCATCATAATTGCATATTGAATGGATAGTCCACTAGAGCCAATTAACGCTTTGGTATGACTCCCAGTAATATTTGCGATGGATGCTAAAACTGATTCTTTGTTAGTTTTGGAATTACTTTTTTTATCCTCAAAAGAAGATTTTTCAATTAGCAACTTTAGAGCAATAAGACAATTCGCAGGTGTCATTGCAATGGTTTCCCTTCTTCTCACATGCTGAATCGCTGAAATATAACTTTCATTTTTTTCGCCATTCACTAACAACAGACTTCCAAGGTCAGTATAAGCATAAAGGCAAAAATCAATATTTTGATTGAGGCCAACATTTCTCACTTCATCCTGTTGAGAAATAAAAATAGTACTGCCGTCAAACTCAGTAACTTCTTCTATTCCCTCCACCTTCTTTAAATCGAATTGGTAACCATAAACTTCTTGCAGAATTTTCCTATCAAAAAAATTAGGCAATTCGTCAGCATAGACAATTTGTGTATTTTTATTTGCCAATAAATTTTTTCTTAAAACGGCTAAAATAGGAGTTGTCTTTGATGAAAAACTGATTACATTTTCTGGATTAAGATGATGCAAATTGGCAATTGCCCATTCTAAAACACAAGACAATGGATGACCTAATCGAATATAATCGTAAGCGGTAGGTAAGATATTGAGTGCCGATGAATTCCAGTTATTGTCATTATATAAAGTCTCAAACTGTTGTAAAAACTGGACTTTGGCCAATTTTTCATTATAAATATCTAGTCGATGAGTTGTTAATCTCAACCAATCAGCTGGTATATTTTCTAATAGATTTTTAATATAATTTAGCATTTTATTGTCTTCCATAATTTACCTTTAATTTGGGCGGCAATGTACATCAATTAGATTTATTTTAAAAGTGCTAAGTTCATGTTTATTTATTAACTCATGCTTACGCACATTCTAAAACTCCCACTTCCTTACTTTTTTTTCTTAACAAAAAAAGTAGAACCATCGGCGATTTAATAGTGCGTAAGCATGAGTTAGCAAGTTGTTTCCCAAAAATAATTGCAATGCAAACCCACCAAAAACAATTCTCAACACATCTTATTAGTTTGCCCTTTATCAAAATTTATTCATCAAGCCATTTTCAAGAATCAAGTATATGAAATCATTAAATTTACTTTTACTCCTTTGCATCTCTATTTCCATTCAAGCGCAAGATAAACCATCAACTCAGCACTTTCGACATTTAAGATATAATCATGTTTCGCCTTTTATTGAGTTGGTTGGAATTCATCCGATTGATCAAAAAACTGCAAAGTCTACCTCTCATTATATTTTTAAATATGATAATTCCAATCGTCTTGTTGAAATAATTAATAATCATTATCATACGGAAAAGAAACATCCACTTGCTTCGATTGGTGTTTTTAAAATGGTCATTGAATATGAAAAAGGAGAAGAGACTCGGACATTTTTCGATTTAAATAACAATAGAATTACAAATGATCGAGGTGTTTATAAAGAGGTGTTTTCTTTGGGAAAAAATCAATTTAAAAATAAGTTGGAGTTTTTTGATATCGAAGGAAATCCGATGGAGTCAAATTGGAATATTTCAAAATACCAATGGGAAAAGAAAAAGGATTGGATAATCGAACGAAGGTTTAATTTAAAAAATGAAGCAGTCAAACTTTCGCCCTATTTTGATTTTGACATAACTGGAATTTTGCTGAATAAAAATGGTGCTCCAAAAGCAAAGTACAACTTAAATGAAAAATTAGAAATCACAGCAAATTCTTTGGGCATCGCTTCCTACGAAGATAAATATGATGACCAAGGAAATCATATCGAATACAGTTATCATAATGTAAAAGGTGATCTAACTTTAAACAAATCAAAATTTGCTGTTGGCGAAAAAATCTATGATGAGATGGGAAATCATATTGGCATCAAGTTATATGATGCAGAAAGAAAAATAACTTTTGATCGACCTACTCCATCCAATGTTTCTATCGAATTAAGTGGTCCAGCATCTCAAAAAGATTCTATTGAAATTCGAAAAACTTCTCTTGGCTACTTGATCGCCTTGCAGCAAATGAAACCTGACTTGATGGATCAAGTAATGAATGATAGCTTAAATAAAATGACCATTGGCTATAATCGAAAGTTGAAAAAAGAAATTGCACGACCAACAACTCACCAACAAATGATTGATTTTGCCACCTCATGGAATAAGGCCAATAATAAATTCCCTCCAGTTCCAAATAACGAAGTAACTATTTTGGATATTTATAATCGTATCGCAACGGTCCGTTTGGTTTCAGATAATTGGGTGGAATATTTACATTTAATCAAGTTAGATGGAAAATGGGAAATCATAAATTTACTCTGGCAACATAAAGATATTAATCGATATCCGAAGGGTTGAAAATTTTAACTTCTTTCCTATTTTCAGAAATAAGACTAGACATAAATTGTTTAGTCTTATTTTTTTTGAAAAAATATTTCATTGGGTGTAATAATTTTTAACTTCTACCACTAACTAATAAAATGTGTTCTTAAAAAAAATTAAAAACTTTGAGTAGCGACTTTTACACCTCATCAATTTTACCATTTGCTGCAATCATCATCAAGATTTGTCGAGCGTACACCAATACGCAAGAAGATTTTGAAGATTATTACCAAGAGGTTTGTTTGCAAATTTGGCGAACCAAAGACAACTTCAAGGAGCAATCTGAATGGTCTACTTGGATTTATCGATTGTCTTTAAATGTCTGTTTGACTTTGATGAAAAAAGATAAAAAGAAAAAATCGCAATTCGATGCTGATGAATTGCCCGATGAAATCACAGTAGAAAATCATGCTTTTGCAGACGAGGCATTAAATCAATTGTACGATGCCATCCGGCAATTATCGGAAATAGATCGTGCTGTAATTTTGCTTTACCTCGAAGAAAAATCATATCAAGAAATCGCCAACATCATCGGTACCAACTCCAATAATATTGGCGTCAGAATCAAGCGAATTAAAACACGACTCAAAAAACTATTAGAATACTGATTATCAGTTAGTTAAGAATTAAATAATCATTAAAAAAGTATACCAATGAAAAAGTCAATTGAATCAATTTGGAAAGAGGGTTTTTTAAAAAATGATGCCTTAGTTGCCCCAAAAGTGAATGATCTATACAATCAAAAATCAATTCATTTATTAGATCGATTTGAAAAAACGTATAAATGGAATCTAATTTTTTTAGTGATTTTTGCTTTTGTTGTTTTGATAATTTCTATTCCAATTGGGATGAAATATATGGGAATTCCAATGTTTTTTATTTTAAATATTTTAGTGCTCATCAGTAAACAACATTTTGATTCATTAAAAAATATTGATAAAACACAAAGTAGTTATCAATATTTGAAAGCGTATGATAGTTGGTTAAATAAAAAAATCACAGCCATCGCAAAAGTGTATTCCCTTGTTTATCCATTGATATTTTTAAGTATGGTTTTAGGGTTTTGGTTTTTAGATGTGGGTGATGATAGATTCTTAGGAGAGATCGTTACAACTTGGTTAGTGGAAGAATTTCCTAATGTAAGTTTAGTAGGCGGAGTTCCTTTATTTGGAATTATTGGGGTGATTTTGATAACAGGATTGATTTCTTTTTTTAGCAAAAAAATGTACCTCCTCGACTTGAAAGCAGTCTATGGAAATTTGATGGGAAAATTAGCAGAACTACTTTCGGACATGGAAAAATTAAGAGCATAGTCAAAATATTTTTTAGATATAAAATTTGAACCACTCTTTTAGTTTTTCTGTTTTAGCATTATGAAAAATTTATTACTCTTATTTTCTATCCTTCTTTCAAATCAATCCTGCATGGGTCAGTCACTTTCGCAACATGTGTGGGAGAACCGAGTTATCCTAATTTTTGCCTCAGATTTTCAAAATCAAAAATTGAAACAGCAATTAGATTTTTTCCAAAAAGAAAAAAAAGGATTAGCTGATAGAAAATTAATCGTCTATCAAATTACGCCTGATAAGATAAAAAGAGATGGGAAAAATTTAGTAGAAAAAAGTGAGCTAAGAAATGAGTTAGAGAAATTTAAAATTGAAAAAAATGACTTTACTTTTATTTTAATCGGTTTAGATGGCGGAAAAAAAATGAGAAGTTCAGAAGTAGTTTCTATCCAAAAATTATTTAGCAAAATAGATCGAATGCCAATGAGACAGAGTGAAATCAGGCGAAATAAAAATTAAATTTAAATTTTATAAAAACCTAATAACCAGTTACTTATAAGTTTTCAATAAATTATAACACAAAGAAAATAAATGTAGAGGTTTAATCTTACCACATAGGCACATAAAAAACATAGACTTTTGACAAAAACTAAAACCTATGTTTTTTATGTGCCTATGTGGTAAAAAAAATTCTATAATGATTTTCTATTTTTCGCTTAATTTTATGCTCTAACAATGATCACTTTTTTAGTAATCGACAAATCATTTTGCTGAATCATCAAATAATAAGTTCCCGCAGGACTATCCGTCAAATCAAATCTTTCCATAAAATCTCCTTCAAAATTTCCGAGATCATTAGAGTAAATCATCTGTCCATTTGAATTAAAAATTCGGATACTCGTCGGTGCATTATTTGGCAAAAAGAATTTTAAATTAAACTCCCCTTGACTTGGATTTGGAAAAACATTTAATCGTTCTATCGAGAGATTTTGCACTACTGGCATCTCCACTCCCACTTCCGTTTTTATTTGTTCCGCTTCCTCCTCTTGCAAATCTTCCATCACCACTTCCATGTCTTCCATTTCAATTTCCTCTACTTCTACAAATTCTTCATTGGAGGAATTGTCATTTGAATTTTGATGACTGTTTACATCTTTTGTAGAAGCTAAAGATTGGATCGGACTTTTATTTACCATCACCTGATCAGCTCTCATGAATTTCACTTTGATCTCTTCTCCAACTTCCAGCATATCTATCGCTGGACTGATATCGTGCCAATCTACCATTTTAATATCATTGATTTCCATGATGATATCATCGTCTTCCATACCCATTTTTGAAGCAGTAGAATTCTTTTCGATATCAACTGAAACGCCAACAATATCCTCAGGAACATGTGTATGATTTTGACCAATTCCTAAAAAAGGATCTTCTTCTCGAGTACGTTTAGTTTGATCGCCATCTCCTCTTTTTCCAAAAGTAATTTTTTTAGAAAGCTTCTCCCCTTTTCGAATAAAATAAACCATCGCTTCATCTCCTGATTGATAATTTCTCATCACCGAGGTTAAATGCTGATGACCAGAAAATTCATTATTACCAATCTGATAAATATAATCAAAAGGTTGTATTCCATTTTTATCGGCAGCTGTATTTTTAATAACGCTCGTCACGTAGGAGCCATTGGGATTTTCAAAATCTAGTTTTGCTGCTTTTTTCTTAGAAATAGAATTAGTGTGAATCCCAAGATATGCTCGATTATTTTGATGCTGTGCAAAAATAATAACTAGAGACATACAAAGTAAAACGATAGTAGATGTGATTTTTTTCATAATAAATAGTTTTAAAAAAATTATTGAATCAGCATACCTACGAGGGAAAAGTTAGTTTGGTTTTTTTTTGAAAAAATTCTTGTAGCTTTAATTCCAAAATTAAAAATATGAACCCAATCCATCCTGACTTCCTCTTCTTCTTGGACTTCAAAGAAAAAGCACTTATTGAACTATACAAAGATTTAAGAAACTACCTCTTGGAATTGTATCCTGATAGCAATGAGTTACTTTATCACACTCACGCCTTGACTTCTGTTTATACTATTTCGGAAAAATTATCAGATGGGTTTTGTATGATTCCAATTTATACTAATCATTTGAATTTAGGTTTTCATAAAGGAACACTACTCGATGATCCTCACAACTTACTTCATGGAACTGGAAAATTAATGAGACATATTCCAATCAAAAATAAAAGTGATTACCGGAATCCAAATGTGAAAAAATTAATTCAAGCTGCTATTGATTTTGCCGAAAATGACATGGATAAACCAACGAAATCAGTTAGAAAAACTATTTCTAAAATAAAGCGATAACTATCTATGGAAAAATTTACAACTTCAACTGAAGAGCACTACCATCGATCTAATTTATTTGAAGAAATAATTAATCGCCTAGAAAAATTAGATATTGACATGACCAATGTAAAGCGAGAAGACATTGCTGGAGTTGATGAATTTCATGTTAGAGGAGCACAAGTTTCTAAAGAGTTGGCAAAATCAATTGATATTAAAAATACAACCGTTTTAGATGTTGGTTGTGGACTTGGAGGACCTGCCCGAATGTTGGCTGATGAATATGGATGTCAAGTTACAGGGATTGATTTAAGTCAAGAATTTATTAGAACCGCAACTAATTTGTCTGAGTTAGTTGGACTTTCTTCTAAAACCAAATTTGTTTATGGTAATGCTACAGAGTTACCATTTGAGGATAAATCATTTGATGTCGTGTGGACCCAACATGTGCAAATGAATGTGGAAGACAAGGAGAAATTCTATTCTGAAATTAACAGAGTTTTATCCGATAAAGGAATTTTTCTCTATTATGATATCTTCAAAAATGGGAAGGAGGAAGTCACCTACCCCATGCCTTGGGCAAGTGAACCAAAAATAAGTTTTCTAGTTCCTCCAATCGAAATGGAAAGTATTCTTTCCGATTTAAATTTCAAAACTATTCAATCAATAGACCAAACAAATAAAGGAATTTTTTTCTTTGAAAAATTCATGGAGCGAATCAATCAGTTTGGAGCACCTAAACTTGGATTAAATGTTTTGATGGGAGCATCTACTAAAACTAAAATTTCGAATTTATTAAATGGTTTGAAAGAAGGCAACTTGATTTTGCAAAGTGGTGTCTTTATAAAATGAGAATACTTTATAACGTAATTCATTTTAAATGAAAGAATATCACATCCTAACTGGCGATTGCTTAAAAGAACAACTACAAAACCTAGAAGCAGAGAAAATTATCCTCCGAGAATGTCTTGTCGAAGGAAATACTCAAGGTGATTCAATGGATGAAATATTTGCCAATCGTACTTTATTTCTTAAAGACGTATACGAAATAAATCCATCAGAGTATCATCAAAAATCTATCCTCGAAATTTCGAAAATTACTACAATTGAAAATAATGCAAAGGTTTATTTGTGGTTTGAGAATGACTTATTCTGTCAAGTGAATTTTTGGTTTGCAATTCACATCTTATTTCATTTGGGAAAAAATATTTCTGTTTTTTTAGTCAGTCCGATTAAAGATTCCTGGAAAGGTTTTGGGGAGTTGAGTTTTGATGAGTTGTTAGTTTTATTTCAACATAAAAGAGAATTAGACAAAACTGATCAAGAATATATTTCGAATTTATGGTCCGCTTTTCAAAAATCTGATTGGACGCAATTAAGAACTAATGCAAAAAAACTCTCCTCCAAAATTAACCAAATTGAAGAAGTAGTCGAAGCTCATATCGAGCGTTTTCCTTCCAATAAAAAATATGGAAGACCTGAACAGAGTCTTCAAAAAATCATTACTAAATTAGATGATCCAAGCTTCTCCAATGTGTTTCAAGCATTTTGTAAAGAAGAAGGAATTTATGGATTTGGAGATTTACAAGTGAAAATAATTTTTGATAAAATAAGATGATAAAATCATCGTAATCAATTGATTATCAATACTTAAGTAGAATTTATTTGACTCGTTAATAGAGAAATAAAAAAACAAAATTTAAGTTTTTTTGTTAAACCAAAATGAAAAAACAACTCGTAAAATTAGCCTCTAATCTTTTCCCAAAAGCTATGGCAAATTTAGCCTATCAAACTTTAACTAGCCCTCAGGTTAAAAAACTTCGTGCACATGAATTAGTTCTTTTGGATAAAGCCAAAAAAGAAAAAATTGACTTTAAAGGATTTGCAATTCAAACTTACAAATGGGGAAATCCCCAAGATGAAAAAATATTTTTGATTCATGGATGGGAAGGACAGGCTGGAAATTTTGCTGATCTAATCAAAGTGCTAATAGAGCAAAAATTCTTTGTGATTTCATTTGATGGTCCATCACATGGATTTAGCAGCAAGGGAAAAACTAGCTTATTTGAGTTCAGCGAACTAGTTGGTTTTTTAATCGAAAAATATAGCCCTAAAAAATTAATCAGCCACTCCTTTGGAGGTGTTGCAACGACGACTGCTCTATTTCAAAACAAATCTTTGGCAATTGAAAAATATGCTTTACTCACTACGCCAGATAAATTTTCAGAAAGAATTGATGACGTAGCAAAGCAAGTAGGTGTAACTGAAAAAGTAAAAAATTTGCTGATTCAACGATTAGAAAAGGAAATGGATATTGATGTAAAAACAGTTAGTGTCAGTTCCTTTGTCAAAGAAATCAATGTCAAAAAAACCATGATTATTCATGATAAAAATGATCGGGTTATTCCTATTTCTCAATCAAAAAATGTTTGCGACAATTGGGAAAATTGTATTTTAAAAGAAATAGAAGGGACAGGGCATTTCCGAATCTTAAGAACAGAAAGTGTAATTAATGACGTGGTTGATTTTATGAGTTAGTTATTTTACTCTTGGATTTTATACGAATTCCCTTCCTCACAATCTACAATCATCTGCTGCCCAAATTGATTCGCTAAATAATCCCGAATCGTCTGATCTTCAGGAATTCTAAATTCTAATCGATTAAATAATTGTTCCTCGGTTGTAGCAATTATTTTAGAATCAGTCATCACATGTCTACGAGTAAGTGTCATATAGGTAGCAGGAATTTCCGCACCTGTCCCCTGCTGTGCCAACTGATAAGATATTCGAGTTTTATATTCAGCAGGTACTTCTTGCTCAATAAAATTTGCCTCTTCAAAAAAATGATAACAAGCTACTTCCGCAATACTATCCGTCTCTGAATTTGCTACCAAATGAATAATCATGGAATCCAAAATCTGATGTCGTTTAAAACTTTCTTTTGATAAATATTGCTCTGTAATGGTTTCAAAAAAAGCACCTTCTTGATGTGCAGGTTTCAATAATGCTTGCTCGGTGACTGTTTCAAAAGTAGCTGGCAGAACTATAAAATTTTGATGCGTGGAATAAAAATCAACTTAATAGTTTTTAAAACCAATGACATTGGGTTCATCACAATCAACTTGATTATCATCATCATTTTTACATGCAGAAATTCCAATTAATAGAATGGTCAAAAAGAGAAGGGTAATATTTTTCATTGCTATTTTTTTCACAAAATAACAAAAATTAAAGAGTGCTCTAATTCAACTTAGAATTAGAGCACTCCATGTTAATATTTTTTACGAGTATTGAATTACTATTGCACCACTACTTTAGTCGTTTTAAATCCAATCTCATTTTGGATTTTCAAATAATAAATCCCAGGAGATAAATCTTCTCCATCAATCACTTGTCGAGAAGTTCCTGGTAATACAGATAAATTTCCTTCTCGCATAGATTTTCCTTGCAAGTTATAAAGCTGCCAATTTAATTCATCGCTTTCATTTGTTTCGATAACTATTTCAAAAACGCCTTCCGTTGGATTAGGAGAAATAGTCAACTCGAAAGATGCATCTACATCAAAAATAGATGTTGATACTGCATCAACACTTTGCATCGTAGTATCACTTCCGCATGGATTAGTGGAAACCAACATTACATCGAAAGCTCCTGCTGAAACATAAACATGAGTTGGATTTTCATCCGTACTCGTATTTCCATCTCCAAAATCCCAGAAGTAATCATCTCCTTCTAAAGAAGTATTAGTGAATTCCATCCCAAAATCATTTAAAGGCTCAAAGTCAAAGTTTGCTTCAGTAAGATCATCAATTGGTAAATTACCACTATAAAACAATGCATTAGAGCGTCTTGATTCTAGACCATTTTCTCCCAAAGTCGATACTGCAAAAAATCGCTCATCTGTAATGGTCGCAGGATCAACATATACTCGGAAAGTCTTCTCAGTAGTCGTTGCGATTTCTTCCATATATTTTTCTCCTAACTGAAATATTCTATATTCCGTAACTCCTGTAACTCCTCCCCATCTCAATTCGATATGATCCACACAAACATTTTTGACTTGTAAACCAACAGGATGTCTAGCGATAGAAAAATTAGCTTCACTCATACTTGCCATAGTATCGCGAGAAATTCTCACTCTTGCTTGTCCTGTAAATTCAATCGGTACATTCCATTCATATAGTCTTTCATCTCCATCAACAGTCGTAATGGTGTCCCAAGTATTTCCTGCATCAATAGAATATTCTAAGGTGAAATCAACCGTATCTCCATAAGCATCCCAATGAATTACTTCTTCTTGACCAGGGAAAAATCCTTCTCCTCCAACTGGGTATATTAATTTTACATCATCATAATAAAATTCATACACCACATAGTATTCATGTGTTCCAAATGGCAATTCAGTTCCTTCTACTTCAATGGTATAAGTTCCAGCTACAGGATCATTGATTGCAATTTGTTCCATATTATTTAAATCGTCAATACCTTTCGTCGCAGGAAGATCCAATGAATCAGGATCAGGAAATATATTTAATACCCACGGCAAACTAACATTCCCTGCGGTATCAACCATTCTTGCATCTAGGTTATTCACCAAAGCATTCGTCGCAAAAGTAGATCCTTCCTGATCCGCCCAATAAATCATAACTTTCGCTTGTCGAACATTCTCAGGAATAACTAACTCATGTGTTTGAACAGAATCTTGAGCAACTGACGCTTGAAAATATTGTTCCTGTTCCATAATTCGTAGAGCTCGATATGCATTCACATGTCCCCACCCAAATATATAATCAGGCCCAACATTTCCTAAGTCATTAGCCGAATTCAGAATCATTGCTTTCAACAATGCGGACTCTGCTGTTGTTCCTCCATTCAATTCTCGATAAGCTTGATGCAATTGAGTAGTCACACCTGCGATACCTGGTGCCGCAGCTGATGTTCCACCAAAAGTTTGGTAACTATTATTGGCACTAGTAGAAATTTGTTGTCGTCCGTGAGCAGAAATATCTGGTTTAATTCTTCCATCTGTAGCTGGCCCTCGACTACTTGTGGTAGCAATGGTTCCATCAAAATTTAAGTTGGCAGTAGTCATCACATTTTTACCTTGCTTATGTCCCCCTGTAATGTTTCCCCATTGATCACCAGCTCCATATCCACATTCTTGATTATTAGAATTTCCAGCAGAAAAAACATGCAATAAAGTTGGATTATCAAAAATCTGTTGGTCGACCGTTTGAGCAATCGAAGTATAACCTGCACCGCAACCATTACTGTAAGAAGAGTTAGTCACAATCACATTTTCATTAAAGTGCAAACTCATTGTCTCATCTAAATGACTAGCTACATAATCCACCACATAAATATCTGCCGCTGCTGCCATTCCTCTATTTTGTGGGTTAAAGTTTCCTGCCCCTGCCAAAATTCCAGCAACTCCCTCTGCATGATTACCAGAATTGGCAAAAACAGATGTTTGATCTAACCTTCCTTGAAAATCAATATGGTTATCAATAATTCCATCATCTCGAACTAAAACACTAACTCCTTCTCCATCGTAAGAACGACCTCCAGCATAGGACGCATCTAAAAGATTAGCTCGATGAAGTGACCTTCCTTTGTCATCTTCCGCCTCTCCTGGAGCTGGAATTAATTCTAAATAAGAAATGTAAGGTAGGGCTGCAATTTCTTGGATTTTATCTTTTTCGATATTTGCCTGCAAAAAGTTATTGTATCCATTTGCCATTTCTACTTCGATTCCATCTGCTTTTAAATGAAGCAACAAATCTCGCTGTTTGATATTTTTGTAATACTCAATTTGGACAGCAACTCTATCTCCTCGAAGTGCCCAGTCTTCAAAATATGATTGTTGAAGATTTGTCGCAATTTTAAAGTCAGGTGCAATTTCTAAAACTGCTCGAACATTTAAATTAATTAATTTTTGTGGATCTAAATTATTTGGAATCGCAGCAATGTATGCTAGGCGAGGTAAGTACTCCAACAATTCAATTCCGTTTTGTTGAATTGCTTCATGCTGAGCATCCGTTGGAATATCATAAAACTGAATCATTCGATAATAATAACCATCGTAATTTTCATTTGCATTGATGACTGCATTTTTTGCAAAATCACGAATGTTTTCCGTAGGAGTAATTGTGCCTGACGAAAATAAAATCTGATAGTCTTGTTGTGCTGATAAATTAGCAAAAAATAAAAAATAGAAAAGTAGAAATGTGTAGGTATTCTTCATCGATTATTTTTTTTGTTCGTTGATGTTGATTTTTTAATCAAGGGTTTAACAATTTTAAAAAATGATAGTTTAAAAATTTTGAACATAGTAAAAGTAGAAAACTATTTTAGGATTGGGAAGAATATCTAAGCGAGTTGTAGAGCAGGTGACAGATTCTACCAAAAGTATCATGGCAAAAAAAAATAAAGTATCTTTTTTAAGAAAATCAATTAAATAATTGAGACTTTTTTCACTTTTCTTAAAAAAAGAAAATTGCTATGACTATCAGAACAATCTTATTTTTCTTTTTGATCATCAACCTTTTCAATTGTGAAGAAGTAACTTCCCAAAAAGAAACGGTAAAAATAGATACTATCCAAAAGGTTGATTCTACTTTTTTATTCAATCCAGAAAATCATTACAACAATTATAAAAACTTAAAACATCGAGTTAAAAAACTCAAAACTAAAGTCAATCAAAAACAAAATTCCGCGGAGAAACTATCTCACGGGAAAGAACTTTTCACCAATTTATTAGTCGATTCTATTTTCAGTTATTGGTACGGAACAACTTGGGATTTTAATGGACATACCAAAACTCCTCGAAATGGAGACATTGCTTGTGGATATTTTGTCTCCACTACCATAAAAGATATGGGAGTTCAACTCAACCGATACAAGCTTGCCCAAAAAGCTGCTGCGGATATTGTTAAACAATTATGCAAAGCGCCTACAATTAAAATATATGATGATTTGGAAAAATTAAAGTCCTACCTGTCAGATCTTCAAAATAATGAGGTGCTTATTTTAGGATTAGATTATCATGTCGGATTTGTGGTAAGGCGAGATGGGAAAAATTATTTTATCCATTCTAATTATATATCGAGGGAAGGTGTAATCAAGGAAGAATTGGAAACTTCTGTCGCTATTCGAAGTTCGAATATTTATATGATTGGAAATGTTACTCGGAATGATCAGTTGATTTTGGATTGGTTAAATTAATCATCCAACACCTAAAAGCCTCAATGAAATAAATCCATTGAGACTTCAATAATATATAATAATTTTTTTGACACAAAATCCAAAATGAAAGTCAAAGCGAAAATAGATTTATTCTTTTTTGCGATTGAAAAAGAGTTCGCTTTTAAAACTCCTCTTACTTTTCAAAATATAAAAAAAGCGGGTAAACAACTCGAAGAATTAATTGAAGGGAAACGGTCTTTTAAAAATTTATGAGTGGAAGAGAAGAAGTTGTTGGAGTAATTTTTTGGGTACTATGTTTTACATTTTGAGATTGGTGGTTGTATGGGGCATTGTTCTTTTTTTCATGGAGAAAAAAATTAAATAACCTCGAAGCAAACGGACGAGGAATAGAAAATTATAAACTTAAAAAAAAATTGATTGAACTACTCCGCAGCAAACTGACGGAAAATCAAAAAAACAGTTGCATAGATATCAATATAGAATTTCACCACATAGACACATAGAAAACATAGAATTTCACCTATGTTTTCTATGTGCCTATATGGTGAAAAAAAATTGGTAGTAGAGAGATTTTTTTCATTTATGAGATATCATTGCTGCTGTTGCACCCGATGCAAGCAGCGGGGAATTCTTTAGATTAAAAAAAGAGCCATCCAAAATAATCGAATGACTCTAATTTTAGTTTTTATTTTTCCACGAACTTATTGTACCACAAATTTCAAATTAGTCTGCCCAGATGAACTCTGCAAACTCGCAATGTACACACCAGATTTCGGTAGAATTCCAGCTAAAGAAATATGCAAAATATGCTCGCCCGGTTGATAGCGTTGAGTAGACATTTGATGAACAGCCCGACCAGTCATATCATAAATAACCAAATTTAAGTCAGCCGCTTCATTTAATTCAAAAGACAAATCAAAGAAATCATTAACTGGATTAGGTGATAATCTCGCCGTCTGAACAGAGCTTTTTCCTACTTCATAAATGCTATTAATAATATCCGCATCTAAATTATCGAAGTAAGGATCCTCGTTAGTCAACACATTAACCGTAATATCGCTCATAAAGGCAAATGTTCTGATCGCCTGATGAGCTTCTATTAAATCCATCGTACTAGGATCCCATGCATCTGTCCCCAACCATGTTTGATAGTAGAGAGCACTTGTATCATTTTGTGGAGAACCTTGCAATTCAACTAAAACACCAGGAGGTGCTTCTGCTCGGATAATCATTTCCACCGCATCATCTGCAACTAGACCGTTAATCACTTCTGCAACATAACCATTCCAGTCGGGAAGTGCAGGTTGACTTCCATCCCAAGCGGCATCCGCAGGAGAAGTTTGCTCAAAAGGAATAAAGTTCGGGTATACATCATTCGTACCTTGATAAACGATAGCAATGTAAGTCACATAGGTGAAAACTTCAGTTTCAGAAGAAAGTCCACAGGAACAAAAAGTGTTGGGAGCTTCCGTCTCTAATTTTAGATTTCCAATTCTAATTTCTACATTCGAAAGGTCTTCACTATAGTTAAGAGTCAAAGTAGCAATCGTGTCAGGATCTACACACGCTCTAGCAGATTGACTGTAGAAAGTAAATAATAACAATAGTGAAAAAGTGAAAAGTGAAGTAAAAGAAGAAGAGTTAGGGTAATTTTTTTTTTTCATAATGATTAATTTTGGTTTATAAAAAAGTTAATAATATTTAGCAAGGTACATAAAAATTTCAAATCACATAGTTATAAGTTTAATGTGTTATTGTAAATTTAATGCTTTGACATTTTGTTTTATTTACCCATTAACTTTATTTAGCTTATTGATAATCTATTTAACCAAAAAAGGAACTTGAGAAAGTTACAAAACCCTAACTAAGATGAAGTTCAAGTTTAAAAGAAATAAATATGGAAGAGAGCTTCTTATTGATTGTGAAAAAATTTCAGAAGCAGAAAACTTCACTAGAGATAATACCCCATTTTGGATTGACTTCCATGAGATATTTATCGTCACCTCTGGAAGTGGCGTTTTTTTATTAGATGATGAAAATATTAATTTTTCCAAAGGAACTATCTTGCTTTTGCCTCCTAACAAATGGAGACAATGGAAAAAAATTAAAGGGAACTTAGATGGATATTTTCTGATTTTTGAAGAAGAGTTTATGTCAAATTTTTTCAATGACAGATTATTCCTCTTTCGGTTTCATTATTTTTATAATAATGCCAAACCCTCTTTTATTCAAATAGCTCCAAATAAATTTTCCGATTTTCTGACAAGGATTATGGAAGTGAGAAAAGAACTAGGACGTTTAAATACTGATAGTGAACACTTCTTAAGAGCTATTTTATATTATATCCTTATCAGCATTAATCGGTATTATCAAGAACAGTTTGATGTCAAGGAAGAGTTTTTTGAAAATAACCTTACTCTTCGATTTAGGAAATTATTGGAAAAAGAGATTAGAAATTTTCATGATATCTCCTATTATGCAGATACACTTCAAGTCAGTAAATCTCACCTCAATAAAACGGTAAAAGAAAGTTTAGGCCGAAGCACTTCACAAGTAATTAAAGAAAGGTTGTTGATAGAGGCCAAGAGAAGTTTACTTTACAGTAGTTCAAATGTTTCTGAGATTAGCTATGATTTAAATTTTTCAGAACCTGCCAACTTTAATCGCTTCTTTAAAAAAATGACATCGCTGACTCCGAAAGAGTATAGACTTCAAAACTCAAAATGATAAGTCTGCATCCATATTGATAATTCATCTCAGTATTAAATCCTGAATTTTGTGGTAATACTAATTCAAGTAATTGAAACTATTTCTTGGATATCACTTAACCTTAAAATTCAGAAAATCATGTACAAAACTTCTTTGTCATTTATCGGATTTCTTTTCGTAATCCTTCTACTCTCATCTTGCAAAGACGATGATAACGATCCAATCTTACTTGATTCACAAGTAAAAATTTCTAACACTCTACAAACAGCTGCAGATCCTTCTATGGGTGGAACAGGAGGTATTGAAACTCCTATTGAAGTGATTTTGGGCGTACCAGCAGGTACGTTTGAAATTTCAACTACCGTAAATAGTGCGATCGAATTTAATGATTATTTAGATGGCTTATATGATATTGATCTTTCCGAAAATCAAATTTCTTATAATTTAGTTGCACCAGCCGATCACCCGATTTACGCTAATTTTTTTAGAACTATTGAAGCAAATACTTTTGATAGGTATTATTTCAAATTTACGGAAAATCATAATATTGAATCATCTACTTCTAATAATTCTTCCGTTTCTCTCACTATTATTTCAAGTGATGAAGTTCTAGTTGAAATTGGAGAAGGGTTTAATTTTAATCCAGGTTCATCTTTTATTATTGATCTAAACTAAACACATCATGAAATTAATAGCTCAGTTATTTACATCTATTTTATTTATTACAATCTTCTCAAATTGTAATACAAAACAATTATCAAATAAAAATTCAACTATGGAAAACCCAATTATGAATCAGCAAGACGCAATTAAATTAGTTCAACCTTTTTATGATTTTTTAGGAGGCGATAGTACTCCTGAACAAGTCAAACCAAGTTATCACGAAGATTGGAAATCTTATTACAGTAATACTGGATCAAGAAATATGGAAGAAACAATTGGTTTTGTGAGTGGTCCTTTAGCTCAAATGGTTCCTGATCTCAAATGGAAAATCAAAGAAGTTTATATTACTCCTCAAAATCAAATCATCATCCGAGGAGAAGCAACTGGGACGCCTATTGGTAATAATTTTATGGGAAGTCCAATTTCAGGTGGAAAGAGTTTTAAATTTATGAGCATTGATATTCATGAATTAAGAGACGGAAAAATTTCTCATACTTATCATGTGGAAGATTGGATGAATGCAATACAACAAGTTGCAAATAATTAATTGAAAAGGATTATCCAAGGTCATAGATAAAACTAACTCTAACAGAACTAGTACAATTTTTGTTTCTCCTATTGAATTCACTATTCACACTAGTTTGCTTGAACAATAGCTTATCTCTTTTTTTGACTAAAGACGAAACGTTTTTTAACTTTTGCTTAACAAGCATCAATATAAAAACTAAATCGAAATAATTACTTTTGTAACCTTTTCCGAAAAAAATAATCCATCCACATATGAGTTTAAATCACCTATCTAAAATTGTATTTTTATTATTCTTTACGATCTCTCTTTCTGCTCAAACTAATCTTCGAAATTTAGGAATTCCATATGCTAGTTTTACCAAAAATTATAAACCTTTAGCGGTTTGTGAAAACACTAAATTGGAAGCACAACTTAATCAGAAATTAAAGCAGAATCCAACTTGGAGAAAATTGATTCAGCAGAAAAAAATGTCTGTTGCTCTAGTAGATATGAGTAATTCAAAAAATATTCGATTTGCAGAAGTGAATGGAGACAAGATGATGTATGCGGCAAGTTTACCAAAAATTGCCATTTTATTAGCAGCTGTCGATGCCATCGACAAAGGAGAATTGAAGGAAACTACTGCCGTAAAAAAAGATATGCAACTCATGATTGCTAAATCTAATAACCAAGCATCTACTCGAATGATCGATAGGTTAGGTTATCAAAAGATAGCTAATATTTTGACTAATCCTCGATACAATTTATATGATAAATCAAACGGAGGAGGATTATGGGTAGGTAAAAGATACGCCGCAGGAGGTGAAAAAAATCCAGATCCTTTGCAAGGATTAAGTCATGCTGCTACTGCTAGTCAAGTTGCTAAATTTTACTACATGATGGCTCATGGAAAACTAGTCAGTCCAAAGCGTTCTGAACAGATGATGCAAATTATGGTCAATCCAAAGTTGCACCACAAGTTTGTCAATACACTTGAAAAAATTGCTCCGAAGGCAAAGTTGTTTAGGAAGTCGGGATCGTGGAGTGTTTACCATTCTGATAGTATTATGGTTTGGGGACCTAAGCGACAATACATTTTGGTTGCCTTAGTGGAAGATGCAAACGGTGAACAAATCATCCGCCAAATTGCTAAAGAGGTAGATAGTTTAGTGACTAAGAAAAAATCATTATAGTTAAAAAAAGTGATTCTTAAATTCAAAAAACGCCAATTGTAATATTTACAATCGGCGTTTTTTAGTTGTATAGGCAATAATAAAGATTGGTTAAAACTTATTCTAAAATTGCTATTGATTAAAACAAATCTAACCTTTATATTTTAGAACAACTTTATCATGGAACATACTAACATTTTCATCATTTTAGATTAAGCAAAAGGTTGAAAAAAATATACACTACCATCAAATACTTTTTCTTTCGATTATTCGATATTCGAGAGGGAGAAATCGGACGAGCATTATTGATGCAGTTAAATATTTTTTTGATCATTGCTACCTTATTAATTATTAAACCAACAATCAACGCACTTTTTTTAGCACAATTTGGTGTAGAATCTTTGCCTGTTGTTTTTATTCTTACTGCAATTGTGGCTGGAATAATTTCTACATATTACACCACATTAATTTCTAGATTCTCCTTATTTAAAACTAGTCTTGCCACACTTTTTATTTCTGTTACTTGTTTGCTAATATTTGGTGTTGCGCTGAATTTACAACTATTTGAAAATTTTATTTTATACCTCTTTTATATTTGGGTCGCTATTTTTGCTTTATTTACTACTTCCCAGTTTTGGCTAATCGCCAATCTTATTTTTGATGCTAGAGAAGCCAAACGCTTATTTGGATTTATTGGAGCAGGAGCCATTGCTGGAGGAATCGCTGGTGGATATTTAACTTCTACACTAGCTGGACAATTGGGTAGTAAAAATTTACCTTTCGTTTGTGCTGCGTTGCTTGTGATATGTATTCCTATCACCTATTTTATTTGGAAAAATTATTATCGTCCTACTCTACTTGAGAAAGAAAAAACACCTGAAGAAAAAAATGAGAAAATCCGCCCCTTTCAACTCATCAAACAATCCAAACATCTTACCTATGTGGCATGCATTGTTGGCATTAGTGTCGTTATAGCCAAATTAGTAGACTATCAATTTAGTGGAATTGCAGCAGCTGCTATTCCTGATACTGATTTACTAACCTCATTTTTTGGATTTTGGTTTTCTACTATTAATGTAGTTTCCTTATTGATGCAATTATTTTTTACACGATGGATTATTGCGAACTTAGGGGTTAGAAGTTCCATTTATATTCTCCCCGTAAGTATATTGTTATCAGTTGGCGTTTTAATTGTCTTTCCAGAATTATTGACTGCAGCTATTTTACTCAAAATGGCCGATGGAAGTATCAAACAAAGTATCAACAAAGCCTCCATGGAATTAGCCATTGTTCCTATTTCTCAAGAATTAAAAACCAAAACTAAAACTTATATTGATGTTTTTGTGGATAGCGTAGCAACTGGTCTGAGTGGTTTAATACTTATTTTTTTAATAAAAGGATTGCAACTACCCTTAGTGGCAGTCAGTTGGATTATTGTAAGTCTAGTATTTTTCTGGATCTATCTTACTTGGAAATTAGGAAAAGAATACCTCTCTTCTTTTCGCTTAAAATTGCAAACACTTTCTCCAATCAGCAAAGAAGAAGAAGTAGAAAAGTTTTTTCAAAATTTACCCGAAGGAGGTTGGAAAAAAGTTTTGGAAAATGGAAAAGAAAAGGAAGTATTGATCGTTCTAAAAAAATTAAAAAAATTACCTAACGATCAAGTTTTAGAAAGTATTCAAAAATTGTTGGTTCATCCCTCCGATGAAGTAAAGATTGCAGCTATTCGAAGTCTACCGTTTTTCGAAAAATATTCTACAACTTCACAAGTCAAAAAACTACTTCAACATCCTAAGCAAAAAATAAAAATTGCTGCTTTTAACTATTTACTCGATCACGATGTAGAGGATGAAATTGCTTTTATCAATAAATATTTAAAATCCAAAAATTCACGTGTAAATGAAGCGGCAATGGTGAGTCTGGCAAAAAGTGTCCGCCAAAATAATAACAATGAATTAAAAATTAGACTGATCAGGTTTCTTCGAAAAAAAATTAAATCACTTCATCGAATTCAAAAAACAGAACAACTCAATGCTTCTAAAATTGCGATTCTTAAAGTAATTGGATACGCTCGATTGGTAGACTATTATCCGCTGCTCCACAATGGAATCAAAAGTATCAATCCTGCCATCGCAAGAAATGCCATCATTGCAGCAGGATTTACAGAGCATTCTTCTTTTATTACGCCGCTTTTAAATCCATTGGGAAGCAAGCAATTTAAACATTGTACTAGCAAAGCATTGATTAATTGTAAAAAGAAATTAATTCCGATACTTCGAGAAAAATATCGATTCAAAGAGATTGATAAAAAAGCATTAAAGGCACTTCCCACTATTTTACAAAAAATAGGTACTCAAGATGCTGTCAACCTATTATTCGAAATGTTAGATAAAGCAAATACCAATAATCGAATGGCCATTTTGCGGAACTTGAATATCATGCGGAGCAAATATCCTGATTTCGATTATCATTCAGAAGAAGTAAGTTGGAGAGTAAAAGAAGAAACCGATTTATACCAAAAAACTTTGGCCATGGTCTATACTCAAAAACTTATGCAGGAAGATGAAGAGACCATCATTGATGCCGAAGTAACTGCTGCAAGAGAAGATTTACAACAACTTTTGGAAAAAAAATTAGATGTCAATCTAGAACGTATTTTTGGCTTGCTCCGGCTAAAATATCCACCTGACGACATCTATAATATTTATCAAGGGATCATGAGCGAATACCCTGATTTGAATTCGAGTGCACTAGAATTTTTAGATAACTTACTAGAAAAAAATACGAAAAAGATTTTAATGCCGCTCGTTGAAAATAATTTAGAAGATCATCCTATTGATAAAACCGTGGAGCAATTGAATTTGAATATCCCAGAAGAGGAAGATTATTTTAAAATGTTGCTCAAGCAAAAAGACAACCAAATCAAGTTAGCTGCTTTGTCATTGATGAAACGTATGAGAAATAATACTTATCTGCCAATCGCTAAAAATTTATTGAAGCAGCCAGTTCAAAAAGTTAATAAGGCAATTAAAAAAACACGGAAGGCTGGTTAGTTTTAGAAAAAAATTATTAAAACCGAGAGAAGTTATAATATAAAAATAGAACAGTCCTCAAAAGATTTTTCACCACATAGGTACATAGGTAAATTACTATGTTTTCTATGTGCCTATGTGGTGAAAAATCTTTGTCGTTTTAATTATTCATTCGTGAACTCCCATCTTTTAGATTTAGAAATTACAATCCACGCACCATTTCATCAATTTTCCCTGCCAATCGATTATGATCATAATTAGAATTTCTTTTCAAAACATTCGTCATCAAAGCCACTAAATAAGCCGTCCCATCAGGTCGCTCAATAATCGAAACGGAATTCATATAGTTCATTCTATTTCCTTGATATTTTCCACAATCAGGCATCTTAGTTCGATCACAACTATATAAACTCCCTGACTTAAAATAAACGGCCGCATCATCCAATGCCTTGTTCGACGCATATCGAATACGACGATCTGTCAAATACATCAATCTTTTGATTTCCAGACTAGATAAATAATCAACCACTACTCCCCTTTCCAAAGCAACCATAAATTTCATCAAGCCTAATGGAGAACCCACACTTCCTCCTTTTGGCGGAATAATTCCAGATGCACCTCTTGTAAACAATGTTCCAAGTCTCCACTCATCTTTGCCGATCCCTAATTTTCTCAAAGGATCATTAACTACTTGCAAATGAATTTCTGTCAACTCAGACTTAGGTGTTCTATCAAAATAATCATTCGCTTCTTCATCCGTTAATGTTGGATATTTTTTTCCAAAAACTCGCATCAAAATAGCTTCTCGCCAAACAATCGCAGCAGCTCCATTATTACTCACAGAAAGCATATGATCTATCCATTCGTATAGCGTAAAAATATCTGACGTTTTTACTCTTCGTTTTACCAATCGCTTTTTTTCTACATCGTAAACTGGAACGGTGTGACTATCTTTAACTCCCCATTGCCCTGCACGAACCGAACGATTTTTCATCAACTCAACTCTCTTCTCAAATGAGTAAGGGTAAATTTTACTGAGCTCTGCAAAAAAACCAACCACCACCGCTATCTTTCCAACACTCCCAGGTTGAAATTGTCGATCCTCTTGCCTTTTGGCATAACGAGTTGGTTTACCTGGCGTAATGTCCATCACGGTAACCGAATAACTTTCATCCAGATTAGGGAAAAAAGAATTCAACTTTTTTTGCATTTCTTCATCTACTTCAAAAAATTTTGCCACACTATCTCGATGAACTCTTGGCATATGCAACCGAATACCTTTCATTAAAAGAGTTGCTCCAGAATCGAGTTCTTTCTCCTTCTTTTCATCATCCAGCAACTCCAACCTTTTTAATCTTTTGATACCAGTCTTTTCGTAACCATCTATTGGGTAAAAGCCCATAATTGGAAATAAGAAAACAGCCAACAATAAAAATGTTCTTAGCTTTCTAATCATTATTTGATTTGTTTTTTTTGGAAAAATAAAAACCACCAATTGCAATTATCACCATTAATAAAACAAGCCATATCCAAGGGATGGACTTCTTTTCTTCTTCTGTTATCGACGATGTTCCAGATGAAGTTTCGGATAACTCCATTTTATCTGGAATATTTCCATCCAAAGAGACTACCTTATTTTCAGGCAACCGAGGTGTGATGCTTGCCAAAAATTCTGATCCTTTAGCATTTTTGTTTTCCACAAAAGGTCGAATTTGGAAGAGCCACATTTTATCATTTTCAAATCCTAACTCAATATCGAAAGGGCCTGATGATTCGATGCCTGCAGTAGTTGGCAAAATTCGATTAACTTCATCTGTCAGTTTTCGAAGACTGTTAAGATTTTTTTTATTTAAAATTCTATTTTCAAAAGTCGTTATATTGCTAGAGGTTCCACCTGATTTTGGAAGTCGTCGATAAAAAGGCTCTCGTGCTGGAGAAAGTAATATATCTTCTCCGTCAGCAGTCAACAAATAAGACTCCGCAGCTTGTCCATCTACCGCACCACCTGCTCCTCGACTAAACGCAACAGTCATATCATCTTCTTGTCCTGAGGTAATTCCCTTGGTAATCAAGACACCAGAATATTCAACATCCACACTCGGAATAATTAAGATGGATGGAAAAACATTCTCAGGGTTGAGTAGAAATTTTTGTCGCCATTTATAACTTCTCTCGGTGTAAGGTGATGCCCAAACAGAACGAATCCCTTGCATGATTTTATCATCATCCAACACATTAAACAACGTCAAATTAAGCCCTGCTCCAGTAAAATCTTTTAGATCTTCCATGTTAGTATCGCTTCGCAAAAACACGGGAACATTTCCCATCGACCGACCGAAAGCATCTCGAAAACTCTTTTTTAAATCTTTAACAAAATCATCTTGAAATTCAATTTCAGCAATCGCTTTCCGAAATTCGCTCAACTCTCCCAAAATAAATTGCTCTGCTTTTTCTTCGTTAGATATTTCTGATGCTTTGGCAAAAGTAGAATTGAGAAACTCCCAATACGTTATATTTTGTCGAGGCATTGGCTGATCCATATGCTGTCGAAAAATACTAAATGGAATCACAATTCCTTCCACCACATCATCGGGAAACATTGCTTTGAGTTGACCTAGATTAGCTGCTTTTGGCCCAGCTATTTTTCCAGAATCCTTGGAGCGAATATCTCGCATATTTAAAACACTCGTATTTTTCAATTCGATATCTTCAATCGGAACGTTTACTTTTTCTTCGCTTCGTTTTTTTACCTCAAATAATTTTTTCTCCTCCTCATCCATGTCTTCTTCTAATTTCATCACAACGGTACCTTTATTGGAAACTGCGTAAAATATTTTTTTACCCTGATATTTTTTTAGGTCTTTTAAATTTTGATCGGACAAAACTGAATTGGGGATTCCTAAATTCCTCGCCAACAATTGAACATGAGAAACCATATTCCCTTCTGTCACCGTAGCGATTCCTGCTACAGGTTTTAGGTCAGAAGATGGAACTTGAAATACATAAATTTTATCTTTGGAAACTTCTAAGTTTTCAGCAGAACCATCTATCACAACTAATTCTCCCAAAGCATATCCTGCATTCAATCCTCGAAAACTACTCTGATTTTTTAGGTCTAAAATTTGATTTGAAAATCTAGCTTCGACAGCTGCTCCGTTTCCCAATTCGCTAACTGCATCCCCTAACGGTAACAATATACTTGACCGAATTTTATCATCAAAAAAACCATAACTCAATGGTTCAAACCCTGCATACAAATCCACCACTTCTTGATAAACACCTCTTGACATTCCTGCTCCCCATTCAACTACTCGACGAGCATCTTCGTGCCAAGTCAATAATTCAGGTAATGGTAAATTATCTATATTTTTGATCGCCAATCGAGATTTGATTTCGTTCCATTCCCAAATTTCGATATAACCACATCCAGCCGCAGCTTCACTAAGTGAAAATATTTTTTTCATTAAACTGCCATAAGTTGGAGTCTCCCACTCTGCTGCACCTTTGAATAAAATATCTTCGAGTGCAATCGAAATATCCAACATCGCTAAACGAGCTTTGGAAGAATTGACAATCGTAATATCCTTTCTTAAGTTGAGCAACATCTCGCTAGTTGCCATCATTTTTTCCGCACTAAAATCTGGAGAGTAGGTAATAATATAATTTTCCAAATCCTTTCGGATCGTTTCTTTGGAGGAAATTTGTTGGACATATTTATTAAGTGTAGAAAGGTCGATCGGTCGATACAACTTTTCCATCGCTTGAATCATTTCTTCTAACTCTTTGATATTTTTCTCCACTAACTCTTCTCTGTTTTTTTCCAAAAACTCTTTTGAAGATTGAATATCAGAAGCATCCGGTTGTCCATGAATTTTTACTCGAAGGTTATAAAATGGCTGGTACTCATCCGAAAGAACTTTGGATAATGCTCGAATTTTTTGAGTTAAATCATTGTCGCCAGCATGTGGAATATCTTTGGCTGCAGTTCGAAGCAAATAGAAATTTTCATTGATTCTTTTCTTATTTTGCAAAATCAAATCAAAGAAATTAATTCCCCATTCCTCTTCATCTTCCACCTGAATAGCTCCTCGATAAAATTGTGCTTTTCGAAGTACCCATCCATCATCTACTGCTCGTAAATATTTCTCTAATTGATATTGTTTAAGTCGAGAGTTGGCATTCAATTCATCCCAAAAATCAGTACGAGAAGTCGTACTAAGTACTTGACCAAAAAAAATATGATTCGTTTCTCCAAGAAGTTTTACTTCCTTTTTTAATTGCGCCCGTTGCACTCCACCAATATCTCCGCAAGGTTCTTTAGGCGGATTTATCGTTCCATCGTGACAGAACCATTTGATTCCTATGAATGGTCCTCGATCATCATTCTTATATTTTCCTACCATTGATTGAATGGTATTGTTATCTTTTTTTTGAGAAAAAATGGAAATGGAAAAAAAGAAAAGAAAGGATACACTAATTAAAGTTTTAAATCTAACCATTACAGTTTTTTATAGTTTGTTTGTTAAAATACTTTAAACACCAATTAATATGGTCTAATAAAATCGTGTCTAAAATAAACGAAATCACATTGTCGTACACACCTCTAATTTACCACTATTTCTTTCTTTTTGTAGTTTTCATTGGTAACAATTATTAGCAACTGGTTCAAGTCTGTCATTGAAAATCATTCAAAAATTCGGAAAAATAAATTTTCCATATTTTTGCAAAAAAAATTAAACATGAAATACTATATCATTTTATTTCTTTGCTTTCCACTCATTTCATTTTCCCAAAGTGAAACCAAACTTCAAATAAAAAAGAAAGAAAATCTCTATGGCGTGGTGAATTCAAGCGGAGTCGACATCATTGAATTCAAGTATAAAAATATTGAGAAAGCTTGTAATTATTTTATTATTACCAATTGCAATAACCATAAAATGTTACTCAACCAAAAAGGTGGGGAAGTTATTTCTAAAGAGATGAAAAAATTTAAAATTAATTGCTTTAGACCTAATATTATTTTGGCGACAAACTTAAATGGGGAAATTGAGATTTACAATTCAAAAGGAGTCGAAATTTCTCCGATTAAATTTGGAAGTATTCCAAGCCACATGAATTACTCTGATGAAAGTAACAAACTCGTCATCACAAAATTAGATGGACAAAAATGCTTGCTCAACTTTTCAAATTATAGTGATGAAAATCCCAAATTAAAAATTATTGAAAAACCTAAAGGTCATAATTCTGCAAAAATAATTACCTACCTCCCAGCAGAAAAAGGAATCTTTTACCAACAAGTCAGTTTAAATAATGAGCGATTTTTATCCAAACCTATTTATCAGGATATCTGTTTTGAACAAGATTGTATTTTGAAATATCAAGACAAAATTAATATCAAAGCAACTAAGTCTATTTTTACAAAAGCAGTTGGAATTCTACCAGATATGACAATTCATGTTTTTAAGAATGATGGAACTATCATCAACAACTAAAAAAAAATTAGGGTTGACATAAGGTTGTCACTCCCCTATTTTATTTTTACCTCATATTTTTAACTTAAAAAAAAGTCATCAACATGAAACATGAATGGAGAAAAAAAGAAAAGGAAATTTATTTCCCTAAAAACAAACCTGAGGTAATCGATGTGCCCGAATTTAAATTTCTAACCATCGAAGGAGAAGGTAGTCCTGCCAATGAATCTTTTTCAGATCACATTGGCGCATTGTACGCCGTTGCTTATGCCATAAAAATGACTTTAAAAAAGGAAACAAATCCACCGAAAGGTTATGTTGATTTTACCGTTTACCCGTTGGAAGGAATTTGGAGCCTCAATGAGGAAGCAATCAAAAAATTCGATGGCACCATCAACAAAGAAGATTTTGTTTTTAAATTAATGCTTCGCCAACCTGATTTTGTCAATCGTAATTTTTTCAAAAAAATGTTAGAAGTCGCAAAGAAAAAGAAATCAAATCCTCTTTTAGAAAAAGTGAAATTTGAAAAAATCAAAGATGGAAAATGTATCCAAATGATGCACCTCGGAAGTTTTGATAATGAGCCTGTCACTTTTAAAATCATGGAAGATTTTGCTGAGAAAAATAATTGGACTAGATTGGCAAAAGATCATCGAGAAATCTACCTAAGTGATTTTAGGAAAGTCGCTACTGAAAAATTGAAAACAATTTTACGATTTAAAATAAAATAAAAAAACAATTTTGGTTAAGTTAATCTCCAAATGGATTCTAATTCTGATTCTACTCACCATTATTTTTTCATGTAAAAAAAACAGAGGTGACTATGTTTGTAAGCCTTGTGATTTACCTTGCGATACTTTAACTTTTTCCTCCCCTGGCATTTGCCCACATTGTAATATGGAATTGGTCAAAAAAAGTGAAGTTATCAATGAAGCAAAATTACTCGTTAATGAAATTAATCTTTCAACTGGCTCAGGCGTATTCCTTGTGGAAGGTGGTAAGGATAGAAAAGAAAAATCTATAAAAGTTTATTATCACCAACCTAAAAATTTCACAGCAGATTCTAAAATTTTAATAGTACTTCCAGGAGCAGGCAGAAATGGCGATGGCTACAGAGATGCTTGGGAAGAAGCATCCGAAAAATATAATGTATTAATTTTATCCCCAATGTATTCTGAGGAAGACTATCCATTTGAAGACTATCATCTTGGCGGTTTAATCAAAAAATCTAACTTACGAGATTGCATTGAATTTGTCGAAAACACCAATATTGCAAAATTGGATGAAGCAAAATTTAAATGTGAAATAAATAAAAATCAATCTGAATGGATTTTTAAGGACTTTGATCGGATATTTAATTTGGTAGTCAATGCTTGTCATTCTTCCCAAAATCAATATGATATTTTTGGTCATTCAGCTGGTGGTCAAATTTTACATCGCATGGCAATTTTTAATCCCACTTCAAAAGCAAATCGAATTATCGCAGCGAACTCAGGTTTTTATACACTCCCAAATTTTGAAACAACTCTTCCATTTGGAATAAAAAATACGCTCCTAAAAAAAGAAGATTTAAAAAATTCTTTTAATCAAAAATTGATTTTATTGATCGGTGAAAATGATAATGTAAATGAAACAGGTGGAACACTCTTGCGGTCACCAACAGTTGATCAGCAAGGATTTGATCGATTGGAAAGAGGTCAATATTTTTATGAAATTTCAAAAAAGATAGCAGCAGAACTTAAAACAGATTTTAACTGGAAAATTAATCTAGTTCCAAATGTTGGACACGATCATAGACGAATGAGAGAAAGTGCTGCTAAGGTTTTATATGGAAAAAATTGACAACATGATTAAATAAACCATTTATGTTCATCACTTAAATATCTACAATGAAAATTATTCTACTCCTTATCTTGTCGCTAATTTTTGCTTGCTCAAATAATCCGGCAGCCCAAGATATTCAAGCTCCCGCCTCAGAAGTAAAAGACTTGGTTGCTTTTTTAGATACTATTTTTTGGATGGAGCAAGAACCTATTCGTTTGAGAGATTCGATCATGAAAATACATGGCGACGAGTCAAAAGAATTTTTGGCGCAACAAAATATTTATAGAAAAAACCATGCAATCAATGAAAAAAAAATAAGAACTATGCTCGATAATTCTGGATGGCCTAAAAAAGAAATTATTGGAGAGCGAGGCAATAGAACAATTTGCAATGTGATCCAACATGCAGAAAACGATATTCGAATTAAATATCTCCCCATGATGAAACAAGCAGTTTTGGATAAACAATTGAACCCTCAATTGTTAGTCAGAGCAGAAGATAGAATCGCAACGGAAACAGGTAAACTCCAAATTTATGGTGGTCAAATGAAATTTTA
>JBGCFD010000146.1:0-65500 GCA_045106765.1 Saprospiraceae bacterium | reverse complement strand
CGTCCTAATCCCAAATCTATTCGATTAGGATACAACGAACCTAGTGTTCCAAATTGTTCTGCCACAATCAGAGGCGAATGATTTGGCAACATTATTCCGCCTGAACCTACTCTAATCTTTTTAGTTCCTCCAGCAATATATCCGACCAAAACGGAAGTTGCTGAACTCGCGATGCTAACTGAATTATGGTGTTCAGCCAACCAATATCTATGGTAGCCATATTCTTCCGCATGTTGTGCCAAGGCAAGACTTTTTTGTAAAGTTTCAGCAGTAGAACTTCCTTCTGAAATCAAAGCCAAATCTAAAATTGAATATCTAACTCCTTCCATATTTTCCCTATGTAATTATTTTTTCAAATAAATCTTGTACTCAATCTTTCTCCTTTCTTTTTAAACCAAAACTTCACAATTTGGTTTTGTCTTTGTAAACCAATCTGGAACAACTATTTCCTTATTTCCTCTTAGGTCTACTTTTTTCAAATTCGAAAACTTGCTTAAAACTTCTGGGAAAACTCTAAATTTATTTTCCCGTAAATCTATTGTTTCAAGTTCTTTCAAATCATCAAGGTAATCAGGTAAACTAGACATTTCATTAATCGACAAATTCAAATGTTTAAGATCTTTAAATTTTGTAATCTTTTGACTTAAAGCATTATATCGACAATTCGTTAAATCTAACGAATAAATTATTCCTAGCTCCAAAGCTAGAATTGGCAACGCCACACTCATTTCAGGCAAATTATATTGATCATAAACATTCTCATCTTTTGGTCGTTCACTAAATCCTAATCCTTTGGAAAAATCAAAATGATTATCAATCAAAAGCAATTGATACGCTTCCATTTTAATCTCCTTTTTCAAACCAGCGGTGAGGGCATAACGAAGCCCCTTCCCTATTTTTTGAAACATCATCATAGAAAATTTACCTGCCAAAGTCGGATTTAATTTTTTAGCAATCGCTCTAAATTGTCGTCGAATATCTACTTCAGATTTATTAGGATTATGAACCATTTTAAAAGAAAGTCGATCTCGAACTAAAGGTTTCCATTCTGCATCAGCATGAATTTCTAACATATCTTTAGCAATCTTTCTGATCTTGGTGTCCGTTGTAGTTTTTTGAACAAGTAATAAACTATCAAAAATTTGAGGAGGCATTCCACCATTTTTGATCATTTCTAATCCTACTTTTACATTGACAATATCATTGCTCTGAAGTAAGCGTTCTAAATTTTCCAACATTTCAAGTGCGGTATCTTCTTGTACTTCTAAAGTCTCTTTTAAAAATTGTGGCTTTGAATCTGCAAACTGTTTTTGTAAATCTACATCAGTAATTGGAGTAAATTTTTTATCTGCAAAAAAATGGTAATCAGGTGATTTCGTTCCAATGATTACATGAGTGACTTGATCAGAATATTTAGTTTCTAGTCGAAGTCCTAATTCACTAACTTGTTTTTTGAGCTCGGTAATTTTCATATTTGGTTTTCCCGAAATATACAGAACTGAATTTTCACTCAAAGGATTTTCTGATTTCGCTGCTTCTACTTTTTCATCAATTAATGCCATCAATTTTTTTCTAAAAGCTAATAATGTGATATTGGTGGCTTTTAAAATAGTTTCCCAATTCCAAGTTTTATTCACCTCCAATTTTTTCTGCTTCATCAGATAGTTGACAAAAAATTCTTTGTCCTCTTGAGGCAATCCTGACTTTTCAATCGAAGAACATAGGCTACAAAATTGTTTAACATTTTTATATTTAAAATCTTGAATCGTTTTGGGCATTTTTTCAAAAGGAACTGTTCTTTTTTTCAAAAGAACATGAGCGGAATAAATTGGATTGTCCCAAATTCTTAATGATTTTAATTTTGGTAAATGATCTAAGAAATCTAAATTATGATGTTCAAGGTTATTTTTTGATAAAGTTAAATAAGACCAATCAGCCTTGGTTTCACTTGGAATATTATCAAAATCTTTTAATTCCATTTCTGATAAAAAGATATGTCCAGTTGAATTTCCTAAGTAACGAATACAATCCGAAAAATTAATAGGTGGTATATTTTGTAATTGGACATCACTTAACCTTTGACAATTTTTAAAAAACTTTGGCTCAAAATTAATGTTCGAATTTCGAATATAAAGTTGGATCAGCGACTGCCCTTCAATCTCAGTATCGGTAAGCAAGGTATCCAGACAGTCTGAAATCCAAAGTCGGTTAATATGTTTCCATTGTTTAATATCTGGTAAATTTTTCCACTTCTTTTTTGACCGAGAGATTTCAAGAAAATACATTTTTGGAAATGTTTTCATAAAATCGTAATCCTCTAAATTCCAACCATCTAGTCGCAATTCTCCCATCCCAGTTACAGATGAAAAATCACAATTCACTTCTTCAATTGGTGCTTTTATTTTTAGCGTATAAAGTTCTGTCAAATTCGAAAAACCACTTCCCAATTTTTTTAATAATGGAGAAGAAATTTCTAGTTGTCCAAGTTTTGGTTGTTTTTTTCCAATTTCTAAATGTTCTAATTTTGGAGTATATATATACACAGATCGTACGAGAGAACCACTTGGAATTTTCATTTCCACAATTTCTTTATTTTTAATCCAAAGCGTTCTTAAGTTTTCTAACTTCCAAATATAATCAGGCAGTTGATGTAATTTTCCAGCATTGTAATTGAATTGCAAAATGGAATGAGGAAAATGTTGTTCAGGAAGTGATTCAATATTTTGGCAAGTCAAATCTAGCGTACGAAGTTGATTTAGATGCTTGAGATTTGGAAGAGACTTGATCTGATCATTTGTAATTTCTAATCTAGAAACTTGGGGCATTTCTTTTAAAACCATATCAAATTGATCCATAGTCATTTGGGGATCAGTCAACCTAATATAATTCGCATTTTTAAGATCGTTTAATTTACTTGCAAACTGTTCTTGAAAATTATTAATGTATAAATTCATCTTTTTTATTTGATATGCAATTTCTAAAAGAAAAGTAAATAGGGAATTTTTATTTTTTTAGACGTTTTACAAAAATCTATTCAAATAAAACTAGTTCAAAAAAAAGGATTGAAAATTTTTCATCTTCAATCCTTTTTTTTATTTATTCAAAAGTAACTTTCAGTTTTTTCTTCTTCAATTTCTTTCCCCTCAAAACGATCACTTCTGTTGAATCTCCTTTTTTAAATTTAGCTAATCCTTCCATATATTTATAAATATCCACCACATCAACATCTCCAATTTTCATGATGACATCTCCATTTTTTAATCCGCCTTTGTCTCCAACTCTTCCTTTTATAACACTATCTACACGCATTCCCTTTCCAGTATAAACATAATCAGGCATGACTCCCAAAGTCACTTTAAAAGCAGCTGCTTTTTTCTCTGATGAATCTTTGGTTTTGGTAAATTCTAATTTCTTCCCATCTGCTTGTTCAATCAAACTAAGCATAAAATCAGATACCTTAACAATTCCCTCATAATTCAAATTTTCAGAATCATCTGATGGTTTATGATAATGAGAATGTTGTCCTGTAAAAAAATGTAAAACTGGAATGTCTTTCAAATAAAATGAAGTATGATCACTTGGTCCAACTCCAGATTCACTTCCTTTGATATCAAGACGCTGTGCATTCTTTTTTTCCAAAATTGGTTTCCATGTTGGTGATGTTCCAGTTCCTTGTACCGCCAAAACACTTTCATCATTCAACATTCCAATCATGTCCATATTAAACATGTAATTGATGCTCTTAATGTCGACAGTAGGATTTGCTGCAAAATATTTTGACCCAAACAATCCTTTTTCTTCCCCAGAAAAAGCAATGAACATATAATTATTTGATTTTAAATTGGAATTTTTTAAATACTCTGCTATTCGAAAAATCGCAGCAATTCCGCTGGCATTATCATCTGCTCCGTTGTGAATTTCTGGTTCGCCAGCATGCAATGACCCACTTCCGCCCATTCCTAAATGATCGTAATGACCTCCGACAACTACCGTATTTTTTGCTCCATTATCAAGGAATCCTATTACGTTTTTTCCTTTGCCTTCAATTCTTCCTTTGTCAGTTGCATGAGGATTTGTAATTTCAAAAAATGGAAATGATTGAAACCAAGTTCCTTTTTCACCTTTAGGTTTTAGTCCGATTTGTTGAAAACGATGAACGATATAATCTGCTGCTCGTTCTTCTCCAATTGTTCCAGTTCCTCGACCTTGAAGGTAATCGGAAGCAAGATAGACCACATCAATTTTTACTTGTTGCAAAATTTGTGCAGGTGGAGTTACAGTCATTTTTCCTGCTTGAGCAAGGGAGAATAAACTGGATAAGATAAATGCTAAGGTTAAAATATTTTTCATAGTTAATTGTTTTATGAACACTTCTTACGTAGCAGTCTGCTTTAGCAGATCTAAAAAAAAGGAGCATAGTGACAAAAAAAAGAACGAAAATTTCTTTGATACAAATTCGCTACGCTCTTTTTTAAGTTTGCTAAAGCAGACCACTACCTGTTATAATTATTTCTTAGGTTTCGGTTTCCAAGAACTTTTCAATCCAACTGTTTTATTAAAAACTAATTTGTCTTCTGTTGATTCTTGGTCCATGCAAAAATATCCTTTCCGCATAAATTGAAAACGATCACCTGCCTTCGCAGATTGTAAACTTGGTTCAACAAATACATTTCCCATCACCTTTAATGAGTCATGATTGAAAAATTCCATAAAGTCCTTTTCCTCGTCAGCCAAAGGAGATTCTACCGTAAATAATTTATCGTAATCCCTTACTTCTACTTTTACCGCTTGCGCAATCGATACCCAATGTAAAACGCCTTTTGCCTTGATCCCTGAATTATCAGAACCTGATCTTGATTCTGGATAATATTTCACATGAACTTCTGTCACATTTCCATCTTCATCTTTCAAATGATTTTCATACGAAACGATAAAACCATTTTTTAACCGAACCGTTTTCCCTGGCCCAAGTCTAAAAAATTTCTTTGGTGCATCCTCCATAAAATCTTCTCGCTCGATGTATAACTCTCTTGAAAAAGGCATCGTTCGAGAACCACTATTTTCATCCTCTGGATTATTATCGGCTGGCATTTGTTCTACTTGTCCTTCTGGATAATTTGTGATGACCATTTTTAATGGATTCAAAACCCCCATTACACGAGTAGCAGTTTTATTTAATTCATCTCGTACACAACTTTCTAACAAATCTAACTCGATAGTATTTTCTCTTTTAGCTACTCCAACTTTGTTGACAAAATTTCTCAAAGCTGCTGCCGGAAATCCTCTTCGACGCATTCCTGCTATGGTCGGCATCCGTGGATCATCCCAACCAGTTACAAAATTTTCTTCCACCAACTTTAATAATCTTCGCTTACTCGTAATCATGTGAGCCACATTCATTCGAGCAAATTCAATTTGACGAGAAGGGAAAATCTCTAACTTTTCGATCAACCAATTATATGGATCTCTATGATGTCTGAATTCCAAAGAACACAATGAGTAAGTAATATTTTCAATAGAATCAGATTGTCCATGGGCAAAATCGTACAAAGGATAAATACACCACTTGTCACCTGTTCGATGATGTGTTGCTTTTTTTATTCGATAAAGATTAGGATCACGCATCAACAAATTAGGATGAGCCATATCTACTTTTGCTCGCAACACCATACTTCCGTCAGGATGAACTCCATTTTTCATTTCTTCAAATAGGCGGAAATTTTCTTCTATCGTTCGATCTCGATTTGGACTATTTTTTCCAGGTGTATTTGGATCACCTTTCATTTCTGCAATTTCCTCAGGAGTAGAATCATCCACATAGGCTAAACCCTTTTTGATTAAGTCAACTGCGAAAGCATACAACTGATCAAAATAATCTGAAGCAAAATATTCTCGATCTTCCCAATCATAACCTAACCATTTGATGTCGTTTTTGATATTGTCGACATAAAAAGTTTTCTCTGTCGTAGGATTGGTATCGTCAAAACGGAGATTAGTTTTTCCACCAAATTTTTTAGCTGTTTCAAAATTAATTGCAATCGCTTTGACGTGACCAATGTGCAAAAAGCCATTTGGTTCAGGTGGGAAACGAGTATGAACGGTTACATTTTTTTTCGTTTCTAAATCATCGGTAATGATTTGTTCGATAAAATTCAGGGATTCTTTAGCTGTTTCGCTCATTCTATTTTTATTAAAAAATTTTATAGTTCAGGTATCCGATACCTCATTCTTAATTATTATAAATTACATTCTTTCTGGCATCTCGATTCCTAGTAAATCCATTCCGAAGTTCAACACCTTTCCTGTTACTTCACACAATCTAATTCTAAATGCTTTTGCCTCTTCCGACTCGGCATTAATGATTCTATGATCGTGATTAAACCTATGATAAGTCTTTGCCATTTCATAACAGTAAGCTGCCAAGAAGGAAGGATCAAATTGATCTGCAGACATTTTCACCACTTCATCCAACCTATAAATTTGTCCAATCAATTCTTTTTCCGTCGCTCCAAGATTAGTATAATTTGTTGCGATCGAGGTATCCACGTCTCCTGCTTTTTTCAAAACAGATTGGATTCGAACATAAGCATATTGAATGTATGGCCCGGTATTTCCTTGCAAATCAACTGACTCTTCAGGGTTGAAGATCATTCTCTTTTTTGCATTGACTTTGATGATAAAAAATTTCAAAGCAGCTAATCCAATTTTTCTATAAATGGCATCTTTCTTCGCTTCATCCATTCCTTCTAATCCTCCTTTCTCAATAGCATTCACTCTTGCTGCTTCAATTACTTCTGACATCAAATCATCTGCATCGACAATCGTTCCTTCTCTTGATTTCATTTTTCCTGTAGTCAAATCAATCATCCCATAACTCAAATGAAATAATCCATCTGCATAGGATGCGCCCATTCTTTTCATTATTTCAAACAAAACTTTAAAGTGATAGTTTTGTTCATCGGCAACCACATAGACCATTTTTTTTGCGCCAAAGTCTTGAAATCTTTTCTCAGCTGTTCCAATATCTTGAGTCATATAAACAGACGTTCCATCACTTCTTAAAACCAACTTGTGATCCATTTTTGCATCTTCCAAATCTATCCAAACTGACCCATCTTCCTTTTTGTAAAAAATATCTTTCGACAATCCATCATCAATAATATCTTTTCCTAAAAGGTAAGTATTTGATTCGTAATATAAATTATCAAATTCAATTCCTAAGTTTTTATAAGTTACATCAAATCCTTCGTATACCCATCCATTCATTTTCTTCCAAAGATTTCTAACTTCATCATCGTTGTCTTCCCACTTTAATAACATTGCTTTTGCATCAGCTCCAACCTTAGAATGTTCATTAAAATAAGTATTTTTAAATCCTTTGAAAAAAGTGATTTCTTCTTGGTTATCTTTTTTCTGGGTGGAAAAGACAGTTTGACCTTCGGTAGATTCTTGCCAGTTTTTATATTCTGCTTGAAATAGTTTTTCAAATTCGACATACCATTTTCCAACGTAGTGATCACTCTTAATTCCTGCTTCCTGAGGTGTTTCTCCATTACCCATCATTTGCCAAGCCAACATACTTTTACAGATAGCAATTCCTCTGTCATTGATGACTTGTACCTTTTGTACTTCGTAACCAAGTGCTTCATAAATTTTGGATGAAGACCAACCCAACAAAATATTTCTAACATGCCCCAAGTGAAGTGGTTTATTGGTATTGGGTGAGGAAAATTCAATCATGATTTTCTCCCCGTGGAAAGGTTTATTGAAGGTCTCCTTCTCCCTAGTTTGAGCAAGATATTGGTTCCAATAATTATCACTCACTTCTAAATTTAGAAAACCTTTGATGACATTGTAATTTGTCAAGTCCTCATATTTCGCCACTAAATACTTTCCTAAATCTTCTCCGATTTGTTCCGGTTTTTTGCGAGCAACTTTGGTATATGGAAAAACGACTACTGAATAATCACCATCAAATTCCTTGCGTGTCGTGTTGATATTGACATCGCCAGCGTTGATCTCATGATCGTACAATTCCTTAACTGCGAGCGCAGTCCCTTCTTTAATAATTTCTGTAATACTCATTTATAATTAATGATGATTTTTAAATTAAAAACTAAACTGATTTTCTTAGTGTTTAGTTTCATTAATTGCTTTTCAATTTTTTTTAAAGCTAATCACATTTGATGGTTTTAAAATCTAAAATATTTAGCTCCATGTTTTCTCTTAAAGTAAAGATTCGATATTTTTTTTCTTGTGAATTTTCTAAGGAAAAATTTCTATAAAAAACAGCCCTATCTTCAGATACTTGGAAATTTTCAGGAGCTTCTTCATAATAATTAATCACTTGATATTCTTCAGGAATTTCTAGCAAGCACCAAACCATACAATCTTTTGGATCATTGGAAAGACAATTTTTGTCTGCTCTCTTTTTGATCCACTTTGTTCCTGCTGGTTGAATAATTTGTCGATGTTGCTTTTTTTCAATTTCTCCTAGGCGCATAAATTCTTCCCATTCCAAAAATTCTCTTTTATCTAATTCTATTCTGCAATCTTGAGATGAGATGTTTTTATAGTTGGCAAAAAAACTATAACATTGAGATTCATCAAATGCCTTCGCAAAATCTTTCTCCCTTGAACCTAAAACTAATCCAGCCCACAACATTTTATAATCTTCAATAATCTCTTTATCAATTTCTAAAATCTCAATGATTTCTTTCTTTTGATTAATTCTACCTCGATTCAAAATTTTCTTTTTTCCAGCCTTTTCCAATTCTTGTATTTCGGCTTCATGACCACCAATTAACTTATCAATATAATTGGTCATTTTATTATACCTTTTTGTATAAAATTCCACTTGCTCAGGATAAAACTGATCTACATTATGTGGCCCAATTAATACATCATTTAGCGTTTCCAAAAAATGATATTGGCAAAAAATTGAACTACTAAAAATTTGGAAAATGAGTAGAAAGATTAATTTGATTTTCATGCTTTAATTATTTCGCAAAAGTAATTTTTTTTCATTTAAAAACTTAGGCTCTTGGAACCTGTTTTTTTAAAAAAACTTTCCCTGGAATACAGGTACTAAAAGATGTTTTTCCTTGCCAAAATCCTTCTAGGCATGGAATTCCATTTTTCATTTTAAATACCAATTGATACTTTTTCAGACACCACTCCATTCCATCATTAACTTTACTGTCCAAAATATCACTATCTTTTAGTTCTAAATATATTTCATTATTTATCTCTCCCGAAATATCAAATGACGCATAGATCTCATCGACATAAACATAAGAGCGACCTTTTATTTTATTTCCTTTTTGGGTAATATAAATTTCAAAAGTATAATCCGGAGCAAATCCTCCCTCTTCCTGTGTGATTTTTCCCAACCACAAACCGGTTAAGTTATTCTGCCCAAAAGCAGAATAGCTTGCAAAAAGAAAGATGATCCAAATTATTTTTTTCATAAAAATTGGAATTGTAATAATAGATTACAAAAATAGTAAATTTTTAAGAGGATTTTGGTGTATGAATTTAAGGTTTAACCCAGTCTTAACAGGAAGGACAACAAAAAAGGAATTGGTGATTTTTAGACTTTATACCTAAAGAAACTAAAAATAGTTCCTCCATATTTTCGTTCATCAAAAAAATATTCATGGTTTTTAAAATCGTGAATAGCATTGTGCTCTACGACTGCCCAACCTTCTTCTAATAACAATTCATGCTTAAAAATTAAATCAGGAAGATCTGCTAATCGAGGCAAAGGATAAGGTGGTCCGCAAAAAATATAATCAAATTTTAGGTGAGTTGTTTCGATAAATTTAAACACATCACCTCGAATGATATTGATTTTATCTTCGATATCTAGGGTCTTGGCAGTCTGCTTTACAAAAGAAACACAACCACCAAATTTATCAACATAAGTCACATCATTACAACCTCTAGAAATAAATTCATAACTATGATTACCTGTTCCTCCAAAAAGATCAAGAACCTTCATTCCTTCAAAATCCCAAGTATTATTGAGAATATTAAACAAAGCCTCTTTGGAAAAATCTGTAGTTGGACGAGTCGGCCAATTTTTCGCAGGAGGATTGAATTTACGTCCTTTAAAATTTCCGCCTACTATTCGCATAATCCTAAACTAAATAAATCGAAGAAAAAATGAGTTGGAATGCCATGGTAATTTCCACCTAATTGAATAGCTGAGGGAGCTTTAGAGAATTGAATTTTATTGATATACCGAAATAACATTCTATAAATTTTGGAGTCTTTGGTAATTTGTCCTGATAAAATTACTGGATTTGAATCTGTTGATAATCTGAACTGATTAAAAACCAACATTACTTGATAAATAAAATCTTGTTCATTTTGAAAAGCAAAAGAATTATAAAAAACCATTTCTTGGTTATCAAAAAGAGCAATTTGCAAGTGATCACCTTTCACATTAACGTAGACTTTTTTCCCAGAACTATTATTCTGATTAAATGAAAAACCTTGCAAAACTGAAGTAGCGTTATGAATAAATCGAGCATTTGGCAAGTAACCTTTGACTAAAAAATAAACTTCTTGATCAAATGCATAAACATTTTTTGCTCCCATTAATTCTACCTCATCTACAAAAATCTGATCAGCTTCTAAGGAACCGACTTGTTTTGACAAATAAGTATCAACTTCTTTTTCTTGAAAAAATTTATTGGGAACAAACGTAGTTTTATTATTGATAAAACCTACTGTCTTTTTTTGGAAAGGCAATTTTAAAACATCATCCTCAATAAAAAGATCTTGAAGCGCGGGATGTAATTTTTTAGAAGCTTTGAGATCAGCATTGATCAAATAACTTTTTAATGCTAATAAATGATTTTCATCATCCAATATGGCGTAAGAAAACCTGTCCATACCTATTAGTATGGACAGGTTGTATTTTGAAGCGTCTTTTTTAGCAAAAGAATCTTCAATAATATTTGTATTGATTATTCCCAATTTCCACCAAGGTTTGGCCCTGACATGTCTCCGAATTTCACTAAATTATTTGGAAAGTAAAGGTTATCGTAACGTTGATATTTGGCATCTGCATATTTCCCCATGAATGTTTTCCATTGAGTACCAACTTCAGTAACAGTTACCAATGTTTTTTGATAAGTCAATGTATCAGCTTGGATGGAGAATCTTGCACCATTTCCATAAGGAACAAATGGTAAAGAGTCTAAAACAATTTTCACTTTACTTTTTGGATCAGTATAAAGAAAAGCAAGCGAATCTTTTGCAGATTTCTTAGTTTCAATTCTTGTAAACTCTGCATTAGGATCATCTGGATTACCAATAATTTTAACAAGAGTAAAAGAGTCAGTCGTTAAAACATACTTTAAACTATCGAAACTACTGGCAAATTTACCTGTAATGTCTCGGTGAAATTCTTGAGCAAATCGGACTTGTTTAAGTCGATCAGTAACTGCTTCTAAACGTTCTTTTTTAGCGTCACCAAAAGCAATTGGCTCTTTAATTCCAAAAAATAATAGATAACCTAAAAGGGCTATCACAGCAATCAAGATTAAGTTAATAATCAATCTCATAATATTAATTTTTTCATTTTGTTAAGTCGCAATATTAATATTTTTTATTAAAAAAATAAGGATTATTGGTAATTATTTATTCTAAAAATCAGTAATGGATTAGAGTTTATTCGTTTGACGTTGAACGTTTGACGTTTTACGGCTCAACAACGATTTGTATTTAGAATGAAAATATGTTCACCAATATTTTATTTTTTCACTTTTCAAATACTAGAGTTCATTATTCATTAATTATAAAACGTCTAACGTTCAATGTCAAATGAATTTTTAAACCTTATTTAAAATGTTGATCCCCTACTCTACAATCACCAGAATAAGAAGCTCCTGAATCTACAACCATTTTGCGAGCGATAATTGTTCCGTCAATTTTTGCTGTTTCATGCAAATGAAGTGTTCCAGAGACTTTGATTTCTCCTTTTACATTTCCTCTAACTGCTGAATCAACGGTTTCCACGTGACCTTCTACTTTCCCTGTTTGCCCCATAACTACTCGCTTTTTACATTTTACTTCACCAACGATAGTTCCATCTAATCGGATATCTTCGGTTGTAATAAATTTTCCCTCAATTCGAGTTCCAGATGCAATAATGCAAGTTAAAGCTTTGCCATTTCCGTTGGAAGATGAAGTACTTTCTGTTTTATTAGTTTTTTGATTTTGTTTAGATTTGTTGCCAAACATGAGATTATTATTTAAGATGTAAAAAAAATAGTTTTTGACGTGTGAGATAAAAAAAAGTTAATCCTTTTTTTCATTTCTTTGTTTTCTCATGTAAGTATGTAAAATGGAAGAGTATGCAACTTTATTCGTTAGACGTTGAATGTTAGACGGTCGTCCTTACAATTTCATGTGGAATAAAGTCTAATTAAATACAAAAAAAAATCCCTTGACTTGATAAAAGAATATTATTAGAAAAATTCTTTTTTAAAGTGCAAGAGGTTATGGAATATTTAATATTTTCATAAATATACAATTATAACAGATATAAATAAAAAAAAATGAGTGTAATAATTTTAGCGATTGAATCTTCTTGTGATGATACTTCAGCTGCGGTGATTCAAGATGGGGTAATTTTGAGTAATTGTATCGCCAATCAAGAGGTACATAAATTATATGGAGGTGTTGTTCCAGAAGCAGCTTCACGAGCTCATCAGATTAATATCGTTCCAGTTGTGGATGCTGCTATTCAAAAAGCTGGAATCAAAAAAGAAGAACTTTCTGCCGTTGCATTTACACGTGGACCAGGGTTGATCGGTTCTCTTTTGGTGGGTGTTTCCTTTGCCAAATCATTTGCCATGAGTTTGAATATTCCAATGATCGAAGTGAATCATATGCAAGCTCATATTTTGGCTCATTATGCAGAAGATCCAAAACCTCCATTGCCATTTTTATGTCTGACTGTTTCAGGTGGACATACTCAAATTGTAAAAGTTACAGATCACTTGGAAATGGAATTGCTTGGCTCAACGATTGACGATGCAGCTGGTGAAGCATTTGATAAAACTGGAAAATTACTTGGCCTTGATTACCCTGCTGGACCATTGATTGATAAATATGCTAAACTGGGAAAACCTGTTTTTGAATTTACAGAACCTAAAGTTGGCGAACTAGATTTTAGTTTTAGTGGATTAAAAACTTCTATTCTTTATTTTTTGAGAAAAAAAATAAAAGAGAATCCAAATTTTATTGAGGAAAACTTAAATGATATCTGTGCTTCCGTTCAGGCTAGAATTGTGAGTATTTTATTGAAAAAATTAAAAGTTGCTGCACAAAAAACTGAAATCAAACATCTGGCAATTGCAGGCGGAGTCTCAGCAAATTCTGCGTTGAGAAGTGGATTGCAAGAAATGGGAAATGAAATGGGTTGGGAAACTTATATTCCTCGATTTGAATATTGTACAGACAATGCTGCGATGATTGCTGTAACTGGATATTTTAAATATTTGAAAAAAGAATTTGTTGGACAAGATGTGGTGCCTGTGGCTAGATGGAGTGTGTGATTTTTTATAGAATTTTAAAAAGTTTGAAATTATTTTCTGTAAACATTTGTAGTAGAAAGACAGGCATGTATTGTCTCGAAGAAAAAATAAAATAAAAATCTAATGCAAGAATATTTCGACACCAACAAAAAATTGTGGGAAGCCAAAACTGACATCCACAAAGATTCTGAATTTTATGATTTGGAAAATTTTAAAAATGGGAAAAACCCACTAAATAAAATTGAACTCGATGCACTCGGTGATGTTTCCGAAAAGTCATTGTTACATTTGCAATGTCATTTTGGACAAGATAGTTTACAATGGGCAAGAATGGGGGCTAAAGTTACTGGAGTAGATTTCTCTCCGAAAGCTGTTGAATTAGCTCAACAATTAAATGCTGAACTAAACCTTGATGCTAAATTTGTGGAAAGTAATGTGTTAGAATTAGATCAAAATTTAGAAGGAAAATTTGATATTGTATATACTTCTTATGGAACAGTTGGTTGGCTACCTGACCTAGAAAAATGGGCGAAAGTAATTAGTCATTTCCTAAAGCCTGGAGGTATCTTTTTCATCGCAGATTTTCATCCCGTTTTATTGATGTTTGATTGGGATAAAAAAGAACTGACTTATCCATATTTCAATATTGGAGAACCATTTACCGAAGTCGAGGAAGGTACTTATGCCAACCGAGATGCACCCATTCAATTGAAAGAATATTTTTGGTTACATTCTCTTTCTGATATCATGCGTCCTTTAATGAGTAATGGCATGCAACTAATTGATTTTCAAGAGTTTGCAGAAAGTCCTTACAATTGTTTCCCTAATATGAATTCCTTAGATAATGGAATGTATTATTATGGAAAAAGGGAATTGAAAATCCCTCATGTTTATGCGATAAAAATGAAGAAACTTTAAATTAAGAGTTACTCAAAAAGTAATATACTCACAAGGTGATTTAAAATCACCTTGTGAGTTCGATAATCAAATTTCAAACTTAAAAGGAACTGTTATCTGAATTCCATCTACATTTTCGCCACCCATTTCTTTATATATTTTCGGGAAATTCTCCAATACTTTTATTGCCGCTTGATCACAACCTGCACCAAGAGATTTTGCTACCTTCAAATCTTTAATTTCTCCATCAAAAGTAAATTGCAAAAGTACTGTTCCTTCCACTCCATACTGATAAGCTAATTCTGGAAATTCCACTTCATCTTGTAATTTTTTCATTACATCATTTTCTACTTTTCTAAATTTGTTTTCTTCTATTTCTACTGCCGATAATTCACTATTTGAAGCTTTTAAGATAGACGTTGAAGCATCATTATTCACTAACGCAAATGTATTTTGAGCTTGCAAAGAAGAGAAAGTTAGAATGCTTAATACTAAAAACAAGAATGACTTTTTCATAACGAGAAAATTTTAAATGATTAAATATTTGTATTGTTTTCATCAGCAAGATATATCAAGAATAAACTGAAGTAAACCAAAAACAGATGAACTGTTGATTTTCAAAACTGAATTGCAAAAAGCAGGTGAGGAAAATTAAAATCAAGAAGATATTTTGTATTCTTGCGTTGTATTTGATAAACTTAAACAGATATTTTCTGTTTCCGATTTATCGAAATAACTCAAATTAATTTTCTAAAAAATAAAAAATAAAACATGGAAAATAATGGTTGGATTACCGCAAAAGAATATGTAGACATTACTTATCGTAAAAAAAACGGCGTAGCTCGAATAGCATTTAATCGTCCAGAAGTTAGAAATGCTTTTCGACCAAAAACTGTTTCTGAACTTTTCGAAGCATTTGTTGATGCTCGGGAAGATCAAACCATCGGGGTCGTTTTACTTTCTGCTGAAGGCCCTTCTCCAAAAGATGGCATCTACTCTTTTTGCTCAGGAGGTGATCAAAGGGTGCGTGACAAGACAGGTTATCGGGGAGAAGATGGAATTAATCGACTGAATATTTTGGAGGTGCAACGTTTGATTCGATTTATGAATAAAGCTGTAATTGCAGTAGTGCCAGGATGGGCAGTTGGTGGTGGACATAGTTTACATGTTGTTTGTGATTTGACATTGGCAAGTAAAGAACATGCGATTTTTAAGCAGACAGATGCTGATGTAGCGAGTTATGATGCTGGCTATGGTTCAGCTTATTTAGCTCGACAAGTTGGTCAAAAAAGAGCTCGTGAGATTTTCTTTTTAGGAAGAAATTATTCAGCTGATGAAGCTGTTGCGATGGGAATGGCAAATGCATCTATTCCTCATGACGAGCTGGAAGATACTGCTTATCAATGGGCGCAAGAAATTTTAGCCAAAAGTCCAATGGCAATAAAAATGTTAAAGTTTGCTTTCAATATGATTGATGATGGACTAGTTGGACAACAACTTTTTGCTGGAGAAGCCACTCGATTAGGTTACATGACTGAAGAAGCAGAAGAAGGAAGAAATGCATTTTTGGAAAAACGAAAACCAAATTTTGATAAATTTCCTAAATTTCCTTAACAAGGTTTTTCTAAAAAAAAAGCTTCCAACCAATCAAGGTTCGAAGCTTTTTTTTATTTAAAAGAAGAATACGACTGCACCAAAAGAAATCAATGTTACCAAAATTCCAATTGTAAAAATATTATAGGCTTGACGAACAAAGGCCATTTTTTCTCCTAATCGCTTTCCTATATAATATAAATCTTGTGCCAAATGTGCCTTCAAATCTTTAGGATTTGATAAGGAAGGTTTGATAAAATCAAAATATTCCTCTGCCTCCATTTTATAAAAATTTCCAAAAAAGAATGGACTTGATTCTGAATCAGGATTTTTACTAGCTCTCATTCTATCAAAATTAGAAGGCTTCAAAACTGCTGCCGACAAATAGATTGTGATAAAGCTTGTCACCGCTAAAATCATTAATGGAATAATCATCATTTTTTCAAAAACGATGTCAACATTAGCAATTACAATCGGAATAAGTGCTGCAATTATTATAGCATTCAAACTAAGTAATACATTAGCTTTATTATCTGCAATAGCTGTTAAATCAATATTGTTTCTTTGAGTCGTGCGAATAATATTAATTGTCTGTTTTGATATTCCGCTCTTCTTTTTTTTCTGCTTTTTCTCTTTTTTAACAATTATTTCTTTGTGTAAAACTTCCATCATAAATATGTGTTTGCTAGTATTTTAATAAGTGTTTCTGTGTTTATTCTTATTTTAATCCCCAAGTGTTGGGACTTTATTTTTTTGTAAGGGTAGCTTAAAAGTATCCGTCTCATCATAAAATGAATTAATAAATTTAATCATTTCTCTTCGATTTCTTCCTTTTAAAGCATCACAATCTTTAATCGTTTGGATTAATAATGATTTTTTATTTGAAAAAATATCGAGTTCTTTTGCCAAATCTTCTACATGATTTTCAAAACCAAGAAAGATCCTTTCTTTTGTACTGTTAATTCCTAGTTCATCATTTAATAAAACATAAGGAGCTTCTACAAAACCTGAAAAATCAAAATCATAAGGAATCGCAATTAATTTATCTTCTTGCAAAACTATTTTCACATTATGACTTCGATTGAGCGACCAATCTGGATTTCCAATCATATATTGAAAAACAGACATTAACTTTACTTGCTCTTGATTAAATTTCTCTTGAGCAGTATTGAATTGTTTTTCAACTTTTGCTGCATCAATTCGTGCTCTTAATTGGGCTGTATCTTCAATGACAAAACCATATTGTTTTTTTGATTTTCCAGTTTGGCTATCAATATAATTAATTTTTAAAAATTGAACTCTAAAACTTTCTTCAGTAATTTGATTATATAATTTATATGCCAAATATTCTCTTACCAATAGTTGCTTCAAATCTTTTGAATCCTCCATACATTGATTGACTAATTTTAAATCATTGAACTTAGCCAACCCTGCATCATATAAATCACTCTTCTTAAAATGTAATTTTAATGGAGCTAAATTATTGCATCTAGTTCTTCTAAATTTCCCTCGCAAAGCAACCTTGATATCCCAAGTTTGTCCGATTCCATTTTTATCATTAAATGATAAAACAGCTTTATGTTTATCTTCACTTCTTCGATTTCCAAAAACTTCCTCCATATTTAATTTCAAATCAACCTCAAGCATTTCTTGATAATTAATTAAATCAAAAATGCTGTTATTATTTATTGTATTTGTATTTGCCAAAGAGAAATTTGCCACTAATATCATGGCAAAAATTTGGATATATTGATGTAATACTTTCATACTCTTCCTCTTTAATTTTTCTTTGTAATATGTTCTTTAAAATAGGTTTGAAAATTATGATGCAAAAATCAACATTAAACAAAAATTGTAAAAGGTTAAAAAAAGAAGAAAAATGGTTAAAACGGGACAAAATACAGAAACACATAAATAAGAAGGGTATTTGGAAGGAAAGCCTAAAAACAGATTTTTTTATACTTCAGCAGCACTTATCAGAATAAAAAACACTTTCTTTTAAATAAAGAAAAATAAAAATTTATTTCCTTTAACTTATTCTTCGTTTTCCGGAATAAAAATAGACTTATTTTAATTTATTAACTAAAATCATCAATGGTAATTATGGGAATAAAAATTGATATTATATTAACTGAAAACTATGCTTAATTACCTTTGATTCAATATTTATTTCGAAAATCTACTGGAGTTAATTCGGTATATTTTTTAAAATATTTTACAAAATTGGTAGGGTCTTCAAAACCAGTTTTATAACTGATTTCTTTGATGCTTAATGAGGTGTTCATTAGGAGTCGTTTAATTTCCAAAATTAACGAATCATTGATGTAAGTTTTGACTGGCTTATTCATCAATTCTTGAGTGATCCGATTTAATTTTTTTGTAGACATATTCATTTCATTCGCATAAAATTGAACTTGACGAGAATTAAAAAGATGTTTATTGAGTAGATTTTGAAACTGAATAAATTCTATTTGATACTTTGAAACAGTTAAAGTAGATTGATTTTTTTTTCTAATTCGTTCTGATAATCCTAAAAATATTTTTAAAGAAGATTGAATAATTTCTTCCGTCAAATTATCATCAGGAGCATTATATTCTTTTTTTATTCTTTTGACTAGGCTTTTAAAAATATTCATTTCGTCTTCCTGTAAGTTTATCACAGGAGAATATAAATGATAATTATATAAACTTAATTCTTGCATTAAGTTAGAACTAAGACTTCCTCGTTCAATAAAATTTTCAGTAAACAATAAAAAGAAAGCTTCTCGATCTTCGTTTTTTTGGAATGCTTGAACTTGATCTTTTGCGATAAATACTATGCTTCCTTTTTGATAATCGTAACTTTTAAAATCTATGAAATGTTTTCCATTTCCTTCAAGGATAAAAAGGATCGCATAAAAATTAATTCGATGAGGTCGAAAAGGATCATGGTTGGTCGGAATATTATAATCTAGAATTTCTCGATTAGAAACAATAGCAAACTCAAAAGGCTTATTGTGAAGGTTAGGTAAATCTAAACCCGGAATATGTTTTTCGACTTTCAAGTGTTGGAATTTATTTAAATTTTTAAAAACAATCGAAACGAAAAACGGTGTTAGCGCTTGAAGTACTAACACCGCTTTGAATATATTTAAGTTTACTGGATAGAAAATTGAATAGTCCCTAAAGACTCTACCGCCACTTTTACAGATTGATTTTTTTCTAAATAAACCGCAGAAGTTGCAGCACCAGCCATGATGTAACTTCCTGCTTTAATAACTTGACCATATTGCGCACAAAGCCTAGAAGCAGCTACAACAGATTCCCAAGGGTCACCTAAAATCGCATTCGACGAACCAGATTGAACCACTTCATCATTGATGATTAAATCCATTTTTAAATCTGCGATTGGTGTGTCAATATTGTACCATTTACCAATTACAAAACCTGCAGATGAACAATTATCAGCAATCACATCCTCCAGAGAAAATTTAAAATTTTGGTACCTCGAATCAATAATTTCTATCGCTCCAGCTACTCCGTAAATGTATTCTTTTATTTCACTCATTGGCACTTCCTGACTAATTTCTTTTTTTACCAAAAAACAAATTTCAGGTTCGGCACGAGGATGAATAAATTTTTCTAACAAAATATTTGAATTTTTTCCAATCAACATTTTATCGGTCAATCTTCCCCAGATCATATCATGGACACCCATTTGTTCCATTTTGGCTTTGCTAGTAAAACCGAGTTTGATTCCTACTAATTTTTCTCCTCGGTTATATCTTCTTGCAATAGAAGTTGCTTGAATTTCGTAAGCATCTTTTTCCGAAAATTGATTTTCTAAACTTAATTGAGGAATTGGTTTGGCATTTAATGCTGCTTCATCTACAGTTTTTGCCAGCTCTTTTATATTCATTTATTTTTTATTAAAATGTTAAATCGTTTTACGTTTTACGGCTTCAATATAGTATCATTCTCTTTTGTTAAAACACTCAAAATTAACCATTAAATCAATGCTTATCTCCTTGACTATCAATAACTTCTGAGATAGATGGTGCTTTCCATTTTTCATATCCAATGGGTTGATCTTCAGCCTTACGAACAGCTTTACCTGTTTTTCTTTTATCCATAATCATCGCAACCGTCATAATTAGACTTGTTCCAATGATTATAAAAAGCAAAATCCCATTGTTAAATGCTTCCACCTTTGCAGCCTCTGGAATTTTATAAAATAACAAGATAGTAATCAATCCACGTGGAGCTATATATAATTGAGGTACAATATCTTCACCAATAGAAGGTCGCAATGTGAGGTAACGAATCACATAAATAGACACGATAATTAAACCACTAATAATTGCAACGTTCAGACTATTTAATGATAACAAATTAATTGATAACCCGAAAATTACAAAGAAAAAAGTTCGTACTACAAAAGCTGTTTCCATTGTAATAACATGCAACCCCTCATATATATGATTTGCCTTTTCTAGATGTAACCATCGCCCCAATGGACCTTTGAAAAATAATTTCATGTTGGCGATAATCAATCCAAAAATCAAAATTACAATCAAAGCAGAAAGGTGCATTTCTTTTCCAACTCCATATAATAAAAGTAGTACTGCAATCAACAAGAATAACTTAGTATGACTTTTTATATTTTGAAAAATAAGGATGATTAAATAACTCGCAATAAATGAAACTACGATGGTTAACAATACATTTCCGCCATAACCAACTAAACCACCTCCGTGGTCATCTGCATGCGCTAATTGGCCTGTCAAATAATAAAAAACTATAATCCCCAATATATCTGAAAAGGTACTTTCATAAATATGAAATTCTTTTTTGGCGGGGTTCAATGCCGAAACACTAGGAATAATAATCGCACTAGACAAGATGGATAACGGAGTAGCATATATCCAAGCCTTTTCCATTGTCATACCATCATCTGCATAAAAATAATATAAAATCTCTGCAGCAATATACGTAGACGCCAATAGGCCTATGAGTGCAATCGCCATCGCTTTAGCAATTGGAATATATTTTTCACTTTTTAATTCTAGTTCCAAAGCTGCTTCCAAAACAATCATAATAAGTCCGACTGTCCCCAATAATCCTAAAATAGGTCGAAGTGTTTCTTGCTCAATTTTCACAAAACTTTGGCAAATCACTCCAAAAATGATGAGCATCAAAACTGATGGTATATTAGTTTTCCTTGATAACTCACCAAAGAAAAATGAAATAATAATAATCGCAGAAACTGCTATTAAAATCATTTCGGTACTCAAATTAGAAAGGTCCATATTTTTATTTTTATAAAATTTCTTTTTGTAAATGTTTTGCTACGAAATCACTTTGCAAGAAAAATTTCTTTCCTTTATTAGCGTAACCAAGTCTTGCAAATGACTTTCTTCCTTCACCTCTACCCTAGCCAAAATAGTTTTAGATTCATCATCCACTTTTTCTAATTGTGGCTTATGACTTAAATCTAAATAGGGTGTAGTGGTCAGTAAATCTCTTAAAATAGTTAAGTAATCTTTTTTCACTTCAAGATCTTTTGGCTGAATTTTCAACTCATAAAACCCACCAACTTCTACTCCTGTTAATAAAGTATATCCATCTGAAATCAGGTTGGAATAGTTGACAAATTGAACTCCTTTTTGAGTTCTTAATTTCAATCCTAATCTTCCTTTTTTAAAGATAACTCCTTGTGAGTCAAGGGTTTTTAATCTTTTCCCTTCCGCAACCGATTGATCGAATTGAACAATCCTTCCACTAAAATAATTTTTGATATGATTGAATCCAACCGCTAAAATGATAGCAGCTAAGATGCCATGATAAATTGGATTTATCAAAACAAAAGCACTTCCTAAAATCAACAGAGCAACTGCTTCAAAAATTAAAAGAGAATGCATGATCGTACTTTTTACATCGCTTTGATATTTTCCTAAAAAATTATACTTAGTCAAAATTCGACTCAAAAATTCGAGCAAAAAATAAAGACCTAAAAAGAATAATGAACTTAGAAAGAATCTCCACCAAGTAAAATAACTTTTAGCAAAAAAATCTTCTTTAGGGTCTTCCTTAATCTGCGGCGCCTGAGGTGGAACATTGATAATCGCCAAGTTGACTTTTCCACTATCACTTTCGGAAAAAAATTGATAAATTATTTCATTCAATTCTTTTTGGGTTGAATCTGGCATCACCAAAGTGTCCATCTTCGTTACTTTCACCGAATCCACTTTCATCGAGTCCACCACTTTCGTCGAATCGAGCGAAGCATGGTGCTCCTCTTCATGCTGAGAGTAGCCAAAAATGACTACACTAAAAATCAAAAAAATTGTTCCTAATATTTTTTTCATATGAATTTAATTCCAAAAATTGTTCTTCCAATATGTAGGTATCAGAAACCTCGAATGTACCCTATACCATATACTAAGTTTAATGAAACTTCAAATAATTTTTCTCTTCCAACATTTTCCCTACTTCGTTGACCACCAATTCATTTACTTCCAACCATCCATCAATATGCCTAGTCAAAATTCCGATACTAATCAATCTCTGAATAATAAAATTAAATTTCTCTTGAAATGGAGAACCAAATAATTTTCGTAATCGGTATTCATTCGTTCGTTTTTCCATCATCAATGTCGTTAAAATTATAGCTACATCTGGATTTAAGAAATCAGGAATAGCATAATTGATTGGTGACTCATAAACTACTTTTTCTTCCGTATTTTTGTGAATCGAGTAAGACCATCTCGAAAGAGATTCGCCAATATTTCCTTGCGTATTTCTATAAATTCCATCAGTCATTTTTTGAAATTCCTGTGGCGAAGGTTCCTCATCATTTTTATTCACTAAGATTTTATGTGTCGCTCCATGACGTATCAAAATGGCTTCTTTGATTTCTTCCGCACTCATTTTATCCAAATTGATATCTGCTTGAAATACCTTTTGAATGTCATGAGTTTTGTTCAAATGTTCTGCCATCCAATTTCCCATCGATACCATAAAAAACATTCGACCACCATGATTATCAATAGCTTTAGTAAGCGCTCTAATATTTTGTCCAAGTGGAATATTTGGATCACTCCAATTTTCTAAGTCATCAATCCATATTAAAGATTGATCGTTGACTGAATACTTTTGGATAAAATCTATTGCTGCACCTAGATTATAAGTCGTCTCTAAAACTCGACCTCCTACTTTTAATGTTACATTCGGAAAAAGGCGAATAGATTTTTGAGGAAAATGAAGGTTGGAAACATATTCACCAAATAAGGATTTTCCTGAAAATCGTTGACCACTTAATATTACAGCACCTCGGAATCCTAATCTCCATTGATCTACAATATTTTTAAAACGCTCGGTTTCAATTTTTCGACCTACCCAAAATGATTTCCCCATATAACCTTTGGTCAAAAATATATTGGAATATTGATGGTTGTCCGTAGGTGGTTTTTTATTTTGAACATAACGGACAATCTTCTCAGAGATGCTTAAAGCATCCTCTTTCTCGACTGTATTCTTAAATTTCTGGAAAAGATTGACTTGTTTTTTAAACCAATTCCGAGTCTTCAGCACCCATGGATTTTGAGTTAGCCGGTACTGATTGATAGTCGTTTGCAAAGGAACAGGAAGAAAGGAATTATCCGTATTGTAAATTTCGCTGATCTTAAATTCTTTAGATAAACGCTCTTGAATTGTCTCAGTCAGAGTAGTCAATTCATTCTCCCATGAATTCGTTTTGTGTAAAAAGGAATTCAAAGGATAACAAAATTTCTCTTGCTCAAATCTTGGATCTAATTCTTCTCTAGCTGCATTTTCTTTTTTTAGCTCATTAGAAAAAAGCATTGCTCGATTTCGAATATTCATCAACGCCATTTTAAAACTATTGAGAATTTGATCGTTGATTTCCCAAAATTCATATATCAAGGGAGTTGTCTCAGATTCCAACCATAACCTCGAGTTATTTTTCAAATTTACTTCCCGAAAAAGTAATAATCCTCCTTCTGTTTCAATTGGAACCTGAATATTACCTTCCAAGGTGGATAATTTCTGATCAATCGAAATATTTAATAATTCTAAATGATGACTAGTCTCCAATTTGGATTCCATATTTTCAAGAAGTGTAGATAATTTTCCTGGTTTATCTTTGACATATTGCTCTACTAATTCGATCGCTTCATTTGCTAATATTTTTAGTTGATCAATTTCAACCTTGCTAGCAGTAATATTTTGTTGAATAATCTGCTCAACATTTTGAAAAACATCAGTAGATTGAAGTAAGGATTTATTTTGTTCGATTAATTTTTTGCATTGTTCATTAATTTTTTCGATCTGTTTCCGATAAGTTTCCCAAGGGCTTTTAATTTTTTTCCAATCTGTAATTTTGGAATTTAATTCTCTTGGATTCTTAGACAAATCACTCGTTTCTTTTTCTAAGAAATCTTTTAAATGTTTTACCCCTTTTTGAATAACATCCTTCGAAGTTAATCGAAGTTGTTCCAAATTTTCAGAAGAAATTTTTTGATTAGATTCTAAAACTAAAGCTTTCTGATATTGAAAAATAACATCTCGCCATAAAACCAAAAACGATTTCGCCTCTTCCATCCAAGAATATTGAGTAATATAACTTGGCAAAATTTCACTTGATTCCAAAGAATCTTCATCCAATCTCGTTTTGACAAATTCTCCTAACTCTAAAATATGGTGAGTGATTTTAGCTACACCACTAGCTAAGGATTCCAAGTGGTCAGACTTTTCGTTCCAAGTTTGATTCACCGTTGAATCTAAAGTGGTATCAAAAATATTGAGAAGTGATTTAAGGCTTTGTTTTTTGATAGTGTCTATCATTTATTTTGAAAAGTTCTTTTGACAATAGGTAATAATAAAAGTATTTCTTTTACCCTTCTTAAAACATAAAGACAGCATCTTTAGAAAAGGGTCACATAGTATATTTCTTAGTTTAATAATCTTGGAATCTAAATAAGGGACTAATTCCTGAAGTTATCAAAGCTCAATTTAAACATTGTTTTCGTTTTTACTAAAATATTTGGTAGGAACTTTATCTGTCAACCACACTCCATTTTCTGATAAGAAAAATTGAAACCCATCTTTGTGCATATCTAAGGCTTTTACTTCTAAGATTATTGGCTTTCCATGCCTTTGTCCAACACTTACAGCGGTAATTTTGTCTGCGCTCAAATGTACATGATGACGGTTTCGTTTTTCTAAACCATTTTCATAAATACTTTTTAAAAACCTTCGAGCTGTTCCATGAAATAAAACTTCAGGAGGTTGAATCGGTTCAAAACCTAAATTGACATCTATAGAATGTCCTTGGTTGGCTCGAATCTTATTATTAGATTCATCAATGGCAAATCTTTTTTTGGAATTGTTTTCTACGGTAAAATATAGTTCTTCCTTTGTCATTTTTTTACCAAAATCATTAACCTTTTGAATCAAAATATCAATATCGACCCATCCCTGCTCATCTAATTTTATTCCAATCGTTTCAGGTTTATGTCTTAAAACGAGACTTAAAAATTTACTATGCTTTGTTGTTTTGTTATTTTTCATTGTTTTACTTTTTTAAATTCATAATTATCACTTAAAAGCATTTTTGAAACAAAGAGTTCAATTTGAAAGATTACTTTTAAGCACAAAAAGGATTCAGGACAAAATATATTTATTATTATATGTTAAAAATACTTTTTGGCACGCATGTTGTATGAAGAGTAAATGTAAGTTTTGGTTAAAAAATTGTAAGATTCGTTTCCTAAGCTCGGCTCAAAAAGCCGAGCTTTATTTATTTCTACCTACCCGTAATTGTTCCAACCATTCCATATCAGAATTTCGTCTATTCATTAAATGAGTCAATTCATCTGATGAACCAATTAACCTGCAACAAACAACCTACAAAAAGCGTTTTATTTTGTAGTATTACATTCTAAATACCACCTTATGAATTTAAAAACTTGGACAATTTTAGCACTTTCATTTTCCATGATTTTGGGATGCAAATTCACTCAAAAGATTACAGATGGGAAAATGGCATTTGATAGGATGCAATATTCCGTTGCAGTTGACATGCTCAACAAAGAATATAAAAAAGCAGACAGTCGGGTCGAAAAAGGGAAAATCGCGTTTCTTTTGGCTGAATCTTATAAAAAAATCAATAAAAATTCCTCTGCCATTACTTGGTATAAAACTGCTTACGATAATCAGTATGGAGTAGACGCATTAAGAGAATATTCTTATGCATTGAAAAAAAATGAGCAATATGAAGATGCAATGGGATCTTTTAAGGAATTAGGTTTAGAAATTGGAAGTCCTTATGAATACCGAAAAGAAATTACTGCCTGCAAAATTGCTTTGGATTGGCAGAAACAAGGAGGCATGACAGGTTATGAAATCGAACAAACTTCATTTAATAGTACTTCATCCGAGTACGCTCCTACTCCATATTTAGACAATCAAATCGTCTTCACGTCTGACCGAAGTGATGCCAAAGGTGATGATATTTATAATTGGACTGGTGGAAAATTTTCTGATTTATTTATTGCCAATACTTCCTCCAACACAGTAGAAGAATTTTCTAGCATTATCAATACTCCAAATAATGAAGGAACAATTGCCTTCAATAATGACTTCACAGAGATTTATTTTTCTAGATGTTATGACTCCGAAGATGTAGATTATTTTTGCAAATTGATGCATAGTGATAAGGAAGGAGACAGTTGGACAGAACCTGTCGTTTTGGAATTTGTAGAGCCAAATGTGAATTATGGTCACCCCACTCTTTCCAAAGATGGATCGAGTTTATATTTTTCAGCAGATCATCCTGATGGATGGGGAGGTTACGATATTTTTGTAGCTGAACGAACACCAGATGGTTGGGATACTCCTCGACCGTTGAGTAGAACTATTAATTCTGATAAAGATGAAAAATTTCCATTTTTGCATAATGATACTTTATATTTTGCATCAGATGGACATACTGGTATGGGTGGTTTAGATGTTTTTCGTTCCATAAAAACAAGAGATGATGCCTGGTCTCCGATCATTAATTTGAAAGCACCCATTAATTCAGGCTGGGATGATTTTGGTTACGTAGTTGATCCTAATTTCAAGCCTTCTGGAGATATTTTACATGAAGGCTATTTTACTTCTTCCCGAGTTGATGGAAAAGGAAATGATGATATTTATCGATTTGTAAAAAGAGTTCCACCACCTCCTCCTCCAAAACCTGTTGTTGAAGATCCTGAACCAATTGTGTATAAATTAATTTTGGATGGGTATGTTTTGGAAAAAATCTATCAATTTGCTGATAATCCAAACAGTAAAGTTTTAGGAAGAAAGCCATTATTAGATTCTAAAGTAGAAATCAATGTCAATGGAAAAAAGCGAACGGTGGAAGTTGACGGTGAAGGAAAATTCTCCTTGGAATTAGAAGAAAATACGGATTATAATTTCTTTGGAAGTCACGAAGGGTACTTTAATAATTCTGCAAAATTTACTTCAAAAGGAATCGCTCAAGATGAAAACAATCCTGTTCAAAAGTTTGAGATTGAAATTGTTTTGGATAAAGTTTTCAAAAATAAGGAAATCACTTTGGACAATATTTATTATGATTATGAGCAATGGAATATTCGTCGTGATGCAGAACCTACTTTGAATGAATTGGCCAATACACTTTTGGAGAATCCAAATATTCGTATCCAAATGGCATCACATACTGATTGTCGAGGAAAGACTAACTATAATCAAACTCTTTCTCAAAGAAGAGCCCAGTCAGCTGTTGACTACTTGATTACTAAAGGTGTTGAATCAGAAAGATTACAAGCGAAAGGTTTTGGAAAAAGCTCTCCTGCTATTGATTGTTTGTGTTCGAGGTGTTCGGAAGAAGAACATCAAGCGAATCGTCGAACAACTTTTAGTGTGATTGATTAAAATATTTTAAATTAGAAAAAGAAAAAGGGATTTAGCTAAAATTGCTAAATCCCTTTTTTTATTTTGAAGCTATTCTCGTCTTATTTTTTGATTTTGCTAGCGGATCATATTTTACATAAATATGAATCCACATCGATCTTGAAATTCTAAAAATCCAAAAATAAAAGATTGCACAAATTACTATTAATAATGCAAAAGCCCCATTGACACTCATACCTGCAATCAAAATACCTCCTCCTACAAAGAACAAGCAAAACCAAGCCATCCAAATATATGAGACGAACATTGCCCCAAACCAAAATCCTGGTTCAGGTGAAAAACTTTGGTTACAAATCTCGCACCTTTCAGGCATCTCAGTTGGTCTTGAGTAAGAAAAAGTTTGTGTATAAAACAAATCTCCTTCTCGACATCTAGGACATTTCATTGAAAATACGCTCGACAAAATACTTCTTTTCGTTTCTTGTTTTTCCATTATCATTTTGTTTTAAATCTAAAACAAAGATCAATAATTTTTGGGAACTCGATTGTGATTTTTATCACAAAAATTCTAAAACTACAAATTAGATTTATTCCATATTAAAAAACAAAAAGCACCGAAATTTTCATTCCGGTGCCTTGACGCAAATTTTATTGCTAATTTTATTTAGCTATAGTTGGTTTAAGAATTTTTCTATAGATCATAAATCGAATCGTAAATCCTCTGCAAATCAAAGTTGTGTTCTTCTTGATGAACTAGGCAGATACAACCATCTATTTTCTTTCCTTTAATTTTTCCAAATTGCATTTTGTAGTTATTTTCTACATTAAAAAACATTTGGATAATAGCTTCAGGAAAAGTAGAATCAACATGTTTTCCTAAGACAAATGCCACATATTTACTTTGAATACTGGTTGCACTTATACAGAATTTCCCTTTAATTTTTCCATGAATATCTGCTTCATGAAGGTATTTTAAAGGCTCATCTTCATTCACACACAATTCATGATTAGTAATTTGTAAGTCTATTTCATTATATAAATCTACTAGATCTTCAGAGGGTGGATTTTGAAGTACACGAGTTACCTTTTTATAACTGATCATGTTCACGGGATTTTAAAATTATTGGTATAAAATTACAGTTATCACTTTGCAATTCTTTTGCCAAAAATTTTAATTCACCTACATTTTCTACATCAGAGAAAATTAACAACACAAAACATAAAATAAAAACAGATACATAACTAACTTATCATCAACATTTTACAAATAAAAATCACTATTAATAAGTTTAAACATTAAACTCGTATAATTTTATTTAGAAGATTTATAACAATTCCAGATTTGAGGAATACCTGCATTATTCATTTGTAACACTAAACTATCAGAAGTGATATTTACAACTCTAACTACCTTTTTGATACGATCTGAATTTAGAGTATCTGTGGTGTATAATTTACCATCCTTAGTGTCGTAAATCCCGGCTTCTTTGTAGTAGGAAATTTCATATGTGTAAGTCCCGTTTGGAAGAAAATTGAAGGTGGCTTGTTCTGCACCTTTATCGGTAGGTTTTCCCTTTTCAATCATTGACGCAACTTTCCATTTTCCATGGAGTAATGTTTCGTCAATCTTTTTGCAGGTAAAAATTAAGAAGGGAATGGAAAGGAATAGTAGGATTTTAAATTTCATGTTTTTTAACTTCATAACTCTATCGTTGGGAAAAGTAACTTTTGGAAAAAAGAATTTAGCTCATGTAGAGACAAGGCAAGCCTTGTCTCTACACAAAAACAATTTTATCCAAGATGGTACATCACGCCTAACAATCCAATTCCTCCTAAAACAATAGTATATGGAAAGGCCATTTTTACCATTTTTCCATAAGATAAATTAATCAGAGGAGCTAGTGCAGAAGTCAATAAAAATAAAAATGCAGCTTGTCCATTTGGAGTTGCTACACTTGGAAGGTTTGTTCCTGTGTTTATCGCAATTGCTAATTTTTCAAATTGATCTCTAGTAATATCTCCTGCATCAAAAACACTTTTCACTTCACCAATATAAACTGTGGCAACGAAGACATTATCACTAATCATAGAAAGGATTCCGTTGGCCAAATAAAACATGGTAGGTTGTTGTGAAGGTTCTAATGTCAAAGCCCAGTCGATTATCGGGCTAAATAAATGTTGGTCATGGATCATCGCAACAATCACAAAGAAAACAACCAATAAACCTGTAAATGGTAAAGCTTCTTCAAATGCTTTTCCAATCGAATGCTCATCAATGATTCCAGTAAACGCAGTTTGCACAATGATTAATCCTAAACCGATTAATCCTACTGGAGCTAAATGAAGTGCTAATCCAATGATCAATAAGATTGCTGAAATAGCCTGAACCATCAAAGCATATTTATCCTTGTCTGACCTTTTAGCATCCATTTCTTCTGTATAACTTTCAATTATTCCCCTCGCAACCTCTGGCATCTGAGCTCCATAACCAAATAGTTTAGTTTTCTCCAAAAATATAGTGGTTAGTAATCCACATCCAAAAACAGGCATTGTAATAGGAGCCATTTGCTTAAAGAATTCTATAAAATCCCAGCCCATTCTTTCTCCTATCAACAAATTTTGAGGTTCTCCAACTAATGTACAAACTCCTCCCAATGCTGTTCCAACAACTCCATGCATTACTAAACTTCTCAAAAATGATCGGAACTGTTCTAAAGTTTCTCCAGATAATTCCTTCCTATCCAATACCCCACTATGATCATAATCTGAGGAACTCGAATGAATTTTATGGTAAACTCCATAAAAACCTACGGTTACACTTATCAATACAGCTGTCACGGTTAAGGCATCTAAAAATGCAGAAAGTACTGCTGAAAGGAATACAAATAAGAGTGATAGTACCATTTTAGACCTAATCTTAATGAAGATTTTACTGAAAATATACATCAGCAAAGGTTTCATAAAATAGATTCCTGCCACCATGAAGACTAACAATAAAATCACTTCTAGATTTTGAGAAATCTCATGGTAAACTCCACTTTTAACCATTTTTCCATGTATATCTTCATGTTCAACAGTAAATGCTGTTGTTAGATTTAGGAACAAAACTTGGATGGCAAGTAGTCCTCCAGATTGAAGTGGATAACATTTGAGTGCCATGGCTAGTGTAAAAATAAATTCAGCAATAAAAATCCATGCTGTTATGGTTTTTCCCAAAAGAAAATATGAAATCACATTAAATACTAAAAAACCGATCATGGTGTATTTAAACCAACGTGGACTATTTCCTAAAAAACTATCAAGCATAAGGCTATTCTTTTTGAATTTTAATCTTGTTATGAGATTGAGCTTTGAGATAAAAACAGTTCATTTTTATTCAAAATTTAATCTCATAACAGGATCTATTATATTATTGATAAGATTAATCTAAAAATCCGCACAATGTAATTAGAAAGGATGAATTATTTAATTAAATTCTTTGTTTTTTGACAATAGAAATTTATTGAAGAATCTTTGAAATTCATATCATTAAAAGTCTTATTTTTGCATAAAATTTAGAGAAATAGATATGGTAAAAATTGGAAATATTAATTTAGGAGAATTTCCGCTTTTGTTAGCTCCGATGGAAGATGTTAGTGATCCACCTTTTCGAGCACTTTGCAAAGAACAAGGTTGTGATATGATGTACACAGAATTTATTTCGGTAGAGGGTTTGATTCGGGATGCGACTAAGAGTGTGCAAAAATTGGATATTTATGATTATGAAAGACCTGTGGGAATTCAAATTTTTGGCGCAGAGGAAGATTCTATGAGGCGTGCTGCCGAAATTGTAGAGGAAGCCAAACCAGAAGTACTAGACATTAACTTTGGTTGTCCCGTGAAAAAAGTAGTTTGCAAAATGGCAGGAGCAGGTATTCTTCAAGACATTGACCGAATGGTAAAACTAACCGACTTTATTGTAAAATCTACTAACCTACCGGTGACCGTTAAAACTCGATTAGGTTGGGACGATAATACAAAATATATTGAGGAAGTAGCGGAACGCTTGCAAGATGTTGGAATTAAAGCTTTGTCCATTCATGGTCGAACTCGAAAACAAATGTACAAAGGAGAAGCCGATTGGACTTTGATCGGAAAGATTAAAGAAAATCCAAGAGTACATATTCCTATTTTTGGAAATGGTGATATTAATAGTCCTCAAAAAGCTAAATTATATCGTGAAAAATATGGCGTGGATGGCATCATGATCGGTCGAGCAAGTATCGGTAATCCATGGATTTTTAGAGAAATAAAACATTATTTTAAAACTGGTGAGATTCTCCCTCCTCCTACCATTCATGAGCGAGTCGCTGCTGCCAAACAACATTTAAGACATTCCATAGAATGGAAAGGTGAAAAATTAGGAATCCTCGAAATGCGTCGACATTATACTAATTATTTTAGAGGTTTCAGAAATATAAAACCTTATCGAATGAAATTAGTGACTAACTTTAATCCCGATGATGTATTTGGAATTTTAGATCAAATTGAGGAAGATTATTCAGGAATTGAAATTGGTTAATCTTTTAGATGAGCAGGTCTTTAAAAATAGGTTTGGTAATTTTGGATGAAAAAATGACAAAAAAGTAATTTTAAAGACTATTCCAACATTTTAAAATGATTGGCGATCTAAAAATTTAATTTCAAAAAATTTTATTCCTAACTTTTCCATATTTTGAAACGGTTGGACTACTTTATTTACATATTTTAAATACTAATTCGTAATATATATATATACACGGTTACAGAAAAATAATTTACATATTATTTTTTTTTAATAAAAAATATTCTACCTTGTGGTATTCAACTGAGAAAAATATGTTATACAAAATGTAAAGGAACTACTTTCCCTTTAAATGCAAATCTTTTAGTTTTGCCTTAAAACTAAACAGCCTACAATCTGAGATTTTGTATTTGGTTATTTTACAGTTTTGTTTACTTAAGACAACATATTTTTAGTTTCAATTAAAATTTCATTCTATCTTTTTAAATTTTAAAATGTATTTCATTTTAATTATCAATTCATTGTTTTGAATTGAATAATATTTTTTTGCTAAAATCTTTGATTGATCTTAAGTGACGAGAGAATATTCAATTAACTCTTATGCTTTCGTATATTTTAACTTTTATCAAGATACAATTTTTATTCTCGCCATAAATGAAAACTTTTCATTATTTGGCTCCAAAAAACACAATCACTATTAAAGACTTATTTTGAATTTTATTCAAATAGAGGTTTTATGGAATGCATCAGTTTATTCTTTTCATCAGGAATCCTATGCAATTGATAATAATAATCAATCATAAACCAAATTTGTTTATACGAATTAATGATGAAAAACATTAAGCGTATACACTTAAAGTTTAAATGAATTTTTATGCCTATTCCCAAGGAAGGAATTAGGTTGAATGCAACAATTTAATAGTTTATTAAAACAATTATTCAATTTAAAAACCACTACTAGAATTTTTTTTAAAACCAATTTTATTATGAATGGAATTCCAGAATTGATGGAGCTTCAAAGCCTAACTTATGGCAATCCTAATATAAAAATAGCTGTACTTGATGGCCAAGTAGATTTAAATCATCCTTGCTTTGCAACTTCCAACAACAAGTTAGTTCCTTGGACTAAGGATCAAATAATTCCTTCGAATTCTTCAGGTTTATCACTTAATCATGGGACAGCTGTGACTAGTTTAATTTTTGGAAAACCAAGAAGTTCCGTTCAAGGAGTTGCGCCAGGATGCAACGGATTAATTATTCCAATATATTCAAATGATGCAAATGGAAAATTCATTTCTGCTAACCAAGTGGATTTAGCAAAAGCTATATCTATTGCAGTTGAGCAGGGAGCTCATATAATAAATATTAGCGGTGGTCAACTTTCAGATTCAGGACATCCAGATTCATTTCTAAAACAAGCTATAGAAAATTGTCATAAAAGAGGAGTGCTCATTGTGGCAGCAACTGGAAACAATGGATGCAGTTGCTTACATGTTCCTGCCTCTGATTCAAATGTTTTAGCAGTTGGTTCAATGGATGAGAGTGGAAATCCAACTTCAAATACCAACTTTGGTGAAGCGTACAAAAGTAATGGAATTCTAGCTCGTGGAAAGAATTTAACCGCTGCTAAAGCGGGAGGTGGAACATTTCAAACAGATGGGGGAACCAGCTTTGCTACCCCAGTAGTTTCTGGAGTGGTAGGACTTTTAATGAGTCTTCAAATAATGGAAGGTCAACAACCTAATGCTTATAAAATTAAATCGATACTTGAGCAAACAGCAATCCCATGTATTGGTGATGGAGAAATTGATTGTAGGCGGTTTCTTCGTGGCAAACTTAACTTGCCTTCAGCTATTGCAGCCGTTCGCCAAAACAAAGGAGTGCTCGCTTCAGGTATCGAATTTACTCAACCTAGTAAAATAATCAATATGAAAAATCATTCTAACCTCGCTTCTGAAGAAGTCCTTAACTCCCCTATTGAAGTGGAGACTGCACCGTCTTCTGAAATAATGTCTGAAGAGGCTGCTAAAGCTCAGAGACCAAAACCTAAAATAGAAATCAATTTCGATAAGATTTTGATAGATCCTTCATGTGCTTGTAAGGATAATCCAGTACCTGAAGATCCAGAATCAAAAGATAAGGAAAAGTCAATCACGAATTCTTCTTTGAACCAAAATCAAGAAATAGGTATCTCGGCCTCTGCGGAAAATAATTCATCAAATAATATTAAAAATAATAATAAAATGGAAAACATCAGTACAAACCAAAATGCAGGAATGCCTTTGACAAATGAAAATATTACTCCAACTAAAGTCCTCTCTCCTTCAGGAGAAATAGATCCGTCATGTGGATGTGATGATAATGAGGGGGCTCCAGCAAAAGTTTATGCCTTAGGTACACTTGGATATGATTTTGGTTCAGAATCACACCGGGATTCTTTTACTCAATCAATGGGAGGTGGAAATGTCAATCCACATGATCCAGCACAAATGCTTCCATATTTAGACCAAAATCCATGGGCTGCAGAAGAATTGATTTGGACCTTGAATATTGACTCCACACCTATGTATGCAATTATACCTGGTGGCCCATATTCTCCTGTCAATTATAATAATATGCGTGATTTCTTAGCAGAACAAGCCAATGGAAATATTCACAGAATTTCTGTTCCTGGGCTTACTAAAGGATCAAAAAGTTTATTAAATGGACATAGTGTTGCTATGCTTCAACCTCGAATAAGAGGAATGTATGCTTGGACAACTAAGGATTTAGTAAAATCAACAACTACAGGAAAAAAAGGGTCAGCAAAAGCTAATGCTGAACAAGAAGCATTAAGAAATTTCCTCAATAGAGTATATGACCAAATGCGAAATCTTGGACTTACAGGAGAAGAAAGAGCGCTAAATTATTCAGCAACTAATATTTATCAGCACAAAGACATTTTTGCAGAGGCTCATAACGAAGGTCTTGAGTTAGATACAATTTCAGCTGAAAAAAGTCCAATCTGCAAACCAGGTGCAGAATGTTATGATATCAAGCTTACCTTCTTCAATCCAAAAGAAAGACTTACTCAAGCTCGTAAGCAATATAGGTTAACCGTTGATGTAAGTGATGTTGTTCCTGTTACAGTTACTACAGGTGATATTAGATATTACTACTTGTATTAAGGAAGAGGAAAATTCATTTTAAATATTAAAAACTTATGCTTATGATGTCCTCACTAAGTTTTGGAATTGCAAATATTTTCGACGCTGTTGAAGATAGTACTTTTCGAAAATCATTTACTAAAATGATGAAAGGAAAGGGTATTCATTCTGCCACAATTTCATATAATCCTTTTGCATTTGGAAAGCCTACTCAAGGCAAAATCTATCGCCAATTTTTTTATAATGAATATGGCCATGTAGTAAAGAAATTCTATTTTGACATAAATGGAACTATCGATACTAAAGAGCTTTATCATTTCGAAAAAGGCTTAATTAAGGAAAGTAAATTTATCTTTCCTAATGAGATATGGCAAGAAAAATATGAATATGCAAAAGGCAAGATAAGTAACTATACTTTCAGCAATCCTAAATGGGAAATTCCTAAAAGAGAAGAATATGAAGTAGACGAGCACAATAGGAAAAGTAAAAAAGTAAGTTTTGGATTAATGGGACATCCTGAATTAATCACAGAATATATTTACGATGACTCAATCGGAATTTCTGATAAATATAAATATCGATATGTTACTAATCCTAATGGGGAACTAATTATCTCAATTCTTTACACTTACGATAAAAAGGAAAATCAAACAGGATTATTTGGATTTTTTTTATACCCCAATGTAGAAAAAATGGAGGAAGCTGGGATTGAAATTCCTTGCAAAGATGAACCACCTAAGGATATAGAAACATTAATGAAAAAAAACAAATTGTGGGTTTTTGAAAGTGAATATAGTAGTACTTGGGAATACGATAAGAAGAACAATCAGATTAGTTTTATTCGTGATGAGAAAATACAAGGTAGCATACCTTCATGGTATACTAATCCTGAATATGGTTATTCGTTCCAACAAAATCGAGTGATTATCTCCAGATCTAATTCTGTATTTAAAGACATAAATGGTAGCAGCTACTTGGTAAAAACTGTCGAATGGTTGCCAAGATTACATGAGCCTATGAAGGCAGTTAAAAAATATATTTACTACGATAAAGAAGGTGAACAAATCTATCCGCCAAAATCAAAGGAGTAAATTATTTGTGAGACATTTTTATTAATCAATGCATGCATGTATTGCTAATGTTTATAACAACTCTTTTTATAGAGTTTATTATAATTTTTTTTTAACCTTTTAAATTTTTTTATTATGAAATTACCAAATCAATCTCAACCTATCACGCGTAGTGTATCTAATGTAGCTAAATCAAAGTCTCAAGTTAACCCTTCTGGTTGCGGGTGTACTTTTGGATGTATTGGAGCATGTGTTGATGGAGTTTGTATAGGTGGTTGTATTTAATTATACATCTTTACCTTCAATGAGTTAAGTTCAAAATAAAACGAACTTATTCTTAAAAACTAGCCTTGTAATTTATTTTAGAATTGCAGGGTTAGTTTTGTTTCTCAAGCCAATTTAAGTAACTATTTTTTAACTTCTAAAAGTTATTGATTATTAATTTACCAATTTGTTCTCCTCCAGTATCGAGAGGATTGAACCTTTCTATGTTTGCACAAGATCAGCAAGTAAACCCATCTATTTGTGCAGAAGGATCTTGTAAAACAACAGAATGTTGTGTGAGTAAATTTGGAATTAAAAAATGCTTACCTAATACTTTTGGATATACAGGTCCTGTAAAATATTGTGGAAGCATTAGTTCTCAAAAAGGCTGTTGTATAACTCCAGAGGGTCAAAAATTTTGTAATTAACTACTAATTTGAAAAAAAAAATAGCACTAACTTCGTAAAAAGCTAATGCTATTTTTATTTATTAATCTTTTCTAATTTTTACTTTTCAATCGTTCTCACATTCAAATTTGATTCTTTAATTCCTTCTTTTTTTAGATTTTTTCGAAATAAAATACCTTCTCGGATTGCCTCATTTTTGTCCTCATAAAGCCATTCGATGTAAACGATATAATCCTTACTATCTGAATAAAAACAACCCAACCAAAGGACATTAGCCTTAAAACCACTTCGACGAAGTAAATTCATCCGACGTTCAGCAGCTCCAATACCTTTAAATATTCCATCTTGAATTAAATGCTTTTTCCCATGAAAATTAAAAAAACGAGAGCAGTCATAACCAGTCATATTTTTATCAGAAGACTCTACAAAAATCTCTGTTCCACCTTTTGTAGTTAATTGATCTTTCTTTTTTAAAGGTGCACGCTTCATGACAAAATCATCACGTTTATCTTTTTCAACTATAGCAATATAAGAATCAGGTTTTTTCTTTTGATATGGCTCAACTGCGGATGAATCAATCAATTGATCAAATTCATCATTTTTTCGATCCTTTGCTGCTTCGGTGAGTTGCTCGTTATATTTGATTTCATTTTTTACATAATCAAATTCCTTTTCCCTCAAATCTTCATAAGCAACAAAACCAATTAGCCCCAGCATAATTACTGATGCAAAAATTGGTTTATAAAAACTACGCCTGTATCTCAAAACAGATTGGTCAGGAGTAGTCCACCCCATCTTACTTTTTATCAATCCCCAAAATCCTCTTGCACGGTTAAAAGTAGGGTTCGCACCAAGATTATTTCCACTCATAAAACTCAAAACCTCTCGTCCACTTCCAAATAATTCTTCTCTCGATGGAGAAATAACCAAATGAGTATTTAATTTTTTATCAATTGATAAAAGTCCAAATCCATTTCTAACACATTGAATTTTAAGTTCATCAAACGCAGGATCCTCCGCTCCATAAAATACATTATCACCAATCGCTACCCATTGCTCGTCAACATGATATTGTCGAAATTGCTCTAACGCATAAATGTATCTATACTTTGCTCTTTTGGAAAAAAAATACCGATACCCAGTAAATATAGAAAGGAAAAAAATACTTAAACCAGCGGTTAATTCAAGGTGTCCCTTTTGAAAAGCGAAGAGGTGAAAATAATGTCCGAACAAAACAACTATAGCAACTAAAAAACATCCCCACATAAATGCATCCCAATTCAGTAATTTGTGTTGCATTTTAAATTTCACTTCATCACGTGTATCGAATGATGTTGCTTCAACTGAAGCAATAAATGGCGTTTCATCTTCTTGCGGAAATGTTAATAAACCATCAGCAATTATTCCTTCTCGAGTAGATTGGTCAACTTTGATATCCGTCCTCCCAGAACGAGGACGATATTTATAATACATTTTTAAAAAACGCAGCGCGGATTTTTTTATGTTATTTTCGGATTGGGAAATCATAGTGTTTTAGGTTCGTGATTAAGTTGTTTCCAAAGAGTGACCGCTTCTTTTGCTTCTTTTACATCATGAACTCTCAATATTTTTGCACCTCTTTCAAGTGCTATAGTGTTCAAAACGGTAGTTCCATTTAGGGCTTCTTGGGGAGTTGTATTCAGAACTTTATAAATCATACTTTTTCGAGAAGTACCTGCAAGTAAAGGTAAATCTAAAATTTTAAATATGGTAAAATTTTGTAATAATTGATAATTATGTTCGATGGTTTTCCCAAAACCAAAACCTGGATCAAGAATAATATCTTTTACTCCAAGTACTCTTAATTCTTTTATTTTTTCAATAAAAAAACTTAAAACATTTTTTGTAACATCTTGATAATGAGGTTCTTGTTGCATATTTTCAGGTTTTCCTTGCATATGCATTAAAATATAAGGTACACTTAATTCTGCTACTGTTCTAAGCATTTTGTCATCAATACTTCCTCCCGAAATATCATTAATTATGGAAGCTCCAGAAACAACACTTTGCTTAGCCACCTCTGACCGAATGGTATCAATTGAAATAATGACCTTTGGAAAATGTTCTTTTATTATTTTAATAATAGGAATTACTCTATTCAATTCTTCTTCCACAGTTATGATTTCAGCACCAGGTCGAGAAGACATTCCACCTACATCAATAATTGTGGCTCCATCGGAAATCATTTTTCCAACCTGATTTAACAATGCTTTTACATTTTCATATTTTCCTCCATCAAAAAAAGAATCAGGAGTTACATTTAAAATCCCCATGATGATTGGTTCTGAAAGATCAATCAATTGTCCATTACAATTTATGGTAGATTTCTGATGAAGCATTTAAAATAAGTTGTTTGTTTAGAGAATAATTAAATAATTTTAGATTTTCGTAGGACGACTCTGAGAGTTGTTTGATGTCAAACGGTTCTCAGAACAGTCTTACATTTTTTTTAAAAAAATAAATATATGAAAAATCATTGGATCGATATACTAAAATATAATCTTTGGGCTAACCAAAGAACAGTCGATTTACTCAATCAATATGAGGAAAAAATTATCACTCGACCAATCGTCAATAGTTTTCCATCCATAGAATTAACTATGAAGCATTTATGGGGGGCAGAGAAAATTTGGTTGATGAGATTGAAAGGAAATTCAGCTGCAGCTTTTCCAACATTTAATGGTTCGTTGCAAGAAATTTTCCAAAATGGATTAAAAGTTTCGGTGGAATTTAAGGAATTCATTGAAAATCAGGACGAAGCATATTTTGATTCAAAATGTGATTTTCAAGATACTAAAGATAATGATTATTCTCTTCCCGTTCAACAAATTATTCATCATGTTATGAATCACTCTACTTATCATCGAGGTCAAATAACTACTTTGGGAAGGCAAGCTGACTTTGGAGAGATTAAGCCAACCGATTATATTTCCTATGTTACTCGATTCCAATAAAAAAACCGCAACAATTCCTAAGTTGTTGCGGTCTTATTCTCATTTTCCAATAAAAATTTTCAAATGAGAAAACAAAAAACAAACATGCTGTCTTAGCAACAGCAATGTAAACAAGAACTATTCGAGAAACGATGAAGAACTAAAGAATGCTGCCTATGTAAATATATCATTGGTCTGTTTTTTCTTATTTTTACAAAAGAATATTAGTAATTTTAATCATGTTCAATTTATGATTTTACGATAAATCCAAGTGACTATTCTTAATTAAAACGTCTTTTAAACGAATCGAATTCTTATTTTTTTAGAACCCTATATTATGTCAGAAAATACCTACGGCAAAGGAACTTCACTAAGCAAAATATTGCTTTACACTTTATTTTTTGGAATCTGTCTTTTGCTTTTTTATAACTATTTCAAAAACACTTCTTTTTCTAATGGTGAAAACTACACCAGCATTCCTAAAGAAATGCAAATAAAATATATCCCTGCCGAATTTGATTTCAATGTCGATGATGAAACGACCTTAGCAATTTTGACCAATCCAGAAAGGTATCAAAGAGAATTTAATGATTTGATTTATAATTTCAATTTAAGCATGTTAAATCATGTTGCCAACCGGATGAATTTGTCTGACTCCATCAAAATGGAAATAGAACCTATCTATCAAAAACAACATCCTTTTTTACGCCAAATGTATTATAATGATTTTCTAAAATTAAGAGATACTTCTGCCAACATGTACGAATCTTGGTATGGAAATAATTTTAATTCCGCAACTGAAGCATTGAATGAAGTGGCTTCAAATTATAGTTGTTATTTGGTCAATCAGGTGATTATGAATTTAGTAATATCTAAAGGTGGGAAAATTGCAGGAATAGGAAATAGTGTTGAGACACCTTGTATGATTGCCATGCAAGAAAGTTTAAAACCGATGATTCGTCGTCTTGAACAGAAAGCTGCTATCAAGGATTTTAGTTCCTCTAAAGGAATGTTGGAGGAAAAAGTAGAAAAGGCAATTGCCGAATTAGCTACGATGGAAGTCCGAGATAGAAAAGGATTAAATAAACAATTACAAACTAAAATTTGGGGGTATGCTGTTTCTTCAACAGATATTGAAGTCTCTGCAATTAGTGTCTTAAAAGTCGGTTTTAAATTGGATAAATTTTTTGAAATAAATTTGGATGAAGGACGGAAAAGAATCTATGTCAATTTGCCCGCCCCTCAAGTGCTTTCTCATGAAGTCTATCCAAAAATTGATAAACTTGATGTGGGGTGGATGCGTGAATTAAGCAATGAAGACTTTAATAAAAATTTTAATGTGCTGCGCCAGGAATTCCGAAGAGATGCCATTGAAGATCGAGTTTATGACAAAGCAAAAGATCAAGCTGATGAGTTGATGAAATTGATGCTCTCGCCTATTATTACTCAACTAAAAGGTAATTATAAAATAGTTATTCGATATCAAGAAAATCCAAAATCATTGGCAGATCAAGAATTCTCTCAACAAAACCAAGGAGGAAACATTGAAAACTAGATTTAATTTCAATCAAAAATATCTCAGCTAATCAACTGTAAATCAACAAGTTAATAACTATAAAAAAACAGCATAGTTATTGTAAAAAGACAAATGAAAACGAGAAAGTTATTTTTATAGATTTATCTTTCCTTTCAAGTAATCTCCCCTCAATTTACTCAAAACGTAGATTTAGAATTTATCTCTGTTTCCATGTCTAAGAAGTGAAATGTTTCTTATTTTTGCAAAAGAAAAAATCAACTTTTAAGGATTTGGAAAATATTTTAAATCTCATTTTTTCAAAAATGCATATTTTCCCAAAACTGAAAAAAAGTTCCCATGAACAAGTTTCTAACATTTCTTATCATTTTCTTACTTTCCCATCATTGGTCTTTTGGGCAAGATCCCAACGATTTTAGAAATACTAATAATGCTAAAGAATCACTTCGAATTGCCGAACGATTAATGAATAAAGGCAAAGTTGATGCTGCTATCAAACAGCTTGAACATACTGTAAAAATTAAAAAAAATTTTGCAGTTGCTCACCGACTATTAGGAAAAACTTACCTTGAAACTGGACAATTCAAGAAAGCCATAAAGGCTTACGAACAGAGTTTTGAAATTGATGATAAACTCTCACGTGCAGCACTTTTTGAATGTGGAGAGGCATATTTTAAATTGGGTGATCCTGAATTAGCTATGTATTTTTTCAATCGATATGAAAAAATGAAAGATAATAATTATACCAATGTCAAGAAAGAGTCTGGATTAGAAGTGACTTATGATTTGATGTTGGAGGAAAGAAAAATGAATTGTGATTATGTGTTCAACTTAGATAAAAGTATGATTATCGATGAACCATATAATTTAGGGAAAAATATCAATTCGAAATATGATGAGTATCTTCCAACAATTACGAGCGATGGCAAAAAATTAGTTTTTACACGAAAATTAAAAGATGTCAATGAGGATATTTATTTGAGCTATCGAGACGGAGATAATTGGAAAAAAGGTAAAGCTTATGGCAATTCTTTGAATACAGATGAAAATGAAGGAATGGCTCGATTTGAAATGCATGGAAAGGCTTTTTATTTTTCAGGTTGTATGCGAGAAGATACAGAAGGTGGATGCGACATTTACAAAGCAACTCTGAAAGACGAAGAAATTATTGAAGTTTCTCGCTTGGAAGGAAACTTGAATTCTCACGAATGGGATTCTCAACCTTCGATAAGTTGTGATGGAACAAAGATGTTTTTTTCGAGCACTCGAAAAAATGGAATTGGTGGTGGTGATATTTATTTGAGTTCTCTTTTGCCAAATGGAGATTGGGGAATTCCTACTAATTTAGGTGCTGCAATAAATACCAAAGGCGATGAAGAAGCTCCTTTTATTGCTAATGATGGCAAAACTTTGTATTTCTCTTCTACAGGTCATCTTGGTCAAGGTGATGGTGATTTATTTGTTTCGAGGTTTGTAAATGGGATTTGGACCAAACCCGAAAACTTAGGTTATCCAATTAATTCTACTGGAAAAGAAATAGGAATGTATGTTCAAGGAAATGGCAAAACTGCTTTTTTTGCTTCAGAAAGAATGAATGGAACAGGAGGTTTGGATATTTACACTTTTGAATTACCTGAAGAATTGAGACCAATTCCAATGGTTCACTTGGAAGGATATGTTACCGATGAAGAAACAGACGAACCTATTGCAACCACAATTAGCATTAGTAATTCTGAAGAAAAATTTACGGCTCAATCAGATGAAACTGGTTGGTTTTTTCTTTGCGTTCCTGGAAATAAAGGGTACTCATTTCAAATAAATCAAAAAGGGTATGATTATTTTATTGATGCTCAATTTTTAGATGCGCAAGACAATACTTCGAATAACACCATCAAATTACCTCTCGTTCCAAAAAATAATGTAAAAACGGTAGCAGTTAGAAAAGGCTCTCCTGTTCGTGAGAAACGAGTACAGTTTTTCTTCGAATTCGATTCTTATACTTTAACTCAAAAAGCTGAATTAGAATTGAAAGAATTATCAAAATTATTAAATCGGGAAAAAGATTGGAAAATTGAAGTAGTTGGATATGCCGATAATAGTGGCTCAGCTGGTTACAATAAAAAATTGTCTGAGAAGAGGGCAAAAGCGATTGTTTCTTTCCTTTCTGAATATGGAGTTACCATTGATAGTGTTGTAAAAACTGAAGGCCTTGGATCAATTGCTAGTGCTCCAAATAATGATACAAGTAGTCAAAGTCGAAGAGTAGATGTTGTTTTAAGAAAATAAATTTTCATCCGAAAATTAATAGACTTTATTCGTTGAACGTTAGACGTTTTACAGTCGCTTATACAATTCAATTTAGAATAAACTCTAATATAAAATCAAAAAGTCTTTATCATTTATTAAAATGGTAAAGACTTTTTGATTTTTGAGAATTTAAATTAATTCTCATTTTTATATGTGGTTATTTTATTACTGATGCTTTTCAGTTGAAGGTAAACTTCTAAAAATCAATTTCAAATTAAACAGACACAATAACACCGCTATTCCTAGCCAAAGATACCTCCAAACCACTTCTGGAAAAATAATCATATGTTCTGCATAAGCTTTCAGATCTGATGATGGCCCAACATCAAAATCTTGGATGATATATAGAATACTCGCCAATCCTAAAAACATTAATATCTCTCGATCTAATTTTGTAAATCTCGAAATCAATGATAATCCAATAGCAAAGGCAATTAAAAAACCAGTAGCAAACATAGAATTATACCAATAGATTCCTGTAAAAACCATCATAGCACATAAAATAGTAACAGTTGTCGCTGCCCATTTTTCCTTTCTTGCTCCGATATAAAAAAGGATATTTCCCAACACCGCACTTCCGATATATCCTCCCATCAAAATCACTCCTCTCCATCCTCCTTGAGATAAAGTCACTCCTGCCCCATTTGATTCAATATTGATATGAAGGACTTTTCCACCTGTGATGATTGTTCCTAAACCATGTCCTAATTCATGTAAAAAAGTAACAAGCAAAGTTATTGGATATAATATTTGTGCTCCAATTTCTCCGCCAAAATATTTAAGTCCTATGTAAAGTCCAGTCACCGCTAGAAGTCTCAACAAAAGTGAATTCTGCATAATCTTTATTTTTAAATTCTAAAAAATAGAAGGTAGGAAAAAAATATTTTTGAGGCTAAAAAAATCGACGAACAAAAAAGGTAAATAGTTAATATCAATAAAAATTATCACTCAAGTCTATTAATCATTAACTATTATTAAACAGCAATTTCAACTCCTTTGCCTCTGAAGGTTTAATACGTCCACTAAGAACTAACCGCAACTCTCTTCTGCGAAAAGCACTATCATATAATTGTTGTTCTTCCCGAGTCAAGGGATTAAGTTGTGGCACTTTGATTGGTTTTTTCTTTTCATCATCCAAAGCCACAAAAGTAAAATAAGCATGATTACACATTCTAGAATCATGACCTTTAATATTGGCTGCAAAGACTTCTACATAAACTTCTACTGAAGTATTAAATGCTCTTGTGACAGAAGCTTCGAGGGTAATGACATCACCCATTAGAATTGGTTTTTGAAAGGAAACATGATCTACTGATGCAGTTACCACATGAGCTTCACAATGCTTTCCTGCACAAATTCCTCCTACGATATCCATCCATCGCATCAGATTTCCTCCCATCAAATTTCCCAAAGGATTAGTATCATTGGGCATAATCATTTCCGTCATCACAGTTTTAGATTCACTAACTTTTTTTTCTTTCATATTTTTATTCCGATTGATTTGACTTTTATTTTATTAAACTCCTAGGTTAAGTATTATTTTGAAAAAGAAAAAGATTGTAAATAAAAAAGCAATGATAAGCAGGCTTTTAATCATCTATAGCTTTTTTACGAATTTTAAATTTCCCAAAAACCCAACCATATCCAAATGTAACTTGGAAATCTTTTAAGGCACTAGGAAACCACCCAATTTCATAAAAATAGATGCTGCCCATGTTAACCCGCATTTTTGAAACTTTTGCATAACCACCAAATCGTATTCCTACTCTTTTTATATCAAGAATATTTTCATCTATCTTTCCACTCATTATATCATTTGCTCCATAAAGATTGATACTAGGAGCATATAATAAATCGACATAAGATCCACTAATTAAAAATGCTTTTTGTTCTCCATATTTACTAACAACACCTAACTCCATATCACGCTCATTATCATAAGTTGAATATTGTAAATTAATGACTTTTGAAACTGATAATCCTATGTTCAACATAAATTTGTCGGTCGAATAAATTCTATCATAACCAATTTTAGAATATTTATTTGCTCTAACCAAATATGAATGTTGTAATATTTTAACTCCGCCTCTAATTCCAAAACTACGCTTTTGTTTTACATCTGGTTTAACTTTAAATACAGTCCTTATCATTTTTCCATTTGCTCCAATTCTGGAATTACTACTTAAAAAATTTATTTTTTTCTTTTTATTAAATGTATAAGAAAACAACTCTTGCCTCACAACAAACTCTGCAGAAAGATATCTTTTCTTAAAATCATCAGACAAGTTATCTGAATATCTAGTATCAGGCATGGAAACTAATCTTAAATTTGTCCATGTCTTATGATTAAAAAACATTTTTTGAAAATCAAAATCAAGGGCAACTGGACCTAATAGTCCTTCTACTTGAGTATCCTCTGAGTCTGTTTTATTTTGGACTATATTTACATTAAACATTCTAAAACTTAAATTCCAATCAGATATGTTTTCTGGATTTTCATCATCAAAAACAGCCAGTAACTTATGTCCATATTTTGATTTGAATTCTATTACTCTTTGAGCTTTTAATTGAATTACACCTATGGAAAATAAAAGAAAAATGAAGAATGTTTTTTTAAGCATTATCTAATTTTAAAAAAGAGTGGTTTTAAATTTATTTTTCGCAAAAGTAATATTTTTGTCTTTTAAATTTCTTAATTCACAACTTTCTGATTTTTAAAACGATTTATTTATAACCTTGTTACTTCATTTAATTGTTTCAAATTCCATCAAATATGCACCTCCAATATTTCCTAGTTTCTTTTTTACTTTTTATTACTCAATTTGGTTTTTCTCAAAACTCAATCACACTTAGTGGTTATGTCTCAGATGCCCAAAATGGAGAAACGTTAATTGGTGCTAGTATTTATTTACCAAAATTAAAAATCGGAACAGCCACTAATGAGTATGGATTTTACTCTTTGGAAATTCCTGTTGGAAAAATTGAAGTGATATTTTCTTACATCGGTTATAATTCGATTACTCAGTCTTTAGAACCAAAAGAAGATTTACAAGTCAACATAGAATTACTCTCAGGGCAAACTTTGCAAGAAGTTAAAGTCTCCGCTGAATCCAATAAAGAAGTCGTCAACTCTACTCAAATGAGTGTCGAAAAATTATCCATGCGAGAAGCAAAACTACTTCCCGCTCTTTTTGGAGAAGTCGATATTATTAAAACTTTACAACTCAAGCCAGGAATCAAAAGTGGCGGCGAGGGTACTTCAGGAGTTGTTGTAAGAGGTGGTAGTCCAGACCAAAATTTATTTATTTTAGATGAAGCAATCATTTATAATCCTTCTCACTTATTTGGATTTTTTAGCACATTTAATTCTGATGCAGTCAAAGATGTACAATTATACAAAGGTGGATTTCCTGCTCAATATGGCGGACGATTATCTTCCGTCATTGATGTAAAACTAAATGAAGGGAACAAAAAAGAATTTTCGGGTGCAGGTGGAGTTGGTTTGATTGCTTCAAGATTAACCTTGGAAGGGCCGATCAAAAAAGATAAAAGTTCATTTATGGTTTCTGGTCGAAGAACTTATGTTGACTTAATTACTCGACAAATTAATAATGCTAAAGAAGGCGATGAAGGATTTAATCCCATTCCAGATTATTTTTTTTATGATTTAAATGCCAAAATGAATTATGAAATAAATGATAAAAATAAAATTTATTGGAGTGGATATTTAGGTCGTGATTTTTTCAAATTTTCGGATGACCAAATTGATATAAATTTTAACTGGGGAAATACCGCCAGCACTTTACGTTGGAATAGAATAATTAATCCTCGTTTTTTTTCCAATCTTTCTTTTACTATTTCGGATTACAATTATAAATTTAGAAATAGATTTGGAGACATTGCTACTTTCACTTTGACTTCTGGTATTCGAGATTATACGATTAAACAAAACTTTTTTTTCAAACCTAACAACAAACATAATATTCGATTTGGAGCAGATTTCACTCGACATCAATTTGAAATTGGAAGATTACAATTTGGTGATGATGCAGGTTCCTTTAATTTTTCTGCTGGTCAAAATTTTACAGGAAATTCTTTTGCTGGTTACTTTGCTGATGATTTTGAAATTAATGAAAAATGGAAAATCAATTATGGTGTACGACTTTCTGGTTTTTATAATGAAAAATTCTTTGGCGGAATTGAACCCCGTTTTTCTGCCAAATATAGTTTGAATCCAAACCTTTCGCTAAAAGCAAGTTATACAAATATGTCTCAATATGTTCATTTGGTTTCCACTTCAGGAGCAAGTCTTCCAACTGATATTTGGTATCCGACAGATATTGTTGCCATGCCTCAACGAAGCAATCAGCTAGCAGCAGGAGTCAGTTGGTCCATCAGCGATGATATTTTATTGACTAATGAAATTTATTATAAATGGACTAATCGTGTAGTTGACTTAAGAGATGGAGCGCAGATTTTTGTCAATGATAATTTGAACGGAGAGTTTGTTTTTGGAAATGGAACGAGTTACGGCAATGAACTTTATTTAGAAAAAAAGAATGGAAAATTTACTGGATGGATAGGTTATACACTTTCATTGAGTGAGTTAGAATTTGATGCAATCCGCAATGGAGATCCTTTTCCGCCTCGCTATGATACTCGACATGATTTATCAGTAGTTGGCTTATTTCAATTAAATCGAAGATGGAATTTGACAGCCACTTGGATTTTCACTTCAGGTGCACCAACGACTATTCCTATTGGAAGATTTTTTATTCAAGATGTCGTAGGAGCAGATCCACAATTTGTGATTCCAGAATATTCCTTGCGAAATGATTTCCGAATGCCTAATTTTCACCGAATGGATCTAGGTGTAGTTTGCAAGTTTTGGCATCCTTGGGGAACATCGGATTTGACTTTAAGTATTTACAACGCTTATGATCGTCGAAATCCATTTTTCCTTTATATTGATATTAATGATACAGATGAAGATGCTATTCCAGATTCTTTTGAAGCGAAGCAAGTTTCTCTTTTTCCAATTTTACCATCATTAACATATAATTTTAAGTTTTAATGTAAATTTTTTCTATCTGCTTTAATTTTATTAGAAAAATATTATTTTTTTTCCTTATAATTGCTCTGCCTTAAAAATTAGAATATTTTTCACATAAAATTAATTTAAAATTTTCTTTTTCCTTAGGCAGCACGTTACCTAAATATGTGCCTCTTACCTAACGAAGACCTATCGATTATTTTTTTCTAAGATCCTCTTAATCCTATTAACAATTGGTGATGTCTGTTTCAGGCATTTCGTCAGTTTATATAATTAACATTATTTTTTTTGAGTAGCGATTATTATTTTTATTTGAAAAAATTAAAAGATCATCCCATAATTCAAATTAAGAATTTATTAAAAATTGACAAATCAAAATCTTCATAAATAGTGGATTTATACTATTCATTAGATTTACTTTATGCTAATTTATTTCATATTCCAACATATCCATAACTCAGAATTTATATCATAACAATACTAACATTTCAAATACCAAAACCTAAACATGGCTATGCAAAAGCTTCTCCCACTTTTTATTGTACTTGCTTTGACCTCCGCACTCTCCGCTCAAAAAGAAGCCAATATTTGGTACTTTGGCCACAATGCTGGATTAGATTTTAATTCTGGTGAACCAGTTGCATTAACTGATGGAGTGATGAACACCGACGAAGGATGTGCCAGTATTGCTGATGCTAATGGTACATTACTTTTTTATACTGACGGAACATTTATTTGGAATAAAAATCATGAGCAGATGCCCAATGGTTTTGGTTTGCTAGGTCATAAATCAAGTACACAATCAGGAGTGATCGTTCCAAAGCCAGGCTCTCCTAATATTTATTATGTCTTCACAGTTGACTATACTGCCAACTCAGGTGGGATAGCTTATTCAGAAGTTGACATGAATTTGGACGGAGGGCTTGGAGATGTGAATGGAGTAAAAAACGTTCAATTAATCACACCAGCTTGTGAAAAGATTACTGCTGTTTTGCATGAAAATAAACAAGATATTTGGGTGATTGGTCATGCTTGGAATTCTTCCAATTATATGGCTTGGTTAGTTTCACCTGATGGTGTTGACAATAATCCTGTAATTTCTACCATAGGGTCTTACGTAGGATCAGTTGGTACAAGTTCTTTTAATAGTATCGGATACTTAAAAGCTTCAGCAGAAGGTGATCGAATCGCAGCTGCACATTGGTATAATCTGAATCGAGTGGAAGTTTTTGACTTTGATAATTCGACAGGGCAATTAAGTAATGCCATTATTCTGGATGGATATACGGGAAGTGGTTGCTATGGAATTGAGTTTGCCTCATTAGCTCCAATTCTTTATGTATCAGAAAGATCTTATGAAGGTTTTTTATATCAATATGATTTATCTAGCAATGACCAAACAACCATTAATAATTCACGAATTCCTTTATTCCAACTTGATACCATAAGTTTTTCACGTTGGGGAGGAATCCAATTAGGTCCAGATGGAAAAATGTATGTTTCTAGTAGAAACTCATCTTATTTGGGAGTTATAAATAATCCCAATGTTTTAGGTTTAGGCTGTAACTATGTAAATGAAGGAGTTTATTTAGATGGAAAGGCCTCATGGATTGGTCTACCCTCTTTTATTCAATCTTATTTTGTTTTAGCTAATTTTTCATTTGACGGATTTTGCCCTGGCAATCCAACTTATTTCACCCTCGAAGTAGCTGACACAGGATTGGATTCTTTGAAATGGGATTTTGGAGACCCCGCCTCTGGAGTCAATAATTTTTCAACAGAAAATGATCCTATTCATATTTTTACAGATACTGGAACATTTGAAGTTACCTTAATAGTTTTCGGAGATGGATTGTCAGATACGAGTACGCAAGAAATTACTCTGATTATTCCAGATATAGAACTTGGGCCAGATTTATTCACTTGTCCAGATATTTTAAATACTTTAGATGCGACGACAGCCAACGCAACTTATCTTTGGTCAGATGGTTCTACTGATGCAACTTTAGATATAACAATACCTGACACCTATTCTGTAACCATTGAAATTGATGGTTGTCCAGCAAGTGATACGATCACCGTTTCTCATTTACCACTTCCAGATTTAGACCTAGGAGAAGATCCTTCTATTTGCGAAAATGAAACATATACATTTGATGCAACTGCACCAAATGTTGATACTTATTTATGGCAAGACAATTCAGTTGCTCCTACCTTGACAGCTACTGCTGAAGGAAGTTATTTCGTAACTGTAACTGGAACAAACGGTTGCTATACCTTAGACTCCGCATTTTTGACAATCAACCCTTTGCCTGTTTTTAGCTTAGGTGCAGATACAGAAGTTTGTGAAAATGAAAATTACCTTTTGGATGCTGGACTTGGAAATAACAGTACGTACCTTTGGCAAGATGGGTCTACTAATTCAACTTTCAATGTGTCACAAGGAGGAATTTATTCACTTGAAGTAACTACCTTGGGTTGTAGTAGTACTGATGAAGTTGAAATATTTTATACCGATTTACCAATTGTTGATCTTGGAAATGATACTTTAATTTGTGTTGGTGATGAATTATTTTTAGATGCGTACTATGATGATTTGACCACCTATATCTGGCAAAACAATTCCAATTTACCAACTTATACTGTTACTGAACCTGGAACTTATACTGTTACTTTAGAGAATATCTGTGGAGTAGTATCTGACGAAATTGTAGTTGAAGAGAATGTTCCACCAGTTCCTTTATTCATCGGAAATGATACACTTCTTTGTATTGGTGACTCATATTTGATTGATGCAACCAATACAAATACTACTCATTATCTGTGGCATACCGGAAGTGACGAGCCAACTATTACCGTTCAAGATCCTGGATTTTACGCAATTACTTGGGCCAATGAATGCGGATTTGTAACCGAATCAATTGAAGTGGAAAATCGAAAATGTGAGTGTCCAGTTGTTTTCCCAAATGCATTTTCTCCTGATGGAGATGGGTGGAATGAAAAATTCAACACCGTTTCTCCATGTGCTTTCACCAAGTTTAATATAAAAATATTCTCCCGCTGGGGCGAGTTACTTTTCGAAACAAATGACCCTTCGATTGAAGCGGGTTGGAATGGAACATTTAATGGAAAAGATGTCCAAGAAGGAGTTTATGTTTACACTTGTGAATACGAACATGAATTTGACAAAGGAAGAATTTCAGGAGACGTTACCATCTTGAGATAAACATTTGAATATTTTTTTTCAAATATATTAGTATAAAAAAACAGGAATTTGGTAATATTGCCAAATTCCTGTTTTCGTTTTTTACCAAACAACATCAAAAATGAAATTTAATATCACCCTGATTCTTTTTCTACTATTTGTTATTTCTGCCAAAGCAGCTGAAGTCACTTTTATTGGGAAAGTAAAAAACAATAAATCTTCCGAAGTTGATTTTATTTTACATGACAACGAACTTTTACAAGAAGATAAAATATATCGTGCTCGCATTAATGATCAAAATGAATTTTCAGTTTTACTCCCAATCAATTATTCTCAAATTATAAAGATTAAAGTGGATGACCAAATACTCCATCTTTTTGCCTCTCCTAATTCAAAACGACTTGTATTTGAATATGATAATAATTCCCCTGAGTCAAGCTTAGTACTAAAAGGAAAAGACATACACGATAACAGTTTCTACAATACTTTTTGTCGTAGTTATAATTGGAATGATCGTAAAAAAACAACCTATGAGATGGGTGGATTAAAAACAATTGTCAGCCCAAATATAAAACGAATGGCAACCAGTTATTCCATGACAGATTATTTTAGGGTCATGGATGAAGAACGAAAAAACCAATTAACTTATCTACAAAAAGGAATGTCCTTGAGTATTGATTTTTATCGCTTTATTGAAAATGAAATCAATTGGAAATATGAAACCAATAAACTAGCTTATTTCCTTTTTAACAAAGATCGATTTTCAGTTCCTGAATTACGAGGTTACTGGGTAAGATATATGCTATTGCAATCTACCACTATCAATGATGATAAAAGTGTAGACTTCGACTCTTACCAAAATATGCTAAATGCTTTTATCCATTTTTTACATTTACAAACACCCGTAAAAACTAAAATCGAATCTTCTTATTATACTTTTATCAAAGTGAATCTGCAAAGCAAACCTCGATACTTTATGCTGGCAAAATTAATGATTGCGAACTATCGAAATGGAGGAAATCCAGCGCTAGCTCGCAAAAATTTAAAAGCTTTTAAAAGAGAAAATCCATATAAAAATTATAATGTTCAGTTAGATCAAATTTTTGGAAAAGACATGGAATTTTTGTCTGCCAAAAACGCACCTAATTTAAAAGTGTTAGACTTGAACGAGCAGGAAATTTGGTTAAATCAATATTCAGGAAAAGTGGTTTACGTGAGTTTCTGGGCTAGTTGGTGTGCACCTTGTTTGCAAGGATTTGCTGACAGTAGAAACTTCCGAAAAGAGATGGAAAACAATGGAGTCATTTTTTTAAATGTAAACTTAGATGATAAAGAAACCATCTGGAGAAAAACACTTCCAAAACATGATATCGTTGGAAAAAATGTATACGCCTTAGACACTAAACAAGCGAGCCAAGAATTAAAAATCACTTCTCTCCCCTATTATTTTTTGGTTGATAAATCTGGAAAAATTGCTTATTTGTCTTCTAATAAATTGGTAGAATGTCGGGAGGATTTTATGCAATTATTGAGGGATTAGAAGACGTTGGAGGTCAATTGTCAGATTGTGAAACACTTCCGTAACAATATATTTACATCTTTTAAAAAAACGAGTCGCTTAGAGTGGAGATCTAAAACTTTTTGTGTATATTTCGAATAGTAAAATATGGGACGGAGTTTTTTTCACAAACTGACATTGGCAATAATTAAAATCAAATTGAACATGAGCAAGTACGCAATAATATTTTCAGCGTTGACATTGATTATTTTTCTAAGTGCTTGCAGTTCTAAAAAAGCGAACTTCAAAGAGAAGAATTCATCAGCCGAAGAAAGTTTTTACCTTGGTCAAAAACCACCTGGTTTGAAGCCCAAACCTTTTGCCCCAGGTATAATTACCACAGGAGGTTGGGAATATTGTGGAGGTTTTACACCCGACCTAAAAGAGTTCTATTTTCTTAGGGAAGTTGGGAAAACGGAGGAAGATAAAAAAATGGAATTTGTAGTTATTCAAAATAAAAATAATCAATGGCAAGAGACTGTTATCTCTCCTAGAGTGGGAACCCCCTTTATATCTCCTGATGGTAAGACAATGCATCTAGGCAGAAAATATAAGAAACGTACTAGCAATGGAAACTGGTCTGAAATAAAAATACTCAACCCGCCTTTCGACAGCTTACCTATTATGCGTCTAACTGCTTCCACTAAGGGCACCTATTTTTTTGACGAATTCAAACGAGACCTTACAGGAGACATTCGTTATTCACGAATGGTAGATGGCAAATACGAAGAACCCAAATTACTCAGTAAAAATATTAATACGGGAAAAAGTTTTCACCCCTTTATTGCCCCCGATGAATCCTATTTAATTTTTGATAGCCAAAGAAAAGATGGATTCGGTGATTCAGACATCTATATTAGTTTTCGTCAGCAAAATGATTCTTGGGGCAACCCTATCAATTTAGGAAGTAAAATAAATACAAAAGCTTGGGAGGCTAGTGCAAGCGTTACACCAGATGGTAAATACCTTTTCTTCAATAGAAATATGGGATCAGATGATTACGAGAATGTAGATATTTTTTGGGTAAGTAGTCAGGTTATAGAAGAGCTAAGACCAAAAGAATAATTTGTTTGAAAATTTTAGAATTATAAAATATTACTACCGCCAACAAAGTATCAATTCCGTAAAGTTAAGGGAGGAAAATGGATCATAATTTGAGAAGGGATCAATTTTTTTTACGTTACGTTTACCATCATCTGTTTTCGCTTTCTTTCTCTCGGTGAGCGAACACGTCATTTTTCATAGTAGCGAATAATCAATTCAACTGCTTGTTTAATATACTTTCTCTGTTGTTTCGAACATCTGTCCCATTTTCGACATTAAATTTCCTTCTACTCACTTTTTTCTTTTTTTCCATAATCAAAAACTATCTTTAATGCGAAGAATTTTCTTCCAAAAATAATCTATGCCTCCAATGAAAAAATTATTCGTTTTATTTTTCCCAGCATTTCTATTTATTGCCTGCCAAAATACAGAAACTTCTAATGCCGTAACCATTACAGGAACAATAGAAAATCCCGTTTCAGAAAATGCGTCTATCCGCTATGGAGATTCAACCCTTACAGCTGATGTCATTGATGGAAAATTTATCCTCAACTTTGAATTAACTCAACCTGAAATGATCACTTTTCAACATGGAGCAGAATCAGGTGGATTATATCTCGAGCCAGGCGACAATGTTACCTTGACTTTGAATCCTGAGCAATTTGACGAAACTTTAAAACTCGCTGGAGAAGGTGCAGAGGAAAGTAATTATCTTTTAGCCAAATATCTTTTGAATGAAAAGTATAATGAAAAAATGAAAGATATTTATTCTTCTACTCCAACAGAATTTGCTGCGTCGATGGATAAAATAAAAATGGAAAATGAGCAACACTTAGATACCTATTCCAAGGCACATCAAAATATGAATTCAGATTTTATCAAAAATGAAAAATCTACCATCCTATATACTTGGGCAACAGATAAAATTAATTACCCATCCTATTATCCTTACTATGCAGGTGCTGATGCACCCGAATTGGAATTGGGAGATGACTATTTATCATTTATGGACAAAATAGATTTGAATGATGAAACAGCATTTGAAAGTAATCGAAAGTATGCTCAATTAGTCAATACTTATATCAACGGGATGGGACAAAAGGCTGGAAAAGGTTTAGACAATTTAGCTGGGATGTTCGAAGCAGCTAATGATAAAATATCCAGCAATAAAATTAAATCAGGTATCTTATCAAAAACTTTGACCAACTTCCTAAATTATAATGATGCTACCGGTACAGAAAAATATGTGGATATGTTCAACAAAATGTCCACCGATGAAAAACAGAAAAAAGCAATTGCTATGGCTCAAGAAACTGCCATGAAATTATTAAAAGGAAAACCAGCGCCAACTTTTAATTATACTAATACCAAAGGTGAAATGGTTCCTTTAGAAAATTTAAAAGGGAAAAGTGTTTATGTTGATGTTTGGGCAACTTGGTGCGGCCCATGTAAAAGAGAAATTCCTCATTTAAAAGAATTGGAAGCTAAATACCATAAAAATGAAGACATTGTATTCATGAGTGTCTCTATCGACAAAATGGAAGACAAGGAAAAATGGTTAAAGATGGTGGAAGAAAAAGAGTTGAGTGGCGTTCAGTTGATGGCTGATAAAGATTGGAAATCTTCCATTTGTAAAGACTATGCGATTCGAGGAATTCCTAGATTTTTATTAATTGATAAAGATGGAAATATCATGGACAAAAATGCTCCTCGTCCTTCCTCTAAAGAAATCAAAGAAGTTATGGCAGATTTAGCACAGCCAAAAATAACTTCGATGAAATAAATAATAATGGTTAATGGTTAATTTCTCTGAGTAAAAACTACCTGTGGGAAATTAACCATTAACCATTAAAAAAATTAGTTTTTCCTAAATCGTCGATCCGTTTTTTTGGCTTCCTCTTCCATTTCTTTAATTCTTTTTTTGAGTAGACTGATAATTTGTGGACGAGCTTGTTTTTTAAAATTCAGCTTATTATCACCTCCGTAGAATTTCACTTTCATTGCGCCATCTTCGACAGAACGTATTGCTGTGACAAAAACTTCAAAATATTTGGTCCGCTTTTTCTCATTAAAAATATCTAAATAATCTTTAGCGATTATTTCTTTGTAAGCCGCTTCTGTTTTTTCTCCTTTTCGAGATTCATAATATCTACAATTAATAAATTCAATTTCGTTGACACCAAATTTCCGAAGGGCGTCCCAATATCTTGGATCTAAAATATGCAACTCCGTTCTTTGACCTTTGGAGACTGTTGATTGAAATGAAAATGTTTCTAGTTCATTTAAAAGTTTATAATCATTCAATCGGTTATCCACCCAATCAGGAAGAAAAACTCCGTCAGCTTCTGGAAATTCCATCATAATCGTATCGAATAATAATGACAAATTATTTGGTGCGTTCCAATCTTCTTTTCGGATAGGAATATCTTCTTTCCCTTGCCGAATAGTTGTTTGAAGATTACTCCAAACAATCATTTTTTTCTCTGCTAGACTTTTTGAAATGTTTCCTTCTAACAATGCTTTTGCAAACGAACGATATTTAATATCTTTATATCCTAAATATTTTTCTAGTTCTTGTGCCCTTATTTTATCATCTTTTGTGATACTTAAAGCATTAGACAAAACACATTCAGGTTCATTAAATAATTGGCTGACTCGAAAAAAGAAATCAAATGCTTGTTCATTGGTCACAAACTTTACTTCTTCTTCAAAATAAAATGCTCCTTCCATTTTTTTGATTTCTTCTAGTGAAAGTCCTAAATAATCTTTGGGAGATTTTTCAAATAAATGATTTTCTACTTTCTTTTTTTCACGTTTATCTGCTGAGTCTTCCACCACTTCAAAATAACGATGTGTGATAAAATTCTCACTCCATAATTCAGGTCGCAAATAGCAACTTCGACGAATCGCTTCCATCAAATAGTATAAATACGCTGCATTATTACTTTCTTCCAAATGAAATTTATAAGCCCATTCGATGCAAGCATTGTAGTTGAATCCTTCGAGCAAATGTTTCAGAATTTCAGGTTTCGCTTTTTTCTTAAAAACATTAAACTGAGATTCACTTACTAAAAAATATGCTCCATCACGTTTCCCATCAAACTTATTTAACTCTTCCAAACGGGAAGTAGGCAAAGGGTGAGTCGTAGCTTTAAATTCCCAAATATCTTTATACAATCCTAATGCTCGATCTTGTCTTTCTTTCATAATCGTAAATGCCTTAATCATAGCATCGACAGCATATCCAGATTTTTCCATCCAAATCATCGCAAGAGAATCTGCTTGTGCTTCATTTGCAATGGAAAATTGGCTGCTCGATTTATTCCCTCCGAAAATGCCTCTTCTAAATTCTCCTTTCTCTGATTTAATAAATCGCTTGACACCATGTTGCAAATAAAAATGTGCCAACTCATGTGCTAAAATTCCAGCTAAAGTTGCTTCATCATCAATGTCTGCAAAAACGCCAATATTCACACATGAAATTCCAGAGGCAGTCATAAATGCATTGAATCCACCATTTTTAAGTAAATAAATATGAACGGCTTCTTTGTCCGCAAAATCATCTGGAATCACTTCATCAAAAATATTATTTAAATATTTTTCGAAAGCCATCCAGTCACTATAGACATCTCCAGTTGACATTAAATTTGAAACGAATAATGCATTTTGATCTGAAAACATAAATCCTGCTCGTCGTTGATATTCTTTTTCTTTAAAATTTTCAGGAATCGTTCCTACAATTCTATTTCGAATTTGAGAAACATCTAATTTGAATTCTTGAGGTAATGAATCCGTATAAGTTCTTCCAAAATCATAAGTTTGAACTTGGGCAAAGCCAAATATTTGAAAAATTAAAAGAAGGAATAATGTTAACGTGTTTTTCATATTTTTTTTGTTGTGAAAAATTAAAAAATTTAATGCTCCAATTTTGTTTTAAAAACAAGATGTTCACAAAATAATAAAAATCATTTAATGCAAAAATTCTCAACAAATAAAATGTAAATGTTTTGTTATAAAACCGCTCCTAGGAAATTAATCATTCCCCATTCACACTTAACCATTATTTCCGTATGTTTGAGAAAAACAAAACGAGCTTATGGAATTGATCGATAAATTTTTAGCTGAATTTGCTTCCTTCGTTTGGGGGTTGCCTCTATTATTTTTACTTATTGGTGGAGGATTAGGACTTTTAATTTATAGTAAGTTTTTACCCTTTCGATATCTGTTCCATGCCATTCAAGTACTTCGTGGAAAGTATGATGATCCTGATGATCCAGGTCAAATCAGTCATTTCCAAGCCCTCACCACCGCACTCTCCGCAACTATTGGAATGGGAAATATTGCGGGAGTCGCAGTTGCCATTTCTATAGGTGGTCCAGGAGCAATTTTTTGGATGTGGATAAGTGGGATCATTGGAATGAGTACCAAGTTTTTCACTTCTACTTTGGCAATTATGTATCGTGGAAAAGAACCTGGTGCTCCAGATTCAATTATTCTAAATTCCAACTCAGAAGATATTTTAGACGAAAGTATAGAAGGGAAGAAAATTAAAAACGTGGAAGGTGGCCCGATGTATTTTATAATAGAAGGCTTAGGTCAAAACTGGAAACCTTTAGCAGTTTTTTTCAGTTTAGCAGGTTTGTTAGGAGCATTGCCAGTTTTTAATGTCAATCAGTTAACTCAAGCTATTGGGGATATTTTATTAAAACCAAATGGTGTTGAAGTTACTTTTAATGTAAATTTAATGATTGGAATTTCATTGGCAGTTGTTACTTCTATCGTGATTCTAGGAGGCTTAAAAAGAATCAGTCAACTTTCCGCAAGATTGGTTCCATCAATGGTTTTACTCTATTTTATTTCAGTCGTGTGTATATTGTTATTAAATTATGAAGAAGTACCAAAATACTTTACAATGATTTTTACTGATGCTTTTTCTGCCTTTAATTATAGCGAAGCCGCAGCGAGTGGAAATGAAGATGCTCAACCATTTCTAGGAGGAATGCTAGGTGGGTTAATATTATTAGGAATTCGACGAGGAGCTTTTTCGAATGAAGCGGGAATCGGAACTGCTCCAATGGCACATGGTGCAGCCAAAACAAATGAACCAGTTCGAGAAGGTTTAGTAGCCATGTTAGGACCAGCAATTGATACTTTGATCGTTTGTACTTTGACTGCTTTAGCAATTTTAGTTACAGGAGTTTGGCAAACTTCGGCAGCCAATGGAGTGAGTTTGACCGCAACTGCTTTTAGTAATTCATTTCCTGTTTTTGGAAATTATCTTTTACTCTTGTGTGTAGCAGTTTTTAGTATTTCCTCTTTGTTTTCATATTCCTACTATGGGTCAAAATGCATGGGCTTTCTAGTTGGAACGAAGAACAAACATTTTTATAATTATTTCTACATTGCAAGTATTATCGTTGGAGCAACTTATCCTTTGAGTTCAATGCTAAATTTGATTGATGGAAGTTTTGCTTTGATGGCCATACCAACGATGACAGCGACAATTCTTATGGCTCCACGAGTGATGAAGGAGGCGAAAAAATATTTTGATAAAATTTAGTAAATCAGTTGAATAGTTTATCGGTAATCAAGTACTCCCAAGATTGTACCCTAATTATCTGATAAACTATTCAACTGATTTACTGATCAACCAATCAACTTTTTCGCTTCTTTTTTCAAATCAAGTCCACCAAAATTCCCTGAAGTCATCATTGCCAAATTCTTATTTTCCCATTTAAATCTTTTCAAAATCGAAAGTACTTTTGAATTATCAGTCACCACTTCCATGTTTGGATGATCAAAAGCACCTCTTACTTCATCTGTTAAAATTGGAGGTAATTTTTTCATTTCCAAAGTATGTTCGCTAAAATAAACAATTGCTTTATCAGCAGCATTCATTGTACGTGCATACTCTGTTAGAAAATTTTTATTTAAACTAGAAAAAGTATGTAACTCCAGACAAGCTATTAATTTTCGTTTTGGATGTTGTGCTTTCAAAGCTTTAATTGTCGCCTCAACTTTACTCGGAGCATGAGCAAAATCTAAAAACGCATGGCATGTTTTGGTTTTATGTAAAAGTTGTAATCGTTTCGCTGCTCCCTTAAAGGTCTTGATTGTTTTAAAAAATTGAGCATCGGTCACTCCTACTTTTTTGCAAACCAAATATGCAGCCCGCAGGTTTTCTAAATTATGTTTTCCAAATATTTTAAGGGAAATAGGTTTTCTTTTTTCATTTAAGATAATAGATTTTCCATCCTTTAAAGTTGACTCGAATGCTTCATAAGCTTCCATTTCAAAAGTTGGTTTTTTAATTTTCCCTAAAATTTCATTGACATGCTCATCATTTTTATAATAAAACAAAGTGCCATCTTTTTCGATAGTTTTGATATATTTTGCAAATTGAGATTTATAGTTTTCGAAAGTTGGAAATACATTAATATGATCCCAAGCAATTCCAGTAATTACAGTCACATGAGGTTTGTAATGTAATATTTTAGGTCGCCGATCAATTGGGGAAGACAAATATTCATCCCCTTCCACCACCATCAACGGTGCATCTGATAACCGAACCATCGAATCAAATCCTTCAATCTGAGCACCCACCAAGTAATCAAAATCAATTTTGTTACTTTTCAACACATGAAGTATTATGGACGTGGTCGTCGTTTTTCCATGACTTCCTGCGATCACCACTCGTTTTTTATCTTTGGCATGTTGGAAAAGGAATTCAGGATAAGAATAAATTTTCAATCCTAGTTTCATAGCTTTTTTTAACTCAGGATTGTTTTTGCGAGCATGCATTCCTAAGATGATTATTTCAATATCTGAAGTAATCCGATCAGGGTTCCACCCCATCGTCTCAGGCAGCAAACCATGTTTTTGAAGTCTCTCTTTAGAGGGAGTGTAAATTTCATCATCAGAACCTGTTACGGTATGATGATTGTAATTAAGTGCTATAGCAAGATTATGCATTGCAGCACCTCCGATGGCTATTAAATGTATTCGCATTGAGTGTTTTTGTTAAAAAAGCCGTTAAAGCCGACAAATATCGCATAATATTGACAAATTTATTTACGTTAATGAACAATATGTGATTTAGAATCTTATATATTTTATAACTTTGTGTTACCTTATAACATATCTAAAACAATTAAAATGAAATCGGTAAAACTCAAAAAATTCCTCCCTGTCGCGATCTGTTTATTTGCATTAATCTCTATGACTTCTTGTAATAGAGGTGTAGGATGCCCAAGCGACTTTTCTATTAGCAAAACTGTTGTAAAGGCTGCAAAAGTAACCGTTCCAGCCGTAGCTAAAAAAATATTGAAATAAATGAATTGGATTCCTATAGAATCTGTTGATCAGGTTAACCAAATCGTCGAACGATCAAAAGAAATTCCTTGTATAATTTTTAAACATAGTACAAGATGTTCTATTAGTTCGATGGCAAAATTCCGACTCGAAGGGGATTGGGATATTTCGGAAAAACAAATTGAAGCATACTTTTTAGATTTAATCGCTCATCGAGATATTTCTAATTATATTTCAGAAGAACTTTCTGTATATCATGAATCTCCACAAATCATCTTGATAAAAGATGGTGAAGTAGTTTATGATGAATCTCATTTGGACATTACAGTAGATGAATTAAAAGAATGCCTTCCTGCTTAAATGCCTGACAATCAACTAATTATAACTGAAGATGGATCTCACTCCTTGTTCTCTCAAAAACATGGAGTGAGTTACCATTCTAAATATGGTGCAGTTCAAGAAACTCAGCATGTTTTTATCAATGCAGGTTTTCAGCACAAAATTCCTACCGCTCCACTTTCTATCCTTGGTATTGGTTTTGGAACTGGCTTAAATGCTTTTATGACTTTTTTAGAGTCAAAAAAACATAAGGTGGACATCAATTATACTGGTGTGGAAGCTTATCCACTTTCCTTAGATACTATCAATGAATTTAATTTTTCAGAAATTTTGAAAGAAGATGAAAGTGTTTTTCAAAAGATTCATGAATTGGACTGGGAAGTTCAACATGCTTTGGACAATCATTTTCAATTGACCAAAATGAAGATGATGATTGAAGATATTGATTTTAAAAATCAATTTGATTTAATCTACTTTGATGCTTTTGGACCTGGTTCACAACCTGAATTATGGGAAGAACCTATCCTGCAAAAGATGTATAATGCGTTAAAAACAGATGGAGTACTCACCACTTATTGCGCTAAAGGTTCTGTAAAAAGAGGACTAAAAAAAGTAGGTTTTACCATCGAAGCATTGCCAGGACCTCCTGGGAAAAGGGAAATGACTAGAGCTGTAAAAATGGAACTTCCTAAAATTGAAATTGAAGGAGATAACTCGAAAGAAGGTTTTATCGATGTTGATATTTTTTCAAAAGAAGAAGTAAAGCAAATTGAAAAAGAACCCATCGAAATTATCCAAGAAGAAATTTCCAATGATTGCTTATCTATAAAATTTAATACTAATAAAACTGGAAAAACCGCTAATATCAAAATTCTAGGCATTGACGGAAATACTTTATTGGATAAAAATATTCCTGTTACCTCAACGCCACAAAATATTGATATTCAAGCGATTAATAAAGGAAATTATTTTGTAGCTATCAAATTTGGAGATCATATCAAAACTTCTTTGATTTCTAAAATTTAAATTTCTTACAACCTTTTTTATACATTTTCTCGTCATAAAAAGTAATAAACTTTTTATGACTTTATTTCTATTTCACCTTCAAAAAAATTATCTATGAAAAAGATCCTGACTAGCTTACTTTTCACCTTTACCATTCTCAATTTTGCCAACGCTACTCATAATTATGGTGGAGAAATTACGGTAAAACAACTTTCTTATTTGAATTATGAAGCGATGATTCATACCTACACCAAAGAATCTTCTTCTCCAGCAGACAGAGATAGTTTAGAAATTTGTTGGGGAGATGGGATTTGTGAATATATTGTTAGAGATACATTTTATTCTCTTGGGAAAGATATAAAATGTAATACATACACTTGGCAACATACCTATGCCGAAGAAGCAACCTACACCATCTCTATGACTGACCCAAATAGAAATGGTGGAATATTAAATGTTAATCCCCCTAGTTCTGATAATGTCCCTTTTCACGTTCAAACTAAAATAGTTGTTTCTACTTTTTATAATAATACTCCTGTGCTTTTAAATCCTCCAACTGATTGGGGGTATCTAAATCAAGTATATCAACACAACCCAGCCGCAATTGATTGGGAAGGAGATAGTTTGGTTTATGAAATCGGAATTCCTTTGCAAGGAGTAGATTTATTAGTTCCTAATTTTATGCCTCCTAGTAATATTCCAATTCCTAATGATCCCAATAATATTCTTAGCATTAATACAGAACTGGGAACTGTTACATGGGCAACGCCCCAACTAGAAGGTGACTACGCTATTACAATTAAAATTTCAGAATATCGAAATGGAGAGATCATAAGTATTGTCACTCGTGACTTTACTATACCAATTAAAGATGCAGTAAATCAAGCACCGACAATAGACGTTCCAATTGATGAAGTCACTTTAAGTGTGGGCGATACTTTGAAATTTGATGTAGAAGGAGTTGATCCTGAAATGGGAGAAGTTTTGGTAAAGGCTATTGGACAACCTTTCCTTTTAGATAATCCACCCACTTTTAATGTCCCTACGGATTTTACAAACGGGCCAATTAATTCGAATTTTGAATGGAAAATATTTGATAACCATGTTTACCTCAATCCATATTATCTAGTTTTTAGAATTGAAGAAAAAGATGCGGTGAATTGTGGGTTGACAGATTATCATGTTTTGAAAATAAACATTAACGACTCCCCAACTAACGTTGACGAAAATAGATTTGCAAAAAAAGAATTGGATGTGGACGTTTTCCCAAATCCAGTTCCAGATGGAAATATTTTTGTGAAAATTAATGATAAAAAAGAAAGGGAGAGTGTTCAAATACAAATTATTAGTTTGGACGGGAAAGTATTGTTAGAAAATCAATTCAAAAATATTGATCAAATACAACGTATTGATTTACAAGGAATTATAAGTGGGAATTATTTTTTAATCCTAGAATCAAATACTAAAACTAAAGTTACTCAAATCACAATTAAGTAATCTTTCATTATGAAAAAAGGCTTTATTCTAAAATAGAATAAAGCCTTTTTTTATAATTCATATTACTTTATTTTTCGATAAAGCTTCCTTTCTTCGAACTTTGTATTTTTTCAAAACTTTATCAATCATTTGTTTTTCCATTATTTATAACGTTTTGCTTTAAATCTACTTCAAAACTTACATGTAGAAAATAAGATCCCTTACCCAATAAATTTTAGAGGGGAAACTCTTTACCAAAATGTTGAATCAGGCGCTTGGAAGTTGCTCTAGGCATTGATTA
>JBGCFD010000145.1:0-37654 GCA_045106765.1 Saprospiraceae bacterium | reverse complement strand
TATTTCCTCGAGAAGTAATTGTTACGTCAGGGTAAGCTTTTCTTAAAAGGTTGAGTTTGGAATTTTTTTCTCCATATAATTCTACCAAATCAACGCCATCTACGGTCAAAATAATTTCGCTCAATATGTTTTTTTTTAAGGTAAAATTAAAAAACTGAACAATTGGAGACTTTGAAAATGGAAATAATTAAATGATAGTTTTTTTCATTTTCAAAATTTCGAAAGGCGCAATTTTTTAAAAAAATAATAGTTGTTCTAAAAAATTATATATTTCCTGTAAATTTAGGCTTTTCAAAGGATAATTATAATTGTCCTTTTACTTTTTGAAACACTTTATTAAAATATAACATTCCAAAATTATGCCCATTGTCACTCTCACTTCTGATTTTGGTTTAAACGATTATTATGTTGCCTTGATAAAAGGGGCAATGTTGTGTGAAAACCCAAATTTAAATATAGTAGACATAACTCACAACATCAATAATTATGATATAGTTCAGGCGGCTTTTATTTTAAAAAACTCTTACGAAAGTTTTCCAAAAGGTACCATTCATATATTGAGCGTCAATAGTTTTCATGATAAAAAACGGAAATTTTTAGCGATTCGCCATAATGAACATTATTTTATTGGGCCTGATAATGGTGTTTTTTCGTTGTTATTCGATGAAATTCCTGTAGATATTTACAAGTTGGATTTTGTCAATAAAGGTACTTTTCCACTCAAAACGGTTTTCGCAAAAGCAGTTGGTCATATTTCAAAAGAGATGCCTTTTAACGAAGTTGGAATTCCAGTTGGAGAAATTGTAGAACGAATTACTTTTCAACCAGTTATCGGTCCGGCACAAATTAGAGGTGCAGTAATTCATATTGATAGATATGAAAATGTGGTGGTTAATATTTCTCGAAAATTATTTGAACAAATATGGGAAAAACGAGATTACGAAATTACTTTTCGGAGAAATGATCCAATTAATAAGATTTTTAATAACTATTATGATGTGCCAATAGGTGAAACACTTTGTCGATTTAACTCTGCTGACTTTTTAGAAATATCAATAAATATGGGAAAAGCAAGCAGCATGTTGGGATTAAAAATAGAAGATACCGTTCAAATCGATTTTAGATCTGTAGGCTAAAGGAGAATATAGTTACCTATCATTAGAGTCTCTTTTTGAAAGAAAACATTAAATATACCTTTTTAAGAAATGATAAAACGAGTAGTAAAACTTACCTTTAGAGAAGATGAAGTAGAAACGTTTTTAAAAAATTTTGAAAAAAATAAATTGAAAATTCGAAGTTTTGATGGATGTCATCATTTAGAATTGTGGAGAGATAAACACCAGTCTAATATATTTTTCACCTATAGTTTTTGGGAAAACGAAAATAAACTTAACTCTTATCGCCACTCTGAACTCTTTAAAAATGTTTGGAGTAAAACTAAAATCCTCTTTTCAGATAAACCACAGGCATGGAGTGTTGATTCAATTTGGGAGGGAAAATAGTTAGTTTATTAGGAAACTAGATAAACAGGAAATTCGTTGATTTATAAATCGGAAAGATCTATTAATTTTATAAAGATTATTTTATCCGATTACCCTTATTTACGCACCATTTATAACCAATAGTTTTGAACGACAACAGACGAAAATTTCTCCAAAAAATTACTGGGGCTACAGGAGCGCTCACTTTTGCTCCATTCTTAAATCCAACCTTTTCTAACAATACCCACACGGAAATTTTAAAGTATAAAAATTGGAACGCTGATGACTTGGCGAGTAATGAAGAATTTTGGTATCAGGTCAAGCAAGCATATACTGTTTCCACAAATATGGTGAACCTAAATAATGGAGGAGTTAGTCCTTCGCCAAAGGTGGTGCAAGATGCGGTGGAAAGATATAATCGTTTGAGTAATGAGGCACCTAGTTACTATATGTGGAGAGTTTTGGATCGAAATCGAGAAGGATTAAAAACCAAATTAGCTAATCTTGCAGGTGTTTCTACAGAAGAGATTGCGATTAATCGAAATGCTTCTGAAGCATTGGAAACGGTTATTTTTGGTTTGCGATTACAACGAGGAGATGAAGTTGTTTTGACAAAACAGGATTATCCTAATGTGATTAATGCATGGAAACAAAGAGCATTACGAGAAGGAATAGTGCTGAATTTTATTTCTTTTGATTTTCCAATTGAAAATAAAAAAGAGATTGTTCAAAAATTTAAAGATGCTTTTACCCAAAAAACAAAAGTGGTAAATATTACACATATGATAAATTGGGTAGGACAAATTTTACCTGTGAATGAAATTGCAGCGGAAGCTCGAAAGAGAAATATTGAAGTAGTTGTAGATGGAGCACATACTTTTGCTCACCTTGATTTTAAAATATCGGATTTGGATTGTGACTATTTTGGGACGAGTTTACATAAGTGGTTATGTGCACCTTTTGGAAGTGGAATGTTGTATGTGAAAAAAAGTAAGATCAAAAACTTATTTCCCTTATTTGCGGGAGAAGAACCAGAAGGAGAAAATATTAAAAAATTTGAATCTCTCGGAACTCGATCTTTTGCAATTGAACAAGCGATAGGTCAAGCCGTTGATTTTCATCATTGGATAGGTGGAGAACGAAAAGAAAAAAGACTCCATTATCTAAAAAATTACTGGATGGAAAAAGTAAAGAAATTTCCAAAAGTTAAAATCCACACGTCGTTAAAACCAGAATTTGGGTGTGCAATTGGACTATTTTCGATAGATGGAAAAACACCTGGAGAAGTAAGCAACCTTTTATTTCGAGATTATCAAATTCATACTATAGGGATTAATTGGGAAAACATTCATGGGATTAGAGTTGCTCCAAATGTATATTCGACGACTAAAGATTTAGATAGATTAGTTGTTGGAATTAAGACATTGACAAAAGAATAATTGGTTTTTTTGAGAAAAATCTATCAATACATGAAGTTTTCTCTAATATTGATGAATGTTAGTAATTTTCAATATGGAATACCTCTTCTTTTTTCACTCTTACCGTAATATAAAAATATCCTTATATATTATTTTTTTAATAAGCAAATACCTATTTTTGGATTAAGTGACTTAAAAAAATCGCTTAAAAAGATAGAGATTCCGTAAACATTAAGAAAAGTAGTTATTTGTGTTACAAAGAAAAAATGTTCATCTTTGTAGAATAATAAGTTAAATTGGAAAAATGTATAGAAAATTTGACCTTATCTCTCTAAATTAGAGTCTCCTATCTCTAACTGTTCAAATTGATTTCCCCCGAGCTGATATAAATAATAGCCTATCAAGCGATGTTTAAAGCAATCTTATTCTGATTTGCCATTAGGTAAATTAGGATTTAAATAGATATATATTATTTCATAAACAAAAACATTCACGATTGAAAACACTTTACTCCTTTTACAAAGGCTTTGGTGTATTTTTATTATTGAGCATATTTAATATTCAAATGAATGCCCAGGACATTCATTTCTCTCAATTTGGAAATGCACCCATAAATCTCAGTCCAGCCCTAACAGGGATATTTGGTGGAGATGTACGATTTGTTGGCAATTATAGAAGCCAATGGGATCCTTCTGTTTCTTATCTTACCTTTTCAGGAGCAGCTGATATGAAATTTGATAAATTTTGTTCGAACCATGACCAATGGGCGGGTGGATTAATCTTTAATTATGATCAAGCTGGAGACTCCAAATTAAGTAGTACACAATTAGCTTTGAATGGTTCTTATACTCATCGGGTCAATAATAATAATTTTATGACCTTAGGTGTTCAGTTAAGTGGTTACCAAAGAGCGTTTAGCACAGAAGACTTAGAATGGGGGAGTCAATTTGGTGTAAGAACTTTTGATCCTAATGCAGCTTCAGGTGAAAATTTTACTGATGAAAGTATTTTCTACGGAGATTTTTCTGTTGGACTGAATTGGCATTTCCAAAAACCTAATTCTCAAAGTAGTTGGAATAATCAAAATCGGACAAAATTTGATTTGGGAGTTGGTCTTTTTCATATCAATCAACCTAACAAGAGTTTTTATGATGATGAGATGGAAACTCTTCCGATACGATTGGCACTTTATGGTTTAGGTACATTCAGGTTAATTGATCCTTTAGATTTGGTTTTGGTAGGAATGTACCAAGATCATGGCCCTCACCAAGAAATTGTAGTTGGTTTTGGTGGGAAAATTCATTTGGTCAATGAGCTTACGTCACAGTTAAATGTATTATTTGGAGTTAACTTCAGATTAGGAGATGCAGTAATTCCAAATGTAGAAGTAGGGTATAATTCGTGGAAATTTGGATTAAGTTATGATTGGAATACCTCAGGATTTAATGAGGTAACCAACGGAAGAGGTGGTATAGAATTATCTGCAATGTATATTTTCGTGAAACCTCAAATTGATGTTTATAAAAATTGTAACCCTATTTATTAATAAAGCAATCACTCAAAACCGATTAAAAAAAGAAAATATAACAAGATGAATAAAATATATACTCTCCTGATATTTGCTCTTTTCGTTGGAATGAATTCATCATATGCTCAATCTACGAGTATTAAATCTATCGAAAAGTCAGCTAAAAAAGCTATGGAGAATAAGGATTTCTATTCTGCCTGGCAATTTTACAAAATGACTACGACCCAAAGGTCCATAAAAAAAGACTCTACTAAATTGACAAAACAAATGTACAAATTAGCGGAATCAGCTCGTCAATTTAAGTCATATGATGTAGCGAAAAATGCCTATGAAATGGTACTGTCTAGTAAGACCAAAGCTGATTACCCATTAGCAGAATTTTGGTTGGCAAGAGTCTATCATAGTCAAGGTAAATACGAAAAAGCAATTTTACATTATTCAAATTTTGAAATAGAAGCTGGACAAACTTCAAAAAATGGGACTATAAATCTAAAGCAAGAATATGTTGCAGTAGCTAAAAGTGCGAAACAAAATTGTAACTGGGCAAAAGATCAAAGAGAGTTTACTGGATTTAAAATGGATTCTTTAAAAAGTGTAAATACAGCTGCAACTGAATTTGCACCATTGGAACATAATAGTAGCATGTACTATTCTGCTTTGGAATATGATAAGGAAAATTATTGTCCTGATCCAAATTCAGAAGTGACACGATTATACACATCTGATTATGCAGGTGCAGGAGGAACGACTAGTCCAATTAATTGGGCAAAAGATGAAAAGGGAACATTTGTAGCGCATACTGCTTTTAATAGGACTGGGGATAGAATGTATTTTACATTGTGTAAAAGAATTAATGCTGCTGAATTTGAATGTGAAATTTATTACAGAGATAAAAGTAGTGGATTATATGGAGATGCGATTCGATTACCAGAGGCAGTAAACTTGACTGGATCTACAAGCACTCAACCAAATATTGGTTACGATGAAAACTTACAAAAAGAACTTTTATTCTTTGTAACCAATCGAGCAGATAGTTTAGGAGGTGCAAATGGAGATATGAATATTTATTGCAGTATTATCGAGACAGATGGAAGAGTGAGTGCACCAAGTAAAATTGATGTGAATACAGGAGAAGATGATGTGACTCCATTTTTTAATAGAGCGAATAAGACGCTTTATTTTAGTTCAAAAGGATACCAAGGATATGGAGGTTATGATATATATCAAGCAGAGCAAAAAGGAAGTGGATTTGCGCAACCTTTAGCTTTAGAAAAACCAATTAATAGTAGTTATGATGACTATTATTTTTCTGCCGATGATGAGATGGAAACGCTTTATTTTTCTACCAATCGGTTAGGAGTTATTTATGAAGATGAAGGATTAGAAACTTGTTGTGATGATATTTATAAGTTGGAAATTATTAAAGTTAAACTAGAGGTAACTACATTCAACACTTTAACGGGAGAGGAAGGACTAGATAGTTGTGAAGTAGCCTTATATGATGTTACTAATCCTAGTAATCCAATTTTAGTAGGAGAAAAAAAATTAGACCCTAATGGTAATTTTTATGAATTTCCATTAGAGTTGGAAAAAGATTATAGAGTAGAGTCTATTAGAGGAAAACGATGGTCTACTGCTGATACTATATTTACAACTAAAGGTATCACCGAAAGTCAAACTATACAAAAACAATTATATCACACTCCTGATATTAATTGGGAAGTATACGCATTTTCTAAATATAGAATGAATGATTCTGATGAATATATTATAAGAGAATTGAAAGGTTGTAAGTTTGAGGTAAACAATGATCCATCTTTTACGAGTATAGAAAAGGATAATCTTTATGAAACGGATTTAGTATTTAGACAAGAATACAAATTAGTTGCAACTAAAAAAGGATATTCTCCAAATGGGACGTCTAATGAAGCAATTAGAGATACTAGACTTTATACAACTCCAACTACATTAATTGATACTGTTTACTTAAATGATGAATATGTAGACCTAGGGGTTGAGGCGATTGTCTATTTCCATAATGACAAACCATTTAGAACTAACGGTAGAAAATCTCCTAACCAAAGAATTACAAATGAGAGATACATTGATCTTTATACTACCTACGTAGATGAAAGTGGTATGGTTAAAACTTATATCAAAAAAAATAATAGATACGGAGGACAAAATGAAGAAGAAGTACTTTCATTTTTTAGAGATAGTGTGACTGTAGGAAAAAATAAACTAGATTACTTTATTCTTTATTTAGAAGAACTAGCAGAAGAATATAAAGATTCTGAAGATTACTTTTTCGAAATATCGATTAATGGTTACACTAGTCCAAGAGCTACAAAGGCCTATAATGATAATTTAGCATATCGAAGGATTTTTAGTATTAACAATTACATCAAAGAAAAAGGTAGTGCGACTTTGAGGGCGGCTTTACCTGAAGATGCAAATGATAGAAGTGTAACTAAAGGAAATCTTTTTATTTTCAAGCTAGTTCCTGTCGGAGAAAAAGCTGATGCTGATGCAAGTTTAGAATTCATTAAGTCGATACCTGACAATGGAGAGCTATCCGTTTACGGAATTAATGCATCTAGAAGACGAAAAGTAGTGGTTAAAACAATCGAAAGAAAGTTAAGACCAATCACACGATAATCATAATAAATTTCAAACAATCAAAATCCCAACTTGCGCACGCATAAATTTTGTACTATGAAAAAAATATTATTACTCAATATATTCGCTTTAATGTTGCTTTCTATTCAGATGTCAGCACAATGTACGATACAAGTTGTTACTTCAGATATAACACAAGAAACTTGTGTAGGAAGTAGTGATGCTTCTGCTACAGCGACTGGTGCTGGTGCTGGAACAATTAGTTATTTGTGGAGTGATGGACAAACGACAGCAACGGCGACTAATTTAACAACTGGAACTTATACGGTAACAGCTACCGATAATTCAGGTTGTACGGGAACAGCAACAGCTGAGATCACATTAGATCCAGAAGGCGTTTGGTTAATGTTTACTTTCACACCTGTTACTTGTAATGACGGAAATGATGGAACAGCTCACGTAAGTGTGATGACAGGTGTAGCACCTTATACTTATATTTGGAATGATCCAGCAGGCACGACCAATGCAGATCCTGTAAATTTATCTGCGGGGACATATACCGTTACAGTTACTGATACAAATGGCTGTTCAAATTATGGCCCAGTAACAATTACTCAACCAACAACGATTGTCGTTACTTCAAATACTACTAATGAGACTTGTTCAGGAGTTGCGGATGGGACTGCAACGGTGAGTCCTTCTGGCGGAACACCAGGATATACTTATTTGTGGAGTGATGGACAAACGACAGCAACTGCAAATAACTTAACAGCAGGGGACTATATTGTTACAGTAACAGATTCTAATGGATGTACTTCGATTTCAACATTAACAGTTGAATCGACCAATCCTCTAATTGCGATTACTGGTACACCAACTCCTGTATCTTGTTTTGGAGGAAATGATGGAAGTGCAACCGTAGTTGTAAATTCGGGAAATGGACCATTTTCATATTTATGGGATAATGGCCAAACGACAGCAACTGCAAATAATTTAATAGCGGGTGATTTTACTGTTACAGTTACTGGTGCAAATGGATGTACCTCAATAACAACTGTAACAATCCCAGAACCACCGATATTGACTGTAACGACAACTACTACTATGAATGTTTTATGTTATGGAGGGAGTAATGGATCGATTACAGTTTCTTCAAATGGAGGAACAGGAACAGTTACTTATGGATGGAGTAATGGTGAAACAACAGGAACAATTTCAAATTTAATAGCAGGAATTTATACCGTAACTGCAACAGATGGTAATGGATGTACAGCAACTACTTCCGAAACAATTACAGAACCAAGTGAATTAACTGTAACAGGATCAGGAACTAATGTAACCGTTATTGGAGGGAATGATGGGACAGCAACTGCTACTCCTTCAGGGGGAACACCAGGGTATACCTATTTATGGAGTAATGGACAAACGACAGCAACTGCAATTAATTTAACTGCTGGAACTTATACGGTTACCGTTACAGATTCAAATGGATGTACTACAACTACAATTGTTGAAGATCCTCCTTGTACTGTAATAACACTTACAACAAGTCACTCTAATGAAACATGTGTAGGAAGTATGGATGGACATGTTGCTGTAAGTACAAGTGGAGGAACTGGTCAAATGACTTTTTTATGGAGCAATGGAGCAACAACATCAGTTGTAAATAATCTATCAGTTGGAACTTACACCGTTACTGTTACTGATCAAGATGGATGTACTGCATTAGGAGAAGAGACAATTGAACTTTCCCCAGAAGGTATTTGGGTAGATATTACAACAACTAACGCTTGTTTTAATGGAAGTAATGGAACAGCAAATGCAATAGTTACTACAGGAGTTGCTCCTTATACATATGCATGGAGCAATGGAGCAACTACAGCGAATATTACAGGTTTAGCTGCAGGCGATTATACAGTAAATGTAACAGATTCAAATGGATGCATTGGTGTTTTTACAGCAACTGTTGGAGAAGAAAATCAAATAGTACTTACGACAAGCCACTCTAATGAAACATGTGTAGGAAGTATGGACGGACATGTTGCCGTAAGTACAAGTGGAGGAGTTGGTCAAATGACTTTTTTATGGAGCAATGGTGCGACAACATCAGTTGTAAATAATTTGTCAGTTGGAACTTATACTGTTACAGTTACCGATGAAAACAATTGTACTGCAACGGGAGAAGAGACAATTGAGCTTTCCCCAGAAGGTATTTGGGTTGATATTACAACAACGAATACTTGTGTTAATGGAAGTGCAGGAACGGCAAATGCGATAGTTACTACAGGAGTTGCTCCTTACACATATGCATGGAATAATGGAGCGACAACAGCAAATATTACAGGTTTATCTGCTGGAAATTATACCGTAACTGTAACAGATTCAAATAGTTGTATTGGTGTTTTTACAGCAGAGGTTACCGTTTCAATTAGTACAATAGTTATTACAACGATTAGTACAATGGATCCAAGTAACCCAGGGGCATCTGACGGAGCAATAGACATTGAACCAAGTGGAGGATCAGGAACTAATTATACCTACTTATGGAGTAATGGAGCAATTACTCAAGACATTTCTGGTTTGGTTGCAGGATGCTATACTGTAATTGTTTCTAATAATGGATCTCAAACATGTGAAACTATTTGTATTCCACAAGTACCATGTGAGTTGACTTTAGAGGTAACGACTACTAATAACAATTGTCTAAATAACAACATTGGAACAGCTACAGCAACAATCACATCTAACTGTTCTAGTACAACTTATACATATAGTTGGACTGATAGTACAGGTGCATCAGTTGGAACTACTCAAACTATTTCAGGGTTACTAAATGGGACTTATCTTGTAACGGTTACAGATGGAAATGGATTGACTGTTACAGGATCAGGAGTGGTTACTGGGGCTAATGGAATTACTTCCACAATAACAGGAACCAACAATTTATGTAATGGAGATAGTACTGGAACAGCAACAGTTACTGGGATGGGAGGTTCAACTTACACTTATATGTGGAGTAACAACGGTACTACTCAAACAATTACAACTCTTACTGCTGGAACTTATACAGTTACAGTTACAGACACAGTTACTGGCTGTACTTCTGTTTCTCAGGTTACAATAGTAGAACCACCAGTAACTACAATCACAGCAACAACTACTCCTCCAACGACAACAGGAGGAAGTGATGGAACAATTACAGTTACAGTTACTGGAGGAACTCCAGGTTATACCTACTTATGGAGTAATGGAGGTACTACCCCAACTATTATGGCACCAGTTGGATGTTATACAGTTACTGTTACAGATGCTAATGGATGTACTGCAACAGCCGAACCATGTATTACTGATCCTCCTCCATGTGTACTTTCACTATCAAGTACACCTGAAACTTGTAATCCAGGTAATAATGGAACAGTGATGGCTTCTATTATTGGATGTAATCCACCTGTATCTTTTGTTTGGGAAAATAGTAATGAAGTCGTTGTTGGAAATACAGCTATGATAATGAATCTACCTGCTGGAATGTATTTTGTTACAGCAACTGATGCGAATTTAATATCTTTAAATGATTCCATCGAAGTAACTTATGTTGGTGGACCAGATGTAAATATTAGTTCTGAAGACATAGCTTGTTTTGATAATATTACAACAGATGGACAAGTAAGTGCTACTCCAACAGGAGGGGCTACTCCATATAGTTATAATTGGGAAGATGTAAATGGTGTAATAGTTGGAAGTACAGACACTATTTTTAACCTCTCTGCCGGAATTTATTCAGTTACAGTTACTGATGCAGTTGGATGTACAGCTGTTGATGTAGTTGAAATTGAGATAGATGATCCGATTACTTTAGCTCATATTATGACTCCTTTAAATTGTTTTGGTGATGCGAATGCTTCAATAAGTGTAACAGCTATGGGAGGAGTATCACCTTATACTTATTTATGGAGTAATTCAATTGCAAATGATAGTATCACAGGATTAAGTTCAGGTGTTTATACCGTAACAATAACAGATCAAAATCTTTGTACAAAAGTTGATTCATTTGTGATCAGCCAACCAATAGAGGTAACTGTTTCTACTGATCCTGACACTTCCATTTGTGAAAACTTTCTAACGGTAAATGCAACAGCAAGTGCAGGTGCAGCGATCACTTGGTATGATCAAATATCTCCACTTGGATCTCCACTTGGAACAGGATCTCCTTTTGCTTACTTAAATATTCCTTCTGGAGTAAACACACTTTATGCAATAGCTGAATTAAATGGTTGTCCAGCGATAGATTCAATGGTAGTGATGCAAAATGCAATTGACGTTTCAGTTTCTTCTAGTACATCAGTTTGTTTAGGTGATGCGACTCAATTAATGGCTACGAATAATATTCTTAGTCAAGATGTTGATTATGTATGGACTCCGACTAATTTATTTGTAATAGATACAGATACTTTGGCAAATCCAACTTTAGTTAATTCTGATACGGGAACCTATGAAGTCTATTTATATTCAATCAATGAATTTAATTGTGAGCAGTTTGATACGGTTACAGTTTCTGTTCAAGATACAACTACTAATTTTATCATCAAACAACAATGTATTGGTCTTGAAGTAAATTATACGAGCACAAGCGGTCTTGAAATGATTTGGAACTTTGGAGATGGTTCTCCACAAGACACCGCAATTTCGACAACACATACTTATATGTCTGCTAATGATTATACTGTTATGATGATTTTTCCTCCAGGAACAAATAACGCAGCATGTTTGGCAGATACTGTCACTCAAGTAATAGCTGTAGCAGATGACCCAATTTTTGATACAGGTTTTACACTCGAGTATGATACGTGTATAGAGAATAGTACGATGGTAATTTTTACGGATACATCAACTAATATTTTTGGTTCGATAGATAGTGTTTGGTGGGTATGGCAAGGGGATACTATTTCAACTAACCCACAAGACTCCATGCTAATTACTCAAAGTGTGATGGATTCATTAACTCTAATTGTGATGTCTGAAGATGGTTGTGTGGATTCTATTTCACAAGATATTGAAATCAATGTAATCAATGTAATACTTGCAGATACAATTATAGCTTGTGTAGGAGTTGATACTTTCTTAAATCCAAATGGAAATCCTAGTTATCAATATACTTGGTCACCGGCTCCAAACGGAGATCCAAATGAATTTAATCCGATGATAACCGCCACGGTTTCTACATCTTATTCAGTTACTATTACTGATCTTTCAGGAACTAATCCTTGTTCTATAGTAGAAGAGGTTTATGTTTTAGTTCCTTCGCAATTAAATGATTTAATGGTAACATCTGACCCTGATAGTATTTTGTGTGCGGAAGGAATATTAACTTTAGAAGCGTCTAGTTCTTCTGCAAGTTCTTATAATTGGTACAATGAATATCCATTTGATCCAATAATTCTGAATTCGCCAACATTAGATACATTATTAACTAATATGGATGCACCACAATACTATTACGTAGAAGCGATGGACCAGTATGGTTGTCCAACCGTCGATAGTATTTTTGCTGGGAATGCTGAAATTATTTCGGCATTAAATGATGTAGATAACTGTCTTAATACCTCATTAACGATTCTTGGTGGAGCAGCTTCTAATGGAGAAATGTTGATGTACGAGTGGTTTGATCCCAATGGAATGCCTATTGGAATGGATTCAACATTAACATTTACCCCTGAAATTTCAGGAACTTATACTGTTAATGTTTCTAATGAATATGGATGTGAAATAGAAGAAACATTCAATATTAATATCATTGATATTTCTGCTAACATCGAAGCGATTGCTGATCCAGATACAATTATTCTTGGAGAAACAGTACAGTTAGATGTTATACATCCAAATAATGTAGAAGGCTACAAATACTTATGGAGTCCTGCGAGTTCACTTCTTGGAAATAATCCAACAGAAGATAAGGCTCCAGAAGCAATGCCAGATGTTGATACAGAATACCAAGTAGTTGTTACTGATTTAGATAATGGTTGTACAGTAATTACTAATGTATTAGTAACTGTACTCGATATTTGTGAAAGACCTTACGTCTTTTTCCCGAATGTATTTAGCCCAAATGGCGATGGTCGTAATGATGTATTGAAAGTAGAAAGTGTAGTTGTTGATGAAGTTTATTTTGTGATCTACAATCGATGGGGAGAAAAGGTATTTGAAGGAAATAGCGTAGATTCTGCTTGGGATGGAATGCATAATGGAGAAGCTGTTAGTAATGACGTTTATGGTTACTATCTACAAGCAAGATGTGTGAATGGAAAAACGTATGAAGAAAAAGGAAATGTAACCGTTCTCAGATAATTTTTTAATTAGAATGTAAAGATAAGGTTCAAGTCGGTAAATGGCTTGAACCTTTTTTTATAAATCGCTCAAAAAGTTTTGTGACATATTGTGCCTTTTGTGGTGAAAAAAATTCCTATTTTTCCATCCTGTTTCAAATAATTTATATTTAATTTCTTTATTTAAAAATGAGAAACCTACTTCTTCTTATTAGCTTATTTTTCACCACAACCATTTTTTCCCAAAAAGAAAAAATAAATTTTAAGCTATTCTCATTTGAAGAAGGACTTAGTCATCGGAATGCTTTTAAAATCCAACAAGATCCATACGGATATATTTGGGTGGCAACTATCAATGGACTCAATAAATATGATGGTACTCGCTTCACTCATTTCAGCAATTTATCCAAAGAGAATTTTATTCCTCAAAATTATATTTCCGAATTACTCATTACTTCCGATACGATGCTTTGGATGGCTGGCGAAAATAATCTGACCACACTCAACGGTCGAAATTACCAGCATCAAAAAATTAACGCTAGCAAAGAAAGTGCAGTTTATAATAAAAATCGAACACCTGGAAGTCTTGTTCAAGATGATGACGGTAACATTTGGAATATCACTTACCAAAAAGACGCAGGCGAATCTTTTTTACAGAAATTAGGAAATGACAATCGACTTAAAGATGTGATGAAGTGTGAAGGCAATGCATCCAAGCGAGGAATGATTTGGGCGCATGGACATATTTATTTAGCCAACAGATCTAACGAACTTTTAAAAATTCAAAAAGAAGGAAAAGTTATTCAACAATTTAATTTTCCAAAAGAAAAAAATAGCGAAGCATGGATCGTCCAAATGCAACTTGATGAGGATCAAACTCTCTGGGCTCTCATGGATGATGGACGATTATATTTTTTGCCAGAAGGCGAGAAAAAATTCCGTGTACATCCTGTTATAAAATCAGTCTCCAATCGAGAAACTACTAATTCTCTTTTAGTTGGGAAAAATGGAGACATCTGGATTGGTGGTCTCGGTATTTTATTTTATTTGGAAAAATCGACGGGAAGATTAACGGACTACAGCTTAGAAATAAAAGAGTTGACTAATAACTATTGTAACATCCGACATTTATTTCAAGATGAAATGGGAATCATCTGGGCCGCATCAGAATATGGTGTCATTAAAATTTCCCGCTCTGAAAAAATATTTGACAATTACCTCGCCGAAGGAAGTGAGTATTGTACCAATGGCTTTTGCAGTATCCGAGGCATTACCGAAGATGGAGACGGTAATATTTATTTTAGTTATTACAACTCCATACATATATTAAAAAAAGGTGAAAATACACCTCAACCACTTTTCCCACGGAACGATTATTTTAATTTCCCTTTTGGATTGACTTACTATAAAAATGCACTTTGGACAGGCAACGGGCGACGCATAGATTTAGAAACACAGCAGGTCGATACTGTTTTTAATAAACCTTCCATTGATCTTGGAGTTTGTATTGTTGGCAAAGATAAAAATTTATGGTTTGCTTATAGAAATTGGATTTATACTTACAATCCGGATACCAAAGAATTGATAGAGTTTCAAGATCAAAATCAACTAATTGACACTTCTAAACTTGATGCAGCCTACCTTTATCAAGGCAAAACAAATGATTACCTATGGCTTTCTACCCTTCAAAACGGACTTTATAAAATAGATCCAGAGCAAGGTGCTATCGCACATTATACGACTGATTCTACCTCCAGAGTTAAGTTGTCGAGTGATCGAATCAATGTAACTTATGAAGACAATGATGGTAATCTATGGATCGGGACCGCTCAAGGAATTCAAAAATTAGATATTCAAAAAGAAACGATCCAAACTTTTACCATTAAAAATGGGATGCCCAATAATTTCATCAATGGACTACTATCAGAAGGCGACACCGCACTTTGGATGAGTACCGATGTTGGAATTTCGAGGATGAGTATTGCTAATGAAACCTTCATTAATTTTTACAAACAGAATGGTTTGACAACCAATGAATTTAATCGAGTGTCATTTTATCAAACTCAAGATGGGCGATTATACTTTGGAAGTATTAAAGGAGTTAATGCATTTTACCCCAACGAGAATTTTCTAAAAGAAGAAAAATTAAAAGAAGCAAGTCTAATTCTTACCTCTTTTTCCAAATTAGACGATGTCAAAGGAGAGATGATAAATTTCAAAAATGATCTCTCCAAAAAGCAATCTTTTGATTTGACTCATCATGATAAATTCTTTGTTTTTAATTTTGCTTTGACTAATTATAAAAATCCTACAGGAAATATTTACAGTTATATTTTGGAAGGTTACGATAGCGATTGGTCTGAACCCTCCACCGCAACATCTGCGAGATTTAATGGGATTCCCGCAGGTAATTACATTTTTAGGGTAAGAGCTGCAGCTAATAAGAATGATTGGAATAAAAAAGAATTAGCCATAAAAATAAAAGTCCAACAAGCCTATTATAAAACTTGGTGGTTTCTTTTAATATGCGGAATTATAGGAGTAGGAATTTTATTTTTAGCCTATCGTTATCGAATTTATACATTGAAAGAAAATGAGAAAGAATTAGAAAGAGAGGTACAAATTAGAACTAACGAATTGAAAAGAGAAAAGAAAAAATCAGATGACCTTTTGCTAAATATTCTTCCAGCTGAAACGGCTGATGAATTAAAAAAATATGGAAAAGCTAAAGCCAAACGTTACGATTCAGTCACCGTGTTTTTTTCTGATTTCAAAAATTTCACAAAAATATCGCAAGATTTAGGACCAGAACAATTAGTTGATGAAATTGATTTTTACTTCAAAGCTTTTGATAGAATTATTGAGAAATATCAATTAGAAAAAATTAAAACCATTGGAGATGCATACATGTGTGTAAGTGGGATGTCTGTGAAAAATGAAAATAGTGCTTCCCAAATGGTTTTAGCTGCATTGGAAATTCAAGAGTTTTTAGAAAAAACGGCAATAGAAAAAAAGAATAAAGGACAATTATATTTCGAAGCTAGAATAGGTTTACACACCGGTCCAGTTGTAGCAGGAATCGTTGGGATTAAAAAATTCGCTTTTGATCTTTGGGGGGATACAGTTAATACAGCGTCTCGAATGGAGCAAAATGGGTCAGAGAAAAAAGTCAATATTTCGGAGGCAACTTATCAATTAGTCAAAGATCATTTTGATTGCGAACATCGAGGAAAAGTGATGATAAAGCATATTGGAGAAACCGACATGTATTTTGTCAGCAAGAAAAGTAGAACATAATTAGTAATTTGTTCGTTTCAATTACGAAGACGAACCAAGAACCACAATTCAATATTGATTTTACCAAAGTTCGTCAAATGCAGCGTTCGTGGTTCAATATTAAATTATATAAAATAAGTACTATGGCAGAAGTAAGAATACACCAAAATGTGGCAGTCCTAATCGACGGCAACAATATCGAAATAAGCCTCACCAAATTAACTAATAATAAAAATGCAGTTGTAAATTTTGATGTTTTGATTCCTAGAATCTTAATGGACAGAGGATTGAGTAGGTTGATTTATTTCCGAGAAGGATTAAATATTTCAGATAAATTAGCAGAACGATTGCACCGACTTTTTCACGGTTCGGTGATGCCTTGTTACAAATCTGCAGACATTCCTTTGACGATCACCGCAACTCAAATTGCAGAGAAAGTAGATACAATTATTATTCTTTCGGGAGACTCAGATTATGTAGATTTGGTTCGACACTTGAAGTCAAGAGGAGTGCGAGTGGAAATTTGTTCGGTGGAGGAAACGACTGCACAAATTTTAAAAGAGGAAGCAGATTATCATTTTCCAATTACTAAAGAGGATGCGTTTATCCTAAAGTAGCGAGATTTTCCAGGTCCCGTCCCATTAAACAAAAAAGGTCATCGAATTTGTTCGATGACCTTTTTTGTTTAAAACGGAATTTAGGAAGTCCACCAAGATTATGTTTCAAAAAACAATTCCATCGCAATATTATCCGCCAATAGTTTTCCTTTTTTAGTCAAAACAAAAGAATCGTCATTTCGTCGTATCGTTTCATTTTGAAGAAATTTTTCTGATGTTTTCAAAAAATATTTTTCAAAATTATCTCCCCATATTTTTATTTTTTCCAAATCACAGCCCCACATTGTTCGCAAAGCAGTCATCACATATTCATTATACTGTTGCTCTGAAGAAAGAATTTCTTTTTCAAACCGACTTCCATTTTTAGTTGACTTCTTTTTGTCAAATTCCATCGCTTTCAAGTAAAGCGCATTATTGGCAATATTCCATTGACGACTTTTCCCATCAAAAGAATGGGCAGAAGGACCAACTCCGAGATAAGATTTCCCCGTCCAATAATTAGAATTATGTCGAGCATATTTTCCTGGTTGAGCAAAATTACTAATCTCATAATGATCATAACCATTTGCCTCCATCATCTGCATGAGTACCTCAAATTGATGTGCAGATTTTTCATCATCCACAGGTTGTGCTTTTCCTTTTTTGACAAAATGATCGAGTGCGGTTCCTGGTTCGACAGTCAAACAATAGCAAGATAGATGCGGGATTCCGAAGTCAAATAATTTTTGCACATTCGATTCCCATTGCTCATTGGAGGTAGTAGGTGAACCATAAATTAAATCTACCGTTAAATTATCAAAGCCAAGAGACTGAGCATTATGAATGCAGCTTTCTGCTTCCATAACATTATGTGCACGGTTCATTGATCTTAGATCTATTTCGGCAAAAGATTGTACACCAATACTCAAGCGATTGATCGGAGTAGCTTTGAGCAGTTGCAATTTTTCCAAAGTCAAATCATCAGGATTGGCTTCGAGCGTAATTTCAGCATCTTTTTTTACATCGAAAAGTTGATTGATTTTTTCAAAAAAAAGATTCAATTCTTGCTCATTCAAGAGAGAAGGAGTTCCGCCGCCAAAATAAATCGTTTCGATGTTTTTGTCGGCGAGATAGTTTTTTTGCAACTCAATTTCTTTTAAAATTGCATCAACCATTTCCGATTTATACTTCATTGAAGTCGAAAAATGAAAATTGCAATAATGACAAGCTTGTTTGCAAAAAGGGATATGAATATAAATTCCACTCATAAGTGCAAAAGTATTAATTTTAACCAAAACATATTTTTCAAAAACGGACGTTTTAATTTTTAATGGAAAAAGAAGGAGTAAAATTGAATATCGAATATCGAATATCGAACAAGGGGGTGAGAAGTTTGACGATGTTATTATTGTCTTACCGTGAGAAGTTTCGTCAAAACTTCTCAAATCCTTGTTCGATATTCGATATTCGATATTCAATTTTATTTATATTTTTTTTTATTTCAATAACTCTTGCTGCTCAAATCCCAACTCGCTACAACCTCAAACTCCAACCAATAGACCAAACTGAATCATTCTTTAAAAACCAAATTGAAATCCAACCATCATTTTCTGATTCACTCTCTGTCAGAAATGAACTCGCAAATGTATTGTTACAATTGCACGCTGACGCCTATTTAGAAGCATCCATTGATAGCCTTTACCGTTTCGAAAAAACTTTTTTTGCAAAAATATTCATCGGCAAAAAATATGAATGGGCCAGCCTCGAAAATGGAAATGTCGAACCTGCATTTTTGGAACAAATTGGTTTTCGAAAACGACTGTATCAAAAGAAAGATTTTTATTATCAAGAAGTGTTGAAATTGCAAAAATCATTATTGACTTACGCTGAAAATAATGGTTATCCATTCGCTGAGGTTGGTTTGAAGAATATAAAAATTAAAGATGGAAAAGTTGCTGCTCAGCTTTTTATGAAAAAAAATAGGCTGATTATAATTGATGGAATTAAAATAAAAGGGGAAGTAAAAATCTCTGCTCGATATCTTGAGAATTATTTAGGTTTCAAAGAGGGAGACCTTTATGATAAGAGTAAAATTCAAAAGATACGGCAACGAATTCGAGAATTAGCTTTTGTACAAGAAGCAAAAGATTTGACAATTACTTTTAAAGGAGACAAAGCAACGATAAATTTATTTTTGAAAAAAAAGAAAGCAAGTCGATTTGATTTTTTAGTGGGAGTTTTGCCTCGGACAAATAATTCTAGTAGTCCTTCTCAACGAAATTTTTTGATCACCGGAACTTTCAATGCAGACATGCACAATCAATTTGGATTGGGTGAAAGAATCTTTGCAGAGTTCCAACAACTTGCTCCAGGGACGCAAGAGTTAGAATTACAATTTGCATATCCATATATTTTAAATTTCCCTTTTGGAGTAGATTTTAAATTCGATTTGTATAAAAAAGATTCTACGTTTTTACAAATCGAATCAGATTTTGGAATTCAATATTTGCTGGAAGGAGGGAATTATATAAAAGCATTTTGGAATACACGGACTACTAACTTATTGACTGTAAATGAATCTCAAATTATCGCAGCCAGAAAATTACCAGAGGAATTAGATCTCACTAATTCCGTTTTTGGGCTTGAGTACAATTTGCAAAAACTAGATTATCGATTCAATCCGCGAAAAGGGTGGGGAACACTTTTGCGAATTGGGGCAGGATTTAAACGCATCAAAGAAAATAATTCGATTATCGGTTTGGAGACTTCCGATCCTGATTTTACTTTTCAAAGTTTATATGACTCTTTGACGCTGCGGACTTTTCAATATCAATTGGAAGGAAAAATTGAAAAGTATATTCCTGTTTTTAAACGAAGTACAATTAAAGGTTCACTTACTTCGGGTTGGATAATTTCGCAATCACCGATTTTTAGAAATGAGCAATTTCGATTAGGGGGAAATAGATTGCTTCGAGGATTTGATGAAGAGTCTATATTTACGACTAATTATGTCATTGGAACATTGGAGTATCGACTATTGATTGGACAAAATTCTTTTCTTTTTGCTTTTGGAGATTATGGTTATGTGGAAAATATAACAATAGATTCACGGGAGTATGATTCGCCCATTGGAGTCGGCGCAGGAATTACTTTTGAAACCAAAATTGGTGTTTTTGCTTTTAGTTTAGCTGTGGGAAAACAGAAAGATAATCCATTTGATTTTCGAAGTGTGAAATCACATTTTGGGTACGTGAGTTATTTTTAAGTACGTGGTTGCTTGCTTTAGCAGACTTAAAAAATCACACAGCATTTTGTAACGAAAAAAGTCGCCTCACTTTTTTCACGTCTGCTAAGACAGACGGCTACGTGCAAAGTGTTATGTGTGCAAAGTGTAAATAAAAATCAAAGATAGCATACTCTTGTCACACTTCAATTTTTCTAAAACTCAAGCTAAATTTTTTCTTTAAATTTGAAAACGAATTTTAACAAAAAAAACTTTAGCTATGAATTTTAAAATAATAATACTCACTTTATTTTTTTTCTTATGTGTTTTTGGAAAAATACATGCCCAAGCGCCTTTCCAAATCCAAGGTGTCGTGATAAACGCTCAAACTAAAGAACCACTCTCAAATGTCAACGTTTCAAAAAAAATATCTGATGGAAGTACAACAAATGACGATGGGTTTTTTCAAATAGAAATATCAGATTTACCGACAACATTAAATTTTAGTTTTGTAGGTTTTGAAACGGAAGTTTTGGAAATTGAGAATATAGAAACGCGTGAATTTATTATCGAACTTCAACCAACAGCTTCAACACTTCCTGAAATTTCGATAAGTGCAAAGCGAAAAGTTGACACCGTTTTCTTCGAACCTTTTAGCGTCGTGGATTATGTTTTTTTTGAAAATAAAATACTCCTTCTCGCTCATCGAAATTCAATTGAAAAATATTCACTAATCGCTTTAGATGAAAAAACGAATAAACTCATTGCACAGGTTTCATTGAAAAATTATTTCCCCAAAGGCTTGTTGCAACATTGCACCAGCGAAGTATTTTTAGTGACTGAAAAAAATGTTCGAGAAATAGTAATAGATTCCACCGGTATTTCTTTTCCTAAAAAAATATTTATTGGAGATTTTTATTTAATAGATCATCCATGTGTTTTGGCGAACGAAAATTTTCTTTATTTTGAGCGATATTTTTATCAAGGGCAAGCGTTGCAATATAATGCATTTGCTAAACAACTAAATGCCCAACAAAAAAGTGGGGAAGCGCCCATTCCCACGGATTCTTTAGAAAAATACGAGTTTCCTTTAATTCAAAATGAAAATGAAATTTTTCGTCTCATCGAAGAATTAGGATTGCGAAAACCTTGGTCAGGTGATTTGTGGGAAGCAAATTTGGATGAAAAAATTCTGGACTTGAAGGAAAGTGATTATTCCTTGAGAGGAATCATGAAAGTTTTTTATCCAAAATTAAATGCTCCTATTTTTCAAAAAGGAAAAAACTTGATTTTGTTTAATCACTTCGAATCTGAGTTGCAGTTTTTTTCTGAAAAAGGAGATTCCCTTCGAAGCATTCCAATTGGTTATCACAAAACTCGAAAATGGAAAAAACAAATATTATTTGACAATATCCAAGATCGAGCATTTACCACATTTAATACTCGATGGGGAGAAAAGGTGCAAGAAATTAATTTGGAAAAAGGAACTTTAGGAACTGCATTGCCAATTGATTTTGCTTATATCGAAAAACCAAAAGTAAGAAATGGCTATTTGTATTTTTTATATAAAAACGCTTGGGCTGGCGAACGAAAATTGATTTTACATCGAATGAAATTAGATTAGAATATTTTTTATAACAATATAAATGATAATTAGAGAAAGAAATATGAGGAACGAACGATATATTGGAAGTTATGAAGGAAGTGAAAAAGGCCCTTTGTTAATTGTTTTTGGAGCGATGCATGGGAATGAACCAGCAGGTGTCAAGGCGTTGGATTTGATGTTTAAAATGTTGGAAGTGGAACCGATCACAAACCCTGATTTTCATTTTTGTGGAAGATTAGTCGGGCTAATTGGAAATATGCGAGCAAGAGAAAAAGGTGTGAGATATATTAATCGAGATTTGAATCGACAATGGACTCCTGAAAATATGTCTCGAATTCAAAGCTCAAAATTAGAAGATTTAGATGAGGAAGATTTAGAAATAAAAGAGTTATTGGAGATTGTTCATCACGAGATTGAAACATATCAACCTGAGAAATTAATCTTTCTAGATTTGCATACGACGACTGCTTTTGGAGGAATTTTTTCTATTCCACAAGAGACAGAAGAGAGTATTCGAATTGCGGTGGAGTTGCATGCTCCAGTCATCAGAGGTTTGCTAAAAGGTGTAAAAGGAACGACGTTGCATTATTTTAATAATGAAAATTTTGGACCAGATACGGTTGCGGTGACTTTTGAATCGGGACAACATGACGAGCAACTTTCGGTCAATCGAGCGATTGCTGCCTTGACTAATTGTATGCGAACAATTGGTTGTGTAGAAGAATTACATGTAGAAAATAGACATGATTCTATTTTGATTGAGTACTCGAAAGGCTTGCCGAAAATTGCAGAGTTGATCATGACTCATCAAATTTTGCCTGATGATAATTTTGTGATGACTCCTAATTATAAAAATTTTCAGCGAGTAAAAAAAGGCGAAATTCTGGCGACGGATAAAAATGGAAATGTGGTAGCGAAACAAGATAGTTTGATTTTGATGCCGCTGTATCAAAAGCAAGGAGATGATGGTTTCTTCTTAATTAAGACGTTGGAAGCGTTTTAACGCCCAACCCATAAAGGAGAGTTTTAGATTTTCTTTCAAATATCATTTTTCTCTCATTTTTTACTACTCCTTCAAAAGAGATTGGGGAACTATTTTGTATAAATAGTTCCCCAATTTTTTTGGGGTAAAACCTTTTTTACGAAAAGTAGTATAAATAAAATATGAATAATTTTGAATAATGTAAATTATTTGATAATTTTACGCCGTATTGAAATCAAATAAGTTACAAAAGGTAACGTCATAACAATGAAATTAATCCAACAAACAAAGCTGCATTTCCAAGATACCAAGTCTGATAAGGTCTATGAAGTAGATTTATATGAGATGGGCAATGCAACTTATGTGGTTAACTTTCGATATGGCAGAAGAGGGCAAGAGTTGCGAGAAGGAACAAAAACAGATCTTCCTGTTTCGTTCGAGGAGGGGCAAAAAATTTTTGAAAAATTGGTGAGTGGTAAAAAGAAAAAAGGGTATCAAAATGCCAACCAACCTTTTGTAGCGATTGTAGAGGAAGATGATAATTTGTCTGAAGCATCAGAAGATAATAATGAAGAAACTGAAAATATAAACCCTCAAGATGATTTTGAGTTTCCAGAAATTCGGAAATCTCATATTTTAAAATCATTAAAAGAATATATTCAAGCAGAACAAAAAAATCCTCATACTCCTAAAAATACCAGAGAAGAAACTCCTCACACTTCAACTCTTTCTGAAGAAAAAAATGAAACACCTTCTTCAACGTTAGACACTATTTTTAATCGTTTCAAAAGTTGGATTAATTCAGGTGATGAAAAATTAAAACCTCGACAAGAAGGACGTTATCGAAATACTTCTTCTCAAAAAAAATCAAAAAAAGAAAAAACGCAACGACCATTAAGTAGGTTGTTGTGGCGGGTAGGTGAGTTTAGAATTAAGGAAGCTGTTCCTTATTTATTGCAAATGGAGATCGGAGTCAATCCTTTGTTCAACTATTGTTTTGCGTGGGCGATTGGTCGATGTGGAGATGCTGCAGGATTGTCGAAGTTAGGTGAAATGGGAAAACAGGCGAAAGATTATCCATTTTTAAAAGAGATGCTACGAGAAGCAAAAATGGCTTGTTTACATCCAATTGCTCAAAAAGAAATTGCTTCGGAAATTTTTCAAGGACAAGAAGTTGGATTAAAAAATGCGGTTAAAAATGAATCCGTAAATGAATTGTTACAATTTATTGATGATTCATTTAAGAAGAGTCGAATGGCGAATGAAGTCATGGCATATTTGTATTTGATTTCAAATCATTATCCGATCATCCGAAAATCATTATTAGAATGGGTGAAAAAAGCTCCACTAAAAGGAGAGGGTTATTTTCGAACATTGCGACAGTTTTTTAAAGCAGCAGAATTTCGAGAAGATGCGGAAATGTATGGTTTATTGGCGCATCGAATTCAGCAGGCTCGACCTAATTTTGAAAATGCAGCATGGGGTGCTGCGAATGTCGATGGGAAGTGGTTGTACGCAAGAGATGAAGTTAGAAAAAAAGATTCGCGTTTAGGTTTTTCCAAAAATACAAAACTGTATTTAGGTCGTAGAACTTGGCGAGTATTGAATCGAAAAGGAGAAGTGAATGATCCTTCTTATGTAAAAATGGCAACAGGTATTTTGTTGGCCTATTCTGATGAAGATCTAGAAAATCCTCGCTCCAAAGATTTTTGGAATTATTATCGAGATGCGAATGGACAATGGCAAAATGAAAAAACGACATTGTATTATTCGCCATTAACGAGGTATCTGACGTTGAATAATATTTTGTACAAAAATAGTCCTCGGTACGAAATCAACAAAGGAAAAAATAAATGGCTTTACCAATCTGGACAATCTCCTCAGTCTCCAAAACCCAATACAAGAGAAGAAGCATATCCTGAATTATGGGATAAATTACCACAAGGCTTGATGCATCTATTGGCAGAAAGTGAAAGTTCATTTGTACAAGAATTCGCAGTAAAGGCTGCGAAAGACAATGAGGCGAAAATATTGAATTTAGTGAATGTCGATTTTGTAAAAGTATTGTTGCAAAAAATATACGAAGATACAGCGCGCTTCGGGTTAGGCTTAGCAAGACGAAAATATAAAGCCAATGAACCTGATATTGAATTAATCAACACCTTGTTAAATGTTAAAATTTCCGAGGCGCGCCAACAAGGTATCGAGTGGGTGAATGAGCAAAGAAATTACTTCTTGAAGGAAGTTGATTTTGTGATTAATTTGTTATTTAATTCGTTTGACGATGTGATTACTTGGGCAGATGAAATTTTGTCTAGCGCTTCCTTTTCTGAAGAGAAATCTCAATTGATTATTGCTCGAACGATTGCTTTGTTGATGTCATTTGACGAAAATGCAACAGCAGAGGACAAGCAAAAAATATTAACTGCAGGTAGTTTTATAACAAAACATTTCCAAAAAACTTTATCGACAACTTCCTTTGATTTGTTAAATGACTTGTTCAGTCATCCTTTGGTTGAAGTACAAGTTTTTGGTGCAAAAATATTATTGAATCACGAGACGAAAGTGGAAGACTTACCTGAAGATTTGTTGCTTGGTTTAATCAATGGAACTTCGCCTGAGATGCGAGAAGTTGGGGTGCAATTATTCGGGAAATTATCCACAGAAAAATTGCTAGAACGAAAAATTTTATTGCAAGCCTTAAGTATCTCTCAATACCCTGAAGTACGAAAATCATCTCAACCAATCATTATTGATTTAGCCAAAAAGCATCAGGAATTCGGAGATGAATTTGTGGCATTGCTCGCACCTTCCTTTTTGAAAAAAGAAGAAAACGAAGGTCGAGATCAAGATGTGTTGGAATTGTTGACGGTACATTTAAAAGATCATTTGGATAAAGTGGAATTGGGGGATACGTTGAATTTATTGTACTCTCCACGAAAAGCTGCCCATGTTTTGGGAAATCATTTATTGCAAAACCATACCGATCAAAAACGATTGACGATGCGACAAATTGTTCGCTTAGGTGACAATGAAATGGTGGCAGTTCGACAATGGGTAGAAAATGTTTACGAAAAAAATATAGATAGAATTCAAAATGAATTGATGGAAGCAGTCAGATTGACCGATGCTCGGTGGAATGATATTCGCGATTTTAGTTTTGATTTTTTTAGAGAAAAAATAAATGAAGAGTATTGGTCTCCAGAAATTTTAGTGAGTCTTTGCGATAGTGTCAAACCTGTGGTGCAGCAATTTGGAAAAGAATTAATTACTCGTTTTTTCAAAGAAGAAAATGGCGAACAATTCTTACTTCAACTGAGTCAACATCCAACGCAAGAGTTACAATTCTTTGCGACGAACTACCTCGAAAGATTTGCTACAGATCAACCTGAGCATATTGAAAAGTTAAAGCATTATTTCATTACAGTTTTGTCAGGTGTCAATAAATCAAGAGTGGCCAAAAAACGAATTTTTGAGTTTTTGAAAAAGGAAGGAATGAAGCGAGCAGGAACGGCAAAGATCGTAGCAGAAGTTTTGGAAAGACAATCTGCAACGATGGCAATTGGAGATAAAGCAAAGTGTATCCAAATCATGCGAGACTTGCAAGTTCATTTTGAAGGATTAGAAGTACCTGTAGAAAAAATAGAATTTGAGGACTATCCCATTTCATAATTGCATTTTAGTATTGGTTGAACGCTGAGACGCGGAGAGTTTGATTTTTCTTCGAAAAATAAAAAACATAAGGAATGTTATTTAACTACAAATATAGTGGAAGTTCAAAAGTAGAAAGCAATGCAAATTCTACGGGAATGTCTTTTGCGCCTGATACATTTCGGGAGCCTACTTTTTTCAGAGGTACGTTGAGCAAAAATATTCCTTTTCGAGAAGCGATTTCTGCGCTGCATGATGTAGTTGTTTCTGACTTGCGATACCAGCCAAAAGACAGAGAAGAATATAAAGCTTGGGCAGCCAAACAAGAGGAAAATTACCTTCAAGAAATGATTGCTCAAAATGAAGAAACGAAAGCAAAAATTGGATTGGTTCAGCGAGAGTTAAATGATATTTACAAAACTTCGAATGAAGTGATGAAACCATTTTATACTGCTCGTCAAAAGTATTTTAAATATTTATATCAAAAAGATCGAGATGCTTGGTTTGTTTTAGATCCAGTAATTACGGTTCATCCCGATGAAGTTTTTTTTGAATGTTTTAGTCAAGACGAATCTTCCTATGGGCGATTAGGATGTAGTTATGAGGTGTTTAAAAATATCAATGAGTTTGAATGTGGCACAACAAACATTGATTATTCAGATGCATTATACAAAGAATTTCAAAAAATTCGAGATTACAAAACGACCGATTTTGTTGTCGATCCATCTGGATTTCAAGTAGATACTCAAAATGAAGATTCCTTTAAAGAATTAAAAATTGATTTACCTGATAGTTGGGTGCGAGGATTTTTGCAAGTGAGTTCAGCCATGACTTTGGATGCGGTGGAGTTTGATTTGCATCCGATGGATATTTACAATTTTTGTTTTATCCTAAAGAGATATAAAGAAAAAAAAGGACCACGTTCCATTCGTTTTCATCTAAAACCAGGTGAGCCCGTGCGAGTTGTTTTTGAACCTTGGGGATACGAATTGGTTTGTGCGAGAAGTATTTATCATGGAACAAGTGCTAAGGAAATTCGGATTTGGGGACGACGTAGATTATTGATTTTGGAACGATTGATTCCAGTTGCTAAAAGTTTTAAAGTAAAATTATTGGGGACAGGTTTGCCCTCTTTTTTTATTGCAGATTTGGGTGATATGAATTTCACTTTAGGTTTGTCAGGTTGGACAAAAAACGATTGGTCGCGTGCAGGGAATTTTGATTTGATGGCACCACGAGCTGATGTTGACCTTTTTACAAAAACAAAAATATTCGAATCGCTCAAGGAAGATTGGTTTGCTTCGGCAGATGATCTTTCTCGAAAAATGAATTTGGATCGAGCAGTAATCCAAGGGGCATTATCATCTTACACGCAAGCAGGAAGAGTGATGTATGACATGAATAAAAAGAAATATCGAGTACGAGAATTGAGCAAAGATCCGTTGCCATTTGAACAATTGCGATTTTCTAATGAGAGAGAACAAATAGCAAATGAATTATTAGCGAAAGGAAAAGTCAAAACTATTATTGAAACTTTGCCGAACAAGAATTTAAAAATGAATGGCGAAGTACAAGATCAAGACAAAAATTTCCAAACGGAATTAGTCATCGACAGCGACCAACGATTGGTGGAGGCAAAATGTCAATGTCGATTTTTTCAAAAAAATAAATTATACAAAGGGCCTTGCGAACATATTTTGGCAACAAGATTAAAGTTTAGTCAAAGGCGGTAAATTGGATTTAACGGTTTTGCAAAAGAGCAAAATTTCAAATAAAGATATTTTTAAATTAAATCTGTGGTCAAGTTAAAATTGGAATCAAAAACGACCAACGGGAAGTGTTGATTTTAATTTTGGCTTGACTCCAATACAGGATTAATTTAAGAAAAATAAAAAAGACTAGTAACCCGATCAAGAGCTTGCTTTTACGGTTGGCGTTTCGCCATCCATGCACACAACTTTGGCATACATCATCGGCTGTCTCTTTACATTGCGGTCTTTCGCTACAGGGTGCGTTTTCGGTTTGACTTCCTTGAAGTAAAACTGCACCCTGTAGCGAGACCGCTTGGAGTTGAGTCATCCGATTCTGAGCTTCTACGAAGTAAACATGAAAGGTTACTGTTTTTGACTTTTATTATTCATTGAAAAATCTCGTATTAAATTGGAAAATGAGGTCAATAACTAAAAGAGATATTGATTTTAGACTTAGTTTGATTTACAACACGAGGTTGATCAATGAATAAAATTGATTGGTCGCATCATTAAAGAACTTGCTTTTACGGTTGGCGTTTCGCCATCCATGCATACAACTTTAGCATACATCATCGGCTGTCTCTTTACATTGCGGTCTTTCAGTAGGTAATGCGTTTTCGGTTTGACTTCCTTGAAGTAAAACTGCACTACCTACTGAGACCGCTTGGAGTTGAGTCATCCGATTCTGAGCTTCTACGAAGTAAAAAAATGATGCGATCTACCGTGGCACGATTCAAAATCGTGTCACGGTTAATTTTTACAACAATACATTTACAACTTTTTAAAAATGAGTCAACAACCTCGAACTCGACAAGAACTTTACGATTTGATTCGTTCCACTTCAAGGGAAGAATTTATCTTGACAGAGATGAAGCGATTAGGTTTTTGGAAAACGAATACAGAAAAACCATCTCTTCCAGAAAAGATAATGGAACGACGAGCAGAACTGAGTTCAGAGATGAAAGTATTGGTGGCTCAAAATAATAAAGTCAAAAATCCTGAAAAGTTACTTCAAGAATACCGTAAAAAACGTCTCAAAGAATCAAGAGAAAAACAAAAAGCGAATCGAGAAAAACGAGAACAAGAACGTCAAGCTAAAGCTGCTAATTGGAAATCAAGAAAAGAAAAAGAGGTTTTATATTTAGGAGAAGATATTTCCATCGGCTTACATTTTACAGAAACCAATAATGAGCAATTAGAAAAATTTGGGTTACCTAAGTTTTCCAATGAAGAAGAATTGGCAACTGCTATGAATCTCAAAATTGGACATTTACGTTTTTTAGCATACAATCGAAAAGTAAGTAAAGTCTCCCATTATAAAAGATTTTACATGCAAAAAAAATCAGGAGGCAAGCGATTAATTTCTGCTCCGATGCCTTTGTTGAAACATGCGCAATATTGGATACAAGAAAATATTTTGGATAAAATTCCAACGCATGAATCTGCTCATGGATTTAAAAAAGAACGGTCGATTGTTTCGAATGCGTTACCACATTTGAAACAAGACGTTGTGGTTAATCATGATTTTAAAGGTTTTTTTCCAACGGTAAATTTCAAAAGAGTCAAAGGTGTTTTTCATAATTTAGGCTATTCAGAGAAGTTGGCGACTATTTTTGCAGCCCTTTGTACCGAGCCAGATGTTGATTTGGTAAAGATGGATGGCATTAAATATTTTGTTGCAAAAGGAGAAAGAGTTTTGCCACAAGGTGCACCAACGAGTCCAGTTTTGACGAATATTCTTTGCTATAAAATGGATAAGCGATTGGCAGGAGTTGCCAAAAGTTTAGATTTTAAATATACTCGCTATGCAGATGATTTGACCTTTTCCGCTTCAGGTGAGGCAAAGAAAAATTTATATAAATTATTGTGGCGAATGAAAAGTGTAACAACTGACGAAGGTTTTAATTTACATCCCGATAAGTTGCGAATCATGCATAAAGGAGGTCGTCAAGAAGTAACTGGAATTGTTGTGAATCGAGAATTAGGAATTTGTCGAAAGACCATGCGAAAGTTTCGAGCTTTACTTCACCAAATTGGACAAACAGGTTGGGAAGGAAAAAAATGGGGAACATCTCCAAATATAATTGAATCTGTTTGGGGATACGCTAATTTTGTTTTTATGGTAAAGCCTGAAAAAGGAAAAGCATTGTTAGAAGAAGTAAAATCTTTGATGAAAAAAAGTGGCGTGGAAAAGCCTACTTCCAAAAACCCTATTTCGCTAGAAAAGAAAATTAAAGAGGAACAATCTAAGATTAAGAAAAATAAAGAGGAAGGGAATGATAAACCGGGATGGAAGATGTTCTAACCCCTTGCTCTTAATGATATTGATTTTAGGAGTTTACCTCCTCCTTCTCGAATCAATATTATACGCCACCATCAACCGATCATATCTTTGCCCAAAAGGACGAAAATATGCTAAGACCGTATATTGATTTTCTGTCTCATACCAATTTCCTTCTAGTTCGCTGAGATCAGGAATCTTATCTCCTTTTTGAGGAACGACTGCATATTTGTAATTATAAAAACCTTGCTTCAAAATTACATCTGCCACATAAGCTCTAACGGCTTCTTGATAAGTCATTTTAAATTCTTCTTTAATTTGCCAATCCGTCAACGCTCCAAAAATATAAACATCCTTATCGTAAAATGGCTCATTCAGTTTCATTGAAAATAGTACATTCGCATAGTCACTTTCAATTCCATTAGCTATTCCATTTTCCATATTTTGCCTTGCCAAAAGTGCTAGTTTTGTATCTCGGACTTCTTCGGTGTCATCATCCGAAAATGATAAATTTACTCCACCATTATTGTTATCTACATTTCCAATGACGTATCCTCCATTGATATCTCTTTGATTATATTTCAAAGTATACGCTCTAGTTTCATCGGGAATCAATGTTACATCATAACCATCGTTGTACTCCTCTATTCCACGAACTCCATTTCCACGATAACGCAAAGAACGCAAATCAAAATAGCGAAATTCTTTCCCTGCGAGAAATGAAATTTTATCCAAAAATTCATACTTTAATTCGTTCCCACTTATATATTGAGGTTCAAGTCCGGCGATCGCATTGTCCCATCTCCCATTTTGTAACACCGTCACGGATACTTCTTTTCGTGGATTATTGATTTGTATTCCTTTGTGTGAAATGACAAAATCTATTTCCTGATGTGTTTGTCCTTTTTTCACAATAGAAGATCGATTCGCTGAGCCTCGCACACTAAATGAAGGTTCGACCACCATAAATCGCCTAGTCAAAACTAAAAATTTATCATCTTCATTATCATAAACTTTCAATAAGTAATTTCCAGATTTGCTAAATTGAAAATCCTCATTGGGAATCATCACTTCATAATGAGTGTAGTCAACTAAAGTTCTAATCGAAAATTCTACATTTTGAATTCGCTCTTCATTGAAACCTACCATGAATTCTATGGGAGTCAATTCCGAGGGAGTCCAATCGGCATTGCAATGAACAACAGAATAAATATATTCTCTATTTTCTCCTTTCAAATCATCAAATGATAAATTCAATGCACCGCTTCCTAATTGAATAATCGGATTACTAATGATCAACCCTGGAGGATGAAGGTTGACTGATTTAATATAATCGACATAAGTATAATCATCAAAAATAAGATCTGCATCTACCTCTTCATCTTGCGCCAAAAGGAAAGTTGAACTCACTAACAAAAGAAAAAATAAGTATATTTTTTTCATCGAAAATTTTATTTGTGTTTTAGTTTGTATCAACTAAATTTTGTTGATTAAAAAAAAAGCAATTTTTTGATTATAAAACTGGTTTGGGGTAGATTTTATTTTTAGAAAAATCAAAAGAAAAAGTTAACTCAATTTAAGGGATTTTTAAAGATACTTCTCTACTTTTCATTTTAGAAAATCATTACCATCCTATTTTCAAAAAAATCAACTTATGACAATCAAAGAAATTTTACTTTTCCCAATGGCTTTTTTTTATATCTACGCTGGATATTCTCATTTCAAAAAAGCATGGTTTTTTTATAAAATTACTCCTCCAGTTTTACAGCCTTGGAAAAAAACAATTAATACAATTGTAGGTGTTGCCGAAATTGCAGGTGGAATTGGTTTACTAATTCCTCAAACTCGATCGGCAGCAGCAATTGGAATAATCTTATTATTGATTGCCGTTTTCCCTGCCAATATTTATATGTTGACCTCGAAGGGAGCTGGCATGAAAATCAAAACATGGTTTCTTTGGTTGCGGCTTCCTTTGCAATTGGTCCTTCTTGCTTGGGCGTATTGGTATGTTTAGAAAACTAAACTCACCTTAATATAAAGCCTTGTAAATCACCATTTTACAAGGCTTTCCTTTTTTCCTTTTATAGAAATGGAAGGTTTGTGCTGATTTTTGCAAGATTTATGCTAACGAAAAAGGTCTTCTCCTACTAAATTTGTCCTATCCAAATTAAATGATTAAACAAACATTCTAGAAAATAAAAACACCACAAATGAAAATAATTAATTGAAAGGCATCATTGCCTTGATATACTTGACTTTTTTCGAAATTCAAGTTTCACAATCTTCCAAGGCATTTTTCTTCCTTCAATTTTTATTGTTAAAATCTAAATAATTAAACTCATAACTAGTACTTAGTAAAAGTTTAATTATAATAAAATAACCCCAAAATTCAATAAAATCCTCTCCTGATATTTTAGTTGGGAGTTGGATTTTTTTTGAACCAAACAATTAAAAAATTCAGTTGAACAGGAAAGTGATAGAATTACTATTCTTCCCTCAGAACCTCCTAATGAAAATTAGGAGGTTACTTTTTTAGCATCGAAGAAATAATTTTTCTATCCAAAAGCACTTTCTGTATCCTTGCTGCTATCAAAAACTCGAATCGCAATCACTTCCGCTTCGGCAGTAATTTCACCATCAGATTTTGCGATACAAGACATGACGACTTTTCGGCCTTTGATTTCTTTGACCTTTGCACGTAGTTCGATTGGTTTGGTATTAGAAGTCGGTTTTAAATATTTTACCGTAATAGTTCCAGTTGCATATCGGTAAATTGGTTCGCTTTCCATAGAGCGATTTTCAGCTTGATAAGTTGCAGCCATGGCAGTACACATCGTGTGACAATCAATCAAAGTCGCTAAAATTCCTCCATTCAAAATTCCTTTCCAACCTTGATATTTCTCTTGCGATTCCCAAACACAAACTGATTCGTCACCTTCCCAGTAACTACTTATTTTTAATCCTTGATGGTTGTTTTTTCCACAGCCAAAACAAACGTTGCCTGGCATGTGATCTTGGAAGTAATCTTTCTCTTTCATAGGTTTTTATTTTTTTTCATGAATTTTAAATTTCAATCCTGCATTTTCCTCCAACCTTTCTAACAATACATTTCCAAAAGCGACTGAGGGTGTCAACATGCCCGCAACTTCTGGTGTTTTATTTTTATCCAAAGCTAAACATACCGCACTTTCCGCCAACATTTTACAGGTAGAACCATAACCTGGATCTCGGTCGCCAGTTACACTTCCTTGTACTAAAGTTCCATCTGCCAATTTTCCGATCAGTAACATTTTATAAAAACCACTTTCCCGTTTTTCCTTCGTTGGGCCTTCTCCTGGTTTTGGTAAAAATCGATTCATCGTATTTCTCATAAAAGAATCAGGCTTGGCAGACATCATCAAACCAGTTCCCATCAACAACATCATTCCTTTTGCTCGCCCTGAGATTCCTGGCCCAGTCATCATCGCCTCATCATATTGAAAATCTTTTCCGTAAGGGAAACCCTGTAGTGCGTGACTACGTCGAACAACTCGCGTGTTAATCCCTGACATGATAAATGGAGCAATCCAAGATTTTGCATCTTTATCATATTTTACACTCGTTAAATCTGCTTCATCTTTTCCCTTTTGGCTTCCTTTTGGATTCAATCCATAAGGATTAAATAAAGTAGTGTAAATTGATTTATCTTTTTCTGCCTCGACAAGAACATTACTCAGACTTGCATAAGTACCGCCGCTCATTTCACCCTTCATAGCCTTGACTCGAAGTTTGATTTTTTGGCAATATTCCCCTGTGAGTTCTTTTGATTTTTTTTGTAAAAAATAAACGCCCATGTCAGAAGGAATGGAATCAAAACCACAAGTATGAACTATCCGAGTGCCATTGGTTTGAGCTGCTTCTTGATGTTGATCGATCATTTTTCTCATCCATTGTACTTCGCCTGTAAGATCGCAGTAATCAGTTTGATATTTGACACACGCTTCGACTAGTGGCGAGCCATATTGAGCATACGGCCCGACTGTTGTACAAATTACTTTTGTCCGTTGAACCATTCGCTCGAGTGTATCCATTTTTTGGCTATTGGCAATGACAAGTGGAATTTTTTCTGCTCCTAAATCTTTTTGAATACTTTCTAATTTTACCGCATTTCTTCCGCCCATCGCCCATTTTACAGATTTATTTACACCATATTTTTGTAGCATATATTCAGCAACCAATCTTCCTGTAAATCCGCTTGCTCCCCAAAAAATGATATCAAATTCGCGATTCTTATTCATATCCATGTTTTTAATAAAATTTATAAAAATTGAATTTACTATTTATCAATCTAAAATTTCAATAACGTAGAACGATTCTCCCAATCATTTTCCAAAGAAAAATAGTCCTTCAAAAATTTATCTTTAATTGCAGTCTATTACTTATATTTGTGCTCTCAAATCAGAATTTATTTTTAATAAAATATACCATCAAAAAATGTTACGTCAATTAAATAATTTACCAGCAGAGGAATTACAAGAATTATATGATGCAATTCCTGTAATTACTTTATTAATAGCAGGAGCTGACGGAGAAATCGAAGGCGAAGAATTAGCTCAATCTGAAAAAATCACAAAAATCAGAGGTTTCTCAGGTGGAGAAATCATGCAAGATTTTTATGATAAAGTAGGTGAAGATTACCACGAACGATTAAATCGGTGGTTAAATGTAGTGCCAAAAGATACTGCAGAAAGAACAGCTCACCTTTCTTCTCGAATAGAAAAATTAAATCCAATTTTAGCAAAATTAACTCCTGAATTAGGAGCTACGATGTATAAAAGTTTCACCACTTTTGCAACGCATGTAGCAAAGGCTTCAGGTGGGTTCTTAGGATTTGGAAGCATCAATAAGGATGAAGCGGCATTAATTGATTTGCCGATGCTTACTGAAATTATTTATGTCCCAGAGGAAGAAGCTTAGTTTTCTTTTTTCATAAAAAAGCTGCTACTGATTTTAAGATTTGTAGCAGCTTTTTTTATTCGCAACGGTACGAAATTTACCGAAGGTTAAAATTTTAATTAGAATATTTTACTTGATATTTTTCCGTTTTTTATAAAACGAAAAGAATAAATTTTAGGATGAAAAATCCTTCAATTTTTATCAAAACAAAAAAGAGTAAATATTTCCTCCGAAAGATTTACTTTTGCGGAATAATCACAACTTTACATGGAAAATAACGAGAACCTACTAGGCGTCATTTCTACTCTTTTGAGATGGCGAAAACCTATCATAAGAATTTGTTTAATTGCAGGAATTGGTACTGCTCTCATCACTTGGTTTGGCTTAGATGATTATTATCAATCCACCACAGTTTTTTATGCAGCGAGTCCTGACTTAGGCAAACCTGAGGCGGTGGGTGAGATCGAAAGAGATCGCGATATTTATGGAGAAGATACCGACAATGATCGGCTGTTGACTATCGCACAATCAAACGAATTAGTATCGTATTTGATTAGCAAATTTAAACTTTATGATCATTATGACATTGATCCTAGTAAAAGAAAATCAAAGGATAAAGTTCGTAAGAAGTTTCGTAAATTATATAATGTAGAAAAAACTAAATACGAAGCAATTGAAATTGCGGTAGAAGATAGGGATAGTATTAAAGCTGCCGAGATCGTAAATGCTGCAAGAATTAGGACAACTGAAATTGCACAAACTTTGATAAAGGATGGACATTCCAAGAGAATGAATTCATTGAAATCAACTATCAAAGAAAAACAACAATCACTTTATATCTTAGGTGATAGTCTTTCAAAAGTTAGGAAAAGATATCAAGTTTTTAATACTGAGACTCAAGGTGAACTATTAGCACAAATGGTTGCTAAGCAACGTGGACAGTTGATCGGTGCAAAAGCAAAATTAGAAGTTTTAAAAACAGGTAGTGGTGCGGCAAGAGACTCCGCCATCTTTATCAGAGCGCAAGTAAATGGTTTTGAAAAAGAAGTTGAAAGTCTTGAAAAAAACTTAGCTCTTTTTAATAGTGGAATGTCTTTAGTCAATGAATTGGAAGATGAACACCAAGAAGCACGAGAACAAATCAGTATTGATAGAGAGCGATTCAAACAACTTAAAGCAAGTTACGATTCATATATTCCTACCATCATGGTTGTCGAAAACGGAACTGTCCCTGTCGTCAAATCTCGTCCAGGTCGTGCCTTAATTACTATTAGTGCGGTAATCATTGCTTTTATTTTAAGTTTGATTGGCGTTTTGATTTTGGAAAATTACAAAGACGTAGATTGGAAAAAATTATCTGAATAACGGTTAACTGTGAATGGTTAACTGTTAACAATCTCTGTTAGTAGTTAATCATTAACCTTAATCATTAACTATTAAAAAAGGTGTTTGCAAAGCTGCTAGGTATATCGACAGAAAGTGTTTCTCAAAAATTATTTGTGATTTTTGGAGCAGTCATTTTGTTGTCTTTATTCATTGCAGCGGCGACTGACTTTTATTATTTAGCAGCATTGCCCGTGGTCGTTTTGATTGGATTTATGGCAGTGGTTGATTTTAAAAAGTTATTTTTCCTCACCTTATTTTTTATCCCATTTTCGGTAGAAATGACTTTACCCGGAGGTCTTGGAACAGACTTCCCACCAGAGCTTTTGATTATTGGATTGATGCTCACCTATCTTTTGTACTTTATTAAAAACTTGAAAAATATAGGGAAGGAGTTTTACAAACATCCCATCACGATATTTGTGGTTTTGCATTTGCTTTGGACATTTATTACTACGATCCATTCTTACGATTATCTAGTTTCAGTAAAATTTTTATTGGCAAAATTCTGGTACGTCTTTGTCTTTTATTTCATGGCAGGACAAATGATTAGAACAACTAAAGACTTTAAAAAAGTATTTTGGTTTTTCTTTTTTCCAATTTT
>JBGCFD010000144.1:0-4427 GCA_045106765.1 Saprospiraceae bacterium | reverse complement strand
ACTCTCCTGCAAGATCTCTGTATCTGTCAAATTCCAAGTTGCACCTTCTCCACCTGTACCATTATTAGGCTCATTTGGATTAACATTGAATGGCTCAATATAACCATCTCCATCTTTATCTGCAAATGAAATTCGTACATTACCGAGGTGATCTTTTAGATGATATTCATATACGGCTTCGTCATTTTCATCATAAGTTACCCGTCCTTCGGCATGGTGGTAAATGCTTAATATCAATGCAGAGCAATGTCGCTAGCGGCACCGATTTTTAATTCTCAATTTTCAGAGGTGGTGCCAGCGATATAAAATGACAATGCACTTACATCTTGCGACGTAAGTGCATTTGTTGTCTTTGTTATTGTATTTTTCACGGACGTTGTCCGTTGTCTTTTTTCTCTTCTGTAAAATGTCCCACTATTTAATCGCTTAAAAGTAGACACTGTCCTGAGGACCAGCGCCAGCGACGATTATTTTTTAATTCCCCGCAGGGGAAGCTCCAGCGGGTGCCAGCGGTTGTAAATTTAATCTTTATTATATTCATTGCAATAATCTAATAAAGTAGAATAATCTTTTTCAAGAATGTTTTTCTTTAATTTTTCATTTCTATCTATTTCATTAAGAATAAAACACCAAGGTACAGAACTATCAGTTTTTTTAGCACCATTATTAATTAATTATTCAATTACTATAAATTTCTCTCTCAAAAAAAAAAAAAAAAATTCTTCGTTATTCATAGTAAAAGTATCCAAAGACAATAGATCTCCAATTTTATAATCTAAATTAGTCTTACCATAAATATCTATGATATTCAAATCAACATTTGCATTGATTAAAAAATCTAGTACTTGAGAATATTCACTTAAAGAAAATAAGATATTTCGATTTTTATTATCAAGAGAATTAAAATCAATTACGCTAGCTTGGGCAAGAATACTTAAGAGTATTGTATCTGCATTACTTGGGATAATTTTAAGGTGTTCACTATCATTGTTAATAAATGATTTTCCTACATTGTAATTTCTAATAAAAAATATAACATCCTCTTTAAGATCCTTGTAAAAAAATTCACCCTTAGGCATCATTAACATTTCTTCTATTAGTGATATATTACCTCCCAAAATCGCTATTCTAAATATTTCAGAATTTTTATATTTTGGTATATCTTCAGAAAATTCAATCGAATCATTTAAAAATTTGAAAATTTCATTCTTATGCCAAAAAACAGAGTACATAATTAAATCCAAATTTTCATCTTCTGATTTCAATTTTATATCAATGCCTTTATCAATTCTTTTTTTCACCAACTCTAAATCATTTCGATATATAGCATTAAAAATTTGAAGATTATCTTGACTTTTTAAATTGACACTTATGAATAGAATGATAATCGCGATTAATATTGTTTTATACATAATTATGCTTCGATTTTTAAAAATAAAAATGCCCTTCCAAATGAATTCCTTTTGTACCTAGTACCTGGAGCAGCTTTTTTGTTTTGATCTAAAAGAAAACTAGACCTTGGGTTCATATTGTTTAAGTCTACTCCATTTTTTAATAGTTCTTTATAAATTTTATTATAAACCTTAGAATACTGACTTGCATCAATTCTTTTTAAAGTATTAGAATATCCTCCTGTAAATTTCTGATCTTTATAAAAGTTTGTAACCGCATCCTGTATGGGTTTTGGATAACTTGAAGCTCCCAGTACCTCTCTTTCTATTGCTGCATCCCATGACTTTTTAAAAAAATATCCTCCTTCTTCAGTTATCGGAAGAACTATTTCTGTATAAAGTCTCAGTCCTGGTTCTTCTTTAATAAGTTTTGAAAATTCTTTAATTTCATTTGAGAAACCTCCTCCTCCTTCACTTATTGATCCATCACTACTTATTGATAACAAATTATCTGTCTCATATACTCCATGACCTTCCTTAGCGTTTTGTTTAAATCTTTCTTTTGGAGTCGTTTGATCTATTGCAGATTGCAAAACATCTATTAATTCATCTCTCTTTTGAATTTCTTCTGAAGTAGCTCCAAATTTATGCCCTTGTTCTTCTAATCTATCAAAAAGAGAAACTCGCATTCCATCAGGATCAATAAATTTTATAGGGTTATTTAGTGTATATATATAAGGTGAAGTAGAAGAATATTGCTCTGCTAATAAATCAATCCCATTCCATCTCCCAATCGCAGGATCATAATACCTCGCTCCATAATCACTCCAATCTAAGCCAAAGTCACTTTGCATTTCCTTCCCATTATACAGATAATTATTCTCAGGCCCATTCACAATATCCTGCCAAGCTCCATTCATCGCCATTCCAAAAGGATAATAATGACTCTCCTGTAAGATCTCCGTATCTGTCAAATTCCATTCTAGTCCTTCACCGCCTGAACCATTATTAGGCTCATTTGGATTAACATTGAATGGCTCAATATACCCATCTCCATCTTTATCTGCAAATACAATTCGTACATTGCCAAGATGATCTTTTAGATGATATTCATATACATTTTCATCATAAGTTACTTGTCCTTCGGAGATAGTTTTTTCCTTTTAATTCACTCCATATAACAAGCCGCTTACAAATTTCTTTGCAAGCGGCTGTGTTATTTTTTTTCACCATGTACTTGTAGACTGTCGGACGAAGTCCGCTACCTTTTGCAGTATGTTGACATCATGTCAACAAAAGCAGTTTTCCTTTTAGTCGTCAGTCCCTTTTGTATCGAACAGCAGGGCGCCAGCGGGTTATCAATTTTTTTCTTTTTTTGCTCTTTTTCTTTTTACTTCTTCAATATACTTTTTATTCCTTTCTCTAACTTCATCGACATAATCAGAATTAATAATGTAAGGCGGAATATATTTATCAAGTTGTATATTTTTTTCTTTAATTTGCCATATTTGATTTCTTTTAATAAAAGAAACTTTACCAACAAAATAAGTATAATCATTATTTTTAAAATGATTTTTCGTTGTCTTAAATTCAAAAGTAATTAGATTCTTTTTAATATTAATTGAATCTATTGATAACCAATATTGTATATCAAAAGCTTCAATAAAGGCTGAGGATTCAACATATATCGAATGTTTATTGTAAACCTCAAAATCTTCTGTTTTCAGGTTTATTGTATCACCTGTTATTTTATACGGTCTTCCTTCAATACACAATATAGAATCTCCGTTTGACTTTTCTAAAGAAAATAACAAAGAATTGATTTCCTCTAATTCGAAAATTTTGACAATACATTCTTTTAAATCCTCTTTACTTTGAGAGTAAGATTTTACTGTAAAAAGGCTTAAGAACAAAAATATATAAATAACTTTATTAAACATATTTCGTGATTTTAAAGTACTCTCCAATTAGTTATGTCAATAATATTAGAGAGTACTTTTAATAATTGAATTATTGAACAGGAACAACTTGTAAGTAAATTTGAACACTTATTATACCTCCATCAGAAGTACTTATCTCAATTGGTGCAGTATAAATATTACTATTCCCCCCTGACCATTTTGGATGATAAACACCTGGGTTTATAGTCATTCCTCTTTCTCCCCAAGGTATATGTGTCCTTGGATCACCTACATCTCTCACTTCTGTATAAAATACTGAATTTCTAGTACCTGTTTTAAATCCATTTACATATAATCTATATATAGTTATATTTAAATTCCCCTCCTTATCTATTAATTGTAAGAAATCAAAATTTTCGATATGGTCAGCAACTATTGAAACTGATCCTGTCTTGTTTGGAAGGGCTCCTTCAAAAGTCAACATAAAATCATCTAAAAATAAATCTTTAAAACTATCACCAAACCTCTGACTTAATTCTTCAGGTGTAGGAAGTTCGTCTTGTTTTTTTCCTTTTTCCTTTCCCTCCGATTTACTTCCTTTATATCTCATCTGTGCAAATGCTAAATCCTCTGCTTCAGTATCTGTAGTTTGTCCATTTTCTTTAGCATAATTGTAATTTAAAGTAGCATCAAGAAGATCCATAGCTTCTGAATACATACTTTCATCCTTTTCTATCATTCCTGTTGGGTCAGAAAATCTAATTGGATTATTAAAACCATAACGATATCCAGACCACCCAGAGTTTAATTCAGCTAATGGGTCAACACTATTCCATCTTCCAATCGCCGCATCATAATACCTCGCTCCATAATCACTCCAATCTAAGCCAAAGTCACGATTGAGTTCCTTCCCATTATACAAATATTTATTCTCAGGCCCATTCACAATATCCTGCCAAGCTCCATCCATCGCCATTCCAAAAGGATAATAATGACTCTCCTGCAAGATCTCTGTATCTGTCAAATTCCAAGTTGCACCTTCTCCACCTGTACCATTATTAGGCTCATTTGGATTAACATTGAATGGCTCAATATAACCATCTCCATCTTTATCTGCAAATGAAATTCGTACATT
>JBGCFD010000143.1:0-5722 GCA_045106765.1 Saprospiraceae bacterium | reverse complement strand
AAAAAGGAGCAATGAATTCTTCCAACAATACATCTACAAAATTAGACTTAGCTATTTTGCATACTAATATTGGAATCACTTACAATAATTTAAATGATTCCGAAAAGGCTATTAAGTCTTTACAAAAAGCTATAAAATCCAACAAGCCAAAGTCTTCTAGAATTTCCAATGCTTATCTTCAGCACTTAATTGCAAGTATTTATCTTAACCATGGAGATGTTTATAATGCATTGCAATTCAATGACTTAGCAATCATTAACGCTAAGAAAAGAAAGGATTTGCAAGTATTAAGCAATGCTTATAATACTGCTGCAGAAATCCAAAAACAATTGTATGATTATGAATTGGCTTTGGATTTTTACCAAAAACATTTTGCCATTCGTGACTCACTTACCTTAGAAGATCGATTTCGAAAACAACAACTTTTGCAAACACAATTACTTTTAGAAAAATCTGAAAAAGAAATTAAACTGCTGCTAATCAACGAACAAATCAAAGATCAAGCAATTTCTGCTTTGCAATTGGAAAAGAAATTTTTAGCATCCGATGCTGAAAAACTAAAACTTGAAGCGGCAAAAATTTCATTAGAAGCCGACCAACAACAAAAAGAATTACTTCTCCTAAAAAATGAACAAGAAATCAAAGATGCCAACTTGCGTAATTCTAAACTTGAAGCTCAAAAAGCAAATCAAGAACTTGATCTTATTCAAATAAAACTTTTGACTGAAAAAAAGGATCGAGAAGTTGAAATGGCAAAACAACAACAACAATTAGCTGAAATGGAAACAGCCAATGCAGGAGCTGAAAAAAGAAAAGCAGAACAAGAAGCTGAGTTATCAAAAAAGAATCAAAACATTGCCGAGCTTCAATTAGAACAAGCTAACACTTTTCGACAATTCATTTATGGTTTAGGAACTTTATTAGGGTTGGTTTTTATCATGATTCTAAGTGCATGGTATTATGCTCGAGTGGCCAATCAAAGGCTTGCAGCTAAGAATAAAGAAATCGAAGAAGAGCGGCGCAAGTCTGAAAACTTATTACTTAATATTTTACCACTCGAAACTGCGAATGAATTAAAATCTACAGGAATTGCTACACCAAAAGAATATGCAAAAGTTACTGTCCTCTTTGCCGACTTAAGTAATTTTACAAAAATATCAGAGCAACTTTCCGCAGAACAATTGATTCACGAATTAAATGATTGCTTCAGAGCATTTGATGAAATTACAGAAAAGCATGGTTTGGAAAAAATAAAAACTATTGGTGATGGTTATATGTGTGCTGGAGGAATTCCGGTTGCAAATGAAACTAACCCAACTGATGCTATTTATGCTGCTATCGAAATGCAAAAATTTATGAAGAATAGATTTCAGGAAAAAACCAAAGCTGGAATGCCTTATTGGAATATGCGAATTGGAATTCACACAGGACATGTCATTGCTGGAGTGGTCGGCACAAAAAAATTCGCTTACGATATTTGGGGAGATACAGTCAATATTGCGAGTCGAATGGAAACCTCTTGCGACAATGGTAAAATCAATATATCCGCTTCTACTCGTGAACTAGTCAATGGTTTATTTGAATATGACTTCAGAGGTGAAGTCGAAGTGAAGCATGGTAATAAAGTGGGAATGTATTTTGTCTCGTAAAACGATTCTCCCGAATCGTTACTCGCAGAACGACTTTCCAAGTCGTTAACTTTTTTTCCTGACTTGGAAAGTCATTTTATGATTCCATCAATTTATCTTTCCACTTCAACAATCCATTATAACATTTCCTTCTCATACTTTTAATCGTATCATAAGAGCTATAATTAAATCGTTCTTGCAAGTCTTTCAATTTTATTTTTTCGATATAAAATGCTTGAAGTAGTTGCCGGCATTTTTCTCCTAATTTTGCCCAAGCTGCTTGAAAAGTATCCGCTTGCATTTTTTGAGTTTCAGTCAAGTCATCTGCTAATTCTTTTTTCAACAAAGGATTAAAATCTTCATTATATAAATCCTCTTTTTGACCAAGGTAGTATTCTACTTTTTCAATATCTAGAGAAAGTTTAGACCGTTCTTTTTGTACTTTCTTCAACCACATATTTCTGCAAATGATCAATAGATATCCTCTTAGGTTTTTATTTTCTACCTTCCCCTTCAACAATTCAGTTCGTAATTTTAAAAACCCATCCATCACAGTATCACGGGCATCATCAGTTGAACAGTAATGATTTCCACTATGAAATTCTCTACTCAAATGATTGACACAATATTCGTAGTGCTCGATAAATAGTTGATCAAGTACTTTTTCATTGCCCGCCTGTAATTCCTTAACTAATTGGTTAAAAGCTTCGTCTGTCATTTTTTACCCTACAATTATTTTGATTCTTTGACTTCTTCTTTTTTAAAATCATGTTTATTGATTCTTACTCAAATTTTATGCATACACATAATATATGTTCTAAATTAAGTAAAAGTTGAAATAAACACTTCCAATTCCACCTTTTACTTAACCACAGAATTCGTCTATGAACGTGTTTGTTTTGATTATTGGTCGAAGATAAGAAAATGGGTTAAAAGGTGAAAGAAAGGTAACTAATTGATCTATAGAAATGTTACTAAAAAAATTTATTTTATTTCTCCAATAAAATAAACAAAAGAAAATTGACATTGTAAACAACTGATAATCAACCATTTAAAACAAATCTAAGTACATTGTTTTATTTTATTCAAAAAAAAGTTCACCTAAAGGTTCACCTTTTTTATTTCTTAGATTAATAAGACATACACGAAGAGTAAAAAGATACTCTTATATATATTCCAAAAACATTTTGACATATGCATAGGTTCTTTTTTGAGAGATTTTAATTAGTAAATTTCCGTCTGGTAGTTATAACGCACAATCTTTCTGCATGAAGATTTAAAGCCCAAAAATAAATTACAAAATTGCCCTACGGAATTCCTACTATGACTAAATCGCAAATCTCAGATCCGAAACACTAACCTATTTTTATAAAGACTCAAAATTGAGTCCTATGCTTAGGTCAAAATTTCCAATACCGTATTTCAAATACAAGCACTATGAAACCTTTTTTTGAAAAATTACATGGTTATTAAAAAAATTAGATAGCGAGAGCTATTTTAAAACGTAGATTAAGGGGAGGTAAGCTTTTTGTAAGTCCAGTTAATTCTGGCCAAGTTAAGAGTTTACCCTTTTCGCCTGATAACATTAAATTGTTGTCAGGCTTTTTTTTTGCCTGCCAGCTTTTTAAATATTTTTTTTTGAGAAATAGAATATGAATTGATATGATGTGATCATAAAATGAATTTAAATATCGGATACCTTAAGGGCATCCGATATTTTTCTTTTACGAAGGGAAAGTTAAAGTTCTTTTAAGAATGTAGTGGACGATTATCAGTTGCAGCTAATGCAGCCTCTTTTACTGCTTCGGTATAAGTTGGATGAGCATGGCTCATTCGAGCAATATCTTCTGCTGATGCTCGGAATTCCATCGCTACTACTGCTTCTGCAATCATATCAGCTGCACGTGCACCTACGATATGCACTCCCAACACTTCATCAGTTTCTTGGTGAGCAATAATTTTTGCCATTCCTTCGGTATCCATACTTGCTCTTGCTCGACCTAAAGCTTTGAATGGAAATTTACCCACTTTAATTGGCACACCTGCTGCCTTTAATTCATCCTCTGTTTTTCCAACTGCGGCAACCTCTGGCCAAGTATAAACTACTCCAGGAATCAAATTATAATTGATATGTGGCTTTTGTCCTGCCATAACTTCTGCAACAAATACTCCTTCCTCTTCTGCTTTGTGTGCTAACATAGCACCTTTGATCACATCTCCGATAGCATAAATCCCAGGAACTTTGGTTTCCAAATATTCATTGACTTCGATGCGTCCTTTATCATCTTTTTCGATACCTACATTTTCCAAACCTAAATTATCCGTATAAGCTCTTCGTCCAATTGCAACTAAACAATAATCTGCTTTTAGTTCAAATGTATTTTCAGTATCTCGTTTTTGTACTTCGACTGTTACACCTCTACTTGTTGCTTTTACATTAGTCACCATATGCTTGAGATGAAACTTCATTCCTATTTTTTTGAGTGCACGAGTTAATTCTTTGCTACAATCTTTATCCATTGTTGCAATTGCTTTATCTGCAAATTCCACCACTTCTACCTCTGTTCCTAATCGAGCATAAACAGATCCCAACTCTAATCCAATTACACCAGCGCCAACAATGATCATTCGCTTCGGTACTTTTTTAATATTCAAGGCCTCGGTGGAAGTGATTACTCTTTTTTTATCATAATTAAATGCAGCGGGAGTGATTGGTTTTGAACCAGTTGCAATAATCGTTTTAGCTGTTTCAATTTCTTCTTTCGTTCCATCATCTTTAGCGATGCTAATTTTATTGGCATTGACAAAAGAACCATGCCCATGAAAAACATCGATCTTATTTTTTTTCATCAAAAATTCAATTCCTTTTGTATTCTCATCGACTACTGAATTTTTTCGAGTAATCATTTGAGGCATATTCACTTTTACATCTTTTATATCGATGCCATGCGTTTCAAATTTTTCCTTTGCATTGTGATAATGCTCTGAAGAATCCAATAATGCTTTGGAAGGAATACATCCTACATTGAGGCAGGTTCCTCCGAGTGTATTATATCTTTCGATGATTGCTGTTTTCATTCCAAGTTGAGCAGCTCTAATTGCTGCAACATAACCTCCAGGGCCTGAACCGATTATGGTAACATCATATTTCATTTTTGAGAATAATTTTTATTCTTAGAAAAGTTGAGTGTTCTAAGAACAGGATTTTAAAAATAAAAAAATAAGTAAGGGAGAAATAGTTGTCATTTTTTTTTTAGACAAATCCATTTCTCCCTTGTTTTTATAATGATAAAGGTTGATTACTTTTTATTATCGTTATTACCTCTGCTATCATCTTTTCCCTTATTATCACTATTCCTGTTAGGATTTGGATTTGGGTTTTTATTCGGATTTGGCTTATTCCGATTATTATTTCTACGATTTTTATTCCGATTCTTATTTGGAGTAGGTTTGTTTTTACCCGCTTCATTTCCTTCGCCTGGTTTTCTTTTTGGCTGACCTTGCTTAGGTTTATTTTGATTTGAATTCGGTTTCCCTTTTTGATTTGGGTTTTTAGTCTTAGCTGATGATTTTCCTTTTCCTTGCTGATTACCTTGACCTCGATTCGATCTATTTTGGGGTTTTCTATTTTTATTTCGGTTTTTATTTCTTCTTTTTCGTTGCTCTGGTGGCAACTCGATTACTCCTGTCAGTCCTTCATCATCACCAAACTCAGCAGAGACCGCAAGTGCTTCTTCCATTGCACCGAATTTAGCTTCATCGCTCATTAATTCAGCTGGCTTCTCCCCATTTTTATTCATCTCAATAATTTCTTTCACTCGCTCGACAGGTAACCCAAAGAATTTGCCTCGACTTCCTCCTTCCTTCAAATAGGCAAAATACATAGTTCGTTTAAAAATATCTGTCTTAACTAAAATTGCTTTTCCAGCTTCTGTAAAAACAGCATCTACCTTTTTTGGAAAATCATTCAAAGCATCCATATAAGTATCCAACTCATAATTCAGGCAACATTTTAAACGCCCACATTGCCCTGAAAGTTTAGTCTGATTGATCGCTAAATTTTGATATCTAGCCGCAGCGGTTGAAACTGATCT
>JBGCFD010000142.1:0-31802 GCA_045106765.1 Saprospiraceae bacterium | reverse complement strand
GTTTTTGGTCGTCGATACAATCCATTCGGGCCTGATAATTATCCAGATGAAATAAAGAAAAAAAGAGAAATGACTGCTTTGCGAGATCAAGCAATTTGGCAAGCTGCTCATGGTAAAAAAATGAACCTCGCCGCCGCCGATGCCAAAACTCATCAACTCTCCAAAATCCCCACCAACTACAAAGTAGGCGACTATGGGCGTGGCAAAAATGAATATTTATATGGTGAAGATGCTTTAAAAACCTTGACCACTCCAGAAGGATATCAAGTCGAATTATTCGCTTCCGAAAAAGAATTTCCAGACTTAGCAAATCCTGTTCAATTATCTTTTGACAACAAAGGAAGACTTTGGGTAGCGGTCATGCCAACCTATCCTCACTACAAACCGGGCGATCCAAAACCGAATGATAAATTATTAATTCTCGAAGATACCGATGGTGATAACAAAGCAGACAAGCAAACTATTTTTGCAGACAACTTACATATTCCAGTCGGTTTTGAATTTGCTCCCGAAGGAGTTTACATTTCGCAAGGGACGAATTTAAAATTATATACAGATACCGATGGCGACGACAAAGCGGACAAAGTAGAAATCGTTTTGAGTGGCTTCGACGACCATGATACACATCATGTGATTAGTGCATTTTGTGCAGATCCATCTGGTGCGCTTTTTATGGGCGAAGGCGTTTTTTTACATACCAATGTGGAAACACCTTATGGTCCAGTTCGAGCAACCAACGGTGGATTTTATCGCTACAGTCCGCAACGAAAACATTTGGAACGTACTGCTCAAATTCCGATTCCAAATCCTTGGGGAATCGCTTTTGATGATTGGGGACAAAATATTTTTGCTGAAACATCTGGCCCTGAAATCAGATGGATGTTGCCGAGTACGATCAAACCTCGCTACGGCCAAGGCAATGACAAAGCTCCTTCGATGTTGAATGACGATGAAAAAGTACGACCTACTTCTGGTTTGGAATTTGTTTCGAGTAGACATTTCCCAGAGGAAATTCAAGGTGATCTATTAATCAATAATGCGATTGGGTTTTTAGGCATGCGACAATATAAAGTTTCTCAAAACGGAACTGGTTTTCATTTAGATTTAAGACATGATTTGGTGGATGGAAGCGATCAAAATTTCCGACCGGTGGATATGGAATTTGCACCTGATGGTTCGTTGTATTTTTTGGATTGGCACAATGTCTTGATTGGTCATATGCAACACAATGCACGGGATCCATTGCGAGATCATGTGCATGGGCGAGTTTATCGAATTACTTATCCTTCTCGACCTTTGATCCAACCTGCGGAAGTTGCTGATGCTCCGATTGCAACTCTTTTGGAAAATTTAAAATTGCCTGAATATCGAACTCGCTACCGAACTCGTCGAGAGTTGCGAAGAAGAAATACCAATAAAGTTTTAACTGCTCTAAATTCTTGGGTGGAGAATTTGAATAAAAAAGATGCACGCTACGAACATCATTTATTGGAAGCCCTTTGGGTAACTTGGGGATTAAATAAAGTTGATGTAAATATATTGTTACAACTTTTAGAAGCAAAGGACTTTCGAGCACGAGCAGCAGCCGTTCAAGTGTTGCGCTACGCTGGTCATCAAGTCGAAAACCAAGCAGGATTACTTTTTAAAGCTGCAAGTGATGAGAATAGTCGAGTGCGACTAGAAGCAATTACGGCAGCCTCTTGGTTAGATAAAAAAAGTGGTTTAGAAATATTGGAAGAGGCTGAAAAATATTCTTTGGATGAATGGATGAAGCCCACGCACACTAGAGCAATTGCTCATTTGCAAGGAAAAAATCTGGCAGTCAAAAAAACTAAAATCCGAACGCATCTTGAAGGAGCTGATCGAGAGTTATTCATAAAAGGAAAAGAATTGTACGAGCGAGAAGCTTATTGTGGTACTTGTCATCAAGCACAAGGTCAAGGCTTGGCAGCAGCAGGTTATCCTCCACTTCGGCAGTCGAAATGGGTAACGGAAAATGAAGATCGTTTAATTAAATTAACGTTGAAAGGTATCTATGGTCCGATGACTGTTTTGAATCGAGAGTATAAAGGTTTGGTTCCGATGACTCCGTTTGAAGGCTTGATGAATGATGAGGAAGTGGCAGCAGTTTTGACTTATGTGAGGAATAGATTTGGGAATCGAGGGTCGGTCATTTCTCCTAAAAAGGTGAAAGAGATACGTGCTTCGATTGTTGGGCAAGATGGATTTTATACTGCTGAGGAACTATTAGAATTGCATCCTCATAAAAGTCAAAAGGGGAAAGATTTAGTGAATTAATTTTTTAATATTCATGCTTTAGGATGGGAATACGGATTGGATGGATTTAAGCGAATGAACGCAGATTTGACGATTACAATCAATAGAAAAAGATTCTTGATAATCCGCTTAAATCCGCCTAATCTGTGTTCCCTTCAGTAACATTAACAAAACAAAACAACCATGAGACTTTTAACTTTTCTATTCTTCCTTTCTTTTTTTAGTTGTGAAGACCAACCAACTAAAACAGTAAAAACTAAAGTGGTGAAAGAGCCAATCCAATGGGTCAACTATCAAGCTAAAAATAATTCCAAAAGTAAACATGTAGTTTTAATTTCGGGTGATGAGGAATATCGTTCCGAAGAATCACTTCCTCAATTAGCAAAAATTTTAACAGAACATCATGGATTTGATTGTACCGTTTTGTTTGCTCAAAATCCAGAGCAGCCTGGTTTGATTGATCCAAATTATAGTTTTAATATTCCAGGTATGGATCAATTGAAAGAAGCCGATTTGATGATTTTGTTTACTCGATTTCGTGCATTACCTGAAGAGCAAATGGCACATTTCGAAAATTATTTGTTGGAAGGAAAACCATTGTTGGCACTTCGTACTTCTACTCATGCTTTTAATTTTAAAGATAAAAATCATGCTTTTGCGCATTATGATTGGAATTACAAAGGAGATAAAATAGACTGGCATTTAGGTTTTGGAAAAAAGATTTTAGGCGAAACTTGGTACTCGCATCATGGTCATCACCAACATCAAAGTGCTCGTGGTATCATTGCTCCAAATGCCGAAAATCATCCTTTGGTCAATGGCATAGAAAGTGGTGCGATGTGGGGACCTTCTGATGTTTATGGAATCAGAATGCCGATGGATGGTGATGCGCAATCAATCATTTTAGGTCAGACTATTGATCGAACTGATCCTCATGATAAAGCTGATCCTTTTTATGGAATGAAAGAATCGGATGATAAAATTGCCACTACTCGTCAAGACAAAAAATACAATCCAAATGATCCAATGCCACCAATTGTTTGGACAAAATCTTATCAAATTTCGAATGGCAAAAAAGGACAATCCATCACATCTACTATTGGCGCAGCTACTGATATGGCTGACGAAGAAGTCCGACGACTTTTTGTCAATGCAACTTATCATCTTTTAAATATGGAAGTTCCGCAAAAGGCAAAAGTAGATTTCGTTGGGAAATATTCACCCTCCGCTTTTGCATTTCATACGGATGAATATTGGAAAGAGAAAGCGTTAAAAGTCGAAAATCATTTATGGCAATAAATTTCGGATAAAACATTTCCTAAACTTTTAAAAAGTTAGGAAACGTAAATGATAAAATACTATCCTTTTCCAAAACATCATCAATTTTTATTTTACATTTGTCGATGATTTCTAGAGGAATTATTTTTATCCTTATCGCTACTTTTGCATTTGCTATCATGAATGCAACAGCTAAAGAATTGAGTGATTTCCACCCGATGCAGGTGGTCTTTTTTCGAGCTTTAGGAACGTTTGTTTTTATTTTTCCAACAATGCTTTTCCGTAAAATTTCGATCATTGGAAACAACCCAAAATTTTTACTCCTTCGAGGATTAGTTGGAGTAATTTCATTGTCCACTTTTTTTATGGCATTACAACGAATCCCTTTGGGTTCTGCTATTTCGATTCGATATTTAGGCCCTATTTTCGGAGTGGTGATGGCTGCTTATTTTTTAAAAGAAAAAGTAAAAAATCTACAATGGGTGAGTTTGATTATTGCTTTTTCAGGCGTAATTGTTTTAAAAGGATTTGATCCTCGGATCGATTCTTTGAGTTTAGGATTGCTTTTGATTTCAGCACTTTTTGTAGGAATGGTTTTCGTTTTGATTCGGTATTTGACAGACAAAGAACACTACATGACGATCATCAATTATTTTATGGTAGTGACGATTATTGTTAGTTTATTTTTTGTTAATCATTGGCGAATGCCTTTGGGAAATGAGTGGTACCCAGTTGTAGGAATTGGAATTTTAGGATTAATTGGACAAGTATTTATGACTCGTGCATTTCAAACGGAAGACACAAGTGTACTCGCACCTTTTAAATATATGGAATTAGTTTGGGCATTGATTATGGGATACTTTTTGTTCGGAGAAGTTTATTCTTGGGTTCCATTTTTTGGAATTATCTTGATCATCATAGGGATGCTTTTGAATGTTTATGCAAAAAATAAAAAAGAGCAGTCCTTCTAGAAGAACTGCTCTACTCAATGTAATCTATTACAATTACATCTAGTATAACCCAAAAATCTTTTTTTCTTTTTTGATGATCACTAGATAGATCTTGTAAAATAATTGGGTGTTATTTGGGAAAATGAAAAATTTCTTCCTCATCTTTTTTTGGGTTAAGTAAAAGTCAAAACTAGAATTATCTATTAGAAAATTTCAGTTCCAACTTTTACTTTGATATGAACTCAGGAACAATTTGCTCTAAACTGTTTTTCTTTTTTCCTTAATCTAAAATGGAGTGACTGCTATCACAGATACATCCACATTTACATCAGCCGATGCATCCAATTGTAATCCTAATAAATTCAATGAAGCCAAAGCACTTACTTCTAAAAATCCTTTTGCCTCCATTTTTCCATCATTATTAGTGTCTTCATATCCTACATAATGCAACTCATATTCTCCTTCTGTCAAAAAGGAAATATTATAATTTCCACTAGCATCAACAACTGCACTTGTCTCTGCATTTTTAAACATAATGCTACTACTTCCTTGACCTGTTGTTTCAGTTGATTGATTGAAAGTTCCTTTTTTGTAGGCATACACTACTACTCGATCTCCTCCATTATTAAAGCTATCGGTAACTTTTCCTTTCACTTTTCCAGTTTTGTTTTTGTTAACCATTCGAAGTGAAGTTCTTAATTCAGCTTCTGTTACAAAATCGTACTGATCATTTGTTTGAGGACTATCTTGTTGTTTGATCGCTTTTCGCACATCAAAATCAACTACTAAATTTGTAGTGCTATTTTCTTCTATTACAAAACTTCCACTATCGATAATAATTTCACCAGTAGAACTTGCTCCACTTTGGAGACTATGTTTGGTATTATCAGCTGCTAAAACATAACAGCCTGGAGTATTTCCATCGACATCTCTTTCGTAATCTAATACTAGACTTACATTAGAATAACTTCCAGCTTCCAATTCTCCCAAACCTAAAACTTTAGTATTTTCATTTTGATAGGCTAATAGATCAATCGTTATAGCTCCATTAAAATCGCTGATAACTTCGCCGTCTACTTTTACTGCTGTTACTGTTACGAAAGTTCCTTTGACATTAGTATCATCAATTGGTGCATCAGTAATTTCAAATTGGGCTTTTCCTTTAACAATCGTGTCTTCGTCTTTTTTACAATTGGTAAAAACCATGGCAATAGCCAAAAATAATATCCCTTGTACTAAAAAATTTCTTGATAATTTCATGTGAATTTAATTTTTGATTTTAAAAAACATTAATAAAAAATGGGAATGTGAAGTTTATTTTTTTCTCCTCATTCAGAGTTAATGTCATTTCATATATTGTATTTAAGTGAACTATTCTGATGGAAAAAAATTAAAGAAAACCTGATTTACTTTCTTCAATTTTAGTTCCACCTTTAAAATATAAGGGAGGTAATATTTTTTTCTTTTAAAAAAAACCGCCCGGCAATTATAGGCTTTGAGATCAACGGTTTCAAGATCACGGTGTTGAGATTTGTCTCCATTAAAATTTTGCCAGGCAGTTTTAAATTCATAGGTCTAACGCCTATTTTCCACATGTTCTGTAATTTTTTCACGCTAAAAAAACTGTATGTGTCTTTATTTATTTGTTTAAGTTCATTCATTAAAAAATCTTTTTTCTTTGTCTGAATGATAATTCAAATTTAGGGGTATTTTTTTCGATTTCGGGTCTCATCTGATTTTAGGAAAAACATGAGAAAAAAAATGATTAATTTTTTTTAAAAGGATTTTATTGAGTTAAGGTCAAAAAACGTTTCAAATCAAAGATTTAGTGGAAGTCCATACTTTTCTAAAAAAACACGAACATTCCACTATCTCTAAACTTAACTGTTCCTTTCTGAAAACTTTAATTTTTCTTTTTATAAAAGTATTTACGAAATGAGAATAAAAAGTGGATGTTTCGATTCTCATTAAAAAAAAAGTAGACAACTCTTTACGATCGATTTCACTATAAATGATTCAAAAGTTATTTTAAAATAAATCATAGTAAACATTTTATTCATCCAAATATCTCTATTACATATTGCTATTTCTCTATAGCATCTTCTATGGCTTTGTCTTCAATTATTTTAACTTACTAGAAACAGAAGTTAAGTGGATGAATAAAAAAACATCTTTAAAAGATTAAAACTTTCTATCTTCGCTTATCCTTTTTTATAAAACAAAACCAACTTCTCCAAATTAAATTAAACACAATTCAATGAGTTTAAATATCTCAACAACAGAAAAAGAAATCGTTGCATTTCTCGAAAAAGGAGATCGTCGAGCAATTGATCTGGCCTATAAAAATTATGGGCGAGCACTATACGGTATTATTATACGAGTAGTTGAATCAGGCGAAGTAGCCGAAGAAGTCTTGCAAGATGTGTTCGTCAAAATTTGGATCAATGCTAAAAGTTATAATCGATCAAAAGGTAGATTATTTACGTGGATGTCTAATATTGCCAGAAATGCATCGATTGATTCGGTTAGAACTGCTCGTTCCAAACGAGAACAAAAAACCAGTTCCATAGAAAATCCCGTATATGAAAATGTAGGCGGAAAAGAAGAAATGAATATTAAAGATTTTGCCCTACAAAAAGTCATCAACTCGCTGGACGAGAAACATAGAATCCTCATTGACTATACTTATTTTCAAGGATACTCGCAAAGAGAAATTGAAAAAGAATTAGGTATTCCTCTCGGAACAATAAAATCAAGATTAAGAATAGCTATCAATCAATTACGTGAAAAACTTAACGATGACCAAATAAGGAATTTGTTAGTTAGTATCGTAGTGTTATTGAGTTTAAGTTTGGCTCAATCGCAAGGCTTATTCTAATATCTTATTAAAAAAAACTAAAATGAAAGTCTTTTGACTTAATTAATATGGATATAAAAAAATACATTGCGTCAGGAATTTTAGAACATTATGTTCTTGGTCTTGCTTCAGAGGAGGAACGAAAAGAAGTAGAAATGTATGCAAGTGCTTACCCTGAAATCAAAGCGGAACTCGAAGCGGTGGAAGTTGCTATGGAACAATATGCAGAACTGCAAGGTATCGATACGCCTCCTGGTATCAATGCCAAAATCAATAGCCAAATAGATACTTTACAAAAAGGAAAACCTAAAAATCCTGGAACAAATGACGCTTCTACTTTTGGTGGTTGGGGAATGATTTTGTTGTTAGGTGGAATGTTGTTGGCAACTGGTTGGTGGGCATTTTCTAATAGTCAAAAAGCGGCGGAACAAGAAGAAACTATTTCTACTTTGACTACTGAGTTCGAAACGTTGCAAACAGATTGCGATCAAACATCGAAAGAAAACGAAGCACTTAAAGATAAAATCAAAATCTTACAGAATCCTGATAATCAAGTAATCAAACTAGGAGAAGCACAGGATAAATATACAAATGTTCTAGCCTCTGTTTTCTATAATAAAGCAACTCAAAAATCATATTTGAGACCCAATGCGTTACCTGATATTCCTTCTGACAGAGTGTTGCAACTATGGGCGATTGTCGATGGTACACCTACTGATATGGGACTCGTCGAAGTAACTGCAGATAGTGATGATTTAATTGAAATTCCATTTATTGAGAATGCTGCGGCATTTGCAATCACGGTGGAGACAGGAAGAAATGCTGCTCCGAATTTGGAAGAGTTAGTAGTGATTGGAAATGTAGCGAGTTAATTTTTTTTACCACCTAGGCACATAGAAAACATAGTTTCTCTTAAAACTTGACTATGTTTTCTATGTGCCTAGGTGGTAAAAATCAATTACGTTAAAAATCAATTTGATAACTTAAGACAGGTGTCAATGTCGATTGTTTTCTAAAAACCCATTCTCCCAAGTCTGGATCAAACGTCCGATTGATTGCATCAATATTCCTTCTTGCGATCGCATTTTGAATATCTAAAGATAAACTCCACGCATATTTTTCTTTGTCTTTTCGATAAGCAATTCTAACATCAGGGCGAAAGTAAGGATCAACCTTCTGGGTAAATGCTTTCGACTCATCTAAGATTGGTTCATTCGGATTCTCTGGATTTATTTCCGTCGAAAGTAATGGCGTTAATCGTTGTCCTCCATTGAATAATAATTTTAAACCAGTTTGCAAAACGGAATTATTTTTAAAGGTAAACTCTTTTGATAACAATAAACTTCCGGACACTCCACTATTATAAATCGTATTAAACCTATCCTTATTCAATGCTTGATAGGTTGACTCAAAAATAGAAGTCGATAGCAACATAAAAAATCCTGCATCAAAAGATTGCTGCAAAGAAATATCAATTCCATAATTTCTTCCCGTGCCTTCACTCACTAATTCTTGAGTGGCAAATCCATCTATTTCATTTAAAATAGAATACGTACTATTTTCATCAAAACTAACTGGAACATCAAAAAGATATTGAAAATAAATTTCTGTATGCAAGCGAAGCCGGCTCGCAATCAATTGATCATAAGCTAACACGAGGTGATGAGATTTTATCATTTCCAAATCTAAATTTGGTTGTGTCACCATATTTTGACTGTCTTTTAATTTGGTAAAATAACTTCCTGTTGGTAGTATCCGACTATGTAATCCGTAGGCAAAACTGAGTGAATTATTTTTTGCAAAATTCTTTCTGACTGCTAAACGAGGTTCAATTGAATAGGTATTATTTAAACTAAAAAACATTGCATGTGCTCCTAAATTAATCATCCAATCTGCCCTTGGACGAATTCGAAAATTAACGTATGGTTGAACCAAAAAACTATTGCCTTTGATGTCAAGAAAATTAACTATCGTTTCATTTATCAACTTATCATGACGCAAATCATAAAGTAAGTTATTGATATACGCACCAGTTTTCAATGTCAACTTTGAACTAAACTTTTTACTATAATTTGTTGAAAGAGTAATTCTCCCTTCGGTGTAGTCTTCGTCATTTACATTCGTTGCTGCGAGGTCTTGAGTTAAAGTATCATTAGCAAATAATACTTGCTGACTCATGATAGCTAAGTTGGTTTTTAAATACGAATCATCTTTAAACAGATGCGTATGCGTCATTCCAATTGCGCCCATATTCGTTTCAAAATCACGTGTAAAATAATCGGTGTATGATTTCCAATTTTCTACTCCATCAACGGGATCTTGTCGTTCTTTGCTCAATCCGCCAATTCCCCAAAAGGATAAAATGTCTCTATTATTTTTGCTAGCGAAACGAAGTTTAAATGATAAATCTTGAAAAGTATTACTCACCCGTGGGCCGACTAAATGGATGCCCATCGAATTTAAAATACCTAAAGTGGAATATCTATAATTCACGAGATAAGAACTTTTCCCTTTTTTAATTGGGCCTTCGGTAGAAAAATCTAACCCTAAGATTCCCGCTTTAAATGAGTATTCTCGATTGTCTTTATTTCCATTTCGTAATTTCACATCAAAGACTCCTGAAAACGCATTGCCATATTCGGCAGAAAATGCACCCGTTGAAAAATCAGAATTCCCCAACATACTCATACTAAAAATGGTGATTCCGCCGCCTGAAGAACCTCGCCGAGCAAAGTGATTTGGATTTGGAATATCAATCCCTTCGAGTCTCCATAACAATCCAATTCCGGAATTTCCTCGAATGACAATATCACTCCTACTATCTCGATTAGGTTGTACACCAGGAAATCCCATTGCCATTCGACCAGGATCATTGGCACTAGCTGCATTGCTTTTGATGTCTTCAACTGAAAATGAAATGGCACTTACAACAAGGTCTTCATTGTTGGGTTGTTTTCCATCTTGAGTAGCGACCACAGTCACTTCTCCCAATTCTGAGGAAGCTTGTAAAAGAGAAATATTTAACTCTACTTCTTTGGCAGAATTCAACAGGACATTATCATTCGAATAGGATAAATATCCCACATAAGTGGCCAAGATTTTTCTACGACCGACTGGAATATTTTCCAATCGAAAACTTCCATCTACTTCTGTTGTCGTTCCTAAATCATCAAATCCATCTATCGTAACCGTTGCTCCGATTAATGGTTCTTGAGTATCTTTATCGACGACTATTCCTTTGATGGTTTGAGTGGGAGATTGAGCAAAAAGAAATTGGGTAAATAAAATGAAGCTGATGGTTGCAAATATCTTTTTCATGATAAAGGGAATTTTATGTTCTTGTTTATTTTAAAAACAAAATAAAGATAGCTTTCCCTTTTTTTCAAAAATTACTATTTATCGCAAAAGATGTATTTTTATTTATTGTATGTGAATTTTTATTACGTGACCAAAAATTTCAATACTTGATGCTTTCCTGAATTGTCTTTTATTTTTACAAAAAACAATCCTCGGCTTTCCAAAATCGGCAACTCATAAATACTTTTTCCCGCTCCCATTTCTATTTTTTTAGAAAAAAGAAGTTGACCAATCTCATTAAATAACTCTAGTTCAAAATAAGTATTTTCTTCCAAGTCAAAATGCAAATAAGTCGTCGCTCCTTGCTCCATCAAATTAGGAATCAATCGAACGGAATATTTTTTATCCAAATTATTTACCGCAGTCATAAAGCCAACTTCCATTTCTAAAATCTCCACACAACCATTCGCATCAACAACGGTTACCGTATAAGTTCCTGGCAAAATATTCTCCACCAAGGCAGTCGAATCGCCATTGCTCCACAGATATTGATAATTAGGAACGCCGCCCGTTGGTATCACTTCAATCATTCCATCAGCATTCATTGCACCTGTGGCAGCAGTTATAGTATCCGTAATTTCGAGGAGTAAAGGTTGGTTGACTGTCATACTAAAAGTATCCAAACAGTTATCTGCATCCATCACCGCTATCGAATAATTCCCTGCACTCAATCCTGTAAATTCAGTTCCTATCGTCACGCCATTGTCCCACTCAAATGTAAATGGTGGCGTCCCATGCTGCACCCAAGTAATCGCTCCATCTGCGCCGCCATGGCATTGAACATTCTGTGCTTGCGGCACTAATACTTCAAATGCTTGCGTCTCATACGCTCCCAAATCTACTGCATCATCCAATATCCGAGGGTTGCCTTCGATGTCAAAAAAGATACCCAAAGTGTCGATAGAAATATTCTCGCCTTGGTTGATAGCTGGAGAACAGGAGCGGAGGGAGAAGTCATTATTCATGGTGTCTCGGAATTCTGGGTAGAGGTTGTAGAGCATGCCGTCGCCGCAGTAGTCGATACCGTTGATGAAGCAGTCGGGGGATTTTAGAAGGGAGTGGTGGATGTTGTAGCCTTCAGCATTACCAACAAAAATTTGATCAATTGTATGATCTTCCCAGAAGATAGAGTTTGCAATATTGGTAGGAGTATTTCCTTCCTTTAAAATAACTTCTCCTTCATTTTTATAAAAAGTACAATTATTAAAAAATGTAACCAACGTATCTAAGGATGAATAATTAAATATTCGCATTAATCTTAAATTTTCTTCAAAGATTGTATTATTAATATAAATTTTATAATCTTCATTTTCAGGTGAACCATAGAATAAAAACTCAATACTCCCTGACTCATCATCAAGGCTTTTATTATTTCTAAATGTACAATTTTCAATATAACCTTCCCACTCACAATCCATTTGACTACAATCATTAAAATACTTTGTGGTTTCCATTGCTCCAACTCCATAATAGGATTGATTATCAATAAATTTCACATTTTCAATTATCCAATTATATAAATGGGAAAAAGTTAAATATACCCCTCCAATTCCTGTGTTCACATGGTTTCCAATAAAATTAGAATCTTGTATCTTAAAAGCAAATTCTGTTTCAGAAGATAGTACCTGAGAGGTATTATAAAAAAATATCCCACCTCCACTTTTTGTGCTTATGTCAGAGTTAGTTGCTTTATTTTGAATAAAATTACACCCCGAGAAGGTAGTTTCTTGTAAAGGAGTAAGATAAAGTTTTTGTTCAATATAGGCTCCTCCTCCATTAACGATTGCATGATTTTCAATAAAATCACAATTCAAAAACACTTGTCGATTTGGAATATTTTTAATGTATAAAGCTCCTCCAAAAGTTTTAGCAAAATTCCTTTCAAAAACACAATTAGAAATAATATAATCTTCTCCTGTAAATTCACCCCCTTCTCGATAAATAGCTCCTCCCCATTGCAATATTGAACTGTTATCATAAAATTTACAATTATCAATCAATGGATTGATATGAGAACTAAGTGTGGTAAAAATAGAAATTGCCCCTCCTCCTATCTTAGCTGAATTATGTTGAAAGGTGCAATTTAAGATTTGAGGCATCGCTGTAGTATTGGTTAAATCAACATCTACAGATATTCCGCCACCATAATTAAAATGTCCAAAATAAGTGGAGTTATTATGATTTGCTTGTCCGTGTATAATTGAAAAACCATCAATGATAGTTGTGGAATCCGTACCTAAAGTATAAACTACATGATAACTATTATCTGTACTGTCGCCTTGTACGCCAATATCTCCGCTAAGAATAGTTTCATTGATTTCAATATCTCTTTGGGATAGTTCCGTTTCGTTTCCTTGGAAACCTCCATACCATTTTACGCCATTATTTAAAGAAAAATAAATAGTTCGGAATGAGCTGTTGGTGGGTTTGTAAATTCCTTCTGCTACCCAAATGGTGTCGCCATATTCTGCTTCTCCAATTGCAAATTGTAAAATGGTAAATGAATTATTCCATGAGGTTCCGTCATTGTTTCCTCCTGAATTATCAGCATCTACATAGATTACTTTACTAAATACAGGAGACGAAAGTAGTAATAGGAAAAAAACTATTAGTGGGTATTTTAAGTATCTTTTTATTTTCATGGGAATTATTTTTGTAAAAACAGAATGCCTTAATCTCTTAAAGTTAAGACATTCTGTTAGGTTATCTTATTTTAATTTTATTATTTTTCCTTGTGCTATTTTATTATTTACGCTAAGTTTATAATAAAGCAAACCATGGCTTAACTTTGAGGTATCGTCTATCAAAATAGTTTGTTTTCCTTTGGTTAAAACTATTTTTTGCTCTATTGCATTTCCAAAATAATCATAAATTGTAAGAATTGCTTCCTCTTTCTTCTCCACTTCAAACTCAAATGTAAATTGGTTAGTAGATGGATTAGGGTAAACTTCTACATTTAAGTTTTGATTTTGATTTCTATCCACCAGAAAGTCAGATGATAATTCAACAAATAAATTTGCATCAATTGGGTTACCATCTATATCATAAAACCAACTCGGTAAGATCTCCCGATTTACTTTGATTAAATCTGCTAAATCGCAAAAATCTTCTAATGCCTCTATCTCAAGAGAAAATAGAATTTTCTCTTGAGAAAAACTAGATGCTTTTCCATTTTCATTCCACCAAAGTGTTTTTAAATCTCCGTTCTTTAGATCCTCTTGATTAAATCTATCTAAACTAAAACTTTTATCATTTTCTCGTTGAACCTTATTTACTTTTATTTTTTTATCATCAATTGAAATTCCCATTTGGTAACTTGATAATTCTTCTTCGCTAGATAAGCTAAATAGTATCTTACCTTTTTTACCTTTTTCCAAACAACTATTGCCCTGATTTTCAATCGTATTTATTTTTATTCCGCTTTCTCTTGCAAGTACTTCTGGTTCGGTTGATCCAAAATTAAAATACGGACTTTGAGGGGCATCACAATTTACATCACCAATTTTAACTGCTCTAAAAGACCAATTATCATTATTTGAAAACAATGAATTTTGAAGGTTACCACTAAAATAATCCATATAAGAAGGTGATAGACCATCTGGACTTCCAATATAGGAAAATGTCTGCCCAGTAGGACTAGTCCATTCTGCGATAAAAGGATCGATAAAGAAATTAGAATTAAAGGTAGCATCGGAGTTTAAATAAAAACTTGGAACAAATCGCCATGCTGCTCCTTCTAATTGCCCTAACCACGTAAAAAACTTTTTTTTGCCAGTAATAACATCTCCTATATAATCAATATCTTCCCCTTCAATTGAGCCACTGTTATTAGCATCTGCTGCTATTCGTTTATATGGTGTATTTAATAATATGTTTCCTTCTATATGTTGGTTTATCAACCATAGATCATAAGCAGTCATTCCAGGCTGATTAAGATGATATGGTAATGAGGGATCATATAATTTAGGTGTGACTGAAAAGTCAATATCTGCACCTAATTCAAATAATAACCCACAAGATTGATCTACTGTATATTCTCCATTTACATCTGTTTCTTCTTGACATGTTCCTACTGATGAAGCAATATCTACCTTCTGCCCTTCAAGAATTGGCCCACCAAGTAACTCACAATATACTTCGATTTCGCCAACTCCTACCTCTTGTGATACACAGTTTGGATTTGTATTGAAAATAAAATCTTTAGTAGGATGATTCAATAGTACTAGTTCCATTAGTTCTAATTGCTTTGGAGTAAAACTGTAATCATTTCCACAAGTAGTATAATAACTCATCATATTAAAAATATCAGGATCATACATATCTCCAAGAGGGTCTAATAATGGTGATGGTTGTGAACCAGTAGTCCAACAATCCGTTCCATTACAATCGTTGTTAGGATCACAATATCCAGGCTGGTTGAGATTACTAGTTTCAGGTCCGGGATCAGCAGGAGTATCTACCATTCTATCACCTGCTAAATGCGCATTTGAGTTTACCCCAGTTCTTATCACTAATTCACCCAAACAATCTGGAAAAGGAGCATTATTAGGATCTGGAGCAAGCCAAGTACAAGCATGTGTATGATACAAACCAAAGCAATGACCTAACTCGTGAGGTAAAGTAAAAATGCTGTTAGCCGATTTAATATAAATTGAGTTTGGATTAGGTTGCCAAGGATTACTTGCAGAACCACCTGCGAATCCTAATGTATTCACATAGTAAACATTTATTGCATTATCATTATGATTCAAATTATATAAGGGAATTTGTTCAGAAGAAGATAAATCAAAATAAGCAGGATATTCTTCGATTTCAATATCACATATATAGAAGGACATTCCATTTGTCATTTTACTATTCAGAAAATCTACTTGATCTGAAATAGAATTAGAAAATGGTGGAAAAACACCATTTTCAGTCACTATTACAATATGAAGGGGTATCTCATAGTTGGAAGAAAAGATAGGAGCAGCAGACAGGGGATCAAAGAACATTGAAGTAAGCCAATCATCATAATCAAATGTAGAAGTAGAGGTAGGAAAATTACTTGTCATTCCTTCATTGCCGCAACTAAAAGATTGTCCCTGTGCAAAGAAAGAAAGAAAGAAAGAAAGAAAGAACACTATTGTTTTTTTCATAATAAAAAACGGTTTTAGGTAAAAAAAAAATTGTTATCACCCACAACCTAAAAAACAAATTTTACGAATCGTAATATTAAATGTTAAATAAACGAACCGTCTTAATATTTACTAAAACAATATGTATATGTGATTAATTATTTTATTGTTGGCAGTTAGTTGAAATTACTTTTTGAGATACGAATTGGAAGTTCGTTTAATTCAAAAGGGTTTAGTAACAATCCAACAATCAATTTTAATTCTTCTCTTTTCCAAAAAAAAATAATATCTTAGTAGCAAGCTATAACTTCCTAAGCTCAATCCTGAGCTGTTCAAAAAAATATTGATTCTTAATATTCTATTTTCCTAAATACCGTAATACTGAAATTGGCTGACTGCAATTCTCTTTAATTAAAATTTGATTACCTATTTAAGCAGCAGTTTAACTGTCATTCATACTCTATTAATAAAACGAAAATTCATCAACAACAAACTTTAAACTTATTAGCTATGCCTTTTCTACGAACACTCCTTTTATCTTTTTTCCTATTGGGAACATCTAGTCTTTTTTCCCAAGATCTAATTATCAACTATACCGAACCATCAGACTTGATTGTTTGTGATAATAATGATTTTGATTTCACTTTGACGAATGCTTCGCCTGATACTTTATTTAATGTAGGCGTGACGGTCAATACTCCAACGGGTTTGGAATATGTGGCAGGAAGTATTTCTAATGGAATTGAGTTGGATATTTCGATTCCGAATGCGCCACTCTTTTCTTATCCGATGATTCTACCATTTGAGGGAATTGAATTTACGATCAATACGGAATTAAAATGTGATCTAGTAGCGAGTATCAACAATGGTGCTCTGTTTACCAATACGATTAATGCAGAATGGGATGGAGGAAATAATTCCATCACAACGTTACCTTATATTATTGAAACACCGCTTTTGGTGATAACTGATGTAACTAATACTTTGGCGTCTGCCGCTCAGGGCGAAACGATTACTCGAACGATCACTATTCGAAATACTCGATTGGGAACATTGCCTAGTTTTATTTTTAGTGATATACATTTAGGAGGAATTGAAATTTCAAGTAACCTGGGAACGGTTCTTTCTTCGACCGCTTTTACTTTTCTATTAGAATTAAATGGCGATGATTTTATGACGATAGGTGATGGCGATGATTTATTTGAAAAGGACGAAGTGATTGTCATTACGGAAGTGGTGGAAGTTTTAGATTGCGGATTTGATGTTCCATTTACCAATTCTGACTACGAAATTTCATGGGGTTGTTATAGTCAAGTTTGTCAAATCGCCACTCAATCTGCGGTGATCGATATTATTCCTTCTACAGAAAATCCTGAATTAGTTTTTGATGCCTATACGATCATACCTACGGATTATTGCGCTGGAGAATCTGCTCAACAAGGAGTTACGATAAAGAATATAGGTGTTTATGAAGCTGTCGATATCACCTTAATTGTTGATTTAGGAGCAGCTGCTAATATGCCTAACTTTGGGGGAGCTTTTGATCCAAATACTTTCGTTCAAGATAGTAGTGGAGTAGTGACATCACCTTCTCCTGTTTTATCTTTCCCGACAATTTCAACGGATTGTCCTTTTCCTCCTTCTACTTATAAACGAGGTGATTTTGCCTGGACAAGTCTTGCTCCAGGTGATTCAATTACTTTGACTTGGGACTATTATTTTTGTGCCGATCAAGCAGAATGTGTCAGCGGATTGCCTCCATTAAATTTGACTTACTCCTATATTAATCATTGCCCAGCGGATACTCTTAGCGGAACAACTGGTGCTTCTTTTGATAATCTATTAGCGAATTATGAACAATTTTTAAACGACTCTTTGTTTTATGATTTTGGAGAACCACTTGTTGATGCAGGTGGATATTTGATGAACTATGCTATCATTTCTGATAAACTTACTGGCTCAGGAATACTTGATATTGAATTTACTTTACCTTGTGGATTTAGCTGGGCAGGTAGTCCATTGGAGCTTGGCGGTCAATTGCCATTCAGTCTAGATGTTACCCCTTCGGGAAATGAGACAGTCGTAACTGCTCAGTATAATTTACCCTTGGATAGTGCTTGGGTATTCACTCAGTTTGAAGTGAATTTCAATTGTGATCCAAGCTGTGGTCCAAGTCTTGGAGAATGTGTTATTCCTTATATTTCTGAGGCAGGAGAAATTGGTTGTGGTACAGAAGAAGAAATTTTAGTACAAGTCACTCTGCAAGATGATCTCTCTATTCCACTCGAATGTAGCATGCAATTATGTCGAGCAATTCCCTTAATTGTAGAATGTGATTCAGATGACTTTCCTAGTCCAGGAAATGGTCCACTTGCATTTCTTTTTTCTTCTCATGAGTTCGAACGATGTAATTATGACTTGCCAGATAATGATGATGACCGACTAGCTGATGCCACAGGTGAATTAGATTTTGATAAAGTACGAACGGATCGAGCTATTCCTGGAGATACGGTAACTAATATTTTTAATGGTCGAATAGACATTCCTGGTGGTGGTACTATTCCTGGATTAGATATAGAATTGATGACCGTTCAATTCGAAGCACATACGGGTGATAACGGATTGAATGGTGGTCAAGCCTTGGATTTTGAAAGGAATGGTGCGCTGTTTGGAAGTGGAGGAATTACGCATGTAAGTGCCACCGTTCGAATTGTAGATTTGAGTGCAGGGACTTCTTTTGAATGTGAAATAAGTGCCCCTAATTTTGTAGTGGATTCTCTTTATGAAGAATTTCACGTAGTGAATACAGAACCTGTCATTCCACTAGACGAATTACTTTACAATCAATTTAAATACAATACTTCTCTTTCCAATATTCCTTGTATTCCTGCAGGTTTCGAATATCAAGATGGTGACTCGATTATTTTTACGACCAAGCATCGCATGGTTTATAATCCACTTCCACAAAACTTAGGTTCCTATATTCCACCAGTTGTCAATATGCGTGCAGCGGTGATTCCTATCTTTTGTAATATTTTCAATCCATTTATAAGTGCGCTTCCTGAGGTTCATACGAAGTGGCAATACTCTGGTTACCGATATGAAATACTTCCAGGTGAATTTCATGCTTTGCCATGTGATCCATTTACTGACCCAGGAAATATGGGCTTAGCTTTTGTTTTGGGAAAAGATAATTTTTTCCCATTTGAATATCGTCCTTTGGCTACTTTGGAAAATTGGAAAGTTCGATTTCCCACAGGTGTAAATGTGTTGGATTCAAAATTGACATACTTACGATATCAAGAGGGAGCAAATATTTTATTGGCGGAAGATTTAAATTTCACGCTCAACAATGACTTCCATGAGTTTGATGTAAGTCAATGGCATACGCCCACTTTGGATGAAGGTTGGCAAATGAGATTTTTCCATGAGCTTGATACAGATTGTACGCTTACTTCTTTTGACTCCACCATTTTCAATGCAGAGATGGAATTAAATGCTGGACTTCCAGAATCTTCTGACTTGAGTTTTTCACTAACAGAAACCAATTTTATTTCAGCAAGTCCAGTCATGAATGCTGCAGTTAATGTAGCCAATTATTCTAGTTTTGATAATCAAGCGATTTGGGATTTAGTTATTTTAAATCCAAATAATGGTATTACAGAACCTGCGATAAATGCATGGCTACAACCTGTTTCGCTTACTGGTTTGATGTCAAATTTTCAATTAACTAATACGACTACGGGAGTAGTCATTCCTCTGTCCAATGGCATTTTCCAACTAGGAACTATTCAATTAAATCAACTCGTCAACTATCAATTAACTGCAACAAATAATAGTTGTGAAACCGAAATTATTCAAATCCACTACGGTTGGAACTGTACGCCATATACAAGTACTGGACAAACACCATGCGCTGACCAAGTAATAATTTTCACCGCAAGTTCACCCAATGGAGAATTGGAAATGGATGTCGAAAGTCCAACTGGACCATTTGAACTTTGTGATGTAATTGATTATCACACCGTAGAAATTTACAACGCTCAGTTAGGAAATGTTTTTGATGTAGTGATGGAAGCGACCTTGCCGTTAGGTTTAGAACTTATTCCAAATTCTAGCCAAATCGCCTACCCTACCGATGATCCATTTGTTGATATTCCTGATCCAGTCAATATTGCTGGAAATGTTTATCAATGGGATATTTCAGCGATCAATAATTTTATTCAAACCAATGGATTACTTGGTGTTTCACAAGATCCAGGCAATTCGGTAAGTCTTCGATTTTTGACGACGACTGATTGTGGATTTGTCGCAGGATCGCAAATTATTTTTAATGTGATTGGAAAACAAAATTGTGATGACCCGACCAATAGCTTATCTAAAGCAGGTGATCTAATTAATATCGCAGGAGTCAATCCACAATATACTTCTGATATTAATATTGCAATTACGAGTTCGACTACGATTACTTGCGATGCAAATGTACCATTAAATATTAATATTTTACCTGATGGAGCAACGTCTAATGCGGACACCGTTTTGATTACTTTGCCTCCAGGCGTGAGTTATGTTCCAGGTTCTTATAATCCGATCAATAATGCTTCTTCGACCCAGCCTACCATATTTAATAATGGAGGGCAAGAAATCTTAAAAGTGAAAATTGATGCAAACATTCCTGCCAATACTTTAATTTCTTTTGAAATAGAAACGACAGGTTATGGAGCTATCGGCTGTGGTGACCAAGTGATTCAAGTCCAAGCGGTACAACGGCAAGATGCAATTTGTACTACCACGGGAGAGCTTTGTTATGTACTCGCAGCAACAGGTTCTGGAACGATTACGATTTCGTCGGTGCATCCTGATCTTAGTTTGCAAAGTTTAGATATCATTGCTTACGGAGATTCTATCAATTATGAAGTGAGTATTTTAAATTCTGGCATTCCTAATTCTTCCGATATCCAAGTTGATTTTTATATCGACACCGATGGAAATGGAACACTTTCGACAGGTGATGTTTTTGTGAATTCAGGAACTTATGTTGGAACTGTTCTGACTGACGAAACAATTATTTTAATTGGAAATATGATACTGGCTGCTGACCAATTATGTAATTTGATTGCAGTAATTGATGAAGATAATAATTGCGTTTGTTCAACTGAAACTATTCCAGTTACTGCTCCGATTAATTCCGTTTTGGATAACAAAACAGTTTGTTCAGGTGCTGAATTAGAAATCGGAATTCCAACTATTAATGGACACAATTATCAATGGGATCCTCCTGGAAATATTTCTTCAACGAATAATTCTATGACGGTTTTCCAATTTTCTAATACTGCGTCGGACACTTCCTATTTCGATTTCACCTTAATCGATAATAATGGAGATGGTTGTGAAATACATCATGCGATAGAAGTTGCCGTGATTCCAGTTCCAGGAATTAATCAACAAGATCTTGAAATTTGTGCAGGCGAAACGATTACTATTTCTGCAACGGCAGGAGGCACATACGTCTGGGATGGTCCAAATATTTCTAATCCAAATGCTCCAACTCAAACGGTTACACTTTTTGAAAATACCACTTTCACCGTTATGGTCACTTTGCCAGAAGGCTGCGAAGGAATGGATGAAATCAATATTGAAGTTCTGCCTTACGAATCCGATATTACTTCCTTAGAAAAATGTCCAGAGGAAACGATCACTATCATGGGACAACAAATTACGACTGCAGGGCTCTATTGCGATACCATTTCAAATGCAACAGGTTGCGATAGTTTGATTTGCGTAGATGTGATTAATTATAACTCTCAAACGGAAATTACTCGAGAACTTTGCCAAGGTGATTCTATCGTTATCGAAGGGATTGCTTATTTTGAAGAGCAAACGGTTTGCAATACTTTCACTTCACTTTTCGGTTGCGATAGCACACATTGTATCAATATTCAATTGATTCCTGAACCTTTGGCAGAAGTGATGACTACTGAAATTACGGTTGCACAAGGAGAGGAAACTCAATTGGAAGTTACCGCTGGATTTGAAATGTATGAGTGGTTTCCGACCACAGGTTTGAGTTGTACTGATTGCCATAATCCAACTGCAACACTTACTGAAACAACTGAATATACCGTCACCCTAACTGATGGCGATGGTTGTACCACTCAACTCTTAATTCTGGTAACGGTACTTCCTCCTTGCGATGCAGAACGATTATTGATTCCAAATGTATTCACTCCTGATGGCGATGGATTGAATGATAAATTTGAAGTGGTAGAATTTGAAGGTTTTGAAATGATCAGTTCTATAAAAATCTTTGATCGTTGGGGGGAAAAAGTTTTTGAAGATGCAGGAGCTAATCCTTATTGGGATGGAACGATTGATGGAAAACCTGGACCTTCTGATGTGTATGTTTATATTTTAAAAATTGTTTGTGATGATGGAGAGGCGATTTTGCATGGGGATGTCACGTTGATTCGGTAAGATGTAAATGTATTGTTATTAAAGAAGGCTGAATGTATGTTTTTTACATTCAGCCTTCTTTATTTTTCTTAACCTCTACAGTTTCACCACTCGCTGAACTAAAACAGCATTCCCCATTTCATCATAGATTTTCAAAATATAAATCCCATTTTGGATATTTTTTACAGAAACCTGTGATTGATTTTTTTCCAGATCAAATTCTAAAACTCTCCTACCATTAATATCATATAATCCCACATTTTTTAAATCCACCATTTCGTTTTTATTTTTTATAAAAATAATATCGCTAAATGGATTAGGAAAAACATCGACAACTTTATCTCCAAGTGGAATTCTAATTTGTCTTATACTTGAATATTCAAAACTTCCATCTTGGTCAATCATTTTTAATCGATAATAATAATTCTCTCCCGATTTTACTTCTGCATCTTTAAATAAATATTCATTTTGACTTTTGTTTTGACCAGCAATAAAACCTACATTTTTAAAATCAACTCCATCAAATGATCTTTCAATTTCAAAGCCTTTCACCTCAGTTTCGGCTTCTGTTTTCCAAACTAAATTAGGAGTTACATTACTTAACCTTACTTGAAAGTCTGTCAATGTCAATGGCAATGGTAAAATCGTATTAACCCAAACAGAATAGGATCGTGCTGGTAATTCAATATGCATTTGACCATTCGTAATAGTTGTGGAAGCTTCGTTAGAATTACCTAGCATATCTGTTAACACATCTCCATTTGCAAGGTTAGCCAGATTGATTCCATGATCTAAAACCAAAGGAACACCAGCATAATTTATTGCAACAATTACTTCCAGACCAGCAACGCCTCCTGACAATTGATAAAGCAAAGTGGTATTGTCAAAACCTTCCGTGTATGTATTGTTATAAGGAGTAGAAAATCGACTCAAATAATCCACACTTGTCGATTGGTAAATATAATCTCGATGCAAATCAATCAAAGCATTTATCTCACTTTTTAAAGTAACCGTTGGCGCATTTGGAATCGCATCTCCAAAATAATCTGGATAAAAAACACTTGGTAAGCCAACCTGATTATTCGTTAAAATATATGCATAACCTAACATCGGATCATTTTGCACAGGCTCACCTGCATTCCGAAAATCATGGTTATTGACAAAAGTAACTGCTTGAAAACCAGTCGCACCTCCTGCCTCTACCATTCCTGAATTAAATACATTTCGAACATCATAACCAAATGCATCACTTGCATTTTTCAAGGACTCTCGCAAACCAAAATCAAAGGCTTTCACGTTCACTCCTGCAGGTGCAGAAACACTATTGACCCAATTAGTCAAAGTCGTAGGATTCGAGTCGAAAAATTCTCCAACCACCATTTCTGGAAAGATTCCTTGATTACTCAGATGTGTCAAAATTGAACTAGCCAACGCAGGTTCAAAATGTTTTACTGCATCCATTCTATATCCTCGATAACCAACATCAGTCCAGAGCCATTCTGCAAAATCGGCGTAAACTGTTTGCGTAGAAGTTTGATCTTCTTCAATGTCAAAAAAGAAATAAGGAAAATCAATATCACCTGTCATACAAGTATTATTGATCCCATTTGGTTTGAAATTCAAATAATTCATTCCGCCTTGTCCTGAAGGAAGGTTAGTAAAATCAGTTCGAGATTGTAGTAATAAATTTCCAATAATATCAGCAGCAGCATTCGCAGACCAGATACCATAAGGCCTAATATCAATCCCTGTTCCACCTCCATTTATTTGTTCCATATAAATATATAAAGTATCGCCAGCAGCTGCATAATCCGAGTTACTCAATGCTAAATGAAATTCATCAGTATTGCAACCTGTAGTAGTTTCTTCGACTGCAATCTTATTTACGCCTAAAGAAATATCATTATTAGGTTGTCCGCAATCCCCGCCACCATTGGGTTCTATCTCATTTTCGTCAGCCATATTTTGCCAACTAACGGTATTAGTTTCAAAATAAAGTTTATAATCTCTAGAATCAAATCCTGCATTACCCGTAGCTGAACCAAATTTAAAATAATAGTCTCCTGCCGTATTTCCACTCGCCCCTCCCAAAGGCAAGATGTATCTTACCTTCCCATTAATTGGATATGGAGTAGCTGAACCTCCACAATTTGGGTAATTGATAATGTAATCTCTCACCGCAGAATTTGTTTCCCAGTCGCCACCATCTCGATGATTAAAAACTACATCGGCAACTGAATTAATTCCATTCGCATCTAGTGCTGCAATCAATGCATCAACTTCTGATCTAGTTCCCAAACCAGTTGGCCCGCCTCCAAATTCTCCCAAGTCATATAAATCTTGTGGATCATAACCATTGCTGCATGCGCCAAAACTAGCTCGTGAAGAAGGAGGTAACCAAACGTAAGTAAAATTAGCATCACCTAATTCTGTCGCTTTTCCATTCAACACATCGGCCCAACTATCACTCGCTCCACAAGATTCTTTTGGGAAATCCCAATACCAACCTTGCATCATGAAATCTTGCGAAGCAACTTGTAATTGCATTGTTATAAAAAATAAAAATAGAATGTATTCTTGATTTTTGAATAAGAAAATTTTGTTCATTTTGTGGCTTAACTTTAGTCAGTAAATATTTTTTCAAAAAAATAATCCATCAAGCTTAATTAACTCAGATGGATTATTCAATAACATTTTTTCACAAAATTATTGCTTCACAAATTGGTCTGTAAAAAAGATGTTTCCAGATTTATTTTTCATTTGCAAAAAGTAAATTCCAGATTGGAAATTTGAAAGATCAATATCCAATTGATTATTAGCATAAATTAATTGCCCATTGATATTGTATATTTCAATTTGTACTTCTTCCAAATCTGTTGCAATAGTTAACTTTTCTTTTGCTGGATTAGGAAAAAAGTGAGTCGAGTTATCACTTTCAATTTTAATAGAAACCACATCTGAGTATTCAAATTTCCCATCAAAATCAGTTTGTTTTAACCTATAATAATTTACGCCATTTTTTGGATTTCCATCAATGAATTGATAATTGTTTTTAACATTACTATCTCCTCTTCCTTCTTCTATTCCAATAGCTATAAATTCAATTCCATCTAATGATTTCTCAATCGTAAAGAATTCATTATTTATTTCAGATGAAGTTGACCAATCTAAATATACTTTCTCATCAATAGGTCGAGCAGAAAAAGAGGAAAGCTCGATTGGAAGAGGGGTCAAAGCAACATGTTCTAGCGAGTTAAAAAATTGATCAGATATACTACCGCTCCCTGCATTAAAATTAAAAATTCTAAATTGAGTAATAACTTGCCCTCCAGCTGGATTAATTAAATTTCCAATTACGGTTTGGGTAGCCATAGAGCTTAAATTTGTCAACTTAGCAGAATAAGTAGTTGCTGTTGACATCGTAATCTCAATGGAAATCCCAGTATTAGAATAACCCAGACCTGAATCATTCTGTCCAGAAGCATCATTAACTATATAATTACTTGAACCACCTTCAAAAAATACTTCTAATAAATTTTCTCCACTTGCATTCCTCAATCCAACTCCAACTGATCCACCATTATCAATATTACCATTATCCATATTGACGGTAATTATATCTGCCGCATCTGGTGATGCTAAAAAATTCCTAATAGACTCAGCTAAATTACCACTATTGGAATAGATTCCCCAAGATTCTCCAGACACATCAATATCACTACTGCCTATAAAAAAACCTGTATTCCCATTATTAGAACTAGGATTCATACCCCATGCCCCAAATCCACTTCCACCATTGGTTCCATTATTCCAGCCAGGATTATAAGCTACATCGTTGGCATTATCACTTCCTTGAGCCAGTAAAAAAGTATTAGAAATCAAAAAAATTAAAAGTAATATGAATAGTTGTTTCTTCATCACGTGTAATTTTAGTTTTGTAAAAAATAATAGATTACGCATCAAAAATCTAAATTAAAAAGAAGATTTTGATAGAATTTTTGAGTTGAAATTTTAACTGTTTTCAATTTGGACTTGAAGCTGCTAATGGTAAGAATATCACTTTTTCATTTTTAGAAATAAAAAGATAATATTTACAAGCAGAATCTAAATATAAGTATAATTCAGCCTGTTTTTGAAATATATGTCATAGCTTTTTTTGAAATAAAAAAAACAGAAAACAACAGAACCTTCCATAAACAACTGATAATCAGCAACTTACTTTATTGAAAAACAAATCATTTTTTTATTAAGTAATAGTTTTGTAATAGATGAAATAATTAAAAGAACAACGTACAAGTTTTATCACTAATAGCTATTTTAAATTTTTCTCAAAAAAAAAACGAAATGTAAGCATTCCGTTTTTATTAATCATCATAAACATTTTCGCATTCTAATTCCTCTTTCTCCACCCATTTTTTCAACCACTTTTTTTCTATTTCATATAAGTCTCGATTAGAATTTCCACTTGCCTGCAAAACCTTTTTAGTTTTCTCTTCTACTTCAATAGTAATCAATCGCTTCATTTTCCCAACCGCTAAAATTTCATTCATCGACCAAATCGAAGAAGTTCCACTCAAACATTCACCTGCATAAGTAGCTACACAATGATTCATTTTATTGCCTTCCAATGCCAAACTTTTCAGATTAGTAATTTGGCGAATTCGAATTAATCGCTTGCCTTGTTTAATTCTCATGGACTGAATTGGAGAAACTTTAAACTCACCACCAACTCCTGCATCTTTGGCCAATTGTACATAAGCCCTCCATTTTTCTACATATTTCAAAACGGAAACAACGGTTCTCCCTTTAAATTTAAATTCGGGAAAAAGTGCTGGCACCCAAGCTTCTTCCTCGCAATTATTTAAATGAATATTAATTCCGTTCTTTTTTTGAGCGATGATAAAATCTAAAATCTTTTTTAAATCACTCTTCGAAATATCAGAAAAACGATTGAGAAAAAAGATCAAGTCATCATACCACTCATTCCATTCCGTTTCAATTTGGATATAAAAATTATCTACCAATTTTGCTGCAATCGAATTCGAAACACCCATACTTTTAATTTTTGCCCACCACATCGTTCTTGGTAAATTAAAATGTAGCGGTGCATGGTTTAGTAAAAAATTCATTTTACTATTCATCTCTAATTGTAACCTTGGAAATTTATGAATCCCTTTTCCTTTTATCATATGAAACATAATTTCCACTTCCTTACATTCCATTGTTAAATAAAATCGAATAAATCGATCTATGATATCATCAACTGCATTGGGGATTTTATAGGCAACCAACAAATGACAAAACAAACTTTTAAATAAAACATTATCATTTTTTGATTTTGGCATTTTCCATGATTCCAAACTTCGGCAAGGTGTCTGAATCACAAATGACGATGCCATTTTTTCATAAAAATAAACTTGCGAAAATATTGGTTTTGGAAACGATAACATTTTCAAAAAAGTCTGATAACCTTTTTTATTTCTGCTTTTCAAATAACGTGCTTTTCGAAATAAAAAAAGAAGTTGGTTTTTGCGAGCTTCATTTCTAAAGTCATTTGGCTTTTTAGCTTTTAGATATATTTCTAAAAAAGATTTAAGTCCATCCTTTCGTTGTTGTTTTTCTTTTTTAAGTTGACTTTTTAATAATTCGCGATCTCGGACTAAAGTGAGTTCTCGTTCGATTCGCTTTTTTTTATTTGCCATGATTTTTCTTTTTGGTAAAAAAATAATTGAAGTTGTTTTAAAATGTCTGCTGAAACCGAGCGGAAAGGCTTGTGGTTATTGGCGAAGCTCTTTTTGAGTTTCAACCCCTTTGGGTTGGGACGAAAAAAAGCTGAAGTCCAATAACCACAATGCTTTTTGCGCAGGTCAGCTAGACATTTTAAAACAACTTCATTGAATAAAATGTGAATCACACTCTTGTAAAAGCATTGTTATTAATTTAAGTAAAAAAATTAGTGGAGCTTTCGGGAGTCGAACCCGAGTCCAGTTATCGCCAATCCATCACTCCATGGAAAATCAGGATTTCGTCAATATTGTATGTTATACCTGATCATTAGCAATTCTGTCGATGCCAGTTAAGTCCCAAATTTATTTCCAAAAAAAAATGCAAGTATTGTTAGCATAGCAGTTCAAAGGCGCTATACTTTATTTTTATAAATTGTAAAAATGGAAATCGTCATTCACCTACTTCTGTTAATGAATACGATTCAGTTGCGGTAGGTTAATAAAAATAATATTTCATCCGTATTAATTTATGATGTACAGAAGTGCTAACTTTCGATGGAGAGAAAAAGTTCCCATGTATTTTTTTTAGAGCAATACATAATAGTCTGCTTTAGCAGATCTGAAAATAAATGAAATGAATTTTCCTTCTTACTTCATATTTCTTTGGGCCTGCTGAAGCAGACTGCTACGCGTTACTCTAAAAAAATTAATTAAGTGTAATTTTTATTTTCAAAAGTATCATTTTTTAGAATTTCAAAGAAAAAGATAAGCCTAAAGATGAATAGTTACCTAAGTCAATGGCAGGACGAATGGAGTATATTACTTTTTCACCATTTGTATTCTCATTAAAAATATTAGTGAATCTAAAAATAAACTTCCGCTCATTTGGTCTCATACTTTTCCCAATAAGTAGACTCCCCGTTGTAATCAATAGAGCTGAAACAAGGTACGCTCCAGAGTTATTATTGTTATTATTAAATAACTCAAAATCATTAGCAGCGAGTACCATAAAACTAACTCCTAATCCAATTCCAACTCCAGTAGTTATATTGGCTTGGTCTTTTTTATTATTATAAATTTCATATTCTTCGTTCAGTATCGAATATAGCTCTGTGTCTATTTTTTTTATATCCTCCAATAACAAATCCACCCCACGAATACTATTATCATATTGACGATCCCCCCAATAGATATTTTTATAATAGTACTTTATATATTTTTTATACTCCTTATCTTTCTGTGCAGAAAGTAAGATGGGAATGGTCAGAAAAAAGAAGAATAGAAATTTAGTTTTCATAAATAAGTAATTTTTTTGATAGCAAAATATTTCTCAATTTTACCACAAAAAAATTACTTCTCCAAAGTCAATCCAAGATTATTAATTATTGCTTGATCTTTATAAACTTGGACTCTTTCAAAAGGAACATTTAAGTTGGAAAAATCTCCTTTTACAAATACGTGTTGGTCTTTGACAAAATCTGTTATGTCCGAAATTTCAGTTATCCATTCTTGATTTAATTGATGCAACATTTCTCCTCGTATCCCTAACTGAATAGCTTTTCTCTCCAATTTTTCACCAAACGGATTATGATCAGGATCCCATTGCAAACGAACATTAGAATTGGTTAATTTAGTTTTCCACTCTTCATGACTTTTATAAATGTCTCCTTGAAAACTAGAATGAACTGCCTCCGTAAGTATCTTGTTAAAGCCTTCGTGCTTGATTTTTATGGCTAAAATTCGTTCTTGGTTTTCTTTCATCGCCCAGCCTGCTCGATACATCATCCACATAAAATTAGGTTTGATCCAAGTCATTCGACTGAAGGAATAACTACTGCCTCCAAATTTTTGATTCGCAACGGCATAATTTGCAATTGCATTGTTATAAGCTTGGTAAACGGTGATTGTTTTATCATCACTTTGCGCAATGATGTGTTTCCCTTGAGTCGGCAATTGAGTTTGTTGATAATTATATTTTTCGATTTTCATTTTAAATTCTTTGATTCTTAGAGTCTGTATTTTTTCCACATAAAAAAATAGAAAATATAGGTTCTAGTTTCTTCTATGAAAAATCTTATGAGTCTATTTGATAAAAATTATTCCGCTCGATATGTCTCAAAAAACTCCTTCCTTGCAATTCGATAAACTTCCTCTCCGCCTATCGGACAAGCCAAAAAATCTTTTTCTTTTACGACCATTTTACTGCCCCAATCTGCTTCAAAATAAAACCTAAGCTTCACTCCAAATTTCTTCAACAATCGTTTGTTAACTTCAACGGCATAAATTCGACCAGTTGGTTCATATTCAGAATATCCAGCTTTCGATCGTTTTTTATAAATATATCTTGAGCGAAACTTGGAAGGTGTCAGGACATATTCTTCTCCTGCATCAGTTTGATTTTTGACAATGTAGTCACCAGGATTTGCATTATTGATCGTCTCTCTTCCATCGCTAGTGGTGGTGATAATTCGTTCTTTATTTTTCACCTTTCGGGCGAAAACTTTTTTTATTTTTTGGTAAACTTTACCCTTAGATTTTAGCAACGGTAAAATCACTTGCTTCATTTCGTCTTGAGAATGCATCTACTATTTTTTTAGTCTGTTTAATAAAATGATTTACTTTTTTATGTCAAAAGGATCTAAAAATAAATAATCTTTAGTCTCTCATTCTAGTTTACTCACAAGGCAACTTCGAGTCACCTTGTGAGTTTCTATCTAATTCCAATCCAATTCCTCTCTCACTTCCATCAAGGCAAAACCTAATAAATTCAAGCCTTTCCATTGATTTGGATAATATGATTTTTCATTATCTTTCGCTAGTCCAATTCCCCAAATTGGATCGACGGGACTCGCCTCCACCAAAATTCTATTTTTTGTATTGAGTAAAAAAGTTTTCATCTCAGCGTTCTGCTCAAACTTAAAATGATTTCCTCTTTTGACAATTTCATAACGAGCTTCTTCCCATTTTTTTGCTTCAAAATTTCGAACTTGTCGGCCTAGTTTTTTTGCTTCGGCTGGAGATTTGCAATTAATTATCTTTTCCAAAATCTCAACATCTTGAAAGAGTCTTGCCTTCTCTGCCATCATCCAATGTTCGGCAGATTTGTATAAAATATCATCTACGACAAATTCACATTCCCACCATTGACTTAAACAACTTGCGGTCATACTTCCATCTTTTGAGGATCGATGTCCCCAGAAAAAAAGGTACTTGATATGTTTGTTGGATTGGGCTTCTTCATAAATCCAATTTAAATTATATTTCATGATTCTAAATATTTTTTATTTAATGAAATAGGCAAGCCATACCGACTGGATATGGCGGCATAAAAAATCAAGACTGTATTTTGTAAGCCAACAGTTCTAAATGCTGATTTTAGCCACACAGTCAAAACTCGATCGATTGAAAATTTGTACTGCTCGTTCCTCGGAAACATTTTTGTATCGATCTCAAACAGGATTGCTAACACAATCCCCTCACCTAAAATCAGCATTAAGAACTGTACGACTTACAAAATAAGGTCGAAGAAAAAACCGAAACCTTTTCCTACAATTGAAAGGAAACCGTTTCGAATTTAGTTTGACCTTATAGAAAATTGGTACAATTCTTAACTTGGTTTTTTGCGCGAGGATTTAGTGGACTCAGCTCTGTCTGAAGTAACTTTAGAAAGACTTAGCGAGGAACGAGCTTTAGTCTTTCTTGAGTTACAAGTTTAGCTGTGTATGCTAAAAAAATCAAGTTTAGAAATGTACCAATTTTATATAAAGTCTTGATTTTTTTTGTTTCG
>JBGCFD010000141.1:0-5131 GCA_045106765.1 Saprospiraceae bacterium | reverse complement strand
ATGCAGTACGATTTCAAATGGGTGTACGGTTCTATTTTGATGGATTGGTTTGGTGTGCCGGAGGATAAAGTCAAGATGTTGTTGACTGATGATTTTCAATATTTACCAATCATTGGAACTTGTAATGAAATTCCTACTTCGACCAATGAGCTTGTTTCGATTTTGGAAACGAAAGCTTTTCCGAATCCTTTCGATCAAGTTTTCACTTTAAGTTTTTCTATTTTGAAAAAAGAAAATGTGCGTATTCATTTATTTGATGTAATGGGTAAAACAATTCGGACTATTTCTAACAAGAGATTTACGGAAGGAAAACATAATGTTTTGGTAGAGACACATAGTTTGCCTTCGGGGGTTTATTTTGCAAGAGTCGAAGTAGGGAATGGGGTAAAATCATTGCGAGTGGTTAAAAAATAATTTCTCCAAAATATCAATTACAATGTCAAAATAATTTACAATTTTTAAACTGCTAGTATTTTGACATTGTAATTGATATTAATTCTTAGTTTGAACTATTAAGTCCTGGCTCTATTCTATTCCTCCCATTAGTTTTTTAATAAAAGGAGAAATCAAAATACACAACACACCAATCCCCATCGCTATCGCTCCAAAGCTTGCAAAGACGGAAACATAGGAATATAATTGTTGAAAGGCAGGTTCTGAATTTTCAGTAATTGAAAGACCAGTCACTACCTCTGTTATTTTTCCAAAAACACCTGTAGAAAAAACATTTCCACCGCCTTCTCCTACTGTTGTCATTTTAGCAATTTTTCCTGCAAAAAAATGTCCGTAAAATGATGAGGTAAAAAATATACCCATCAAAAAAGCTAGATATTTTGGAGGTGATAATTCTGTCATTTTTGATAAACCGATTGGTGAAATAAATAATTCTCCAACTGTCAAAACAAAGTACCCAACAACTAAATAAATCATTGGAGTCTTCGCCAACGAATCTGCACTTTGTGCGGAAGCACCAAAAATCACAAATCCTAATCCCAGTAGTACCAATCCAATCCCAGCTTTGATGGCAGAGTTTGGATTGATTTTTTTCCTAGAAAGAAATGCCCACATCCATGAAAATGGGATTGCTAAAAGGATGATAAATCCGCCGTTAATACTATTTGTTTGTGCTGCATTCATTCCAATCAAATTGACATTCCGATCAGCAAACAAAGTCAACGAACTTCCTGCTTGCTCGAATATGGCCCAAAACAAAGTCATCAAAATTGTATAATAAGCAATCACCAATAATCTCTTTTGAGCAACTGCATCGACCGTTCGATAGATATAACTCATCGCTCCTAAAATGGCAAAAGTCGTCAGCCAAACTAAATAATGTTCGTATTGATTAAATCGAATTATCAATGCAAAAATAGGAACTGATAAAAATGCAGCTAAAGTGATTAGTTGTCCTTTATTTAATCCAAGAATTTTTTGGTCATAGACTTCCTGGTTTGGAACAAAACCTTTGTCGCCAAATACATTGCTTTTTAGTCCACTCTGGAAAAATGCTAACCCCACTAACATTCCAAAACCTGCTAGTAAAAATCCATAATGCCATCCATACAACTCAGCTAGCCAAGCGCATAAAAGTGGTGCAACCGCTCCACCAATATTTATCCCCATATAAAAAATAGTAAATCCAGAATCCCGCCGAATGTCATCTTTTTCATAAAGCTTACCAACAAATGTGGAAATATTAGGTTTAAAAAATCCATTGCCAATTATAATAAGTGACAACGAACTATAAAAAAAAATCGGATGCTCAATCGTCAAAAAAAAATGCCCAAAAGCCATCATGACTCCGCCAAGAATTATTGATTTTCGATAGCCTAAATAATTGTCCGCCAATACTCCTCCAATCAAAGGCGTAAAATAAACGAGCGACATATATGCAGCAAAAACACCAAAAGACATATTATCAGTAAACAATAGTTGCTTCGTCATATAAAGAACAAGTAAGGCTCGCATTCCATAAAATGAAAAACGTTCCCACAGCTCGGCGAAGAATAAATAGAATAAACCTTTGGGATGTCCCATGAATGTTTGGGTTGGTGAATTAGAAGTCATTTGATACCTGTTTAATGAATTAATTAGAAATTCAAAGAAGCAGGATCACTTCAAGTTTTCCGAAGGATGTAATAAAGAATAATAAAAAATAGTAGGTTGTGAGGAATTGTAATTGGAGTTACAATTTGTTACAAAGCTCTAAATATGTAATGTTTTCGGTCTTTTTGATAAATTCTTGGAGTAATGATTCATCTATCTCAATATGTTCTGGCAAAATACGAAGTCGATATTTACTCTCTCCAAGGAAAGTAAATAAGTCTCTTCTATCTAATTTATCCTCGCCAGAAAGACTTAAAATTTGATTTATATTTTCGATTACGCGACTGAGGTAAGTTTGGTTTTTTATTTCACCAGCAGAATTGACAAGGATACATTGATCGTCGCTTTTGCCATATTTTCTTCTGATGGCGAGTTTCAGAAGGTTTTTATATTGAGTTGTTTTTGAACCAAAATCTATGGATTGATGATTAATATTTTTGGAAGGAATGGTTAACGAAACGAATGACCAATCGGAGAATTTGATTTTCATTTCATTGAGTCGAGGCGTATTCGCTAGGTCGATTACCCATGTTGTTGCCAACAAAAGGAACAAAGAAATCAACGAAGTTTTTGCCACTATTCGAATCAAACTGTATCCAAATTCATTGTCTACAGTTTCAAAAATTTGAGGCAACTGAGACACAAACATCAATGCAACCATCATAGCTGAAATGATCGCAACAAGTTTTAAACCTTGATGCTCGAAAGTTCGATACAATGAAATCAATAATAAAAAACAAATAAATCCTGATAAAATTAAATCAGGAATTGCTATTAATTTAATTCCGTTGACGACGAGATTGGCTCCAAAATAAGAAAGCAACAATGTGATAATTGCTACCGAAACGATGACGACTAAAATTAATCTTAAATTCTTTTTATCATTCCAAATAAATTCTGGCGCATGTGAAAAATACGACAGAGCGAATAACAAAAACATATTATTGATGGTCGATAATAAATGGATTCCAATTTGATCTACGAATTGATCTGTGAATCCAAAATACGTCGCTGCCAATGCCCAAACTCCTGCTGCCACCCAAACTAACATTGCCAACCCTAGATTAAGTAATCCCTTGTCTACTCGTTTTTGAGCGACCTCCTCCTCCAATATCTTTTTAAATCTTTTGCGAATATTAAAATAAATCGCGAGAAGCAAGACCGCTCCAATTAGCGAAATAAATATGGTAGATAAATTATGAAAATGAAGCATTTCATTCATGAAGGAAAGATAGGAAATGTAGAGAGAAAATCAAATTTTGATATTTTTTTCGATGATCGTTTTCCGTTGGACGTTTTACGACCTTCTGAACAATTTTATTTAGAATAGATTTTATTTCCTTATTTTGAGCCATCTTTTTGAAACCAATTTTTTAAAACCAAATTAAAGATTCAACCTACCATGAGAACCATTTTTTTACTTCTCTTTTTATCCATAGCAATTGCTGCTAATAGTCAAAGTAGGAAAATTCCAGTTGATACCACAGTTGTCACTAAACATACGACGACTGTCAAAGGTCAAACTTTTGCCTACACCGCTACGACAGGAACACAACCTGTTTGGGATGCAGACGGGAATCCGACTGCCACACTTTTTTACACTTACTACACTCGTGACAAAGTAAAAGATAGAGCGAATCGTCCAATTATCTTTTCATTTAATGGCGGCCCAGGATCTGCTTCTGTTTGGATGCACGTAGCTTATACTGGCCCTCGGATTTTGAAGATTGATGAAGAAGGATATCCTGTTCAGCCTTATGGATTTAAGAGTAATCCGAATTCGATTATTGATGTTGCCGATATTGTTTTTATCAATCCTGTCAACACCGGTTACTCTCGTATGATTCCAAATGCCAAAGGAGAAATGCCTGACAAGAAAAAATTCTTCGGTATCAATGCTGACATTAAATATTTGGCGGAGTGGATGAATACTTTTGTGCAAAGAAATAATCGTTGGGAATCTCCAAAATATATTATTGGCGAAAGTTATGGAGGTACTCGAGTGATGGGACTTTCTTTGGAATTACAAAATTCACAATGGATGTATTTGAACGGTGTGATTATGGTCTCACCAGCAGATTATAAAGTTTTGCGAACGGGTGGCCCAGTTTCTTCTGCACTTAATTTACCTTATTTCGCAGCAGCAGCTTGGCATCATAAAATGCTTCCTTCAGATTTGCAAAGTAAAGACTTGTTGGAAGTTTTACCTGAGGTGGAAGACTACACGATTAATACTTTGATTCCTGCTTTGGCGAAAGGAGGAAATATTTCTGCTACAGAAAGAAATACTGTTGCTGAAAAAATGGCGCGTTATTCTGGCTTGAGCAAAAAAGTAATTTTACAACATAATTTGGATGTGCCTACTCGATTTTTTTGGAAAGATTTAATGAGAGATAAAACTGGTCAAACGATTGGTCGATTGGATTCTCGGTATTTAGGTTTGGATAAAATCGAAGCGGGAACTCGTCCTGATTATAGTGCTGAGTTGACTTCTTGGTTGCATTCGTTCACACCAGCGATTAATCATTATTTGAAAAATGAATTAAAATTTGATACTGATGTGAAGTATAATATGTTTGGTCCTGTTCGTCCATGGAATAATGAGAATAATAATGTGCGGGATGATTTGCGACAGGCGATGGCGCAAAATCCTTATCTCAAAGTGTTGAATCAATCGGGTTATTATGATGGTGCTACTACTTATTTTGCTGCGAAATATACTTTATCGCAAATTGATCCGAGTGGAAAAATGAGAGACCGAATGACTTTTAAAGGTTATCGAAGTGGTCATATGATGTATTTGAGAAATGAGGATTTGATTAAGGCGAATGATGACTTGCGGGAGTTTATTAAAGCTTCTGCGGCGAAGGGGAAGGCGGCGAAATATTGATCTGATCATGTTAGTTTTGATGGGAACACGGATGACACGGATTTGAGCGGATTAAAGCGGATTGACGATTACACACGAAAAGAGAAATCTGTGTTTATCCGCTCAAATCCGCCTAATCCGCGTTCCCATCAAAAC
>JBGCFD010000140.1:0-42410 GCA_045106765.1 Saprospiraceae bacterium | reverse complement strand
TACAATTGACTTGAGAAAAACAAGTTAAATACGCCCCTGATTCAAATAGTGGATACTCTGGAATAATTCCATTAGAACTTCCAACTCCTTCGATAAGTGTCGTGGAGGCAAATAGTAGCGGATCCTCTGTGAATTTAATATGATATCGATTCCTTAATGTTCCACAAACTTCGACAGTATCCCGATCATGTACATAGGCTGATATATATTCAGATCCAGGATCTAATATTTCAATGGAGTCACCTACAGCAATATTAAAATCGTAAAGTATCAAAGAGGTATCATTGAACCCGATTTCAATTTGCTTTTGATCATTTTCTCTGATAGCTCTATAGTATTGATCAAAAAAAAAAAGAATCTGATACAGTAAGTGGCCAGGGTGAACTATAGTAATAAGTAACTCCTTTTTCATAGAGTTTTTGAAAAGTTTTTCCACCGATGATCGTATCTCCATCTGCATATACATCTCGATATGTATGTAAAAACCAAAGACCTCCATCGGATTCTTCCCAAGTGCTATTTTCTATATCAAATGAAGTATAAGGAACTTGGGAAATTAATTGGAAGGAATAAAGAAATAAAAAAAGTAGTGTTAAGTTTTTCATGGAATATATTTTTTTGTAAAATAAGTTGAAATTATTTTATTGAAAGTTAAGAAGATAAAACGAACATTCAAATAATTAAGTCTTGAAAATAAATAGCGTACATACTTCATTAAAAAAAAATTGCCTTGAGGAAGATAGTGAATACATAAATTTTTTATCCCTGACGAGTTTAAGAAAAATGAATTCTCATCAGTTGTTTTTTCATAACAAATAAAAAAAATAACAACTAAAGATTTTATACCAACCACTAATAAAAATAAGTCAACCACTCTTCTACTGATTGTTTTCATTTCATTTCGTTCATTTTTGAGGAATATTTTAAGCTGAAAAATTTTACTCCTCAAAAATCAAACCTTATGAAAAACAAAGACCTCCTAGTTATACGATACAGATTTTACTTGTTTGTATTTATCGCTTCTATTTTAATATTGCTTTGTTTGTTTTCTTGTCAAAATACTGAGGAAATATCTGATAAGCCGATCATTAAATTTAACAAATTAATCAGTAAAGACCTGCTCGAAATTACCATCACCACCGATCTAGAATTTCTATTTGAAAAAAAAGATGACCCTGCGAAAAATGAAATAGAAATTTTTCAAAAGGCAAAATGTGAGATTTTAAGAGATGGGAAACAATTTTTTAAGGGAAAAATAAAGGTGAAGAAAAGGGGCGTTACTCGAAAAAAAATATGTGACATATCTCCCGTGATGATGAAATTTAATAAAAAAGGAAAAGCATTTAAAATTAAATTGGTTACTCCTTGCCAGTTAAATGAGAATGCTCAACAACTCGTTTACAAAGAATATTTGATTTATAAAATGTATGGCGACCTGACTCCTCATAGTTTTAAAACGCAATTAGTGAATATTACTTATCGAGATAAAAAAGATAAAATTCCGGCGATAGAAACAACTGGTTTTCTAATTGAAGAAGTCAATGAGGCTGCCGAAAGAATGACCGCTAAATTGCTCCTACATCACGAGAAAATAAAATATCTTAATCAAAATAGTTATCGTTTGTTTACAATGTTTCAATATTGCATTGGCAATACAGATTGGAATTTGAGTAAAAGACATAACATCAAGTTAATTCGCAAATACAACTCGGATAGCCCAATTCCTATTCCATACGATTTTGATTATGCGGGTTTGGTAGATGCACCTTATGCTATCCCGCATCCACAGTTGCCTATTGATCATGTACGGGAACGGTACTTTATGTGGCGAGGAAAAAGCTTCGATGGTTTTGAGGAAGTCATTGAATTATTTGAAAATAGGAAACCAATTATGCTACAAAGAATTGAAAATTTTGATCTCCTAAAAGAGGAAGAAAAAAAAGAAATGATAGATTATATCGAAAGTTTCTTTTTAGAGTTGAATCAAAATGGTGATTTTATAAGTTGATGTTTTTCAAAAGAAATATAAATCCCATTTACCTTTTCCATTGATCCTGCATATGTAATAAAAAATGAGTCAATCAAGACTTCTTCATCAACTTTAAATCAAAAAATCATGCAAGGATTAAGTATTATTTTATTCATCGCAGCTATCGCAATCATTCTCATTAATTTTATGATTAACCTCGGTAATATTACTAAAATTTCCATGTATTGTATCCAAACAAATACCCTCAATCAATATTGGAGCGCATGGTTTAAAAGTAGTGTAAATGGAAGAGCAATTATCAGTTCTATTATTGGATTTGTATTAGCAGTTTTAGTTTTTTTTCTAATCATGCCGATTGTATTGATTCAAAAATTTCTTTTTAATAAAAAAGTGAAAACGCAAGTGGACAATGGTTTATGGTTTGATTACAGCCAAGTGAAAATCTCACCAAATGAAGGAGATACATTTTTTACCAATATCAATAAGTTAGGTTTGGAACAAGAAGAATTTAAAGTGTATGGCGATGTCAAAATAGATGTGATGATGATTGTAGGTGCATTGGTCAAGGCATGTCAGGAAAAAGGAATCCCTTTGGCGTATAAAGTAATGGAAGAAGTAAAATTACATAATACTCAAAAAGCAAGAGTTCCAGTTCTTTTGGAAATGAATAATGAGCAATATCCAGTATACCTTATTTATAATGATGATCAAAAAAATCAATTTTATAAAGTTGGTTCGCAATTAGAACAGTCAGGATTTAAAGACTGTTTCTATTTCTCTGTGAATAGATTTTAAAATCTAATTTTTTTTATATTTAAAAAATAAACAACACAAATGGATAGTCATATATTTAACAAGTTGGAGAAAAGATTTGAACCTAATGAAAAAAAATGTTCATTTTGTAAACCTCGTTCCAATAATTCTAAAATGGAGGATAACTGTTTTTATTCTGTTTACAATGTTCAAGATCGAACCAATCTTGTCGTTTTCAGAAATGTAAAATTTAGTGAAGTTAAAATAGGAATACCAAGATGTGAAGGTTGTAGAAAAGTACATTCTAAGGCAAAAATAGCTAGTTATTTTACTTTGTTTATTGGGATTCCTTTGGTTTTTATTATACCGATTTATTTTAGTGTCCAATTCGATCTTGGTACAGTAGGAATGATTTTTTTACTAGCGATGACTTTTGGTTTAGTATATTTGGCGATGGTAGGAATTGAGAAAGCTATATTTAATTCTTATGATATTATAAGCGAAAAAGATGGTGCACTTCTAGATCCCTTAATTCAAAATTTTCTTAGAAGTGGATGGTCTATTGAAAGACCTAGAGCTTAGAATAATTTTAATTTCATAAAATATAATTGGTTACAAAAAACTGCACTTTGAGAGTGAAAAAGATAGAGGATTTGGTAAAGTGATTTTGAATTGAGGGTGTTCGTTTTCGAACGCTAGTGTTCACATATGAACAACTTAAAAGAAAAATAATTATATAACTTACTGATTATCAGGGATCAAGGATATTGGCTTTCCTTTGGCATACATAATAGCAAAATGCTATTATGAAAAATCAAATTAGTCATTCTATTCTTTACATTCTCCTCCAAGTGCTGGGCATTTGGGTGGATGGTGTTTTGGGAATTGGATTTGAAATGATGGCAGTTTTGGTTTTTTCTATGGGCAAAAAAAGAAGTGTAGAGAGTTTGTCTCGACAAGGTATTTTAATAGTGGTCGTTGAAATGTTGATTGATTTTTTTTGCGGAAATGCAGAGATGATTTTTGAAACAGGATTTTGGTTTTTGGAAGAAATGAGAAGAGTGATTTTGAGGTGGAGTTGGGTGTTAAGCTTGATGCTTATTTCTATATTTTGGTTTTTCCGAAAAGAAAAAATCTTACAAAATTCTCCATGTAGGATCGACAAAATTTTCTTTAAACTTGATGAGATGATAATTTTAATTTTGATGATCACAGAAATTTTTGTGCCGTTAGTAATTCAATATAAAAAAGAAAATCCCGAATTTATGATTAATCATAAATTCGGGATGAACTCCTAGGTTTTAGTTGATTAAAATCTATAAATAATCATTGACTGCAGAGGCACGTGATACCGCATGGTTTTTCAAAGTAGAGATGGCAGATTGAAAATTAGCAGCACTATTTGAAAAAGTAAAACCAACACGTTCTGCTATAACATAAGACTCGATCAATGCGGCATAAGAAGTATATAAGGATTCCATTTCACTTGCATTAAATGTATTAACAGCAACTTCTAGAACATAAGCATCATACTTTGCTTTGTATACGTCGTCACTATATAAAAACCCAATTAAAGGCCAATCACTTGAGGACAACCCAGAGAAATTCAACGCATGAGATCCACCTCTTTTCCCCGTTTGCAGCGCTTCATTATTATCCCATGGAATCCATGTCAACAAATTATTATCAGGATTATTGTAGAGAAAATAATTATGAGTCATAATGCCATAAGTATCCCAGTTTTGAATAACCGTATTTACTGCCAGGTATTTTAAGAAAGTTTCAGTATCGAAAATCGCCTCGAGGTCAGATCGCCAAACAGAAGGGTTAGTTGTTCTGGAATCATCATGTAATACCGAAAATAAATTTTTTATATCAGCCCAATCAGCTTCATCTTCGTTAGTCTTTTTTTCAAAAACATCTTCACTAAATGTTCCTTCGGCGAATGATGCCCCTGTTCCATCGGGCTTGTACAAGTTTCCATCATTATTTGAAAATTGGGTTTTGATGACGGTGTTGTCTACTTCTTCTACCAAGGTGTATAATCCAAAATATTCTGGCCCATCTCCGTGGTCAACATATAGAGTATAGAATGAGGTGTGTGGTGATGCTAAACCTGCATTTCTAAAAATATCACTTCCCACTTTTTCTCTTAACTGAGAGACATCATTGTAATTGTTTTTTAAACTGAATTTTTTGAATCCATAAAAACGTTGGTTCTCAATTTGTGGGTATTCATCTTCAAATTCATCAAAATCCATTTTAAAAGATAGTTTTAAAATACCACTTCCCCAGCTACTTTGCAGACTAGAATTTCCTTTAAACCGAAGACCTACCTTATACCATTGTTTGCCATTATAATAAACATCACCAGGAACAAATATTGGATTTTCATCCGTTTCTAATAATCCACCTCCGCTGCCAGATCCCAAAGATCCGTAGGTGTTTTCCATGTCATCTAACATTCCTTGCCATCGTTCTGCTGAGATTACAAAGTCTAATCTTTTTACTGTATTATCATCAAAGACTTCATCAAAATCTGGATCTGCACTTTTTGAATGTGTGGCATCTGTCCAATCTGTAGTTTCAAAATCTGTGTCATCAAAAACTAGTACATAATCTTCCTTCTTGTTGCAGGAAGAAATTAAAATCAGTATTCCTAAGAGAATAGAAAAAGATAAAAGGATACGTTTCATAATTTATTTTTTTAGTTTATTCTAATTATTTTTTTATTAAAATTTTTCAAAAAAACATTCAATGGATAACATTGAGCGTTCAATATTTTTATAAAACCAAAGTGACATCTCCACTCATCAGTAATACTTCCCCATCTAAATATTCGATGGTTGCCATCCAAACATAAACTCCGCTATTGACTAATTCTCCTTTAAAAAAACCATCCCATCCTGATTGCGAATGATTAGGAGATAAGTCTGTTCCTTCATACATCAATGCTCCCCATCGGTTAAAAACTTTTAAATCTTTTATTACCGATACAGATTTATTGGCATTAATAAAAAAGAAATCGTTATTGCCATCACCATTTGGAGAGAAAGCATTTGGAATAAAAACATCTCGTATTTTATTGACTCTCACCATGATAGTATCACTTGTAGTACAGTCGTCGATAGAAGTAACAGTTAATATATATTCTGTGTCGTTTACAGAGGCGGCAGTAGTTTCTAAACAATTATCACAGTCTAATGAATTGTCAAAATTGGTCCAACTGATATCTACTAGCGTGGTATTGTTGGTGGTAGCAGAAATCAAAACTTCGCAACCCAAATCTATTTCGAGATCATCTCCTAAAAAAAGGATTGGAATGTCTGGTTCATATAAACTACTACTCGTATCCGCAAAGCATCCATTGGCATCTAAAACGGAATAGCTATAACTACCTGGACTAAGGTTTTGAAAATTATCGGCAGGATTGTACATGTCATTATCCAAAGCAAAAGAGTAGGGTGGTGTTCCTCCCCAGATAGATTCCAACTCGATAATGCCAGTCTCTAGTCCATCACAATTTGGATCAATATAATTGGCAATAAATTCTAGTGAATCTGGTTCTGTTAATATTATGTTGTCCATCTCCGTACATCCATTGGCATCGGTTATCATCGCTTCATATGTCTCAGCAGATAAATTGGTGATCGTCGTTTCCGTTTCATTATTACTCCACAAAAAAGAATAAGGAGGGACACCTCCATTTCCAGAAACCGAAGCAGTTCCATCGTTTGCATTGTAGCACGTCAGGTTAGAACCATTAAAATCAACAGCATTTATGTTAAGAGTTAAAACTGGAGGATCTGTTATTTCTTGAATAAATACGATGTCATCTCCAAAGCTGTCTACGACATTTATTTCATAAATTCCTGCGGGGATATTTTCAATTAAAATATCTGTGAGTAAATTGGTATTGCCAGAACCACCAATGGTTGGAGAAGTGATATTACTCCAATCGTAATTAAAAGATGGTGTTCCATTTTGTAAAGAAAAAAGTAATGTTCCATTTTCATCTCCATGACAAACTGGTGTTGTAAAATCAATAGTACCATTTATCTCACATTCGATCATCGTCAAATTTAAGTTCACCGTACTATCACATCCATCATTGTTTTGAATAGTTTCAACAAAAACACCTGTACTCGAATAGGAAGTGGAACCAACGGAAAAAGTTTCTCCGATGCATAAATTAATTTCTATAAAAGAGGCTATCTCTGGTTGGACGATCAGATCTAGAAAGATCAAACTATCGCAACCATTAGAAAGCGGAATCAAATATTCATACAGACCTGATTCGCAAACTGTTTGTCCTGCCACTTCAATGCAATCATTAGCACAAAGTGTTTCCATTAAAAATAAAGGTTCAGGACTAACCACATTTATGGTGGAGCAACTTGGAGGAGCTTGGTCACAAACATTTGCAGCAGTTACACAAAGTTCATAAGAACCATCGGCTGGAAATGTAAGATCTATTTCTGGGGCAACGCCATTTTGAGGAACACCATTTACTGTCCAATAATATAAAGTTGCGCCAACCTCTCCTGTGGTAGAATAAGTCGTTGATAATTCTGGACAAAGTTCTTCCTGACCTTCAATTACACCTGAAGTTGTCAAGTCGCCTACTACTGTGCTACCTTCAATTACATTAAAGGTCCAATCACAAATGTCGCCCATTGATCCATCCATGATCAAGTAATAATGTTGTCCAACGACTAAGGGAACCAAATTGCTAAAGGTCGCCGTAGCATCAGGAGCAACATCAGTATTACAGTCGGTAACCGCTGTAAAAGTTTCACAATCGGAACTTTCAAAAACCCCAATTTCCAATCCTCTATTAATGGTACAATTTGTTACGGTTACACTTAGGGTTAAATTTGGAGTGCCTGCGATAAAAGAGATATATGACATGTTGTGATAAATAGTAGTACAAAAACCTGGAAAGGTTTGCCCCTGAACGGTTAGATTATTTGTCCCTGTAAAACCATCAATGTCGCAAACCACACATGCATCTAAACAGGTAGAAGTCATGGCATCTGGATTGCAAGGTTCTGGTTGTGCCCAAATCGAACTCAATAAATGAGAGCATATAATTATCAAAATAAGCCTTCGCATATATTATAGGTTATTTTATATTTATCAAACATCAGGCACCCCTATGGTGCGATAAAAGACCTGATGGTTGTCTTAATAATTAGGTTTGTTTTCTACATTAAATTATTATCATTAGTGGAGGTGAGCTTGGAAAATTTAGAATGATAATTAAGATTTCCTTCCCTCCTTATTAAGACAAATTAATTTAAGAAAGACCTACTTTTAAAAATAAATATTGGAGAGAAATATATTTTTCGGATAAGAAAGATCAGCTGGGAAAAGAATTGGAGTAGCTGGTAAACAATGCAGGAGAACTCGTCCACAACTTCAATGTTCGGATTTATAATAATTTGAATAATGCGGAAATTTATAATAAACTAGTGGTAGTTCATATATAGAATAATAATGTAGTATTTTGAATTCCACTCTAAATTACCTGTTATAAACCTGTTAACCATTTCTCGAAAAAAGTATCATCAATATTTTTTATTTAGCTTTGATTCATCAATCAAAATCAACTCATAAATAATTTTAAAAAAATGATAAAAAATATTTCGACAATCTTCTTACTCTTTTTTTGTTCCACTTTTTTATTTGCTCAAGTCCAAGAACATTTATTCTTTCTAGAAACAGATACTACTTGGAGAAAAGAACAATTTATCTTTCCTATCCAACATGCCAGAGATATTGATTATCAAGGAGTGGAAGATGCCAGATTTCCAGTAGGTTGGGAAGAGCAAGATAGTCCTAATTTTTGGTCCTATGTTTTTGCTTGGGATATAGAAAATGACGGAGCAATTACGGCACCTGAATTGGAAGTTGATTTGCAAAAATACTTTAAAGGATTGATGAGAGGAAAAGAAACAAGTGTAAAAATTTCCCAAAAAACCTCTTCAGATAATCGTACACAATTCACAGGTGCGGTGAAAACCGTTGACAATTTTTTTACAAAAAAAACAATGACTTTACATGTGAAGGCAGATCAAATATATTGTAAAGAAAAAAAGAAAAATATTATCCTTTTTAAATTTTCTCCAAAAGAATTTAGTCATCAAGTTTGGAAAACCTTGGAAGAACCAAAGCTTCCTACAGAGATGCTTGCCTGCAAAGAAACTAAACAGCAAAAGATTTATGACCTCGTAAATGCTTGTTTTGAATATGGACAATTTAATGGATCGATACTCGTAGCAGAGAAGGGTAAAGTCATTTATAAAAACGGTTTTGGAAAGGCTAATATGGAATGGGATATTCCGAACAAGGCAGATACCAAACATCGATTAGCTTCTGTCACTAAACAATTTACCGCAATGGCTATTGTTCAATTAGCTGCCGAAAATAAATTAAAACTAGATGCGCCCGTTACAAAATATTTACCCAACTATCCAAAAGCAAATGGCGATAAAATAACTATTCACCATTTATTGACACACACTTCCGGACTTCCAAATTATACGTCATTTCCAAATTATAGAGAGACTATGTTAAAGCATCACCGCCCTATGGATTTGGTCAAATTATTTGCGGACTTACCACTTGATTTTGCGCCAGGAGAAAAATTTTCGTATAGTAATTCAGGTTATGTTTTATTAGGTGTTATCATGGAAAAAATTACGGGGAAAACTTATGAGCAAGTTTTACAAGACCAAATTTTTACACCTCTTAAAATGAATAATACAGGTTATGATAACAATAACAAAGTCATGAAAAACAGAGCATCGGGATACAATAAAGTGGTCACTTCTTTTGAAAATGCTAGTTACATTAATATGACTGCTGCATATGCTGCAGGAGCATTGTACTCAACTGTTGAAGATCTTTATCTTTGGGATCAAGCTTTATATACCGAAAAATTAGCGCCTCAAAAGTATATGGATTTATTGTTTGAAAAACATACTCCTGCTTGGGGAGGAGGTGATTATGGTTATGGTTGGGAAGTAAGGAATACACGAATTGGACAAACGAAAGAAGAATCATCAACAATTGCTCATAGCGGTGGGATCAACGGTTTCAATACTCGAATCACTCGCTTCCCTGTTGACCAGTCAGTAGTGGTATTGTTGAATAATACAAGTGGTGCACCACTTTCTGATATGACTACGGCGATCAATGGAATCCTTCATGGCAAACCATATCTTTTTCCTAAAAGATCAATGGCTTATGCGTTACTAGATACGATAGAGAAAGGAGGAATTGATGCAGGTCTTTTATGGTATGAAAAAAATAAAGCATCTGATGATTTTCAATTTAATGAAAATGAAATGAATTTATCAGGCTATCAGTTTTTACAATCTGATAGAGCAAAAGAAGCAGCTACTATTTTTAAATTAAATATTGAAGCATTTCCGAATTCATTTAATGTCTATGATAGTTATGGTGAAGCACTTTTGGTACTCGGAGATACGACTCAGTCTATTGAAAGTTATAAAAAATCAGTACAGTTAAATCCAGATAATGAAAATGGAATTAAAGTATTAGAAGGACTTGGAATAAATACTGATGACCTGATTGTAAAAGTACCAATTGAACATTTGAAATTATTGGCAGGAGAATATAAGGCAACTAATCAATCTAGAGATTGGAAGATTGTGATAGAGGAATTGGATGGGAAATTGTTTGGAAATGATGGAGGTTATCGATATAAATTAAACCCAGTTGGCAACGATAAATTTATCAATCCAGATGATGGAGCAACTTTGGTTTTTGATGCGAAAAATAAGGAGGCAATTACTTTTTTGATATTTGGAAGGGTGACTTTTAAGAAGGTGAAATGATTTAATAGATTACTTAACTGAGGAGCACAGTCAACATAGATTCATTTTTTGATGAAGAGACATTAACTTATACATTCAAACAGTTGATTCATACATTGCTTATTTCAATTGATGTTTATTCTATTTAGGTTTAAGTATTCTTTCACTTAAATGAAAAATCAAATGTCAATTATTAGTAATTTTGAGTTATTACTCAAACCTATTGCACCTCCTGGCGGACCAGCTGCAGAGGTAGCAAGAATCGCTGTTCAAGGTTATTTTTTGGAAATCTCAAATCTTGAAACTCGTGATATTAAATTAATTCTTCGAACAAGAACATCTGTCAACAATCCTCCAACTGATAGTGTCAATACTGCTTTTACCGATACGAATCATAATGTAGTTTTTGATATTACTCAGGATAATAATTTTCAAGGAACAATGATCAGTTCAGGAGAGTTGATACCAGGCAAACAATTTGGTCACTATGTTAACTGTCTGACTTTACCTGCTGGTCAAACTGCTGCCCTGGCTATTTTACCCAATGTACAATCTTTACTTCCTTTACCAGGAGGGGCTCCTCCTGATTTGGCAATTAGAGGATATACAGAATTAGTATTAAGCTCTAATGTTGATTCTGTTTTTCCAGAGTTAGAATTTTCTGCTCCCGAATCAGCACGAGTATTAGTATCTGCGGAGCATCGAGGAACATTTATAGATCCAGAATTTGATCCAAGTAACTTTGGGACACAGACAGATTTAGACTTTGATCAATCTGCCTATAGTTTACTTACCGCAAATGGACAAGCGCAACAAGTCATTAATACTCATGCTCGATTTAATAATCCATTTGAAGACCTTTTGACAAGTGACTTTACCACCAATACTGTTGTAGGAAATACAACTCAGTTGAGTGAGTTAAGTAAAAATTTAGTAGCTACAGCAAATGCAGCACCTAGAACTACTGCTTTCAAAATTGGATCAATTCCTGTGCGTATTCAATATTCTATTCAGAAAGGAAATTTCGTAGTAGATGAAAAGAGTATTTCTAATGTAGTCAAAATACTACTTCGCAAGAGAAAAATTTCAAAACGTTCTGTAGGTAGTATTAAGACTTTTACTAAAAAAATAAACAATACACTTGCAGGGAATAAAAAGGCTGAGAAGTTGTTGAAAAAAATATTAAAAAATTTGGAGTAATATTTTTTAAATAGATGAAAAAAATGAACTGGTGTTATTTTATAGATAGCACCAGTTTTTTTAATGAAAAATATTCTTAATTTTTATGAACGAATTATTTTAATGGTCGCTTAAACCTAAAAACAAAAACCTTAATCCTCCACACATCGACAGGACATTCCATATGTTTTAAACATACTAAATCGAGAAAGCTTTTTATACTTTGTTGAAAAAAGATAATACATCGCTTTTTGTGATCCAGGAGTATCACTCCAAAAGGTAGCCATTTCATTTAAGCTAAGATAAGCACCTTTATTAGTACGATTACCACTAAAGCTACTAACGAACTTTCCTTTCTCACTTCCCACTAATTTATGATAGGCAGTTTGTCCACCTTTGAAAGTTAATTTATTTTTACTAGCATCAGCTACTTTTCCATAATGTTTGGACATGTTAAACCATTCATCGTCAGTTGGTAAATGCCAACCTTTTGGACAAGCTTTATGTGCTGCCGCCCAAGTATATATTCTGCCATGTTCTTCGCAATTATTGGATGCTTCATTATAGCACCAAGAATCTGGTGTTTCATAATTAAGATTTTTTGACATCCATTTTTTTCCATCTTTGAGTATTACCCAAGAATAGATTTGTCCATCTCGATTATCTGTAAAAGTACCTGATGGAATATCAGCCGAAGCGGTTATTTTATTTCCTCCACATGCATTCCAAAGAATTACAAATAAACATAGACACGCTAAACTTATCAATTGAGACAAAACAAATTTTACTACTTTCATTTTTAGCTTTTATTAAATTTAGTGATTTAAATATATTCAATTATTTATGCTGTTTTATTCAAAAAAGTAAATGGGAGATGAGTTTGTTTTAGAAAATAACAACTCGTTCACACCTACTATTTCATTTTATCAATACTTTTGATTTTTTAAAACAACTTCCATTTATAAACAAAAGAAAATGACTTTGGAGAACATTAAATTAATTCTACTATTAATCATCTTGACTACTTTTTTTTCTTGCAAAGGACAAATTAAAACTGAAAGTCTAACTACTCAAAATAAAGTCAGTTCAATGATGAAGTTGGATAAAAAGATTTGGAGTATTTACCAAGATCAAAAAAATAACTATTGGTTCGGTAGCAATGGAAATGGTGTATTCCATTATGATGGCAAGAATCTAAAAAAGTACACCAAGCAAGATGGTTTAGTCGATAATACGATTCGAGGTATTCAAGAAGATCACCTAGGAAATATTTATATTCAAACGCCAGAAGGAATTAGTAAATATGATGGTAAAGGGTTTACCACCTTAGAGCCAATTGTTTCTCCCCTTAACCAATGGAGCTTGGAACCCAATGATCTATGGTTTAATTGTAATGGAAATGCTAATCATATCTATCGCTACGATGGAAAATATCTATTTGAATTAACCTTGCCTAAACAAGGCTTAAAGGAAGCATTTGGAATTGAAGAAGAGGAGAGATTCAGTCCTTATACTGTGTATGGAATAGACAAAGATAAAGCAGGGAATCTTTGGATAGGAATGGTGGTGGCAGGTGCTTTTCGATATGATGGAAAATCATTTTTATGGTTTCCTGAAAAAGAATTATCTACACTCCCTGATGGTCGAGTACCTGGTGTGCGTTCGATGCTTGAAGATAAAGATGGATATTTTTGGTTGAGTAATTTTGTCAGTAAGTATAAAATTATCGATCAAGATGGAACGATTGAATACGAAAAATTAAAAGGTGTTGATCTGTCAAAAGGATATTTTAAAAGCCGACTTCCATATTTTAATTCAGGGCTTTCAGATAATAATGGCGACTTGTGGATGACTACTTACACAGGAGGAGTTTGGAAATATGATGGTAAAGAATTGTTTAATTTTTCGGTCAAAGATGGTGATACTGAAGCATTATTAATTTGTATTTACCAAGACCATCAAGGAGTACTTTGGGTAGGGACAGATAATGTGGGAGTTTTTAAATTTGATGGAAAGACCTTTGTGAAATTTGAACCTGCAGCACAATAGCATTGAATAGTTATAATAGAAACTCTGTGAAATTCGTCTTCTCACAGAGTTTCTATTTTTCATTAAAAAGTAATTAATTAAAAGAATAAGTGAATTTTCTGTCCTGTCCAAAAAAACCTTTTTGACTATCATCATTATCTTGATTTATTTTTACCAAGTGATGAAATATATTAATTTTATAAAATTATTTGATCAGGTTTAAAAAATTATCCAATGGTTTCAATTTCAAAAGAAGAAAGTAATTTTCACTTCAAGGTGGAAGGATTACACAAATTATGGGCATTGAAAAGCCAATTGACGATACCTATTCAAAACGTCGTTCGAGCTTACCAAAATAGAGAAGAACTAAGTGGATGGTGGAAAGGAATCAGAATGCCTGGAACTCATGTACCAGGACTTATTACAGCTGGCACTTTTTATCAATCAGGTGAAAAAATATTTTGGGATGTGGTGAATAAAGATGAAGCTATTATCATTGATTTAGAAGATGAGAGTTATAAAAAATTAATCATTCAAGTAGAGAATCCTTCAGAAGCCATTGATTTTATAAATGATGCGCTGGAGTTTGTTTGAAGAAATATAATTTAAGAATTGATTTATATCTGTCTTTTTTCAAAAACCAATTTATGATGCCCTCAAAATATAGCTTCCTTCTTTTTGTTTTTCCCATTTCTCTTCTTGCTCAAAATCCTGATTTTCGAAATCCTCAAAATGGTACTCGTTTTTCATTTGGTGTTGAAAAGGTGAGAACGGCTTCCATCACTTCAGGTGATATTGATGCAGATGGAGATGTCGATATCATCATTGCGAATGGAAGACATTGGACAGCTAGCAATGAGATTTTTTTAAATAATGGAAGAGGACAATTTACTGTTTCTTACGATTTGGGTTTTTATCAGTCCACGAGCTATGCAGCGGAGGTGGGCGATTTGGATGGAGATGGCGATTTGGATATTGCGGTCGGAAATGACAAGGCTCCCAATCGACTTTTTTTTAATGACGGAAAAGGAAAATTTATAGAGGGAAAAACCTTTGGAAAATTATATTCCAATACTCGAAATATTGCCTTGGCTGATTTGGATCAAGATGGTGATTTAGATATTTTTATTACTAATCGAAAAGAGTATAATGAAATTTGTATCAATGATGGGAAAGGGAATTTTGAAGAAATCCGGAACTTTGGTGAGTCAGATGATTCTACTATTGATGTTGAAATTTTTGATATAGATAAAGATGGTGATAAGGATTTGATTTTAGCGAATCGTGATGGGCAACAAAATTATATTTATCTCAACGACCAAATGAATTTCGAGAAAAAAATTCCATTTGGAAATGGCAAAGATGAAACAAGAAGTGTTGCAATTTCTGATATCAATAATGATGGATGGAGTGATCTTATTTTAGCAAATATTGGCGAACCAAATTTGATTTGTTTTGGAGATGCTTCGCTGTCTTTCAAAAATATGATAGAATTAGATACTGTCCAAGATGCTTCGTTTTCTTTAGATGTAGCAGATTATGATAAGGATGGCGATATAGATATTTTGATTGGAAATAGCGATCAGTCTAATAGACTTTATCAAAATTCAGGAAATGGAAAATCATTTAAAATGATGTTGATGAGTTCACAAAAATTTGATACTTATGATATTCGATTTGTTGATTTGAATAAGGATGGATTTATGGATGTGGTGGAAGCGAATTCTAAGGAGGTAAATCTTTATTATATCAATCGAGTTGGGAGGCGAAAGTAAATTGCTTTATAAAAATAGATGTTGTCTAAAACAAAAAAAGGTTTCCAAAATTAATTGGAAACCTTTTTGAATTTTAGTTAATTAGGTCAATTTATTTTCTAGGTAGTTGAGCCCAACCACTATTGTTTTTTTGAGTATCAATTGCTTTGATTTGTTGTGCGATAACTGCTTGGCTTTCAGGATTTGCTGGACCATATTTTTGGGCAGCCATCAAAAAGTCAACTGCTAAATCATAATTTTGATTAGCTTTGAATTCCATCGCAGCAGACATCCAAGCTAACTGCAAATTAGAAACCATCATTTCTTTTGTTTCTGCAAAATCATTTTCCATATCTACGACCATATAAATGGTATTCATGCTTCCTTGAATTTTTTGACCATTCTCTTTAGTATAAGTAGATTTAACTTTCATGTTTCCAGTTTGCCATTTGGTTTCTAACATATCACCATTGGCGAATTCGAAAATAGCTTTACCGTTCAATTTATCATCATGCCATTCTCCTTTAAGTGTATCACCAGTTTTCCAAGTAACAATTCCATCTCCTTGGCGCATTCCGTTTTTGAATTTTCCTTTGAAACTGCTACCATCATTTTTCTTATAAGTTCCGTTTCCGTCTGCTTCTCCATTTTTCCAGTCTCCAATATATGAATCTCCAGATGCTAATAAGATGGCTCCTTGACCTTCCATTTTTCCATTATTAAAATCTCCAAGATATTCACTTCCTCCTTTGAATTTCATTAACCCTTTTCCATTTGGAACGCCATAAGAAAATTCACCATTATAAACATTTCCGTTGTCAAAAGTGAATTGACCTTCGCAATAAGCTACTGATTTTTCGCAAAGACTTTCTTTAGACTGAGCGGAAGTAGAAAATGATATAAATGAAATTATTGAAAATAAGAAAAGAGTAAAGAAATGTTTAGGTGCTAATAGCATGTTGTTGTGGTTTTGATAAAGTTGGAAAAATAAAATTAATGTGGAGGGAAATATAGGTGGGATGATCAACCAAGATGCAAACAGCGTTCCAAAAAAATTAAGCAGTCACAATTTTTCTAAAATAAACCAATTTTTATTTTTTTGGAAAAAATGATAAAATGATTTTTTTGTTTAATATGATAAAATATTGATAGTCAGGATGTTATTAGTGATGTCACTAAAAAAAAATCTCCTGTGCTAACCGAAAAGTATTAGCATGAGCTTCGATAATAAGTGCAACTCTTTCAGAATATCCACCACCCATACTAATGGCTACGGGGATATTATTTTTTTTACAAAGCGCTAAAACGTAACGATCTCGATTTTTGGCTCCTTCAATACTCATGCTTAATCGCCCTAGTTTGTCTGTCTCCAGAACATCTACTCCTGAGAGATAGAAAATCAAATCTGGTTCAACTTGGTCAATTAAAGGAGGAAGTGTTTTTTGTAAAGTTTTTAAATAATAGTAATCTTTGGTCTTGTCTGGAAGTCCAATGTCGAGATCAGATTTTTCTTTTCTGCTTGGATAATTCATCGCACCATGCATGCTGAAAGTAAAAACTTTGGGGTTGTCTTCAAATAACTTAGCAGTTCCGTTTCCTTGATGAACATCGAGGTCAATAATTAGAATTTTTTCAATAATTTTTTCTTTTAACAAATGATTGGCAGCAATGGCAAAATCATTGAGCACACAAAATCCTTCACCGTGATCTGCAAAGGAATGATGAGTTCCTCCAGCCACATTCATAGCGCATCCATTTTGTAAGGCGAAATAAGCACAATCAATTGTTCCTTGTGCGATATGTCTTCCACGTTCAATAAGATTGGCAGAAAGTGGAAATCCGATGCGACGAATCTCTTTTTCGGAAAGAGTTAAGTTTTTTAATTTTTCCCAATAGGCTAAATCATGGGTAAGTAAAAGTGTTTCTTCTAAAAGCTTTTCAGGATGAAAAAGTTGACTTTCAGTAATGGTTCCTTCATAAATTAATTGTTCAGGAATCAATTCATATTTAATCATTGGGAAGCGATGCTTGTCAGGAAGTTGGTATTTATAAATGGGGGAGAAGGCGATTTGTAATCCTAGTTTAGAAGAGTATTTTTCAAAAATGGAGGAGTTCATTAATTGGAGATTGTTTTGAATAATAATATCCGATTTTTTAAAAGTCTCCACAATTAACAAAAAAAAAGCTAGAAGGTTTTCCTTCTAGCTTTTGTAACTGATTAAGCTACGATATTATTTGAAGTGGTATTCTCGTTAAACTTTGTCTTACCACATGCAATTTTTTTGGGTCTGAAATTTTATTGTTATCTAATAAATTTTTTTATCAAATAAGACCAGAAAACCTAAATTTTCTGATTTAAATACTAATTACTTCAGCGCTGATATTGTATTGTTTTACCATCTTGTCAACATAAGCTTTGTGCCCTTTTGGTGCAAGCAAGTAAAGTTTTCCAGATTTGATACTAGCCATTGTACTCAATAGTTTGTACTTGGAAACTTGATCATCATTGTCCTCTGTTTTCAAAGCTATCTCTACATAGCTTTTTCCACCTAATTTGCTTCCTGAAATATCAGGAATGTAAGCTTCAGTTTCCCCTTTTCGGGTAAATCCAGCAGGTACTTCGTAATCTTCAGTATTGGCTTTTAAATTAGAAAAACCATGTTTTTTTGCCCATGTGATGGCACGTTCATATAATGCGGTATCTTTCATAATTGAGAGTGGTTTTCTCACAAAATTTTTTTAAGAAAGCCGTAATTACGACTTTTGTTTAAAAAAACCTAGCAAATGTATTAGAAATTAGAATATTGTTAGGAAGTAAATAGGTATAATATCTTATTATAACAAAATCTTAGCCGAGATCCTTAGTTATAACGAATCATATGGAGAAATAGTTTAAGTAGGATTTACAACTAAAGCAATCAACAGAATTTTTATTATTTTAGCTTTATAAGCTATTTTCTTTTCCCTAAAGAGAAAAAACTAAAATTTTAGAATACCATATTTATGAAAAAAATATATCTCCTTTTTTTGTTGTTAGTTTTTATTTTTTCAAAAAATATATTTGGACAAATTGAGCCAAGGTTAACTGAAAAAATTAAAGAAGTCTATGATCAAAATGAATATAGGAAAGACTATCATCAATTTATCACCTATCAAGAGAATGGGGATACCTTGTCGGTGATTAAAAAGAGTTATGATTCTGATGGGAAATTACTTTCGTGGATAGGTGATTTTTTCTCCTATGATAGTGAAAATAGATTATTTAAAAAGAATAATAAAAGATATAACTGGGAATTAGATTTATGGATTTCCAATTATTGGAAAGATTTTTTTTATGATGAAAATGGATGTATTGAGCGGGAGGAATTGACTTATAATGTGGGAGGATTTCAAGGAGTTTGGTATTATAGAACAGATGAAAATTGTAAAAGACAAGAGGCACGGAGAACGGATTTTGGAAGTCCACTCGAACGATATAATTTATATATCTATCCTGACGAAAATAATTCTTTGATTATTACTAAACATGAGTTCATTCAAAATGTATGGAAAGAGGTGGAGCAGGATAAGTGGATTAGAAATGAGCGAGGAGATTTGACCCAAAGGGTAAGATTTTTTCGAAATGATTTCTCACCTCCTGATGATACTGCATTTTTTTCGATTAGAGAGTATGAATACTACTATAGAGATGATTTTTATACGGGGCAATTGAATGCCAAATTTCAAAAGTATTTTTCTAATGTAGCTAATATTTTCTCTCCTCCTTTTAATCTAATTACGTATCAATTTGAGAACCAGTATGATTATAAATATTATTGTGATGGATTGGTTGCGAAAGAAACTTTAAGTATAGTTGGGGATTCAAAACCATTGTCTCGTATTCTGTATTTTTATGAAGGAAAAAATGACTGTTTTGATTCCGAACAAAATTTAGAAATATTGCTTTCACCTAATCCTTCTTTTGGAGAAATAGAAATCAAAAGTTTGATTTTTGAATCAGGTGATACAGAGTTACAAATATTTAGCCCTAGTGGACAATTGGTTTTTGAAAAATCAATTGCCTCAAGAAGTCATTATCAGAATTTAGATTTAAATGGATTAAACAATGGACTTTATGTAATTCATTTGCGTAGCGGAAAGCATTTTAGTACTTCAAATGTGGTGATAGCAAAATAATTTTTCTAATAAAAAGGGTGTTTAATTTTAATAACTAATCTAAATCAAGACATTTTTAAATAACTTCACTATAACTTAACTTTTCTCAAGCATCACACGACGGTTTTTTTGTATCTTTGAAATATAACAAAAACACATTGAACGATGCAGTTACTCAAAAGTATCAACTACCTTTTTTTAGTAGTTTTCCTTTTTTTTATTCCCAATGATTTTAATGCTCAAACTAATTTGGAAGGTGGCGATATCGCCATCCTTGGAGTCAATGCTAATAGTAGTGCTTGTGGAGGCTCAGGAGGAGAAGATGTGGTTACTTTTGTAGCATTTAAGGATATTTTGAATGGGACGCAATTTGATATTACAGATAATGGTTGGGAGCGAGCATCTACTGGATTTTGGGGCGATTCAGAAGGTACTTATAGAATGACTCGGACGGGAGGAACGATTACGGCTGGGACAAGTTTTGAATTGATTTTGGTAACTAGTTTTACAGCTACTCAAGCAGCTAATCCAGATTGGACATTTACTAATCTGAATGTTCCTTCGACTTTGGATAGAAATGTTAATATGAATTCAGGTGGTGACCAGATGTATGTGATGCAAGGTGGGGATTGGAATAATGGGGGAGATACAGGTGAGCATGATGCAACTTATAATGGCAAAATTCTTTATGGTTTTAATACACGAACTTTTTGGAGTGCAAATGGAAGTTCCCAACAATCAAATTTACATCCAAATGTTGATCCTTGTTTCTTTATGAATCCGACAGGTGGAACGACTAATTATGTCAACTATTCTGGACCAACGACAGCAGCCACTCAATTAGAATGGATTAATCGAATTAAAGATCCAAGTAATTGGACTTCTTATACTAATTGTACAGACTATAATAATAGTCCCCCTCCTTCCTTTTTACCGATTTCGACTAATGATATGTCGCTTGATTGTTCTATTTGTACAGGCTCGTGTGGGGCTTATAATGAAACTTTGATTTTTAACTTGCCATCTGGAGGTGGTCCATTTGATGTAGTTTATACTGATGGTAGTTCTAACTTTCCTTTGTCAGGTATTTCAGATGGACATACGGAAATCGTTTCAGTTTCGGCAAGTACTACTTTTTCACTAGTTTCGGTGACAGCTGCTAATGGTTGTCCGATGTATTCTAATTTTGCAGGAGATGCACAGGTTGTTTTTTCATCAGGACCAGGAAATGGGCCGAATGCTTCATTGTCTGGAGGAGGAATATTATGTAGTGATAATTGTACAGTTATAACAATTACGATTACAGGAGCAACTGCACCGCCTTACACATTGACTGGTACATTGGATTTTCCTCCAATTCTAAATAGTTTTCCTATAACAGTTCAAGTGACTTCCACTAATTTTGCTCTAAATGTTTGTTCACAAGGGCTAATTCCTACTTATGATATTAATACCGCTACGCTTTCCGTTCCCAATTTTATTATAGGAAATATAACTTATACATTGACAGGAATTACAGATAATGCAGGGTGTACAGGGACGGTTGATCCAACTCCTTTTTTTCTAAATGTAGAGGAAACACCAACTGCAAATCCTGCGGGCCCTTTGAGTGCTTGCGATGAAGGTGGAAATATAGCGACATTTGATTTGACAAGTTTGGATGGTACAGTTAATGGTGGTAATTCTAATACTGTAACTTGGTATGAAGATATGGCGTTGGCCACAACTATTAATAATCCTTCAAATTATTCTACTGGTTCAACTACAGTTTATGCTACTTCAAGTTCTGCAAATTGTGAATCAGACCCAGTTGCTGTTCAGTTGACAGTCGATCCATCGCCTACGGCAAATCCTTCTAGTATGACGGAATGTACTTCAAATGGGATTGCAACATTTGATTTAACTTTGGAAAATTCTATCGTAAATGGAGGAACAGGTTTACCCGTAGCTTGGTTTACTAATAGTACCGGAACTAATCCAATCTTAAATCCAGCAAGTTACACTTCAGGTTCAGGAACGGTGTATGCGACAGTTACAAGTAATGGTTGTCCTTCCACTCCAGTTCAGATTATTTTGACAGTAAATATAGGCCCTACAGGAATGTCTACCTCAATGACAGTTTGTGAAACCTTGGCAGCTCCTACCTTTGGTGATTTTGATTTGACATTACAAAATTCTATCGTAAATGGAGGGACAGGTTTACCTGTAACTTGGTTTACTGATGCATCTGCAACTATTCCTATTCCAGGTTCAATGATAACAGCGCAAAATAATACGACCGTTTATGCAGTTATTGGAACAGCACCATGTACTTCTATGGCAACACCTGTTACACTTTTTGTCACTCCTTTTCCTCCAGCTGTTTCTACCTTAATACAGGAGTGTGCAACACTTGGCAACCAAGCAGTTTTTGATTTAACTGCGGTGGACAATATTATCAACGCAGGGAGCGGAGCACCAGTTTCTTGGTTTTCGGATGCAAATGGAACTAATCCAATATTACTTCCAAGTAGCTACCCGTCTACCTCGACATTTGTTTATGCACAAACTTTTAATGGAAATTGTGGTTCGCCAATTCAGCCAGTAGAGTTGATTGTAACACCAGGAATTACAGCAAACCCAACTTCAGCTTCATTATGTGATGAAGGAAATGGAATGGCCACATTTGACCTCAACATAATAGGTGTTAATATAAATAATGATCCAGGGAATACTATTAATTGGTATTTTGATTCTAATGCAACTATTCCAATCTCATCACCCTATTTAACTTCCTCTACTAATGTCTATGCACAAGTGGTTAATGGAGCTTGCGAGTCACAAATTGTCACTATTGGATTGTCGATTGATATTGCGCCTACGGCAAATATAACATCTGCTACAGCATGTGATTCAGGAAATGGAACAGCAAGTTTTGATCTCAATATTATAGCACTTGATGTAAATAGTTCACCCGGGAATACGGTTAATTGGTTTTCGGATGCGAATGGGAATTTTCCAATTTCATCATCATCGTATAATTCAGGATCGACAACAATTTATGCGCAAGTAACCAATGGCAATTGCCCGTCTCCAATTATTCCAATTTCATTAAATATAGCAACTGCGCCTATAGCGAATAATGCAGTTGCTGCGGTTTGCGATTTAGGAAATGGGACAGGAGATTTTGATTTAACTCTTATCGAAAATGATGTCAATAGTACTGTTGGAAATACCATAAATTGGTATTCTGATTCAGGAGCAACTCTTCCTATTTCTTCGCCATATAATACTGCTTCAACAATAATTTATGCCGTTGTTTCTAATGGGAATTGTCCTTCAAATATTGCGGAAATTATCTTGACTGTTGAAAATGCACCTGTTGCCAATTCTACTACTATTGATGATTGTGACTCAGGCGATGGAACTGCAAATTTTGATTTAAATGCGCTTGCTTTGATTGTAAATACCAATCCGAATTACTCCGTCAATTGGTTTTTATATGCTAATGGAACTAATCCAATTTTAGTTTCTCCATTTAATACTTCGACTACTTTCGTTTATGCAGTAGTTTCAAATGGTGCAGGTTGTGAATCAGTTCCAACTCAAGTTGACTTAAATGTAATTGCGACACCTTCGGCAAATACAGCAAGTGCTGTAGCTTGTGAAACAGGAAGTGGAACAGCTGATTTTGATTTGACTACTTTAGAGAATACAGTTAATGGGGGTTCTTCAAATACCGTTTCTTGGTATTCAGATTTAGCAGCAATTAACTCAATTTCGTCACCTTATAATTCAGGATCGACTACAATTTATGCAGTTGTCAATGGAACACTTTGTAACTCTCAACCAGTTGCAGTTGATTTAACTGTTAATCCAACTCCAATTGGAAATCCAACAGATGTGGCAGCCTGTATTAATGATGGAAGTGGAATGGCAGATTTTAATTTAACAAATTTAGAAAGTATCGTAAATGGAGGCTCAGGCGATCCAGTTTTATGGTACTCAGATATAGGAACTACCAATCAAATTTTTTCTCCATATAATACAGGCACGACAACAATTTATGCAACAGTTACCGTTGACAATTGTACTTCAGCAGCTGTACCTATTGATTTAATGGTTGGAGATCAGCCTACTGCAAATACAGCTTCCGCAGAACTTTGCGATAGTGGAAATGGAACAGCAATATTTGATTTGACTGCTTTAGAAAACACTATTAGTGGAGGAACTTCAGATCCAGTTTATTTCTTTTCTGATGCAGCTGGCACTATGGTGATTTCTTCTCCTTACAATACTGCAACGACGACAGTTTATGCGACAGTTACCGTTGGATTTTGTCCATCAGAACCTGTTGCAATTAATTTGACCGTTGGAAATTCTCCAACTGCTAATACTACTTCTACTTCTCTTTGTGATGAAGGAGGAGGTATAGCAATATTTGATTTAACGGCTTTGGAAAATGTAGTTGGCTCAGGGAATACCGTCAATTGGTACTCTGATATATCTGCTACAAATAATATAGCTTCTCCGTACTCGACTGCAACGACAACAATTTATGCAGTTGTAGGAGATGCGAATTGTGCTTCTGATCCAGTTGCAATTGATTTGACGGTGGAAAATTTACCAACAGCTACTGTAACGACAACTTCTCTTTGTGATGATGGAAATGGCACAGCTACTTTTGATTTGACTGTCTTGGAAAATACAATTAATGGAGGAAGTGGAAATACAGTTTTATGGTATTCAGATGCGAATGCAACGACGACGATAGTCTCCCCATTTTTAACTGCTGCGACAACGGTTTATGCGGTAGTTGACAATGGAAATTGTTTGTCCAATTCAGTTGCTATTGATTTAAATGTAACTACTGCCCCTTCGATTTTTACAGCGTCCACTACACTTTGTGATGAAGGGAGTGGAATAGCAACTTTTGACTTAACTGCTTTAGAAAATACAGTTAATGGTGGAAACGGAAATGCTATCTCTTGGTTTTTAAATGCGAATGGAACTAGTCCAATTCCTTTACCATTTAATTCTGCTACCACAACTATTTATGCTATCGTTTCAGATGGGAATTGTAACTCACCAATCGAAGCAATTGATTTGACCGTAGCAAATCTTCCAGAAGCCAATCCAGCAACTATCGCTAATTGTGATACTGGAAATGGAACAGCAGATTTTGATCTCAATGCGATTGCAAATACGGTCAACGGTGGAAATGGAAATACAGTTACATGGTATTCAGACATAAATTTAACGACTACAATTTCATCTCCATTTAATTCAACTGCGGCTACAATTTATGCAGTAGTTAATGATGTAATTTGTACTGCCGCACCAGTTGAAGTGACCCTTGAAATAACTAATGATATTTCTGCTAATCCAACTTCTCTTGCAGCTTGTGATGATGGAAGTGGGACAGCAACTTTTGATTTGACTGATCTAAGTTTTCAAAATAATATTACAGGAGGAAATGGAAATAATATTTCATGGTTTGTAGATGCTGCTGCGATTAATCCGCTTTCGCCTCCTTTTAATGCATTTGAAACTACACCGACTTCGATTTATGCAGTTGTAGCAAGTGGGAATTGTTCCTCTGTTCCAGTTGAAATTTCTTTGACTTTATCACCTGAAGTTCCTGCTGCAAGTAATTATTCTTTGTCTAATTGTGATGATGGAACTGGAGCTGCTTCATTTGATCTAGATGGTCAGGTAGATGTGGTTAATACAGGTAATGGTAATCAAGTATTTTGGTTTGAGGATCAAAATTTAACTATTCCAATTATGTCTCCTTATGTTTCTACTGCGACAACAATTTATGCAATAGTGACAGATGGAATTTGTTTCTCCGAAATTGTTGAGGTGGAATTAATTGTATCTAATAACCTAACTGCTTTTCCAACGACGGATTCCCAATGTGACGATGGAAGTGGCACCGCAACATTTGATTTAACAGTTTTAGAAAACACCGTCAATGGTGGCAATGGAAATACTGTCAATTGGTATTCAGATGCAGGCGCAACGACTCCAAGTCCAACGACACTTACAAGTGGTAATACTTCAGTTTTTGCAATAGTAACAGATGGAAGTTGCGCTTCACAAATTGTTGAAATAGAGCTTTCTGTTACCTCAAATGCTATAAATAATATTATCCAAACACTTTGCAACGGTGAAAGTATTATGGTTAATAATATGGTTTATGATGAGTCAAATCCTTTGGGAACTGAAATTATTCCTAATGGAAATATGAATGGTTGCGATAGTATCATTACTGTTGATTTAACTTTCGAACCCGAAATCACAGGAATAATTTCAGCATCAACTAATTCAATTTGCCCAGGCAATGATGTTGTTTTGACTTTCATATTAACAGGTGGAATGACTTATAATGTAGAATTTTCAGAAGGAAGCAATCCGCCAACTATTTTAAATGGGATTTCCGATGGACATACAATTACGGTTGCGCCAACAGCTACCACAACTTATTCACTTGAGGCAGTTACACCATTGAACACCAATTGTATCGCTGTAATTCCAACGACTCAAGTTACCATTCAAGTAGAACCACTAGATATTTTTATTACTTCAATATCTACTATTGGAGGTTTTGATATTGTTTGTACTGGCGGAAATACAGGAGCTGCAGTTGCCGTTCCAATAAATGGAGTTGCTCCATTTACATTCCTCTGGAGTAACGGATCTACCGGAGATATTGCTGCAGAATTATTTGCTGGTGATTATGAGGTAACGATTACTGATGCTAATGGATGTGCTGGAACTGCCTCAATAACTCTTATCGAACCTACACCCGTTGAATTTAATTTGGTAGGTCTTGCACCACCATGTTTAGATGTGATAGAAGGACAAATAATTCTTGATAATATCGCTGGAGGGATAGGGAATAACTATACCTATTCATTTGATAGTGGGCCATTTACTGATGTGGTTAATGATACGACTATTTTTGATTTAGTAACGGTTGGAGAACATACTGTATTTATTCTAGATGAGGTTGGATGTGGATTCGAACAAACTGTTATTGTTCCAGAAGCGATTGAATTAGTACTTAATTTAGGTGATGACCAAACTATCAAATTAGGAGAAAGTTTTGAAATTCAGCCACAAACTAATTTTACTGTTAGTAATATTTTATGGTCTGAAAACGCACCATGCGATACTTGTTTCACCCAGCTAGTTAATCCAATTAATGCAACTAATTATACTTTAGAATTATTTGATGAAAATGGATGTTTTGTTACTGATGATATTACCATCTTTGTAGAGAAAAATCGATACGTTTTTATTCCAAATGGATTCAGTCCTGACGATGATGGATTGAATGATATTTTTTATGTCAACGGTGGGCAAGATGTTGCAGAAGTGAAAAACTTTAGAATTTTCAATCGGTGGGGTGAAGTTGTTTTTGAAAATGAAAACTTCCAACCGAATGATCCGACAGAAGGGTGGGATGGATTTTTTAAAGGAGAAAAATTAAATCCAAATGTTTTTGTCTTCTTTGCAGAAATTGAATTCAAGGATGGGATGGTAAAGATTTATAAGGGGGATGTTACGTTGACGAGGTAAAAGGAATATCGAATAAGGAACAAGGATTTAAGAAGTCTCCAAATAGGGTAAAGATTTCTCAAATCCTTGTTCCTTATTCGATATTCCCATTACCCTGCAATTTCCATTGCACACCATTTATAATCACCTTTAATTTTCGCAAAATAAAACATTTGTGCTGACTCCGTTTGATTCTCTTCTCCTTCATCAAAAACAAAATTCAAAGTCAACACCCTTATTTTCTCACCAACTGGAACTCCAAATCTTTTGGAATCATCTGCTGAGTTAACTTTCATTTCAGACCACTCTTCTTTTTTTACAGCCATGATTCTTAGACGAATATTATTTCCAATTATCTTTTCATAATTTGTCAAAACTCCATTACGAGATAAACCTTTACCAGTATTTGTATTGAAAAAATTGCCTTCAAGTGGAAGATCAATTAACTTAATGACACCTTGGAGATCATTTTTTCCGACCATATTTTTAAAGTCACCCCAAAAAATCTCCCATAATTTCTCATCAGGAATTACTTCATTGGAGTTGTTAGAATTTGAATCGGAATTACAAGCCAAGAAAAATATAGAAGAAAATGTAAGCAGGAATATTAGGTTTTTCATATGTTTAAAATTTAAAATAATAGGATTTGTATTAAATGTAAAATCAAGGTTAAAGTTAAAAAGAATTGTGCCATAGTTTTTATATCATTGTAAATCAAATTGAATGGGCGACCGTAAAACGTTTAACGTCAAACGAATAAACCCTTAAATATAAGATTAAATTTTTATGTCAAAAAAATCACTTTTTATCGTCATCGAAGGTTTAGATGGAGCGGGGAAAACCACCGCATCTGAATTATTAGAAAAAAAAATAAAAAAGAAATTCAAGGTCAAACGATCCTATGAACCTAATAATGATATGGTTGGTGGAATGTACATTCGATCTGTTTTGACAAAAAAAATAAAACAATTCTCTCATCGAACTTTAGCTTTGTCATTTGCTGCCAATCGATTAGATCATCGAGATCGCTTGATTAATCCATGGTTGGAAAGAGTAGGAGATCGAGCAATTATTTGCGATAGATATTATTTATCTTCTTTAGTTTATCAAAGCAAAGATGGATTTGGATTTAAAGAAGTTTTAAAATTAAATGAAGAAGCTCGAAAGCCAGATGTGATTTTTTTCCTCAATGTTAGTAATGAGGTTTGCTATCAAAGAATGAAAGGTAGAAACCAAGCCAAAGAATTATTTGAAGAAAATCTAGAAGAAGACCGGAAGAAATTTTTTAAAGCCATCCAATATTTAAAGCGATGGAACGGAGATAATATTGTAGAGATTGACGCCAGCGGAACACCCGAGGAAACGGTTCAACAAATGACGAATTTTTTAACGATTAATGCTTAATTCCTTGCAACTTGATTCCCCATTCTCACCATGATTGATGTGAAGTTAATCATGCACAGTTAACCGTTAAGATAAAAATGTAATGGTTAAAACAATACTCAAAACAATGACAAAAAAAGTAATCATCGTACTTTTTAAAGCGATTCCTTTGTCTAAATAGGTTAGATTTTTCATTGGTTGACTTTTTTCGTTAATAGTGATTTGTACTACCAAGACAGTTTTAAAATGAAATACCCCTACTTTGTTTTCACATTTTTTTAACTTTCCTTTCTTTTCTCAAAACAAAACCTAACAAACCATGAAAAAACTCATTTTCCTTTTAATCGCAACGCTCGTTTTTACCTCACCTCTTTTTTCCCAAAGAAAGAAAAAACGGAAAAAGAAATCTCAAAAAAATGAACAACCTGTTTTTGATGCTAAAAAATTTGATGCATTAAAATGGAGAAATATTGGCCCATTTCGAGGAGGTCGCTCCAATGCTGTTTGTGGTGTATTGGGGGATCCGATGACTTATTATATGGGGAGTACAGGAGGTGGCGTTTGGAAAACAAATGATGCTGGAATCAGTTGGAAAAATATTTCAGATGGATTTCTCAAAACAGGTTCTGTCGGAGCAATCGAAGTAGCACCAAGTGACCCAAATGTAATTTATTTAGGAATGGGCGAGCATGCCGTGCGTGGTGTGATGACCTCGCATGGAGATGGAATATATAGAAGTACCGATGCAGGTCAAACATGGGAACACATTGGTTTGCCAGAATCGCATCACATTGCAGAAATTCAAATTCATCCAAAAAATCCAGATATTGTTTGGGTAGCTGTACAAGGAAAATTGTGGGGCAAAAGTAAAGATCGAGGCGTTTATAAAAGTATCGATGGAGGAAAAAATTGGAGGCAAACACTTTTTGTCAATGAAAATACTGGAGCGGCAGATCTAAGTTTAGACGAATCAAATCCAAGAATTTTATTTGCTGGGATGTGGGATCATCAACGAACACCTTGGCAAGTTCGAAGTGGGGGAGATGGCTCTGGAATTTGGAAATCAACTGATGGAGGAGAGACTTGGAAAAAACTCGAAGGTGGATTGCCTAAAAAAATGGGTAAGGTGGCCGTTGATGTTTCACCTGCGAATCCACAAAGAATTTATGCGAATATCGAGGCAGAAAAAGGAGGTGTTTTTCGATCAGACAATGGCGGAAAAAATTGGACACAAGTTTGTTCTGATCGAGTGACGATTACCAGAGCTTGGTATTATATTGAAATTTTTGCTGACCCTGTAGATGAAAATAAAGTGTATGTTTTAAATGCACCGATGCTAAAATCTATCAATGGAGGGAGAAGTTTTTCTCGAATCTCAAATCCTCATACCGATCAACATCATATGTGGATCAATCCTAAAAATTCTAATAATATTATTTTGGCGAACGACGGTGGAGGCTGTGTAACTTTTAATGGAGGTAAAACTTGGTCGTCTCAAAATAACCAATCGACTGCTCAGTTTTATCGAGTCATCGCCGATAATCGTTTCCCTTATCATTTGTACGGAGGGCAACAAGACAACTCGACTGTAGCGATTTCTAGCCAGACTGCAGGAGGTGGAATTGGTATCCGAGATTGGTATCCCGTGGCAGGAGGAGAGAGTGCGTTTATTGCATTTAATGATCCAAATAATCCAACGAAAATTTTTGGAACGACGATTCAAGGTTTCATTGATGTGTGGGATTCGGAAACAAAATTGACGAAAGATATTCAACCTTACCCTCAAGCAAAACTTGGAACAAACCCAATTGATCAAAAATATAGATTCAATTGGAATCCTCCTTTGGTTGCTTCACAAAAAAATAAAAACGTTTTGTACTTCGGAGGAAATGTTTTATTTCGAAGTGATGACGAAGGTCAGAGTTGGACAGAGATCAGCGAAGACTTGACTCGAAATGATACGGCTCGACACGGAGATGGCGGCGTGCCATTTACGAATGAAGGAGCAGGGGGAGAAGTTTATAACACCTTTAGTTATATCTCGACTTCGCCTCACGATGCTGGTGAAATTTGGGTGGGGACAGATGATGGACTCGTTCATGTCACACAAGATGAAGGAAAAACTTGGAGTAATGTAACACCAAGAGGTTTGCGAGAATCACTTATTAATGCCATCGAAGTTTCCCCAACGAATGCAGGTACAGCTTATCTTGCTGTAACTCGCTACAAGTGGAATGACGATACTCCAATGATTTTTAAGACTAATGATTATGGAAAAAATTGGACAAAGATTACCAACGGAATTCCTACCGATAATTTTGTCAGAGTAGTTCGAGAAGACCCAAAGCAAAACAATATTTTATATGCAGGAACAGAACGAGGATTATATATTAGTTTTGATGCAGGGAAAAATTGGACAGCTTATCAAGCAAATTTACCGATGGTTCCAATTAATGATTTGTTAGTGAAAAATAATGATTTGGTTGCTGCTACAGGTGGGCGAGCATTTTGGATCTTAGATGATTTGAGTGTTTTACAACAAACTAAAGGCTTGCCTGATACCACAAAAATTACAGCGGTTCAACCTTCGCCAACGATCAAGTTTACCCTAAACTCTAGCAGTAGAGATAACAATGGATCTAATCCAAAAGCAGGAGTGACTTTCGATTATTATTTGCCACATAGTTGGGTCGATAGCAATGAATTGAAACTAGAAATTGTAGATTATTCAGGAAATATCATTCGTACATTTTCCAATAAAAAGGCTAAAAAAATGAAGCGCTGGGAAGGTAGTCCACCACGACCACAAGTGATTCCAAGCAAACCAGGTTTGAATAGAACCAATTGGGATTTGCGAAGAGAAACACTTCCTGCGGTGGAAAATGTTTTTGTGATGGGAGATTATCGAGGACATACTGTTGCGCCTGGAAGATATACATTACGTTTTACTTCGGATAAGGAAATTGTGGAAACGACTTGCGAAGTTTTACCTGATCCTAGAATTAATGCTGACGGAAAAGTTTATGCGGAACAACAAGCCTTGTTGATGAAAATTGAAAATTCAGTTTACGATATTCACGAGTCTGTCAACCGATTGCGAACGGTTAAAGCTCAATTAAATTCACGGGTGAAACTGTTAGAGGAGATGGCAGATGTAGAAGATATTTTGAAAAAAGGAAAAGAGGTAGAGCAAGCAATTACGAATTGGGAAAAAACTTTAATTCAACCCAACACAGAAACTTTTCAAGATGTCATCAATTTTAAAAATCAATTAAATACTGAGTTGTTGAATCTAAAAGGAGTCTTGGATTCGCATGATCCCCGACCAACGGAAGGTGTTCAATTAAGATTAAATGAAGTTTTACAAATGTGGAAAACAATGAAAACAGAAATGGAATATATCATTCAAGAAGAAGTGGGCGGATTTAATCAAATGTACTCAGATAAGAATTTACCGATTTTGATTTTGCCGAAGAAGGCGAAGGAGAAAGTGGATAAACCGTAATAGATTAACTTAGAAGTTGTCTCTTAAATGAAAATTAAAAATCATCACAGAGTTTTTTTTACCACATAGACATATAGAAAACATAGATAAAGTTCTATGTTTTCTATGTGGTGAAATTATATTTTGAGGACTATAGTCTATATATACTTATGAGACAGCCTCTAAGTTTTTTTACGAAAAAATTACTCTATTATAATTCTTTCCACTCCCCATCCATGTTTATTTTTTAAGTGTAAAAAATAAACACCTTTCGGAAGATGCGAAACTGAAATTTGAAGGTTATCAACTATTGTTTTTTCAAAAACCATTTTCCCAAAAAGATCAAATAATTGAATTTTAACCGCACTCGAATTTAAGTTTTTTACCCAAAAGAAATCTTGAGTAGGATTTGGAAAAACTTCAAAATTATTTTTGATAAAATATTCATTTGAGATTCCCACAAATTCAGTAATCGTAATTTCAATAGTATCGAGAACTGTACATCCAAACTCATTGATCGCCTCCAAAATAACTTCATGTGTCCCAATTCCAAAACTCGTAGAATCAATGTTGTAAAATTGACCACCTTCAATTCCGTTCCAAAAATACTGCGTAAAATTAGCTCCACCATCCAATGAAATATTTTGATTGGAAATAATTATAGTATCATTTCCCAAGTCAATAATTGGTTCAGAAACAATCGCAGAAACTTCCACACGACCACTCGAACAATCACCTTCAGGATTAAATCCATGATGATAAAAAACTTCACCATTCCAATCTCTAGGAAAATAAATGATTCCAAAAGTGTGGGTAATTCCGCTGCCACTTCTGATTTCTAATTCATCGGTTGATCGACTGACCCAATCGGTCGCATCGTTGTAAGAAAGTCGAGCACCACCATTTTGTAAGTGAAAATAAATGCCCAAGGTATCACCTTGTTCCAATATTTTATTTCCAAAATTCACATGGTGAAAATTTCCAGAAGTGAGCACTTCAACGAAATCAACTCCCCAAAAAGTCCAAGCAGAAGCATCATTTTCAAAGCCTTCGTAAGAGCCATTTTTAAAGTAGGCAACCACACCCTGACTACCAATATCTTCTAATTTTAAACTAAAACTATCCAAGGTCAGCGTTTCATGCGCGACCAAATTAATCATTACTCCATTCCAATTTTTGTTTGAATTGTTAGTAGTGAAAAGAGATTCTTTAAAAAATAAATCACCACTAATACCTTCCGCAAAATAAGTTTGAGAAATATCCATCGGAGAAGTTGTCAAATTATTTCCACTTCCGATTGGCACCAAATCTGTCAGATTTTCAAACCAAAAAATCGTATCTGTATTTTCAAAATCAACAGAAAGGAAAGCCATTTCATTTTTGCAGATCGTATCATTTTGTGGAGTTAAAATAGGAGGAACTTGTGTCGTGAAATTTATAACAGGTGAAATATTATTCCAAGTGATAGAGTCATTTGGTGAAATTATAGCACTCAAAATAGAATAACTTGCTGTGTCAAAAGTATTAACTGAAAAATCAAAACTAATCGATTCGCAAGCATTCAAACCACCAAAAATAGTATCGTAAAAAGTGGTTGGAAACATCGAGGTAGAAATATAAAAATCATGTTGAATATGAATATCTGAAAAATTATCTTCACCAATATTTATGATTTCTCCTTGGACAATTGTTTCGGAATCACCACAAAGCATTGGATTTAAAACAGTATAATTTCCCATCATTAATTCAGTTCCAAGTGTTGGTTCAAATATCTCCGAAAGAACATTTTTATCTTGAACTCGCTCAAACAAAATAGCATGTGCTGCATCATTTAAATGGGTGCCATCACCCGAGTCAAACATTGGATCAATATCATTCGAAGGAAGCGCAATACCATTCCAAAAGTCAATTGCCTTATTTCCAAAAATAGAAAAAATAGAATCTCGTACACCTAATTGAATCGCATCTTGAGTTACCCCAAAAGGAGTTTTTGGTTGAGTGGTACAAATCCAAACAGGAATATTAACACTATCAGCTACAGTAGAAATTGTTTGAAAATTAAACATTTGTGCATCAATGCCAAAGTTGTTGGATGCATCATTGGAAGGCATGTTGACAATGATTGCGTCAGCTCCAAGCGAAATTGCCTGACTTACATTATTGTTAGAATTTGAAGTAGGTCGATTCGATGGTGGAGCAAACCAATCAGGCATAATATGATAAGTGGTCGTTCCTCCAATGGCCAAATTAGTTACTAAATTATTTGGATTAATGTCTTGCAAGAATTTACGATAACGATTAACCCAAGTGCTGTCTGATGAAGATGGACCTGTTCCAGCCGCAGTTGAAGAACCTAAAATTACAATATGAAAATCTTGATTATTCAAGCAAGGATTTTGATCATCTTGTCCCAAAAGAGTAGTTGAGATGAAAAATAGGATGACTAAAAAAATAGAGCGCATGATGATTTTCGTTTTGTGTGATTTTCTTTGGAAAAAATAAAAGATGCTAGTGCGGAACTTCCCCGTCCACTTTCTCATCCTTTACACCTAAAAATAATTCAATTTCTTGTTCAATAAAAAGCGCTTTATTTTTTTGTTTAAATCCTCCAATGATTTTAAGCTCTTCTCCTCCGATGATTTTTGCATGAACGGCATAAGCATAAACATTGACACCATTCGTTTGATGCGAAACATATTTTTTAGAATATAGCTGTTCAATATTTCGCACATCGTAATATTGATTTTTAGCAATAAATGGAATCGTAAATGGACGATGCTCAATTGATAATTCATAATCATCAACTGTAATATAAGTGGTATTCATCAGTCGAGTAATGATATAAACCAAAAAACCAATCCCCACCATTAAGTGTAAACTGATTCCTAAAAGCATAGTTAAACTTCCTGAAGCAATCGCTGCAACCACAAACGGAATCATCATCGTATTCCAAATGATACCAAAGAAAATAAAAAAAGGACTGATCCCTTTTGCCTTTCGCCATTTGTAAAACAAGGTTAATTCATCTTGATAAGCATCAATCTCAATTTCTTCTGGAAGGAAAACTTCCTTGCGTCGTCGCATCGGAGACGTAACCTCATCTTCAAATGTAAATACATTGTTACAGTTCTTGCATTTAGCAATGGCTTTTTCAATATTGATGTCATCAGCAATGATCTCATGACTACATTTTGGGCAATTCAATTGGATGCCTAACTTTGGAAATAGAGGTTTGTTTTGATGTTGAGGTTGATCGTATTTTGGTTCTTTATATTCCATAAAATTTAATGAGTGAAATTAATTTAAAAAAGAAGTAGTCAAAAATAATTAAAAAAATAACCATGCTAGTGATAGCATGGTTATTTTTTTCTATGATAATAAAACTTGATTTTAGAAAATCATTATTATTGAAAGATCACTTTTTCAGGATCAAAGTTTTTAAAGTAAATCTCCTCCATTTTGAGTTGACTTTCTATAAATAATTTATTCAAAGCAATTTCTATTCGATCCATCGCTTCAATCATCAATTCCATTGAAGTAGAAAAACAAATTCGAATATGACCTTCTGCTCCTGGACCAAACCATTTTACTGAACCAGGGATAACGGCAACTTTTGCATTTTCCAAAAGGTATAAAGCCATCTCCTCACTAGACAAACCAAAGTTTTTAATATTGGGAAAGAGTAAATAAGTTCCTTTTGGCGTTGGACATTCCACCCCAGGTATTTTATTCAATCGTTCTACACAATAGTCTCGCACTTTGGTCAAATGATCTAAAAATGAATCGACCCAATACCAACATTTTTCATAAGCGACTGTTGCCGCAACTTGACTCAAAGTACTTACCTCATGAGCATTAGTATAAGTCTCAGAAGTTTGTAGTATTTTATTGAAAATCAATTTTGATGGTGTAGCGATAAATCCAATTCGAAGTCCTGCCAATCCAAAAGCTTTAGAAAAACTATAAATAGAAATGGTGCGTTCGGCTATTTCTGGATGCAGCGACGCAATATTAATAGGTTGACATTCTGGAAAAATAATGTCTGACCAAACCTCATTATTCATAATCCAAAGTTGATGTTTGACTGCTAACGAACCAATAAATAACAACTCTTGTCGAGAGAAAATTTTTCCCATTGGATTATGCGGATTGCACAAACAAATCATTTTTGTTTTTTTCGAAATTGCATTAATAAATTCTTTGGTATTGAATGTTCCAGTCTTTTTATTGATTGCAATTCGAACAATTTTTCCACCAGCAGCTTCTATAGATTTTTGAAATGAAAAATCTACAGGATCGAAAATAATTGCTTCATCTCCTGGCTTCAATGCGAATTTTGCAATGGTGTGCATCGAAGAAATTGTTCCATTAGTTGGTAAAATTAATTCGGGAGTACATTCAATTCCTTTTCTGTTTTTTAAAACTTTACTTGCTGCTTTTTTAAATTCAGGTAACCCTTCTTTAGGGCTATATGGAAAAATCCTAGCATTAGAGTAATCATTAATAGCTTGACTAATTTCGGGAGCGATTGGAAAATCAGAATCAGCTGTAGTTAAAGGAATTACATTTTTATGGACCTGTGCCCAACGTAAATTATGGGCCCTTTTTCTCAACATTTTAAAAGGAATAGTACTATGTGGAAAGGTCAAGTCTTGATGTGGAACTTTATCAATCAGAAACTGAATCAACTTAAAAGGTTCTGATTTTTTTTCCAAACAATTAAAATAGGAAAAAGGATTTTCTATATTTTCCGTTTTTTTCAAAATTTCAAAAATAGGAGAAACACTAGTCGACTCTTGATTCTTTAAAGCAAATTTTACAATAATATAATTTGCTTGATTAAGCATATTTTCATGCTCTAAAAAATTATTCCATAAGGTGGTATCCCATTTTCCTAATTGAGAATTTTCTATTGATTTTTGATACCAACAATTTTCAAAAATAGTTAGTTGCCCTTTTTGAGGAAGATTAGAAATGATTGGTTCAAAGTAAGAGGATTCTTTTTTGGAAATAACCTTTTTCATTTTTACTCTTCGAATAATATTACTGTCTGAGGACCAATTTGCTAAATTTTTGATCAATCTTTTGGCAGTTTTATTTTGATCTCCTTCCAATATCAAAACAACTTTTAATCCTTTTACATTGATCCATTTCGCTAGTTTAGCCCAGTTTTGTTGAGCTAACATCTTTTTGTTCTTTGATTTAACTCCTAATTTCGCTAAAGCATTTTTGCTATTTTTCATAAAGTAAATTATTGATATTTAATCGAATAGATATATTTTAATTTTTAATACGAAAAAAATGCCATCTTTTAAAAAAACTGTCAAAAAAACAAAATCAATCCTCTGATGAGTAAATCATCCTAGATTTTAGTATTTTTCGAGATTGATATAAAATCATCTCTCTCTCTACCGTACACTTTTTGAAAGTTGCCATAAATTCATATTAATTTCACAAAAGTCCCTGGACTACTACTCGAAATTATTTCAACAAATTGAGATATCCGAGCTTTCACCAATTTTGCTTTTTGTGAACATTCGAATGAATCTGATTTATCAGATTCTAGTGTTAGTTCTAAATACTATCGTCAAAAAAATCAAACAATTCGTGGCAAACAACAAAAGTGTATGGTAGAGAAAATCGTCTTAATAGATAAACTATGATTCAAGAAATTAATGAAAATATAATCCTCGATGATGAAAATCCATTTTGGGAAAACCCTGAAATATTTAATTTAGGACAAATCTTACCTCATGCAAATTTCACCTCCTTCTCTAATGTCAAGGATTTTTTTGCTGCCAATAATATTCAAAAATCTACCTCTAAATGGATGGAATCGCTTGATGGAAAATGGAAATTTCATTGGACGAAAAAGCCAGCTAATCGACCAAAGAATTTTTTTAAAAATGACTTTGATGTTTCTAGTTGGGATGAAATACAAGTGCCTGCCAATTGGGAATTACAAGGTTATGGTGTTCCAATTTATGTGAATGATCGTTATCCATTTCCAAAGAATCCACCTCATATTCCGCACGATTATAATCCAGTAGGTTCTTATAAGAGGTCATTTTGGATTCCAATAGACTGGGAAGAGCAAGAAGTTTTTATTCAATTTGGGGCAGTAAAGTCTGCCGCTTATTTTTGGCTGAATGGAGAATTTATCGGTTATAATCAAGATTCAAAAACCCCAGTTGAATTTAATATAACAAGACATTTACAAAAAGGAGAAAATACTATTTCGGTTGAAATTTATCGTTGGTCGGATGGTGCATATTTAGAGTGTCAGGATTTTTGGAGACTGAGTGGAATAGAACGAGAAGTATATTTATGGGCTACGCCAAAAACTCATATTCGTGATTTTTTTGTAAAAACAGATTTGGATGAAAATTATAAAGATGCATTATTACAAGTTGAAGTGGAGTTAGAGAATTTTGATTTAGAAAAAAGTAAAAAGCCATTTGTCGTTGAGTGTCAGTTGTATGACGAGGAGAAAATATTAGTGGAAGTAAGTGAACAAAGAGTTGATTTTCAGTCAGCTAATACTATGGTTATTTCATATGAGGATAAAATAAAAAATCCTAAAAAGTGGACAGCAGAAACTCCAAATCTTTATGAATTAGCTTTGGTTTTGAGAAATGAAGATAACAAAGTCATTCAAATTATTGGTTGCAAAGTTGGTTTTAGAAAGGTCGAAATTAAGAATGCTCAACTCCTCATCAATGGAAAAGCGATTACGATCAAAGGTGTCAATCGGCATGAACATGACGAAGTGAATGGTCATGTAATTACAGAAAAAAATATGTTGGAAGACATTAAACTATTGAAGCAAAATAATTTTAATGCGGTGCGTGCTAGTCATTATCCGAATCATGCGAGATGGTATGAGTTGTGTGACAGATATGGTTTGTATGTAGTTGATGAAGCGAATATTGAAGCACACGGAATGGGATCTTGTTTTTCAAAACCATATGATAAAGTAGCACATACCTCTGCTCTGCCCAGCTGGGAAGCGGCGCATTTAGATCGAGTGAAACGGATGTTAGAAAGAACAAAAAATCATGCTTGTATTATTGCTTGGTCTTTGGGAAATGAAGCGGGGAATGGACAAAATATGCAGGCCGCCTACGATTGGGTAAAACAAAGAGACGACTCTCGACCGGTGCAATATGAACAAGCTGGTGAAGCTGAAAATACCGACATCGTCTGCCCCATGTATCCAAAAATTGAAACACTAATTGAATATGCAGAGCGAACTAATGATCGACCACTCATCATGTGTGAGTATGCTCATGCGATGGGAAATAGTGTTGGGAATTTGCAAAAATATTGGGATGTAATAGAACGATTTCCCAACTTGCAAGGAGGCTTTATTTGGGATTGGCAAGACCAAGGAATCTTAGCGAAAACAGAGGATGGAATAGATTATTGGAAATACGGTGGAGACTTCGAAGGAGATAATGTACCGAGTGATAATAATTTTTGTATCAATGGATTAGTCTTTCCAAATCGAATTATTCATCCTGCACTTATTGAAGTAAAAAAGATATATCAAAATATCAAAATGGAAGTGATAAATTTGGAAAAAGGCTTATTCCGAATTCACAATTTGTTTGATTTTATTTCTTTAAAAAATGTTTGGTTGGATTGCAATATTATAGAAGATGGAGAATTAATTGTGAATCATAAGGTTGATGAGATTGATATTTCTCCAAAGGGAATCATGGACTTGAAGTTGGAGTTTTATCTTCCTGAAGAAGAAAGCTTAGGAGAGCGATTTATTAATTTTACTTTTTATACTCTAGAGGCTGAACCGATGATTCCTGAAAGACATAAAATGGCAAAATTTCAGTTTGAATTACAAAGTCCTTCTCAACCTGAATTTAGAGCTAAAGGAAGCTTGAAGCCTTTGTATTTAAAGGAAAAACAAGACATTTACAAAGTTATTGGAGAACATTTTTTTATTGACCTTTCAAAAAAAACAGGACTTATAGAGCGATTTGTTTTTAATAGAAATGTATTGCTGGAAAAAGGAGTTAGACCTAGTTTTTGGCGAGCGCCGATTGATAATGATTTGGGGAATTTGATGATGCTTCGATTACAAGGTTGGAAAGATGCAAGTAAAATTAGGGAAGTGACAAAAGTAACTGCGGCAGTAATTTTTGATCAAGAAATTATTCTAAAAACTATTTTTAACTTGCCTTCCATTAAGTTGAAATATGAAATTAATTATCGAGTCTTTGGCAATGGAGAAATTCAAGTTTTAGGACGATTTTTGTCTTCTGAAAAAGATATGAAAGAATTACCAGAATTACCTCGATTTGGTTTGACAATGGAGTTGCCTTTAGAATTCGAGAAAATAAAATGGTATGGTCGAGGCCCTCATGAAAATTATTCAGATAGAAAAACGAGCGCTTTTGTGGGGATTCATAACAGTACAATTACGGATCAATATCATCCTTATATTCGTCCTCAAGAAAATGGTAATAAAACAGAAATCCGTTGGTTAACTTTAACTAATTCGGAAGGTTTAGGAATAAAGATAGTTGGACAACCCTTATTTGATTTTTCTGCACAAGAATATACGACAGATGATTTTGATCTAGGTGAATCGGATAAACCATTTAAGCATACGTACGATTTGATTCCAAAAGATTTTATTACTTTGCACGTCGATTTTGGACAGATGGGAATCGGAGGTGATGATAGTTGGGGAGCGCATACGCATGATGAATTCAAATTATTTGCGAAGCCATATTCTATTCAGTTTTTGATTCAACCTATTCTTGGAAAAGAATCATAACAATACATTTACATTCCTTTAAATAACACAAAAACACATGTCGGATTTTTATTCAAATGTTATTCAAGGTGCGCAAAATTTGCATTGGGCTGAGATTTTAGCGACTATTTTTGGATTTATATATATCATTTTAGCGATCAAAGAAAATGTATGGTGTTGGTTTTGGGGAATACTCAGTTGTGGACTTTGGGCATGGGCTACTTATAATTTGTATGATTATTATTTCGATGCAGTTTTGAACGTTTTTTATGTGGTTATGGGGTTTGTAGGAATTTACCAATGGAAGTTTGGAGGTAGAGATGAAGATGAGTTGCCTGTAACGCAAATGACTGTAAATCAACATGTTATAGTTGTCTTGGTAGGTCTTATTTGTACTTTTTTATTAGGTTTTTTATTGGATAAATATACGCTTGCGCAGAAGACTTACCTTGATGCTTTTACAACTGCTTTTGCAATCTTTGCCACATTTATGACTATTCAAAAAAAGATTGGAAATTGGATTTATTGGATCATTGTAGATATGATTTATGTTTATATGTATTGGGCAGTAGGCGCTTATCTTTTTATGCTGTTATTTATAGTCAATACTGTTTTGGCAGTCAAAGGATATTTAAATTGGAGAAAATTAGTGGTGAGAGATATTCGTTTAACTTGAGTTTTTCCCAAAAAAAATCCTGACAGATTATTCCAAAATTCAGAATAAAACTGCCAGGACAAACAACCTATCACACGATCTTTAAGATCTTTTTATAAAAAAAAAGTACAACTTATTATTAATACTCACTTCAATTTTTTTGAAAGGCAAGGGAGCAACATAGTGGTTAGTTTTGGAAACTCTAACGGTCTTTGGGAAAAGATTTTCTAGAGTTTTAAGAATAACCCCGCAACGGTTTTGGGATAACCCCGCAACGGTTTTGGGATATATCGCCCTCCTTGCTTTTTCATGGTGTTGTCTATTGATTATGTATAGACGGGTGTTGTTTCAAAGTGTGAGGAGATTTCAATTTTCACCTTTGTGAAAGTTTGAAAAAACCTCTTTTCGGTTTTGGGATAATGCGTGTGTTTGTTAATTAATTATAGAAACCGTCTCTAAGTATTGGTTCTGTAAAAAGCGGTCTGTGCATTATCTCATATATATAATTCAGTAAAACATAATTTTCAAATACGGCGGGGAAACATTTTTTGTGATTATTGATAGTCATAAAAACAATCTCCCACGACCGAGAAAAAACCTAACTAAAACCCTATATTCTTAATTCCAAACATTCTTGGAAATTGATTTCAAATACGGAAGTGGAATAAATTTTTTGATAACGATAGATTGTCAAAATGCATATTCCACTTTTTAGAGTAACCTAAGCAACCCTTATATTCTTAATTCCAAACATTCTTGGAAATTGATGTCAAATACGGAAGTGGAATAAATTTTTTGATAACGATAGATTGTCAAAATGCATATTCCACGACCGAGAAAAAACCTAACTAAAACCCTATA
>JBGCFD010000139.1:0-17729 GCA_045106765.1 Saprospiraceae bacterium | reverse complement strand
ACTTATGAAAGAAAAGATGAAAATAAAACATCTTTTTATTTTCAATTGAAAAATAAAAAGACGAAATTTGCGTCGCTTTAATCTGAATAAAAAAAATTCATAATTAATTATAAATCAATAAGATAAACGATGAGAAAAGCTGATTTAGTAACAGCAATATCGGAAAAAACGGGTGTCCCTAAAGTTGACGTTTTAGTTACTTTGGAAACCCTTTTTAAGGAAGTAAAAAGCTCATTGGCTGAAGGTGAAAATGTCTACATTCGAGGCTTCGGAAGTTTTGTGATCAAAAAGAGAAAGAGGAAGATAGGAAGGCATATTAAGAAAAACATTGCAATTGAAATTCCTGAACATTTTGTTCCTTCATTCAAACCTGCAAAAACTTTTGTAGAGGATGTAAAAGGAAATGTGTCACAGCTTCCAAGCGATGAAAGTAGAAATATTTAAAATTTTCTAAATGATGTCAAAAACTCAACTAGCAGTTTTATCTTTTGCAGGAGCTCTATTTTTATTACTTTATTTTGGATTTGATACCAAACCCAAAGAACAAAAAGAAATAAATAAAGATCGGATTGAAAATGCAGAATCAACTAGTATTAATTCACTTTTGTTGTCTGCAAAAAATAATCTTAAGCCAGAAGATGCTAGCGAAGTATTATTAGCCGAAGCAAAACTATCAGAAGCCAAAAACGATTTAGACAAAACGGAAGCTTACAAAACACTTTCAAGTGCTTGGTACAAAATCAATCGATTTGCCATCGCAGGTTATTATGCTCAATTAGTGGCTGATCAAGAAGCAACTGCCGAAGCATGGTCCATAGCAGGTGCAACTTATAATCGAGGGATAAATTTAGAAAAAGAAGAGAAAGTAATTGAATTTTGTGCTGACCGAGCCTTTCAAGCTTTTGAAAATGCTATTTCTTTAGAACCAACTAATGTCACTCACAGAGTGAATTTGGCGGTTTGTTATACTGATCGTGCTCCTAAAGATAATCCAATGAAAGGGATTTTGATGTTGATTGATCTAAACAAAAAGCATCCTGAAAATGTTCCCACACTTTCTACATTAGGAAGGCTAGGAATCCAAACAGGGCAATTTGAAAAAGCAAAGGGTCGTTTAGAGAAAGCACTTCAAATTGAACCTAAAAATATCAAGGTAAATTGCCTTTTAGCTCAAGTCTATGAAGGATTGGGGTTAACTGAAAAAGCAACTACCTTTCAAAATATTTGTCAATCGCTGGCGGAAGCACAGCGATAGAAAATACTTGTTCCGAGTTTTCGGAACGTGAGAAATTTAATTTTAATAATTATAAAAAAACATTAGTTATGCCTTGCGGAAAAAAACGTAAACGTCATAAGATCGCGACACACAAACGTAAAAAAAGATTACGTAAAAATCGTCATAAGAAAAAGAACAGATAATTTGAAATTAAAATAGCCTTTTGGCTTTTTTAAAAATTAATTAATCTGGCATAGGTCAGGGTAGTTTCAAATAATCTGCCTGAACCGAAAATATGATGATTCAGGGTCATGGGATGGAGTTTTCAAACTTGCATTATCCCATGGCCCATTTCTTATTTTTGACACAGTCAAATAAAAATTTGTAGAGCTGGAAGTATTATTTCCGTGCTTGAAAGAATAAGACGGGTAAGCGGAATAATGCTCCCAAGGTAAGACTTGGAGAATAGAAGGAATTCTGTATTTACATAAGAAAATCCTTTTTGATTTTCTTTAATAGTTCATAAAGACGTATAATACACTATTTTAGTTTTTCACAAATTTAAAAATGTGTTCAATTCAGGCAAAATAGATGCTTCACCAATACAAATTCTAAGTTTTGTTGACGCCATTTAAGTTTTGCTGCCTTGCCTTGTAGAGCTATTCTGCTCTATTGAATGTTATTATGATAACACTTCATTTGAAGTTTGTTTTCGACATTCTTTAATGCCCACAAATAATAATAGTGGAAAAAGAACTAATCATTAATTCAACTCCTACGGAAGTTGAAATTGCGCTTTTAGAAGATGGGAAGTTAGTTGAGTTGCACAAGCAAAAGACCAATACTAATTTTACTGTTGGAGATATATTCCTTGGTAAAATTAGAAAATTGATGCCGGGATTGAATGCAGCTTTTGTAGATATTGGACATAAAAAGGATGCCTTCTTACATTACACCGACTTAGGTCCAAAACTACACACCCTTCTAAAATACACCGATCATTCCATTTCTGGACAACAACAATCTTTCAAGTTAGACCAATTTGAATTCGAAGATGAGATCATTAAAACAGGAAAAATTGATCAAGTTTTAAATAAAAAACAACCTGTTTTAGTTCAAATCTTAAAAGAACCTATCTCGACAAAAGGGCCTCGATTAAGTTGCGAAATTACAATTCCTGGAAGATATTTAGTGCTGTCTCCTTTTTCTAACATAGTAGCTGTTTCTAAAAAAATTGCTAATTCAGATGAAAGAAAAAGACTCCAAAGATTGGTGGAAAGTATACGCCCAAAGAATTTTGGAGTTATCGTTAGAACTGCTGCTGAAGGAAAAAAAGTAGCTGACCTACATGAAGAATTGGACATCATGATGTCTAAGTGGAAGCAAGTACACGGCCAATTACACAATGCCAATCCACCTACAAAATTATTAAGTGAGCTAGATAAAACGACCAGTATTCTTCGTGATATTTTGAGTGATTCATTTAATAAGATTGTAGTCAATGATGCAGAAATGCACATCAATATCAAATCCTTTCTTGGAACTATTGCTCCTGATCAAGTCAAAATTGTTAAACACCATAAATCGGCTAAACCAATTTTTGATGTTCATGGTATTTCTCGACAGATTAAATCATCCTTTGGGAAAACAGCGACGATGGCTAGTGGTGCATATTTGGTTATTGAAAGTACTGAAGCAATGCATGTCATTGATGTGAATAGCGGCCATAAAGCTGCTAAATCATCGAATCAAGCGGAGGCTGTTCTTGCCGTAAATCTAGAGTCAGCTGAAGAAATTGCTAGGCAATTACGCCTTAGGGATATTGGGGGGATCATCATTATTGATTTTATTGATATGCGAGTTCCTGAACACAAAAAACAATTGGTTCAGAAGATGAGAGATCATATGAAAAAGGATCGAGCTCAACATACCATCTTACAATTAAGTAAGTTTGGCTTAATGCAAATTACTCGACAACGAGTACGACCTGAGGTTAAAATTAATACTGCAGAAATTTGTCCTTCCTGCAAAGGAACTGGAAAAATTAACCCTTCAATTCTATTGACTGATGATATTGAAAGAGATTTAGAATTTATTCTTCAATCTCGACCTCAAGCCAAATTAGTATTACATGCTCATCCTTATGTGAGTGCATTTTTGAAAAAAGGATTTCCAAGCAAGCAAATGTCTTGGTTTATGAAGTATCATTTTAAATGGATTAAAATTAAAGAAAATACTGATTTTCAAATGACCCAATACACTTACTTTGATGAAAATGATGATGAAATTCGATTACATTAATTTTATCATCTTGAGAAAATGAAAAAAGCGATATTGATTTTAAAATCAATATCGCTTTTTTCATTTTCAAAAAATTTTAATCACCTCTCTCAAAAAAGAACAGGGCACATACGTCGAAACGCAGTACCCTGTATAACCCCAAAAAACCAAATGAAAACAATCTACATATAAATCTTTCTAATTAAAGTTCTCTTATATATTTTAAAACATGACTAGTATTTTTGATATTTTATCATTTTTTAAATCTCTTTTCTTTCCTTTGTTATCTTTATAACATGTCTCCCTCAAAACTTACACTTTTAAGACGCAAGTTTTTTAGGTAGTCACATTTTTAAGAAAAAAAATATTTATTTATTTGAGAAGAATAAATAAACTCAACTTTATGCTTATTTTATTTTACTATTAAAAAAATCACAGTTTTTTATACTGAAAAACAAATAAATTGAAGTTTTTTATTCTTTAAAAATTATTTATTCTTTTACTTTTTATTTTTAAAAACCTATTAAAATTTTGTTAAATCCATATTTATCACCTCATTCAGAATAAAATTGTGACCTGTGGCTAAAATCAAAAAAATATATGCTTGCACAAATTGTGGTGCAACTTCTTCAAAATGGGAAGGCAAATGCCCTTCTTGCGAAGAATGGAATACATTTGTAGAAGAAATTGTCTCTAAACCAACCACTCAAGAAGAAAAAAAATTAGCTTGGAAAGGAGGAGGCGGAAATAATAAAAGCCCAAAACCTATAGCTCTCCCCGATATTGTTGCCAATGATCGACCGAGATTAGTCACACCTGACGGAGAACTCAACCGAGTGCTCGGAGGAGGAATTGTAAGCGGTTCCTTAGTTTTAATTGGAGGACAACCTGGTATTGGAAAATCAACATTACTCTTGCAAGTTGCATTGAATATTCCAGCAAAAATCTTATACGTTTCAGGGGAAGAAAGTGATGGACAAATCAAAATGAGAGCTGATCGAATTGGTGGACAAACTTCCAATTGTTTTATCCTCACAGAAACTAACATCACAAAAATTTTGAATCATGGAAAAGAGATGCAACCTGATTTGATGATTATTGATTCCATTCAAACGTTAGCTTCACCATATATTGATTCAACTCCAGGAAGTGTTTCTCAAGTTCGAGAATGTGCCGGCGAGTTGCAACGATTTGCCAAAGAAGAATATATTCCTGTTTTTATCATTGGCCATATTACAAAAGAAGGTTCAATTGCTGGACCTAAATTATTGGAACATATTGTTGATGCAGTTTTACAATTTGAAGGAGATCGAAATTATACTTATCGAATTTTAAGAACCATCAAAAATCGATTCGGCTCAACTGATGAAATGGGTATTTATGAAATGCAAGCCAATGGTTTACGTGAAGTCTCCAACCCTTCGGAAATTTTACTCTCTCAAAAAGATGAAGAGTTAAGCGGAAGCGCAGTCTGTGCAACCATGGAAGGAATGCGACCAATGTTGATTGAAACGCAAGCCTTAGTAAGTACAGCCGTTTATGGAAATCCTCAACGTTCCGCAACTGGTTTTGACTTGAGAAGATTGAGTATGCTACTTGCTGTTTTGGAAAAAAGATGTGGTTTTCAATATGGACAACAAGATGTATTTTTAAATATTGCTGGAGGAATAAAAGTAGATGATCCTGCAATTGATTTAGCGATTGTCAGCGCATTAATTTCGTCTTTGGAAGATATAGCTATTCCAAATGATGTTTGCTTTGCAGGGGAAGTTGGACTGTCAGGAGAGATTAGATCTGTTAACCGAATTGATCAAAGAATCCAAGAAGCAGATCGTTTAGGTTTTAAACAAATTTTTATTTCAAAGTATAATACCAAGGGTTTAGATATGGAGCGCTACGGAATTGAAATTATTACCATTGGAAAAATTGAAGAATTATATCGAGTACTTTTTGAATAAAACTAATTTCCGTTTACTCTGTTTAAATATTGTATGAAAGATATTTTAGAACTCTCCAAGACAAATCCAATTCTTCTCTTCGATGGCGTCTGCAATCTTTGCAACGGAGCAGTTCAATTTGTCATCAAATATGGTTCAAAAAATACTTTGCGTTTCGCAGCTTTACAATCTAAAACTGGACAACAAATCTTAGAACATTTCAATTTGCCCAAGGAAGATATTTTCTCCGTTATTTTAGTTGAGAATAAAAAAGTTTATCTGCGATCAAGTGCCGCACTTCGGATGTATAAAAATATGGGAGGATTTTGGAGTTTTATGTATATGTTTATCATCGTTCCAACTCCTATTCGAGATGCAGTTTATAATTTCATTGCAAAAAATAGATATAAATGGTTTGGAGAAAAAGAGAGTTGCATGGTTCCTACTCCTGAATTAAAGTCTCGATTTTTATAAATCATTTTATTGATTTTCAATTATTTCACATCCAAATTCTTCCTCTTTTTTTAAACGTTTTTATAAAATCTTACGTTAAAAGCCGTATTGAAAATACTTGAACTTTACTTTTAATATCAGTATTTTCGCACTTCTTTTTAAATCACATATTTTTAAATTTTTTAATTAAAATGGAAATGACAGATACTTCCAAAATTAGACGCACCGAGATTGCGGACATTCTAAAAAACCCTTCGATTGGAGAAGAGGTTTTAGTCAAAGGTTGGGTAAGAGCTTTTCGAAATAATCGATTCGTAGCTTTAAATGATGGCTCTACTTTTAATAATCTTCAAGTGGTTTTGGATTCTGAAAATATAGATCAAAACATTTTGAAATCTGTCAGTTTTCATGCTTGTATTGCCGTTACTGGAAAATTAGTGGAATCATCTGGTGCAGGGCAGACTGTAGAAATACAAGCAGAGCAAGTTGAAATTTTAGGAGCCAATAACTTGGATGAATATCCTTTGCAAGCGAAAAAACAATCAATGGAATTCCTTCGAGAGCATGCTCAATTCAGAATGCGAACAAATACTTTTAGTGCCGTTTTTAGAATTCGACATGCCGTAGCTTTTGCTGTAAATAAATATTTTAACGACAAAGGTTTTTATTATATGCATACACCAATCGTAACAGGAAGTGATGCCGAAGGTGCTGGAGAAATGTTTCGAGTAACGACGCTTGAACCTAACAATGCTCCTACGGACGAAAATGGTAATGTTGACTTCAAAGAAGACTTCTTTGGGAAGGCAACCAACCTAACTGTATCAGGTCAATTGCAAGCAGAGATTGGAGCTTTGGCAATGGGAAAAGTTTATACTTTTGGTCCAACCTTCCGAGCTGAAAATTCTAATACTTCTCGTCACCTTGCAGAATTTTGGATGATCGAACCTGAGGTGGCTTTTGCTGATATTTATGACGACATGGATTTAGCAGAGGATTTTTGCAAGTACTTGATCAATTATATTTTGGATAACTATCCAGATGATTTAGCATTTTTGGACAAGCGAATTCAGGACTTAGAAAAAAATATGAAGGCAGAACTTCGTCGTCCAATGAGTTTAATTGAAACCTTGAAATTTGTTGTTGAAAATGATTTCGAACGAATCACTTATACGGAGGCGATTAACCTTTTGAGAAATTCTAAACCATTCAAGAAAAAGAAATTTAAATTTCCAGTTGAATGGGGAGTTGATTTATCATCAGAGCATGAACGTTGGTTGGTTGAAAAGAAATTTAAGAAACCAGTAATCGTTCGTGACTATCCGAAAGATGTTAAATCGTTTTATATGCGGATGAATGATGATGAAAAAACAGTTGCGGCTATGGATGTTTTGTTCCCTGGTATAGGTGAAGTGATTGGTGGTTCTCAAAGAGAAGAACGTTTGGATTCTCTCAAAAAACGAATGGCAGAAATGAACGTTCACGAAGATGAATTATCTTGGTATTTGGATTTAAGAAAATTCGGAGGAACACCTCACTCAGGATTTGGATTGGGATTTGAACGAATGATTTTATTTATCACAGGAATGAGTAATATTCGAGATGTAATTCCTTTTCCACGAACTCCTGGAAGCGCAGAATTTTAAAAAAAAAGATTTTCATTGGAATATCCGTTGATGGGTTTTAACCTTACTACAGAAAGTTTCATCGAAAAAATAAAACACTTTCGGGTTTTTGCTGTTCATTTGCAAAAGCCCGTTTTTGGTTTTTACATAAAAATCGGACATTCAAAATTCAAAAATAATTTCATGCTAGAAATAAAAAATTTAACCAAAACATATAATAGTGGGAGTCGCTCGTTGACTGTTTTAGATCACGTTAGTTTTAAGATTGAACCAGGAGAAACCTTTTCTATTGTTGGCCCTTCTGGAAGTGGCAAGACAACTCTACTTGGACTTTGTGCAGGACTGGATCGAGCGTCCGAAGGTTCTGTTATTCTAAATGGAATTGCATTGGATAGCTTGAGTGAAGATGAACGTGCTGCAGTTCGAAACGAGCATGTTGGATTTATTTTTCAAAATTTTCAATTGATTCCAACCTTAACTGCTTTGGAAAATGTGATGATTCCTTTAGAACTTCGAGGAGAAAAAGGAGCAAAGAAAAGAGCAGAAGATTTATTAGAACGAGTTGGTTTAGGTGATCGAAAAAATCATTACCCTACTCAACTTTCAGGAGGTGAGCAACAACGAGTTTCACTTGCACGTGCATTTTCCAATAATCCAAAAATACTTTTTGCAGATGAACCAACTGGAAACCTAGATGAAGAAACTAGCGAAAAGGTAGAAGCTCTTTTGTTTGATCTAAATCGAGATATGGGAACCACTTTAGTTTTAGTAACTCATGATTTAGAATTAGCTGCAAAAACTCAAAAAATTATCAAACTACGTGGAGGAAAACTAGATAATTAATTTTCAAAAAAGGTTACTATATAAAGATGCGCCCTTTCGAATCAATCGGAAGGGCGCATTGCTTTTATTTACTGTTCCACTTTGTAAACAAAGTCTCTGGGATGTGACTTTCTTTCTTTTTAAACAAAATAATGACCGTTGAATATTGCTCGATAGTGAATTTGGGATGATAAAAAGTGTAGCAATAAAAATAAAAAACAAAAGGTTTTTAAGATGGCTCCTTGTAAAAGAAGACCGATTTAAATAAAACTGTTTTTGAAAGTTTTAAAATACGGATTTGGGATACGTGTACGGTTATTTTAGGATAACTAAAACGGTTGTTGGGACTTCGGTTTGGGAAAACGGTTTTTAAGAATTATTTTTTTTCAAAGAAAAAAAATACGGCTTTGGGATGTTTAAGAACAACTTCAACGGCCAAGTATCTTGTTGTTTTTGCCTCACTAAATTTTAAAAATCTAGTCGACGGTTTTCTATTGAATTATTAATTTGCCGCTCTGAACGACTTGTCCTTTAACAATAATGGTAAATATGTATAGCCCTTGTGGCAATTGGTTGCGATAAAATTCTAGTTCGTTATTTTCAAAATTCTCTACTCTTACTTTTTTGCCCGACGCATCAAAAACATGGAATTCCATATCTTGAAATTGCTCGCCAGCCACTTCTACTTTTGCATAATCCGTAAATGGATTTGGGTAAATATTTAAATTCACATGTGGAAAATCTGGATTTTCCGTAGAAGTTAAAAAACATAAAAAGTCTGTCAAAGTCTCTCCTCCAATTTGATGTCTCGAAAATTCAGTATCTGTCGGAACATCATAATCTTGAAAAATAATAGCACTATTCTCGATAATAGTGCCCACGGGATTGTTTGGTTTCTGAGAAATTCGGTATTTAACAAACCCGTGGGACAACATTTCGTTGTTCGTACTATTTACTTGCCCAAGATCAGAAAATGTGAATTTCACAAATCTATCTCCATAGGCTTCGAAGGTGTAAGGATGGCTACTCGCACCAGGTCGGATGCTAGTGATATCCAAATGGGAAGGTATGGTATCACGAATAACCACTCTATGAGAAGAATCAGCACTCACATTTTGAAAACGAATGTGATACTTCAAGTCGGTTTGGGATGTGATTAAATCAGCGTCGGTGTTACAGGTATCTCTGTAGCCTTTGGGATAACCGATAAAATCTATTGGGTCAAATGACAATTGGTTCTCAATACAATCTTTACTTTGGTAAGGGTCTCTATCTGCCTCTTCTAGTTGAGTGACATATCCTAGAGATACTCCTTGATTATCTGGATCGCATGCTTCGACTGAAGACGTTGCAAAATAATTTCTTCCAGGGTGATCAATTGCTTGATCTGCAATCAACCGGTAATGTTTTCCAGTTGCTTCATAAGCGATTCTTTGTGTTTGCCCTGGTGCTAAAATATCAGAAGTTTGTGGTGCTCCATTAAACATCAATACTACATCTTCAACAACAATGAATTTTGTTCCTTGCTGCATAACTTGACCTCCAATGTTTTCCAAAAAGAAAACTACAGAATCTCCTTCACAGTAACTGGTTACCCTAATTGATGATTCATCCCAACTTGGATTTGGAGCCAAACATGTATTGTCTGGAAAAATTTTAGCCTCTACGCAATGTGCCTCATTTGCAATTGTTGTTGCGCAATCAGCAGTTACATTTACTTCAAAGAATCCACACTCACCTATATCAATATTTCCAATCGCAAAAGTGTAAAGACTATCATCATTGAAAATAAAAGGTAAAGAACTACTATTATAGTTTAAGTTCTTTTCTAAAATCAAATTTACTGTTGCAGCTACGGCTAGCTGAGTTCCTTGATTACAAAAATCAACTCGATACACATTGTCCTCACATGGAATGATTCGAGATGTCGAAACATCTACTTCCATAACTGGACAATCAATCTCGGTTTGGATAGGATAGTCTAAAAATACAGTATCAAAATTTTCAACATCAGCTGGGAAATTTATCATTTGACAAGTCATCAAATCCCAGTACACATTTGGAGCAATAATATTCACCTCGTAACTTCCTGTATCAGTCAATACATCAAAATTACCATCAGCATCAACTGAACCATAAAAAGTTCGATCAACTCCTTTTGCTTCTACTATCCAATTTCTTACTCCACCTTCGTTTGATTGAAAAGTACAATCATTATTTGAATCTCTAAATGCTTTTCCAATGATGTGATTAGTGAGTAAATCTCCGTTTTTATTAGTTTTCACTACATAAATATCTATATTAGATGTAAATGCATTTGGTGATTCTGAGCCTACAATCGCAAATCCACCATCATAGGTTTCTACTAAATCAAAACCTTGTTCAATTCGATTCGATTGCCCAATACTTTTTTCCCAAATCAAAGCACCATTTAGATCAACTTTGATCATAAAAAAATTAAGGTCAATCGCTGATACCTCATGGTAACCTGCAATAACCAAATTTCCATCACTTGCAATTGCAATACTATTTCCTATTTCAAAAAAGTTGGAAACTCCAAAAGAAAAGAAATTAAAATTACTATCAGGAGATAATTTTAAAACAGCAATATTTGATTGATTACCCGTTGCACCTGTTATGAATACAGTCCCATCATTTGCAATTGCCAAATCCAATCCTTCATCATACTGCCCTGCGATCCCACCATAACTATTTTCTGAAATTACTGCACCAATATCATTAACTTCTAAAACATAAATATTCCTATCACTAGAAGTCACTTCAGTATAACCCGTTACTACAAAATTACCATTTGCTCTTTGTCTAACAGCATTTCCTGAGTCATCAAAATTACCACCATAAGTATTCACCCATTCCTCATCTCCGTTTTCATCAATTTTCACTAATAATAAATCCTTTTCTCCTTGACCATTCTCAGTATATCCAGTAATAATATATCCTCCATCTATTGTTGTTGAAATTCCAAAAGCCTCATCATCATTACTTGTCGAATAATAGTTTGTCCAAATTTTTTCTCCTCTGTTATCTAATTTATAAAAGACAATATCATCTCCTCCATTAACTAAATTAAATCCATTCCCAACTATAACTACTCCATTTTGATCCGATGCAACAGTTATATCTAATCCCATTTCATTTCCTGTATTTCCAAGTGTGTCTGTCCAGAGAACAGTACCATCTACATCTGTTCGAATTGTGTATATTTGAGTTCCTAGTCCAAAGGAATTTGAAGATCCAACGAAAACTAAACCTCTATCTTCCATCTCTACAATACCTTGCGCCTCATCAGGTCCGATAGCACTACCATATATTTTGTCCCATCCATATATATTTTGAGCATTTGCTTCAAAAAAACCGATAAGACCCAAAGCTAGACTAAGTACTGCTACTATACTTAGTTTTTTGAGTCTTACCAGGTTATATATATTAAATGATCTCACGAAAAAATATCTTTTTGGTTGTTGTGTTAATAAGTACATTACAAAAGTGCTCATGTTCTTAATTTTTTTCAAGGACATCTAAAGCCATTTGTTGAACAACTTTAGTATCCTTTTTTTACTTGTTTTCAATTAAATAATTCATAATTTATTGAATATCAACCATTTACACTTCATTAACAAATCTCAAAACTGTGTTTTTTTATTACCTTTGTTGAAAACATATATTTTTTTCCTATGAAAAAAAGTCAATTAATTAACATTTTAAATACGTTTTCGGCCAAAGATATCCGAGAAACACGCAAATGGTTGCGTTCTCCTGCGCATAATCAAAGGCAAGATGTTATCCAATTATTTGATTATTTCTTCGATGACAACCATTTAAGTAAGGAAGAGTACCTAGAAAAGCCATTTGTTTTCTCTTGGATTTACCCTAAAGAAACGTATGATGATGCAAAAATGCGTCAGGTGATGTTTTTTTTATTAAAAGCAATCGAAGATTTTTTAATTTATCAAGAGCTACATCAAGATGAAATAAATGCCAAAAATATTTTGTCAAAAGTTTATAGAAAAAGAAAATTGGATAAACTATTTGAAAAAAATATTAAACAATCAGAACAACTTTTAGAAAAATCTACTTTTCAAAATGAAAAATATTACCGCAATGAATATCAACTAAATTTAGAAAAATATAATTATCAAAGTCGAGTAAATCGGCTTTCTCAAAATTTACAAGAAGTTTCTGACACTTTAGATATTGCTTTTCTAGCAGGCAAGTTGCGACAATATTGTTTAATGCTCTCACATCAATCAGTTTATCAAAAAGAATATACTATTGGCTTATTACAAAATATACTCCCCTTAATTCAGCAAGAAAATTTCATAACGATTCCAGCAATAGCTACCTATTATTTTATTTATAAGACATTGACTGAAAAAGAAAATGAGGCTCATTATTTTCAATTAAAAGAGCAAATAAAAAATAATGGACATTACTTCCCATTTGCTGAAATTAGAGATATCTATTTAATGACTATCAATTATTCTATAAAGAGAATGAATGCTGGAAATGAAAGTTTTATTCGAGAAGCTTTTGAATTATATCAATTGGGCTTTGAAAATAAAATATTAATTGAAAATAATTCAATCACTAGAGTGACATTTCATAACGTAATTTCTATCGGTCTAAAATTAAAAGAATTTGAAATCGTAGAAAATTTCATTGCAGAAAATCAAAAATATTTAAGTGAAAAACATCGGGAAGGCTTCTTAAATTATAGTCTTGCAAGAGTGCATTATGAAAAAAAAGATTACGCTATAGCAATGAAACTTTTGGTACAAGAAGTTCATTACGATGATATTCTGATTGGATTGACTGCAAAAAAAATGCTTTCTTGGATGTACTATGAAGAAGAGGAATTTGATGCACTAGAATCTTTAATCGAAAGTATGCGAACTTACATTCAGCGAAAAAAAATCATGGGTTACCACAAAGCCAATTTTAAAAACTACATCCGCTTTATTAAAAAACTATTGAAAGTTAAACCTAGTGACAGAATTGGAAAGGAAAAATTAAAAGTAGAAATCCAGGAAGCTCATCCTTTGACTAAGGAAGAACAAAATTGGTTACTCACTCAACTTTCAAAAATTTAGGTATTACTTTTTGATTTCTTATTTTCTAACAATCTCATTGTTAAAAAGGTATGAAAAAATCCAAAGAAGAGTGTTCCTCGCTGTGTTTGCAAAATACTTTCCGTCAAAAAAGACATCAAGACTAACGAAAGAAAAAGTAAATACAAATAATCTCTTTGCTGAAAAGCGATCAAAAACGGAGCCATCAAATAAATTAATAATAATACTCCTCCAATTATTCCAAGCGTTGCTGTTGTTTGTAAATATTGACTATGTGGATTAAAATTATCTTTGAGAGCTCGCTCGTAATTTCTTTCTTGATATATTTTTACTAACTCATCTTGCATATCTCCAGTTCCAGTTCCAATGATTAGGTTTTCTTTAATTACCGTAGTTGCTGCATTCCATAAGCTGATTCGAGGTGCGCTATTTATTTTATTTGAATCCTTATTAACCGCACTATTTATTGTGTGTTGGGTTCTTCGTCCGACACTCGGTATATTTTTAATCACAAAAAATAACAATGTAATTGCAAGAAGACTAATTCCTATTCCTCGCCAAATCTTTTGTTGAAAACACATCCAGGCTAAAAACGAAATTCCTAATATTAAAACAGTTGCTAAAATCGTCATTCGAGATGAAAGCAAAATAATTATTATAAAAAACCAACTAGCCAAAATACCACTTCCTTTTTTATATTTAACTGAATATATTTTGATTTTTTTTATCATAAAAAATAAAACGATAAAAAGTGCAAAACTTAAATACATTGAAAAATAGGTGGGATGAAAACTGAGGAAACTACCAAAGTTTTTATACGTCATCCAGTTTTCTCCAGTCTCCATATATTTTAAAAATCCATTGATACAACAATAAACACTTGCAACAAAACAACCAATAACATAGCTTTTTAAAATGGCAGAAAGCCTTTCTTTATTTTTTATAGGAAAAGAAAAAAGGATTAGTGGAAAAATAAGAAGTGGCAGTTTAGTTTCTACTCGCTGTATTCCTTCTGTCCAATTTGAGGTGTAGATTAAACCAATTAGATGCAATGTGTAAAAACTAAAAAAGAGAATTGGAATTGGAGAAAGATAGGATTTGAAATTAAAATAAACACGACCACTCAGTAACCAATTGATACCTAAAAATATAATCACTAAAACTGATAGTCTAGGATAAAGCGGTAATAAAAAACAAAACAGCATGAGCAAACTCTGATGGATTGCCTCATGCTGTTTCTTTGATAAAATCATTTATTGAATGAATGTCGCTCGATAAAAGCTACTTCAATTTTTGTTTAATTTCCACGATTTCGTATCCTTCGATAACGTCGCCAACTTTAATATCATTAAAGTTTTTGATAGAAATACCACACTCCATTCCGAACTTCACTTCTTTTGCATCATCTTTGAATCGTTTCAAGGAAGAAATTTCTCCATGCTTTCCTTCTTTTACTGGATAGACAACAATTCCTTCTCGAATTAATCGTACATGAGAGTTACGCTTGATCGTTCCTTCTGAAACATAACATCCTGCAATAGTTCCCACTTTACTAATCTTAAATACATCTCGAACTTCCACTTGAGCCAATATTTTTTCTTCCTTAGTTGGTTCAAGCATTCCTTCGATCGCAGATTTGATCTCTTCGATTGCTTCGTAAATAATGGAGTATGTTTTTATTTGCACTCCTTCTTTTTCAGCTAACTTTCGAGCACCTGATGATGGTCTCACTTGGAAACCAATCACAATGGCATCAGAAGCAGATGCTAACAATACATCAGACTCGATGATTTGTCCTACTGCTTTATGAATTACATTTACTTGAACAGATTCGATAGAAAGCTTGATTAATGAATCTGCCAATGCCTCGATAGAACCATCCACATCACCTTTGACAATCAAATTCAATTCTTTGAAACTTCCTAATGCCAAACGTCTTCCAATCTCATCTAAACTAATTCGTTTGCTTGCTCTATTCGCCTGCTCTCGATTAATTTGAGCTCTATTAGATGCTATTTGTCTAGCCTCTTGTTCAGATTCCATTACTTTGAATTTCTCTCCTGCTTGTGGTGCTCCACTCAATCCAAGAATTAAAACAGGATTAGAAGGTCCCGCTGTTTTAACTCGTTTTCCTTTTTCATTAAACATGGCTTTTACTTTTCCAGAGTGCTCTCCAGAAACTACTGAATCCCCAATTTTTAATGTTCCAGTCTGCACCAATATTTTAGTAACGAATCCTTTTCCTTTATCCAAAGAAGCCTCGATAACAGTACCTATTGCTGCTCGTTTTGGATTAGCTTTAAGCTCTAATAATTCAGCTTCTAATAATATTTTTTCCAATAATTCATCAATTCCTGTCCCCATTTTCGCTGAAATATCTTGAGACTGGTATTTCCCCCCCCAATCTTCTACTTGAAGATTCATTCCTGCTAACTCACCTTTGATTCGTTCTGGGTCTGCTCCATCTTTATCAATTTTATTTATAGCAAAAACCATTGGTACGTTTGCTGCTTGGGCATGACTAATCGCCTCTTTCGTTTGAGGCATAATCGAATCATCTGCAGAGATTATAATAATTGCAATATCTGTCACTTTTGCTCCACGTGCACGCATGGCTGTAAATGCCTCGTGACCAGGAGTATCAAGGAAGGTTATTTTTTTCTTATCCTCTCCTACCAAAACTTCGTAGGCCCCGATGTGCTGAGTAATTCCCCCTGCCTCTCCATCTGCTACAGAAGCTTTTCGAACATAATCCAACAATGACGTTTTACCATGATCAACGTGCCCCATTACAGTTACAATCGGAGCTCTAGGGATTAAATCAGCTGGATCATCAATAATTTCTTCCTCTTCATCTATTTGCTCTTCAGCAGTAATAAACTCTACTTCATGACCAAACTCACTCCCCACTAACTCTATAATTTCAGCATCTAATCTTTGGTTAATAGAAACGATCACCCCTAAATTCATACAAGTAGTAATTACTTGCGTCACCGATACATCCATCAAACTTGCTAATTCAGAGACAGAAACAAACTCTGTTAACTGTAATGTTGTTACTTCATTTGCCTGTTCTCTTTGCTCTTGATTTTCTCTAAGACGCTCCCTGTTCTCTCTACGGATTTTTTGACGCTTCCGCCCTTTTCCTCCTCCAAGACGAGCCATAGTTTCTTTGATCTTTTCTTCGATCTCTTTTTTAGAAACTTCTTTTACTTCATCTCTTCTTCCTCTGCCGCCTCGGTTATTTCCACCACGGTTATTGTTTCCACCGCGATTACTATTCCCAGCTGGTCTATTTCCTCTTTGTCCAGGGCCACCTCCACTTCTTTGTTGATTATTATTTCCTCCTTGACCAACTGTAGTAACTACTTTTTTACGACGACGACGACGACGTTTACTATCGTCTCCTTCTTTTTTCTTTTCACCTGGCTTATCAGATGGTGCTTGTTTACCTGTATCTTTTTTCTTCTTTTTAGGTTTTTTGAATTGATCGGTATCTATTTTACCAACAATCTTTAATCCTTTTAAAGTTGGTGTTTTTGCACGCATCATTCCATCATCCTTTGCTTTTGGCTCTTCAGCTTTATCCTCAGCAGATTCAGCTTTAACCTCCTCTTTCTTTGGTTCAGGAATTACTTTAGGAGTAGGTTCTTCAACTACCTCTTTTTGAACTGGAGTAGGTTCGTCCACCTTTACTGGCTCGTCCACCTTTTTAGGAATTTCAACAACTTTTGGTTCTTCCACCTTTGGTTCAACTTTTGGTTCTTCCACCTTTGGCTCAGGTTTAGATTCCTCTACCATTGGCTCAGGAATTTTTTCAACTTTTTTAGCTTTAGGTGTAGGCTTTTTGTCCAAATCAATTTTACCTTTGACTTTCAACCCAAGTGTAGGTCTCTCAATCATATCCTCTTTCGGCTTCGACTCCTTAATTTCTTCGGGAGCAGGTTCCGGCTTTTCTATAACTTCTTCTACTTTTTCAACTGGAGGAGGTGGTGGTGGTGAGGTAGGGGTATCAAATATTTTTTTAACAGGTTCTTTTTCTTTAGTCGCAGGACGAGTCCCAATAACTAATTGATCTGCCTGCTCTTTAATAGCAATAGATTTCTGAAACTCCTTGAGTAACTCATTGTACATCTCATCGGAGACTTTTGACGTAGGCTTGTTCTCAATATCAAAACCATTGTTGTTCAAATAGTCAACAATGGTAGTGGTACCTACATTTAATTCCTTTGCTATCTTTACTAAACGTTTTGCCATTCGTAATTTTTAAATCCTGTGGCGGCTTTTATTAAAAAAAAGATATACA
>JBGCFD010000014.1:0-50201 GCA_045106765.1 Saprospiraceae bacterium | reverse complement strand
ATACAAGTTTTGTATCTTCATTGATATCATTTCCCAAGTAGGGATAGTAAACTCCAGTCGAAGAAGTGTACAGATAGAGTTCGCAATTTTCTTTTAAAAGTGCTGCAGAATTTTTAGTCCATTCTACATCTCGGCCTGAGTTGTCGATGACTGCATCCCATTTTCGATTTTCTAGAGCAGTTAAGTTATCTTTTCTATCTCCGATCAATTGCTCTACATTTTTGAAAAGATCTTTATGAACAGTTGGTTGAGTTTTTCCTCGTGTAAAAGTGGTGATGGAATGCCCTCTATTTATCGCATAAGCAATTTGGTGTGGTCCTAAAAAACTAGTTCCACCTAAAATCAGAATCTTTAATGTCTGATTGCTGCTTGTTGAATCGGTTGGTTGCTCTGCTGTTTTTGGAGTGCAGCTAAATAAACTGGAAGCCAAAAAAGGTAAAGTGATTCCGGTTTTTATTCCTGCTTGGATAAATGTTCTTCTTGATTCTTTTTTGTTCATCATATAAATTTTTTGGATAAATTAATTGATTAGTTTTGAATAACTTTATTTTCCTGACAATAGATCACACCTGTTGTTTGATACAATCATTGAATATAATATTTTCATTACATATATTTTTTGTTCTAACAAGCGAAGAGTTTAAATATACTTAGATTAAGAACAACTACCCCACAAAACTGTTACCCATTAATGAGTTTTCTAAAAAAAGACATCCAACTTTACGGGGCTGCTCGTTGCCACAAAACGCAACACTACATCAATTTTTTCCAAAAGAAAAATATCCTTTTTACATTTTTTGACGTAGAAGAAGAGGAGGCTTATGCAGAAGCACTTCGCAATTTATATGAAAATCGAAAGTTGAATTTTCCAACGATAATGATTAAAGGAAAAAAACTAAGAAATCCAAATGATAATGACTTGTTAAAGTGGTTGACAAAAAAGCAATAATTACCTAGAATTTAAGTATTTTTAAAGTCTGGTTTAAAAGAACAAATTATAATATCTGTAAAAGAACAATGAAAAATTTAATATATACTTTCTTTTTTTTAGTCTTTTCCATTTCCTTGAGTGCACAAAATCTCACAGGTACCATCAGCAATGAAAAAGGAGAATTTCTTTTTGGAGCGACTGTGCTTTGGGAAGGAACAGACATTGGTACTGTTGCCGATGAAAATGGATTTTTTGAATTACCGAAACAAGATACAACGGCTTTTTTACGAATAGAATATGTGGGATATGATGCTGTAGTTTTAGAAGTCTTACCTGAAGAAAATGAATTGCAGATCGCTGTTGAAGGTATCACCGAATTAATGGAAGTAGAAGTAGCAGCCAAGCGAAGAGATAATTATGTTTCTACTTTATCGACTTTAAATATCGAAACGATTGGAGCAGGAGAATTTCGAAAAGCACCTTGCTGTAATTTGGCAGAAAGCTTTTCGACCAATGCTTCTATTGATGTAGCATATAGTGATGCAGTAACTGGGGCAAGAGAAATTAGGATGTTGGGACTGCGAGGAACTTATACGCAAATGTTGGTGGAGAAAAGGCCTTTGGTTTCAGGATTAGGTTCTGCCTTTGTGATGGAATATATTCCGGGCACTTGGTTGAGTAGTATTCAAATTTCTAAGGGAACAAGTATCGTCCAAAATGGTTACCAAGCTATCACGGGACAAATCAATACTGAGTTGGTTAAACCATTTCAAGACAAACGATTTTTTATCAATTTATATGGTTCTACTTTTGGAAGAGGAGAAGTAAATATTCATTTGAATCATAAGTTTTCTGAGAAATGGAGTACGGGTTTATTATTGCATACGAGTACTCGAAAAAATGAATTAGATGGAAATGATGATACCTTTTATGACACTCCACAAAAAACTATGTACGACGCTTTATGGCGAACTTTTTATAGAGGAGATATTTTGAGAAGCCAGTTTAATGTACATGTTTTGAGTGATCGACATACTGCAGGACAAATTCCAAATAAAGAATTATTAACACCTTACGAAGTAAAACAAAGTAATGACCGAGTTGAGTTGTTTGGAAAAGTGGGTTATCTCGGGTTTAAAAATATAACTCAATCTATCGGTTTGATTGCTGATTTGGCGTACCATAATTTGGATTCTTATTATGGAAAATTACATCATCGTGGTATTCAAAAAAATGCCTACCTCAATGGAATGTTTTCCACCGCTTTAGATAGTGCGGAATTACATAAATTAGATGTTGGCGTTTCCTATACTTATGATGATTATGATGAGCAGTTGGATGAACTTGATATCAGTAGAACGGAAAAAGTGGGAGGCGTTTTTGCAGAGTATAGTTTTGTTCCAAAGGTGAGAACTTGTGAAACTGATCCGTATACGTTTGCCCATCAATTTGGTTTGGTCGTAGGAGCGAGGTTGGATCACCATAATATGTTTGGTTATTTATTTACGCCAAGAGCAAATGTCAAATATAATTTTTCAGAAGATCAAGTGGTACGACTTTCAGCAGGCCGAGGATTTCGAACAGCAAATGTGATTGCAGAAAATATTGGAGTGCTGGCGAGCAGTCGTGCAATTGTATTGTTAGAGAATTTGGAAATAGAAGAAGCTTGGAACTTTGGATTTAATTTTACACAAAATTTTAAAGTAGGAGAGCGAGAGGGAAGTTTCTCAGCAGATATTTATCGAACTAATTTTGTTAATCAAATTGTAAGAGATTTAAACACAGATGTAGAGGCGGTTTTATTTTATAACTTGAATGGAACATCTTACGCCAATAGTTTTTTGGGTGTGGCATCTATGGAAGTTTTAAAAGGTTTGGAACTTAAGGTAGCCTATAAATTTAATGATGTAAAAGTGACTTTCCTTGATGGTGAATTAAGGGATCGACCTATGACTGCGAGGCACCATGGTTTGATTACAATAGATTACGCGACTCCAAATGAAAAGTGGGAATTTAATGTGGGAACTCAATTTGTAGGTCAGCAAGAGTTTGTTGATTTGACTGGAAATCCTCAACATAACTTAGATCATCATATTGGAGATACGCCATCTTATGCCATTGCTAATGCTCAAGTGACTTATAAAATTTCTAAGCAATTCGAATTGTATGCGGGTTGTGAAAACTTGACGAATTATACGCAAGAGAATCCGATTATTGATTGGGAAAATCCTTTTGGGGATAACTTTGACACCTCTCATATTTATGCGCCGATTACTGGTGCGATGGGTTATATTGGTTTGAGATTTGGAATAGAGTAAGTTTTATAACAATTTATTTACATTTTTTTGAAATGTAAAATAAGAGTGATCCCGAATCTTCAAAATGGAGATTCGGGATTTCTTTTTTGTCGCCCATGATTCTACTTTTTTTTTATCAAAGAAAAAATAGTAGCAAAAAAACCAAGGCTGTATTCTTTTTAATCTAAAGAATTCCTCGATGTTTGTATCGGGTGCAAAAGTAGCAATGATGATATCTCATAAGTGAAAAAATCCCTCCCCACGACCGATTTTTTTCACCACATAGGCACATAGAATTTTACCTATGTTTTCTATGTGCCTATGTGGTGAAATTCTATTTTGATATATATGAAACTATTTTTTTATTAAGAAAAAAGTGAAAAATACTCCATGCAAAAACAACTACTTCGGAATTAGTAAATCACCATACCTCCTAATTTGTTTTCCCCAAAAATATAAATTTTGCGAACAGAGAATACTTACCTATCTTATCCTTCAAACAAAACGAAAATCAAAAAATATGTCCACAACCACGTATTCGAAGTCTTATAAACGTTACGTTCTATTTATCCTAACTGGCGTCTATGCGTTCAATTTTATCGACCGACAAATTCTAGTCATCCTCCAAGAACCCATCAAAGCAGATTTAAATTTAAGTGATACTCAGTTAGGATTATTGACAGGTTTTGCGTTTGCGCTTTTGTATGTGACCTTAGGTTTGCCCATTGCTCGTTATGCCGATAAAAATAATCGAAAAAATGTAGTGAGTATTTCCCTAGTCGTTTGGAGTGCGATGACTGCACTTTCAGGAATGGCTCAAAATTTTATCCAGTTACTTTTAGCAAGGGTAGGAGTAGGTGTAGGTGAAGCAGGAGGAAGTCCACCAGCACACTCCATAATTTCTGATTATTATGAACCTGAAAAAAGAGCAACTGCACTTTCTATTTATTCCACAGGAGTTTATATTGGAATTGGTTTAGGTTTTTTGATAGGAGGAGTTATTGCTCAAAATTATGGTTGGAGAATGGCACTTTATGCTTTAGGAATTCCAGGGATATTATATGCCGTTTTAGTTTATTTTACTATCAAAGAACCGATCAAAGGAAGGATGGATGCAGCAGCGTCAAGTGAAAAGGAATTGAGTTTTAAGGAAGTTGTAAATATTTTGTTACAAAAAAAGACATTTATTTTTCTTTCCCTTGCTACTGGTTTTCAAGCTTTTGGTAACTACGCGGTAGGTAACTGGTTAGCTCCATTTTTGGGAAGGTCTCATGGAATGGATCTAGCAACAATAGGAATTATTCTTGGATTGATTGCTGCATTTGCTGGTGGAAGTGGAACATTTATGGGTGGTTATTTGACAGACAAAATGGCTAAAAAAGATATTCGGTGGTATTTTTGGTTGCCAGCCTTGGCGATTTTATTAAATATTCCAATTGCAATCTTTGTTTTTTTTGCTGGAAATACTCAAGCGATTTTAGGAGCTACGGTTGTTAGTTATTTTTTATCCGCATTATATCTTGGCCCTGCAATTGGAATTACGCATAATTTAGTTCCTGCAAAAATGAGAGCATTTGCTTCTGCTGTTTTGTTTTTTGTTTTGAATACAATTGGGCTAGGATTTGGGCCATTAGTGATTGGAATGTTGAGTGATTGGTTAGAACCAACTTATGGAGTTGATGCTTTGAGATGGGCATTTACTGCTACAATATTTACAGGTTTAATATCGGCAGTATTATTTTATTTTGCGGCAAAGCATTATAAAAATGATTTATTAGAAAATAGGTCAACTAAAGATATGATTGACCATTTGATCCAGCCAAAAAAAGATGACCCTACTTCAGAATAGAATTAAAATCAAAAAGGTAAAAGATAATTACTCTTTTACCTTTTTGATTAAATTTTACTTTTCCCAATTACCACACTCACAAAACTATCCCCCGAAATATTCACTACAGTCCGCCACATATCCAAAGGGCGATCCACCGCCAGAATCATCGCTAAAGCCAAAGGCAATTGATCCGAAGGAAATCCAACCGACTCCAAAACCAAAACTAACATCACAATCCCCGCACTCGGAGCTGCTGCTGCTCCAATCGAAGCCATAGTGGCGGTAACAATTATCGTCAACTGATTTCCGAAACTCAATTCATAACCAATTACCTGACAAACAAATACTGCCGCAATACTTTGCATCAAACTCGTCGCATCCATATTTATCGTTGCTCCAATCGGACAAACAAAACTAGCAATTTCATCTTCCACTTCTAAATTATCTACCACACATTCCATCGTCACCGGCAAAGTCGCCATACTCGAACTAGTCGATAATGCCACCAATTGAGCAGGCAAAATTCCTTTGACAAATTTCATAAATGGTATTCCTGTTAAAAGTGTTGCTAACAAAGGATACAGCAAAAGTAAAATAGACATCCCAAATAAAAGTGTAAGCGAATAGTAAATTAAAGCCTTAAAAATTGCTGGATCTTTAATCTCTACAAACAAGGATGCCATCAATGCAAAAACGGCATAAGGTGAGAATGCAATAATCATATCGACTATTTTTAGCATCACTTTATTGAGTGACTCGATTAATCGAACCACAGGAGTTTGATCTTTTTCGGGAATCATCAACAAGGCAACACTAAATAAAACAGTAAAAAAAATCACTTGCAAAAGCCGTCCATTATCACTCAATGCGGAAAAAATATTATCAGGTACCATTCGTACAAAAAAGTCTAAAGGACTCTTTCCCTTAGTCGAAGATGGATCAAAATTGACTGCATCTTTTGATAAATCTTGCAAGGCTTCAATGTCTAACCCAACTCCAGGCTGAAAAATATTTACTAAAAATAAACCTAAAAGTACAGCACTAACTGTTGTCAGCATATACCAAAAAACAGTCCTTCCTCCAAGTTTAGAAAGCTTTCCTAAATCCTTTAACTCGGTGATTCCTTTTGCCAATGAAACAAAAACTAAAGGGACTGCAATCAACTTTAAAGCTTTGATAAAGATGACTCCGAAGGGTTTTACATAATTTATAATTATGGTTTCGCCTAGTTCAAAAAAACTGGCGACGTAGCCTACGATTAATCCTAGAACGACACCTATGAGAACTTTCCAATGTATTGCCATAATTAATAAGATTTAATTTGGCTCTAATGTATTTATTCTTATCCATACTTTTTAAAGTATCTAGAAATGATTAATTTAATTGTATGAGGTTGTTAATTCTGTTATTACCCGAACGAGTCCCAAATGGATCGGTAGAAATGTATTTTGGAATTTTATTGACAATGACTTTAAATTCTATTTTCTCTTGATTGATTAGATGATCTTCCAAATATAAAATTGATTTTTCAGAAGTTATATTTTTTATATGCTTTGAAAAGATACCCAATTGAATTGGTTCATTTATTTCTGAATGGATAGTATATTTTCTGTCCATAAAAAAAGCTGCAAGTCAATTTGATTTGCAGCTTTTTAGAATTTGTAAATGTATTGTTTTATTTTTTCTAGAAACCACTCAATCTTGCAAAACGATCTAAGTGATAATTATAATCACCAAAAGTTTGCTGCGCTACTCTTGCTCTTTTCATAAAGAAACCAATCTCCTCATCGTCAGTCATTCCGATTCCTCCAAAGAGTTGAATGCCTTCGTTGGTAATCAATTGAAGCGCTTCTCCAACTTTAGATTTTGTCATACTTGCCATGTATGGAAGCATTGGTGAATCGGTATCGATGGCTTGTAAAGATTTGATAACCAATGATTTACATAGTTGGATTTCACAATACATTTCTGCTGCACGGTGTTGCAAAGCTTGGAAAGTTCCGATGACTACGCCAAATTGTTTTCGCTCTTTTAAGTAAGCAATCGTTCGATCAAATGCTTCTTGCATCGAACCCAACATCTCCGCAGATAATCCGATTCGAGCAATGTCCAACGCTTTTTCCAAAGTTTTTTTCCCTTTTCCCTCTTCGCCGATTAGGTCTGCATCAGTTGCCTTTACATTTTCAAAAGTAACGACTGCTGCATTTCTACTATCCATCATTATTTTCTTTTCGACCGTAATTCCATCTGATTTTGCATCGACAATAAATAATGTAATTCCATTGTTATCAGTATCGGTTGCAGTTACGATAAAGTAGTCAGCTACGTTTCCATCAAGAACAAAAACCTTTTTTCCAGAAATAGAAAATCCATTATCAGTCTTTGAATATTGAGTCGAGACTTTCAATGGTCGATGAGCATTGCTTTCTTCTGAAGCCAAACTTAACAATATATTTCCGTCAGCAATTCTAGGAAGGAAATTTTCTTTTTGCATCGTGTTTCCTCCAAAATTAATAATGGAAGTTCCCACTAGGCAAGTTGAAACCATTGGTGAAGCAACCAAAGTTCGACCCATTTCTTCTAACACTTGACCGAGGCCAACAAAGCCAAAATCCATTCCACCATATGCTTCTGGAATATTCAAACTAGCCCAACCCATTTCTGCCATCTCTTTCCAAAGTTGAGAATCATATCCATTTGGATTATTTGAATCTCGTAACTTTCGCAAAGCTTCGATAGGTGCTTTATTTTTTAAAAATTCTTTTGCTGAGGTTTTTAGCATTTGCTGTTCCTCATTTATAACTAAGTTCATTTTTTTCTTTTTTGAATTGTTGTTTTAATAAAATTATTTCGTCGGCAAATTCAAAATTCGCTTCGCAATAATGTTTAATTGAACTTCTGAGGTTCCACCTTCGATAGAATTTCCTTTTGTTCTACACATGTCTCTTGCCAATTTTCCATCCAAATAATTTTCGCCCCATTGCAAGCCTTCGAAGCCGCCCATGGACAGCATCAATTCGAATTTATCCTTATTTAATTCGGTTGCATAGTATTTGAAAAAAGAAGATTTTGCACCTATCGGATCACCTGCTTTTGCTTCGTCTGTCATTCTTTCCATCGACCATTTGATACCAGCTCCATTGATTAACCATCGAGCCACTTCCGTTCGTAAAACAGGATCAGCCAATTTTCCATTTTCCAAACCAACCATTTCGATAGCGATTTGAGACAATAGTTTTTGTTGACCAGCCTCTGAAATTCCACCGATCATTGACCGTTCATGTGTCAATAAATATTTGGCAATTGTCCATCCATTATTTAATCCACCAACTAAATTTTCCTTTGGACATTTTGCTTCTTCAAAAAATGTTTCGCAAAAAGGAGAAGAACCACTAATCAATCGAATTGGTCGAACTTCGACTCCAGGTTGCCTCATATTGATGAGTACAAAACTAATTCCGTGATGTTTTGGGACATCTGGATTTGTTCGCACTAAGCAAAAGCACCAATCCGCTTTGTCTGCATAAGAGGTCCAAACTTTCTGACCACTTACTAAAAAATGATCACCATTGTCCACCGCACGAGTTTGCAAATCAGCCAAATCACTTCCTGCACCTGGCTCACTATAACCTTGGCACCACCAAACTTCACCACGAGTGATTCGAGTTAAATGCTCTAGTTTTTGGGCTTCATTTCCAAACTCTAAAAGTGCTGGCCCCAACATCGTCAAACCAAAACTCCAAAGTGGTTGGCGACAACCTAACTTTTTCATTTCTTCCTTAAATACTTTGAATTCTGCTTTACTTAAACCAGCTCCACCATATGCTTTTGGCCAAGCAGGAGCAGTCCAACCTTTATCTCTCATGCGTTCAAACCAAATTTTTTGATCGTCATTATCAAAGGTAGCTTCTGAACCTCCTCCGTAAATGTCTTCAAATTTTTTGACTGGTGTACGCATACTTTCTGGGCAATTGGCTTCGAGCCATGCCTTGGTTTCTATTCTGAAAACTTCTAAATCTGTTTGTGTTGTAGTATCCATTCGTAATATTATTATTTTGAAATTTTACGAAAGATAATGGTAAGTGTTGGGAAATTGGAAGGGGAGGAGGGGTTTTGGAAATAAATTAAATTGGTTTAATTGGAGTTGGATTATGGCAGATTGGTTTTGTTTTTTCTCTTTTCTAATTCTGATTCGATTTTTTCTTTTTTATTTCACTTATTATTTCAACTAAACCTAGATTGATTTTATTCGTTTCCAACAATTCATTTTTACGACTTATTATTCTATTTTTATTTTTAACTTATTCAGTCGTGAAGATAAAAGAATTACTTGTTCATAATTACTTGAATAATTTTTCTTAATTGTTAATGATACCGAAGGGGAGCTATTGCCGTTGTAGGGATTGTTAACTGTAGCTTTTTAATTATTTCTTTTCGCTTGGGTGAAATCTTTTAACTCTTTACCATCATATCTGTACAGAATACTATACCTACCACCAAACCAAACATTTCCATCTTTGTCTTCAGATATGAACCGAAGTTCCACTAGTTTGTTATTTGGGTCAAAAGATACAGGATTGAATTTTTCACCATCAAACCACAAAACAGATTCATCTCTAAAACTTCCTACCCATAATTTGCCAGATTGGGTTTGATAAAAGCAAGAAATCATTTGCCAATCTGCTTCCTTGAAATAACTAAATTCTCCTTTTTTATAAGAAATTAATCCATTGTCCAAAGTGCCAAACCACAAGTTATTATCAGTATCTTTAAAACTAGAAAATATCATGTCGTCGGGTAATCCATCTTCCAAATTGTAGTTAGTAAAAACTTCGCCATCATATTTTGTAATTCCTCCATGAGTTTGAGAGGTAAACCATATGTTGCCTTCACTATCTTCCACTATACTTTGAATCACATTATTATAAACACTATCCCTTGGTTGAATTCGTCCTTCAAATCTTAAAAATGAAGTGAAAGTTTCCCTGTCATAACGATATGCTCCAGATGCAATTGTTCCTAACCAAAAGATGCCTTGTTTATCTTGAATAATAGATAATACTTCTTGGGTTTTTCTACTTGGAAAGCCAGTAACAGGAGATACACTTGGAGAATGCTCTAGAGGTAATGAGATATTTTTAAAGCTACTTCCATCGTACATACACAGCCCTTTATCTGTTCCAAACCACAAAAGACCTTCTTTATCTTCCATTACAATATTTACGTGATTAGAACAGAGGCCATCTTTTAAAGTAAAATTTTTAAATTTCTCTCCATCAAATCTATACACACCTTCCGTTAATGTAGTAAACCACATATTCCCGAATTTATCCATATAGCCACTAGTTACAATGTCCCCAGCGCCATAATTGAAAGGTTCATGTGTTTTATCCACTAATATCTCTTTGCTTTTGCTATCTGATTTTTTATTAATCTGTCCTTTGCAAGAGGAACTGAGAATAGTTAGAGATATCAAGAAAATATATTTGAGTTGCTTTATCATTTAGTTTTTTTCTTTGGTTACAGCTAACATCAGTCTGTGAAAAAACTAAAATGTGATTTTTGGAAACCAAATTTAGTTTTATAGAAGCTTCGTTCTTGGTAATTACTTATATATTATTGTTTGTAATTGTATTGTTATTAGAATGAAATTTGCCTCGAAAAAATGGATAAGAGGTTTTTTCACAGACTGATATCCCTGCATCCACGTCGTGCGCCCGCATAGGGCGAATGACCGTTGGGTGCTTTGTTAGCATCCGTATTTTTTCATTTGCTTGTAATATATTTCACTTATTAAAATAATCTTATAGAAATAATTATTTGAGACATTTACTTTCTCTTTAAGAAAATGATTTCCAATCCAAGAAGGATATATTTCTTTAGGAAATGTACGTCTTGTTGTAAGTCTTCTCAATTCAGTATATTCTGAAATCAAAGAATTTTGCTTTGAAATAGTTTCCAAAGCTTCCAGAATCTTCCCTGGGTTAATTTTGATGAAGCCTTTTTCCTTTTCTGATAATATGATATCTTTTTTGGATAGTGAATCTTTAGTTTTATTGTACCCCCTGATTGTGTCTCCTTCAAATATCATTAATAAAATATTTTCATTATCAAAAAAGATAGTATCGAATTCTACTTTGATATATCCATCATCAAAATCACTATACTGATATTCCAAGAATAATTCACAATCCTTTTTACTAAAATCGAAAGAAGGTAATCCATTTTTTTTTATGTCCTCTAGGTAAGAAATATAATTTTCGGAAAGTGATTCTTTTTGATATTTAATAGATAGATTTTTTTCGAGATTATTTATCAAATCGATTGTAATAGAGTGATTTTCTACTCCAGCAGATTTAATAAATTCCTTTTGTAATTCTTCTTGAGACTTTGATCCACATGAAGAAATTAAGAGAATTGTCAATATAAGATTTGTTATTTTTTTCATTTTTTATGGATGCTAACTTGTGTATATACACCTCCTTTTTCAAGGATATTTTAATAGTTACTTACAATTTAAAATACAATAACTCCTAGTAAATAAGTAACTTATCAAGTGTTCTTATTTCAAAAAAAAGATGTGTTACAAAAATAAATAGACGATAAACTAAATTTATTTTTATTAACCTTTTCCAAAAATCACATCTGCTTCAACTCACTCACCAACTGCCCCAACGTATCTTTCGCATCCCCAAAAAGCATTCGAGTTTTATCTTTAAAAAATAAAGAGTTCGCAATTCCAGCATAACCTTTCCCCATACTTCTTTTCATCACGATAACATTTTGTGCTTTGTCCACTTGAATAATTGGCATTCCATAAATTGGACTCGAAGGATCATTTTCTGCTGCAGGATTAACTACATCATTTGCCCCTACAACGATTACAACATCCGTACTTGGCATCTGTGGATTGACTTCTTCCATCTCTAATAGTTTTGGATAAGGAACATCTGCCTCTGCCAGAAGTACATTCATATGTCCAGGCATTCGACCTGCAACTGGATGAATCGCATAAGTAACTTCCACGCCTTTTTCTCCTAACATTCTTTCAAAATCATGACAAGTATGTTGCGCTTGTGCCACCGCCAAACCATAGCCTGGAACAATCGCAACTCTTTTCGCATAAGCACACAGAATAGCAGCATCAGTCACCGAAATAGTTTTGACAACTTGTTCTCCATCTTCGCCACTAGCCCCTGCACCACCTCCACCGAACGATCCAAAAATCACATTCCACAAAGGACGATTCATTGCTTGGCACATCAAAACTGTCAAAATCGTACCCGCCGAACCTACCAAAATTCCACCTGTCAACATCACCGCATTGTCATATAAAAATCCACCGAGTGCTGCAGCAACTCCAGTAAATGAATTTAACAATGAAATTACGACAGGCATATCTGCACCTCCAATCGGCATCACAAATAAAACACCATAGATCAAAGACACGACTAAAAGAATCCAAATAATCGGTTCGCCAATCATATCAGGTGACCAAATTCCAACACCAATCAAAGCTAAAATTCCGAGTAGCAAAACATTATTAAACATTCGAATGGCATTTGAACGCCAGTCATTTATTTTTCCATCCAACTTCCCATAGGCGACCATACTTCCACTAAAGGAAACGCTCCCAATCATCAACCCCCAAAATGCAATGGTTAAAAATCCAATATCATGAGTAGGGTGGGAAGTGTATTCGACGATAGAAATAATGGCGGCACAAGCTCCACCCATTCCATTAAAGAGCGAAACCATTTGAGGCATGGCGGTCATTTTGACTTTCATCGCCATCAGATAACCGACGACAGTTCCTAAACCGATAGCAGCAAAAATCCAGATTAAATTTCCTATAGGTTCACCCGCTTCATTTTGATGGAAAAAAATAGTGGCAAATATTGCGACGGCCATTCCTGCTGCAGCTAACAAATTTCCTTTCCGAGCAGTCTCAGGATGACTCAGCATTTTTAGTCCAAGGATAAATGAAATAGAACCAAAGAGATAAGATATTTCGAGTATAAAGTTTGACATTTTGTTTTTGTTTTGATTGAAAGTGGTAATTACATTGAGTTCACATAATCTCAAAAATGGTTAATAAGTTTTGGATACTACTATGGTATTCACCATTCACCGTTAATCATTGACCATTAAAAAACTCACTTCTTTTTCTTCTTAAACATTTCCAACATTCGATTGGTGACCACAAATCCGCCGACCACATTTAGCGTTCCCAAAACGACTGCCACAAACCCTAAACCTATAGCTAAAGTATTATCAGGCGAAGCATGTCCCATCACGATGATTGCTCCAATGATGACGACTCCATGAATCGCATTAGCACCTGACATTAAAGGTGTATGCAAAATTGCAGGTACATTTGAAATCACTTCAACACCTAAAAAGATGGATAGAATTATGACGTAGATAAATTCTTTGTTAGTGATAAAAAAATTGAATAATTCTTCCATGATAAATATGTGTGTTTTGTTTTTTTCTAAATAAAAGAGAAGGCAATACTTGCTAAAAAGAAAAATGAAATTCCGATAAGGGAAATCCAATATTTGTAATCTTTGGTCTCTTTATTTCTAATCATCATAATCATAAAGAAAATTCCAAAGCATAATATGATTTTAAAAATCCAATTTAGGATTAAAAGTTTTTCATTGGGAAATCCATCTGTTGCTGAAATCTTATTTGGGATTAAATAAAACCCAACGCCAGAAAGTAAAATCAAATAAATCCAAAATCGAAATGACCACTTTCTATAATTAGTGCTAACTTCCTTTTCCTCATAATCTAAAATCTCATTCATATAATTATTTCCTTTTTCCATAATCTATTAATTTCCCATCGTTTTTTTCACTCGTTCATTTTTCACCGTACCTTCATGAGAAATGCAAGTTCCTTCCACCAAGTCATCTTCAAAGTTCAAATTCAATGTTCCTTCTTTGACAATCAATGCTAAAAAGTTGGTGATATTTTTTCCAAACATTTTACTTGCATCAGAAGGGATACTCGAAGCCAAATTGGAATCACCGATTATAGTAATGCCATGATGATTGATGGTTTTATCATTTTCAGTCATTGCGCAATTGCCTCCAGTCGAAGCAGCTAAGTCAACTACGACGGAACCTTTTTTCATATTCTCCAAAGTATCTTGAGTGACTAGGAGAGGCGCTTTTCGACCTGGAATCTGAGCAGTACATATAATCACATCGGCACCCTTTGCATGTTGCTGAATGAGTGCTGCTTGTTTTTGTTTGTACTCTTCCGTTTGTTCGACTGCGTAGCCACCTGCGCCTTTGTCGTCAGTTGCTCCTTCGACTTCCACAAACTTTGCACCCAAACTTAGCACTTCTTCCTTCGCTGCCAGTCGCACATCAAATGCTTCGACAACTGCTCCTAATTTTCGAGCAACAGAAATTGCTTGAAGCCCTGCGACACCTGCACCGAGAATCAAAACCTTCGCAGGTTTGATTGTTCCAGCCGCAGTCATAAACATGGGGAAAAATTGAGGCAATTTAGTCGCAGCTTTTAGCACCGCTTGATAACCTGCCGCCGTTGCCATACTTGACAAAACATCCATTGCTTGTGCACGAGTTGTTCGAGGAATAGCATCAAGACTAAAACTAGTCAGTCCCAATTCCAATAATTTACTCACTAAATCTTTATTGCTCAACGGATTGAATTGCCCGATGAGAACTTGATTTTTAGAAAGGTTTGATAAGATTTCGATGGAAGGAGGATGGATGGAAAGTAGTACATTTGATTTGTTTAGCACATCTTCTGCGGAAGCTATGATTGCTCCTTTTTCTTTATAATCTTCATCTGAAAAAAATGCGTTTTCGCCTGCTGATTGTTGAATTAAAATTTCCTTGACATTGAGTTTTAAAATGGCACTCACATTTTCAGGAATGATTGCGACCCGATTTTCAAAACTGGGTTCTTTGAGGACTCCAATTATCATAATTTTGGTTTGGTGTTTTAAAAAAGAAAAGTTAAACAAGTTTTCTTTTTTGTGAAATATAATTTTGCTATATTTGGTTAAGTCCAAATTAATTAAATATTTTTTGGAAAGGAAAGAAATTAGGAGAAAAGTTGTGGTTAGTTAAGTATCAGATAAAATGATAAGAATGGAGGTTTTTAGAAATTCCAAAAATGAATGCACGACTTCCTGCATTCATAAATGAAGACGGTAAATATGCATTTACTCAAAATGGAAATTACTCAAAATTACCTATTGGTGAAAAAGCCATCATCACAGCTATTTCATTTCAAAATGATTTGGTTTTTTATGCAGCTCAAGAAATCGTAATTGAAGAAGATATGAAGGTCGATTTGTCATTAAAAATAACAACTAAAGAAGAATTAAAAAAATCGCTTTCGGCATTGTTTTAAAAAAATAGTCCTTCCATGTTTTTAAAATATGGAAGGACTATTTTTTTGTTTTTTATTTCTCTTTACATCACCACCACTTTTGTCCTCCCAATTATCCCATTTTTACTTTGCAGCACTACAAAGTAAACTCCTTTCGAAAATTCAGTAGTAGAAAATGTTTTTTGTAAATTATGTTTTCCATGAACTAAAGAATCATTAAATAAGTTAGCCACTTTTTTCCCATTCATATCTACCAAGTCAATTTGAAAATGTCCAGCTTGAGGAACTTCAAATTCAATATTTAAATTTTTCTTGACAGGATTTGGAAAAATTTTTAATAAATTCTGATTCTCTTTTTTTGCAAAATCAGTTGAATTGACAAAGTCACCATAATAGACAATCACATCATTTCCTTCCCAAGGCTCAGAAGTGAAATTTAAAGAAGCACCTAATTCATTAACGATAAAAATGTCAGACAATGATTGTCCATCAGCAACGATAAAACTAATATCATTTGATAAGTCGACAGAGTCAGGAATCGTAATCGTCATTTCATTTCCAACTAATTCAGAATCAAAAACAAAGGATTCTCTTGCTCTCCAAAAGTCTCCAAATTTTTCAAATTCCATGATATTAACATCATTCGGTAACTCATCCAAATAATAAGACATGCCTTCTAATTTATAATTTCGATTAGGATGAATTAACAAAACAGTCGGTGCTCCATTTGCATGATTTTTTCGAGTGATGTCCAACCAAGTATTGGCTTTGTCAAAATAATTGAAAATAGAAATAGGATTAGAATGGAATACATCTGAGATCGTAACTGGCATTTCATAAACGTTAGAAATCGCTCCACTAAAACTTCTTCCCATTTTATTTTGGTAAGGAAAATTGGTCAAAACATCATTGGCAGAAAAACTAGAATTATAGTCGTATCCCAAGGTATCTAAAATGTCAATTAAGTATTTATGAAAGGCTAAATGACCTGCTCTAAAAGTGCGAATAGTTTGATTGGGAATATCTGTTTCGAGGACATTTTTCGAAACTTCCAATTCTCCGTAAACGGAACCACCGATGGTAATATCCCCATCATTTGATGGATTATAAGAATCTTTGGTATTGCCAGTAGATCCAATTGGAAAAACATCATCATCTCCAAAATCAAAAAAGTGCCCTACGGAATGTGATCCAAAATTTTGTCCGCCAGCTTGAATATAATCCAAAGTTGATTGTCGATTGGTATAAAAATCGGACATTAAATTATCATCAAAATATCGAACAGTAATATTATATGTAGCCTCAATATTATTATCTCTTTCATAATCCACAAAAACTTCCAACGTATCCATTCCTGTCGCACTATCAATATCATGTGTAATCATCAAAGTAGAGATCGATCTTCCAGGACTCGTATTTTTCCAAACGGTATGTGGAGTATGTTCTAAAAACAATGCTCTTACAAAAAGAAATAACACATCTGAAGTTGGTTCAAATCCATTGGACGTAATTCGTTGCGCTTCATAATCTCGGTTAATTTGATTTCTCAAGATCACTTCTTTCCAAGAAAAACCAATCGAAATTGCAGCTCCATTTCCATAGGAGTTTTTGATGATAGCCGAACTTCCATCTTCATAGGTCGCCAAAGTATTTGCAAAAGTGGTTTCATAACCTAAAGTTTTATAAATCGATGCATAAGTATTTCGCCCCAAAGAAATAACTTGCTCTTCTGGCTCATCAATATATTTTAAAGAAGCATCAGGCAAGGTCGAATCCCAATGAACTTCAAAGCGAGCATTGCTACTTTCATATCCATCAATTCCAAATAAAGTATAAAAATCTTCGTCCTGAATTCTTGGAGCAACGAGTACTCCTCCCTCTTGAACATAATTGATTAAGGTGGTTTTTTCATCTGAGGTAAAAGTAGTTGATGTAAAAAGTGAACTACTTAAAATCATGGAATAATTTTTTGCCACATCAACATCTTGTGTAATGATATATGGAATTCCAGTTACTTTTGCCATATGCTCTACAGAGAAAAGTCGAGCATTATTTGATTCATTATTTTTGACCGAAAGATCTAAAACAGCGATGGCTCTCTCGTGAGTTTGAGCAGTAGAAATTATTGGAAGTAGGAAAAGGAAGTTTAATAAAATGAGCGTAAATGATTTCATTTGGATAGCGATTTAGTTAGTTATTAGAGGAAGGGGAATTTTTATTTATATTTAAATTGTGGCAAAAATGACACCACATCGTTATGCTATTTTTGTCAATCTATTTTCTTCAAAATAATTGGTAGTTTCGCTATCAAGTTTTTTATAAATAAAATCCAAATATGAAAAAGAATATCTTAATTGTAGTCTGGTCATTAGTGACTATTTCCTTGTTTTCCCAATCAACTCTTCCAAGGTTTAATGGATGGATTGATGATGAAAATTTTATCCTAGAGAAAAAAAATAAAAAGGGCGAATCATTGCAAGTCAAATTCAATGCTAAGAGTGGAATAGAGACTGATTATGAAGTGGCTCCTCGTGTTTCATTTACGAGTATGATGCCTGAAGGGTTTTCTGCTCCAAGGAGAGGAAGTCATATTTCGACAGACAAAACTTCCATTGTTTTTTCCAAAAGCAATAATCTCTATTTTTTTTCGAAAACAGATAAAAAAATTCGTCAGTTAACTGCCAATCGGAGCAAGGAAAATAATCCTCGTTTTTCTCCTGATGGAAAGAGGGTTGCATTTACTCGCAATCATAATTTGTTTGTTATTGAGTTGGAAACAGGATTAGAAAAACAATTGACCACAGATGGTTCTGACTTAATTTATAATGGATGGGCATCATGGGTTTACTATGAAGAAATTTTGGGAAGAAGTTCTAATTATCGAGCATTTTATTGGTCACCGAATAGTGAACAAATTGCTTTTATGCACTTTGATGATACGGACGTTCCTAATTTCCCAATTTATCATCATGAAGGAGAAGATATGTCTCATGGATATTTGGAAATGACAAGTTATCCAAAGTCGGGTGATCCAAATCCTGAAGTTGAGTTGGGTGTTTATAATTTAAATAACAATACAATTACATGGGCTAAGAAAAATAAAGATTTAGAATATTTGGCAATGATTCAATGGTCAACTAATGGAGATCGGTTGCTCTTTCAACAATTGAGTCGAGACCAGGATATTTTGGAAATGTATAAAATGGATTTGGAAAATGGGAAGATTCAAAAGATATATGAAGATAAACAAAAGACGTGGGTCGATTGGTTTAATGATATTTATTTTTTGGAAAAAAGTAATGGATTTATAGTGCGAAGTGATCGAGATGGCTGGGCAAATTTATATCATTATAATTGGAATGGAAAGTTGATCAATCAAGTTACTAATAATGATTTTCGAACCTATAGTATTTCAAAAATAGATGAAGAGGACAATCAAATTTATTATAATGCTACTGGAAAAAAACCTGTTGAGTCGCATCTTTTTGTAGTCGACATGGATGGGAAAAATCAAAAGCAATTGACCCAAACAGCAGGTTGGCATCGAGTTACAGTTTCTCCCAATAGTGATTATTTTATGGATCAGTTTTCTAGTTTTGATAATCCTGGAGAAATGCGATTGTTCAATACCAAAGGAAAGAAAATTAAAGACTTAGGAAAATCAACAAAGGATGTCAATAAAGAAAAAGGATTTACCGTAGAATTTTTTACTGTTCCTTCAACAGATGGATTTGACCTTCCAGCTTATTGGGTATTGCCACCAAACTTTGACAAAAATAAAAAGTATCCAGTCATTTTTGATATTTATGGAGGTCCAGATGCAGGAGGAGTTTATAATCGTTTTAGAAATTATACTTGGAATCCAATTTATCAAGAAGGAGTTATTCGATTCACCGTAGATCATCGTGGTTCAGGAAAATTTGGAAAAAGAGGATTAGATTATTTGCATCGAAGTTTAGGGAAATGGGAAATCCATGATTATATTGAGGCAGTCAAATGGTTGGAAGAAAAACCATTTGTTGACGGTGACAAAATTGGAATTCAAGGAAGTAGCTACGGTGGATATATGGCAGGAATGGCTTTGACCTTAGGTGCTGATTATTTTAATTGTGGGATTGCAGCACTATCCGTAACTGATTGGAGATTATATGATAATGTCTACACAGAAAGATACATGGATGAACCCAAAAACAACGAAGAAGGTTATGATTATGGTTCCGTTTTAACTCATGCAAATAAGTTGAAAGGAAAGCTATTAATTACTCATGGTGCGATTGATGATAATGTTCATATGCAAAATCCCATGCAGTTGATTAGTAAATTACAAGATGAAGGAAAGGAGTTTGAGTTGATGATTTATCCTGGAAATCGTCATGGAATTCGAGGAGCAAAAGGTAAACATAATCAGCAATTGGGATTGAAGTTTTGGAGGAAATGTTTTGACTTAAAAAATGAAAAACCTTAGATTCAATTATGGGATGCTAGATTTTTATAATTGAAAATTAATAGCTGCACAGATTTTTTTACCACATAGAAAACATAGATTTTTTTGTAAAAAATTAATATCCTAATCTATGTTTTCTATGTGCCTATGTGGTAAAAAATAAACTCCTTCTATGTTTGTTGGGCAGACTGATTCACTAGTTGTTTAAATAAAAAAAGAAAATGCAATCAGAAATTACCGTTCGAGAAGTTGAAAAAAATGACATTCAATACATTGTAGGTTATTGGAATAATGCTTCCACCGAGGATCTTTTAGCTATGGGAATTGATGTTAATAATATTGACACATTAAAAAATTTGGGAGCTCGGTTAGAAAAACAATTAATGTTATCCAATGAAGATAAAGCTGCTTTTGTTTTGGTTGCTTTGTTGGATAAAAAACCAATCGGACATTGTTATGTGAATAATTTAATTTTTGGAAAAGAGGCATTTATGCATCTTCATATTTGGCAAAATAATTCCCACAAAAAAGGAATGGGATCTGCAATGGTTCGACAATCAATTCCTTATTTCTTTGAAAAATTAAAATTGCAAACACTATTTTGCGAACCTGCTGCCATGAACCTTGGACCTAATAAAACTCTCGAAAAGATTGGTTTTAAATTTATAAAAAAATACACTACTATTCCTGCTGGTTGGACATTTCAAATGGAAGTCAATCGTTGGGAAATGACTTTAGACTATTTTAAAAATAAATTTAATTCTTAATCATCTTAGGTTTCAACCGTTTTGGATTCCGCAAAAGGTCAAAAAAATCTTTAAGATAAGCTTTGTTAAACTTGATCGTTTTCTTGCTCATATATGTTGCTTCATCACAAATGCGATAAATATCCTCTTCGATAGAAAGGTAATATTCTACCGTTTGATAAAATTCCTCTTCACTAATTTTGTAGGAAAAAAAATATCGTTCGTTCACATCTTTAATTGGAAGTGACTCATGTGGAACTGCGTAACTTTGTCCAACAAACCCTGAATAATCAAAATCATAAGGAAGTGCAATAATTTTATCTCGGGTAGGAACTTTGACCAATTCCAAATTATGTTTGTTCCTCAACGACCAGTCGGTATTAGCAATCATGTATTGGAAAAATTCCATTTTTAAAAATGATTCTCGATCCAAACGTGATGCACTAATTCTACCTTTGGTGATTACTTTAGCTTCGTTTCTTCTTGCATATTCTTGCTCATCCTCGATGATAAATCCAACCATCTGATATTTATCTTTTCCATTTTCACAAATATTGATATCGACTAATTTTGCTCGAATACAATTTGTATCAATGAAGGTATATAAATCGTAAAGGAAATATTCTTTGTACAAAAATTCTTGTGCAGACTTACCTCCTTTGCAAGGCAAAACGAATTTTAATTTATCGATATCCATAAAACCATTTGACTTCAATCCAGATTTTTTTAAGTCAAATTTTAATGGAGGCATATTACAAACTTGTTTTCGAATATTTCCCCGAGATCGTACCCTTCCGTTGAGTTTTATCGGATCTTTACCAAATTGGTCAGCGACTACAAGTTGACCTTCTTGGTATTTTTCCTTCATACTATGTTTTTTTATGTTCTTAAAATTTGTTGCAATCCTCAATTTTGGAACACCTTCAAGATTATAAATATGATCGAACAAACTAGTTCGTTTTTTAGACTTGATACCTTTGAGCGTTTTCTTTTTTCCCTCCAAATCTCCAATAGAAAAATCATTGTTTTCAATAATCAAAACTTGACCATCCAACCCTTTTTTAATACTACAATCTACTGCAATAACTTTCCCTCCAAATAGAGCAGTTATTTTATCCATACTAGTATGTCCAACAATAATCCTATTTTGATTTAAGCGATTTAAAATGGATTTTATATTTTTCTTTTTAAAATTTTCTTTATCAAAATATCCTCGATACCAAACTGGGCCAGGTTCAGAGTAGAGTAGGGTAAGCAAAGGGTCTTTTAATATATCTTCCTCTTTTGCCCTCAGCATTTTTTTTGTAAATGTATTGTTAATTTCTGCGAGTGATAAATCTAAATCCAGTACAGCATCCGAAACTCCTCCGTGGACAAACAAATTTTTATTGATTGAGGTTAGCACTTTATGACTCGCAATCCAATCACCCAAAACACTTCCTTTTCGGAAAAAATGATAATACTGATTTTTAAAAATAGCAGAAGTGTAATAATATTTTTTGTTGATATATCTGATATCACCTTGGAGCACCATAATTTCATGATTACCCAAAAGTACCTGGACTTTTCCTCCTGCTGATTCTGCTTCTTTTTGTAAATAAAATAAAAACCACAAAATTTCTAAAACTTGATCTCCTCGATCTAAATTATCTCCTACGATAACTAAATGTCCTTTTCCATTTTTCCAATGATTGTTTTCATCAATGACTTGATTGGCGAGTAATAATTTTTTTAAAATACCAAACTGACCATGCACATCACTTAAGGCAATTATTTTTTCAACATCATTAAACAGTACTTGAGAGTCTCTTTCGAAATCTAAATTTTGCAAGTCGATTTTTGGCAGTCCAGTTCGATCAAAAACGGTAGCTTCCGATTTTGCAATAAGTGAATCATGACCAATGCCGGCTTCGATCCATTGGATTTGGAGACTATCATTTTGATGAAAAATATAAGGACCATCAAAGTACTCTGTTTTGATTTGAGAAAAAAGAAGAATAGGGAATAGAGTATAAAGTAATAAGACAATTATTGATCGGAAAGTTATTTTCATTTTTTGAGGATATTTACGTTGAACTAAGTTAAAATATTTTTTAATTTTTGTTGAAATTAGGTAATTTTTTGTCGAATAAAAAAAAGAATTGGTAGAGTGTTTTTACCTTCTTTTTAAATTTATTTTATCATAAAATATTCAATTAATCAAAAGCTAAATAATAAAATATGAAAAATGAAAAAGTTTGCCCAAAATGTACTTCCACAGAGATTATAAGAGTACCAGGAACAATGCATGTAAGAGGGGCAGGAAATAATATTCGTAGAGGTTATGTTTTTGACGAAAATAGATTCATTGTTTTGGTAACTAGATATGTTTGTTCAAATTGTGGGTTTTCTGAAGAATGGATTGATGAAAAAGAAGATATTGAAAAAATAAAAAAATGGTATGAGAGTAAAGAAGGTAAAATAAGTTTGGATAATTTAGAGGGAGACAATGATAATTTTTCAGATACTCCTCCTTGGGATGAAAAAAATAAAATGTTATAAAATGATATTTTTAGAAAAAGAAAAAAGTAAGTTTGATAAAAAAATAATGAAAAATAAACTTACTTTTTTCTTCCTCCTCTTTTTTTTTAGCTCATCAGTTTTTTCCCAAACGTATACTCCGGGTGAAACTTATTTTGGCGAAAACGAATACATTGAATTTAAAGCAGGTAATTTACCCATCATTATTTCAGCTCCTCATGGTGGCGGATTAGAACCAACTGATATTCCAGATCGTGATTGCACAGGTTGTGTTTATGTCCGAGATTCCCGAACCCAAGAATTAATTCGACAAATGTCTGATGCGATTTTTGAAGAGTTTGGTTGCTATCCATATATTATCATCAATCGATTGCATCGTAAAAAATTAGATGCCAATCGAGATATTGGAGATGCTGCCGATGGTGACCCGATGGCGGAACAGGCCTGGATGGAATTTCATGATTATATCCAAATTGCCAAAGATTCGATTACTCAAAATTTTGGAAAAGGGCTTTATTTAGATTTGCATGGACACGGTCATGATATACAACGATTGGAATTGGGGTATCGAATTTCTAAATCAGAATTACAAATGACTGATCTCGAATTAGATGCATTTGTCGATGATGCGAGTATTAAAAACTTAGTCAATAGTAATTTGGATAACTTGACCTTGTCTCAATTTTTGCGAGGAGAGGATAGTTTTGGAGAATATTACGAAGAGGAAAATTTTCCAGCTGTGCCAAGTCAAACTGATCCATCTCCGATAGGAACTGATCCATATTTTAATGGAGGATATAATACAGAACGGCATGGTTCAAAATTGGAAGGAGTAATTGATGGAATTCAAATTGAATGCAATTGGGATGATGTTCGAAATACAGAAGCAAATCGAGATGTTTTTGCTGCGGCGACGGCTCAGGTTTTGAGAAAATATTTAGAAAGACATTATTTTGGAAATAATTTTTTGACTAGTGCATGTGGATTGGTTTCGAGTTCTAACATTTTGGGAAAAAATAAATTCCCTTCTTTTCGAACCTCTCCAAATCCAGCTAATGATCAGTTGAACCTAAAATGGGAAACACCTTTTCCTTCTAATTTTTCCATCTCCATTTTTAATAAATTGGGACAGGTTTTTTATTTAAATAATGAAGGGAAAACGGATTTGGGTTTTATTAATATTAGTCATCTCCCCAATGGGATTTTTTTTATTAAAATAGAAAATGAAGATTTTGTAAGTTTAGAAAAATTTATTAAAATCGATTAACGATAAAATTAATTCTCAGTATTATCTTATGCTAATTAAATTTTCAACGCAGAGGTCAATAATTATTGCGGAAGAAAAATGCTCTGCGCCTCCACACTTCTGTGTTGAAAAATAAAAAGGTACAAAATAAATAAAAATGAATTTCATTCCTTTCCCAACATTAACGACCGATCGATTAATTCTCCGAAAAGCTACCAAAGCAGATGGCAACGAAATTCTATTTTTACGTTCTGACCAATCAGTTAATAAATACATCGACCGACCTCCAACAAATAGCTTAAAAGAAGCAGAGGCTTTTATTGAAAAAATCGAAAATGGAATTCAAAAGGGACAAAACATAAATTGGAATATCACTTTAAAAAATAGCCCTAAAATGATTGGTACTATTTGCCTTTGGAATTTTTCTGAAGACCAAAAAGTAGGTGAGGTAGGATATGATTTGTATCCCAAATTTCATGGTAAAGGAATTATGTCAGAAGCATTAAGGTGTGTTTTAAATTATGGTTTTCAAAAATTGAATTTAGAAAAAATAGAAGCTTACACCCATCGGGAAAATGAATCATCAAAACGATTATTAGAAAATAATAATTTTACTTTGGTCTCAGGTAAAGGTGATGATGATAATGAATTTAATGTCGTTTTTGAAGTTTTCCCATTAGGTAGTTAATCAACATTATTCAAACCTCAGGCGTTGTAAATGTTTCCCTAAAAACATAATTGGCGATCAATTATTTTGTATTAGTTGGTTATCTTGTTGTGTTTATTTTTTCCTTTAATGAAGAAATAAAAACGTGAAACCACAAAAGAGTTATATTATTTGATCTTGACCAATGAACAGGAAACTTTTAGGCAAGGGTTTGTGAAAATAGAATAAATTAACTTTTCTAAAAACAGAAAAAGCCCCGATTGCTCGGAGCTTTTTCATTCAAATCTTTATATCAAAGTTGAGTAATAAATTACTCGACTTGACTAGTATCGTCCGCCGCCGCCGTAACCACCGCCACGGTTTCCACCGCCGCCGTAACCACCTCGGCCACCGCCGCCGCCTCGATTCTCACGCGGTTCAGCTTTTTTAACAACAATTGTACGACCGTCAAATTCTTGGTCATTTAATGCTTCAATAGCAGATTGTGCTTCGTCGTCGTTAGACATTTCCACAAAACCAAAACCTTTTGATCTTCCAGTAAATTTATCCATAATAATCTTTACGGAATCAACAGCTCCATGAGCTTCAAATGCATGTTGTAAATCCGACTCTCTTGTGTCGAAATTTAATTTTGCTACAAAAATATTCATAATATAAAAAATTAACTATCTCGATTTAATTCGAGATACTGTAAAAAAATCTGTTAATTGAAAAACTAAGGAAGGATAAAATAAGACCTGAAAAGAGGAAGTTGTTAACCTAAGAACTTAATAGTTCGAGACAAAGATACACTTTAAATGATTCCTTGTACCTTTTTGACGGTTTTTTATTAAAAGGTCACTTTTTTTGCAAAAATCAGAATTTTAATAAAAATCAAAGAAAAAAGGAATAGTTTATCATCTTAATTTGAATTGAAATTTTGGTGATAAACTATTCTTGATCGACTTAATTTTTCATTAATTCTTCAAAATCTTCTTCGTCAGAAATTCCCCATCTTCCAACTGAATTCGCACAAAATAATTTCCATTTTCGAAATGATTCAAATTTATTTCCTCTTTTAAAATCGAAATATTATCAATATATTTCCTTAAAATCATTTGACCAATAACATTATACACACGTATTTCTATATTTTGATTTTTTTCTAGATTTCCATCTATATAAAATATTCCATCACTAGGATTTGGATAAATGGAAATTTGATTTTCCAAATCCAAATTCTCAGTTCCTACAATTTGAGTGAATTCAATCCAATTCAAATTGAAATTAGATTGAACAATGTTGATTCGAACATTTTGTCTACCAGCTTCGAGGAAAGCAGTTTTTCCAATGGTTTCCCAAGTTTGCCATCCACCGGTTTGTGGAAAAGTGACTCCATGAATAAATGTAGTATTCCCATCATCATCCAAACTCAACAATTGAAGTGCTCCTGTGGAACCATTTGAAGCAGTTCGATAATCAATTTGGTAAACACCACTTTGTGCCACATCAATTGTATAATCTGCATAATCTCCAACATCCAAAAAACTTAGATTTTGACCAAAGCCAATGTCAATGGTGTTTTCAATTTCCATTCCTGTTTGGAAATAATATTCTTCCGCCTCCATTCTTCCTGGGACGGGGTGAATAGTCGCCACGGTATTGGTAATTGGTTTTTGAATAAAATTTTCTAAGAGTATTCCATCAGTTGCTGTAATTTGACTTCCTGTGTAGGATATTTTTAAAACATCACTTGATACAAATGTATCATCCACTCCAATAATAATCATTCTTGGATTGTCAGGACTTGGTTGTACATCGGTCAATAATACTTGTGTTCCATTGATGAAAATTTGGAAGCCAGCAGCGAGGTCAATAAAATCTGGAGCAAGTGGTTTATTCAAAACCAACTCCACAGTTGATTCGTCTAAGGTAACTGCCGAAAAGAAATCTGTAGTTACTTCAGTTGTCAACATCACATTATTGAAGGTGAAACTTCCAACATTAAAACCGCCTTCGTCTACATGGAGTTTTAGTTTTTTGTCTTCAGGAGTTAGGATGACATTCTGAATAGTAAGTGTTTCCCAATTTTGATAACCTCCCGTATTTTGTACATAATAAGGTGTCGAAATATTTGCACCATCAACTGAGAAATGAAATGCTCCATCTGTTGATCCATTTGCAATTCTTAATTCCACTTCATAAACGGCACTTTCAGTAACATTCACCTCATATTGAATCCATTCATCCGTTGCAGTAAATCCGACTGCGTGACCATTAGAATTTATTTGGTCACCACTTGGTTCCAAATCAACTCCATCATTTCGATAATGCCAACCACTATTCCAAGAGGAATAATTTCCAGTAGAAACATGATAGTTGGCAACTTCAGTATCAAAATAGGCTTTTCCATTTCTGCCCATGTCAAAATCAGAAGCGAAAACTGTCCCTGGAATATTTTGAATATTATAAGGTTTAGTTTCATCCGATTGGACTTGTCGGAACATAGCGTCGATGACATCTTTTTGGAAAAAACAATTTTCAATTTTCAATTTTTCGGTCAGATCCATCAAAGTTGCAGTTGCTTCTGTTACACTTGGAGCAGTACCGTTTCCTTCCCAATAATTGAGTAAAGCTTGATAGCCTCCAGTTTTTGTAATTGATAGAGGCCCAGCAATTGATTCAATTTTTTTCATGGGCCACCAAGCCCAACCGATGTCATTGTCCTCCAAAAGTTTGATGGCATCTCGAAACCAGACATTTGAATTTTCTCCACTTTCACCTAAGTAGAGTGGAACATTGTGTGTGTTTCGAATATCTAAAACCCATTGAATGGAAGCTTGGTCATTGAAAGACCAATATTTGTGTGGTGAATAAACCATATTATTATCCCACGGTGGAGTCAAACCTGTGAAGTCATTTGCAAACCAATTTCCCTCAATAAAAATAATATGATTATTATCTACCATTCGAATATTATCGGTAATTTCTCCATATAAATTTCTCAATAGCGTTCCTCCAGGCAAATCCCAGTTTACTTCATTGATCAAATCGTAACCTGCAATCGTAGGTTCATCTACATATCGCTCTGCCAATTTTTTCCAAAGCGCAACAGTCTTATCTTGATTTTCAGTACTCTCCCAAAGCGAAGGCTTGGTCTCATCATAATCAGAAATCCCAGCATCATATCCTTGTCCACCAGGTGCAGCATGCAAGTCCAAAATGACCCACATATTATTTAGTTTGCACCAAGAAACCAGGCTATCGGTCATCACGAATCCTTTGTCCAACCAAGTATTTTCTCCAGCAACAGGTTCATCTTCAATTGGTAAAGTGAACAAATTATAATGCATCGGCAGTCGAACAGAATTAAATCCCCAAGCAGCGAGTGAATCAATATCAGCTTTGCGCACATGATTGGCGAGCCATTTTTCATAAAACAATTCCATGCTTGCTGTTCCAATTAAATCTTCAATATGTTGTTTGATTTTATGTTGCGCGTTAGCAAAACTAGCGGTCTGCAACATGTATCCTTCTTGCAACATCCAACCACCTAAACCCATTCCACGAAGAATAACGGTATCACCTGTAGTTGAATTGATGATGGCTTTTCCGTTCGTTTGTAAAAAGTCTTGCGCTTGATTTTGGAAGGGGATAAGGAAGAGGAAAACGAAAATGGTTAAGGTTGATTTAAATTGATTCATGCTTCTTATTAGATTTTAGTAAACTAAATTAGATTTTTGAAGGTAGGGCGATATGCTTGATTTTTGTGGAAAAGAGCTACGATTCTACTACTCATTTTATTTTTATTCCTACACGGGGCTTGATTTTATTCTCTTTCCTAAGAATTTGAATTTTATAAAATAATTTTCAATATGGTTGGTTTTAGTTGAAATTTGTCTCGGTTGAAATTTTCTTTTTTGAAGATAAAATTTTGGATGGTAGAAATTGAAAGTATTTCATTTGAAAACCCTTATTTCATAACCAATAATTCCTCCGCAAAAATCCCCATTTTTTTTACCTTTGCCCCATGCAATTATCCGACATCAACAATGAACTCACCAAAGTTTTAGAACTTCTACAAATAGAAAAAAAAGCAGACTTCGATCGTTTTCGAGAGCAAGTCTTAAAACTCACCCTCAAAGAAAAAAGAGAAAAGGGACTGACTTGGCATCCTGTTGCAGTCAAAAAAGAAGGCTTTACTTTTGGAGATCGAGCTTTTGTAATTTTAGAAAAAACCAATCAATTTAACGAACCACATCGTTTTAAATCAGGTACTCCCGTAGAATTATTCTCCACCGCTGATGCCAAAACCAATGATAGCAAAGAGCGACGAATCAATGGGATCATTCAATATCTGAAAAGAGACCAAATGAAAGTTGTACTGAATACTCAAGATATTCCCAATTGGGTACATTATGGGAATGTAGGAGTCGATTTATTGTTTGATGAACGCACTTATGTAGAGATGGAAAAGGCAATGAAAAAAGTCATCAAAGCCAAAGGTGATCGATTAGCAGAATTGAAAAGTTTATTTTATCATCAATTTCCAACTCGTTTTGGAGAGTTGCCAACCATCCATCATGATTATTTAAATGAGGCTCAAAAAGGTGCCGTCCAACATATTCTTGCAGCGAATGATATTTCCATAGTTCATGGTCCTCCTGGAACTGGGAAAACTACGACCATCGTCCACGCAATTAAATTGTTATGTGAGACTGAAAAAAATGTTTTAGTGACTGCACCAAGTAATGCTGCAGTAGATTTATTAGCGGAAAGATTATCTGAAAAAGGATTGAGAGTAGTTCGTGTTGGAAATGTTTCGAGAGTCGATGAGTCACTTTTGGATCTAACTTTGGATGCGCAACTCGCAGCCCATCCTGAAAGTAAGCATATAAAAAAGGTGAAAGTTCAAGCTGCTCAAGCTCGAAGAAAAGCGGGGAAATTTAAACGAAATTTTAGAGGTCAGCAGCGAGAAGAAAGAAGAGATAACTATCGAGAAGCACGCGAGTTGGAAGATTGGGCAAAAGCATTGGAAGAAAAATTATTGACTGAAATTCTCCATGGAGCACAAGTAGTTTGTTGTACTTTAGTCAATACGGTTCATTCTGTTTTAGATCGATTAAAATTTAGAACGGTGGTCATTGATGAAGCTGCACAAGCACTTGAGCCAGCAACTTGGATCCCAATTTCGAGAGCAAGTAAAGTGGTCTTGGCAGGTGATCCATTTCAATTACCACCAACTGTAAAATCCTTTGATGCAAAAAATAAAGGACTTGGGATTACATTGTTAGAAAAATGTGTGGAGCAATTTTCCGAAGTCAGTTTTCTCAATGTACAGTATCGAATGAATAAATTGATTATGAATTTTTCAAATGCACAATTCTATGATAATCAATTAGTTGCACATGATTCTGTTGCTAATTGGGAATTGACAAAAGGTGATGTTTCGCCTGTAATATTTATTGACACAGCAGGAGCAGGATTCAATGAAGAAATGAATGAAGAGACTTTAAGTAAATTTAATTCAGGAGAGTATTTTATTTTGCGAGAGCATTTTTTACAATTTGTAAACTCTTTGGCAGAGCATGATTTGGAGATGCCAACAGTTGGGATTATCACTCCTTATCGTTCGCAGATTTTGCATATGAAAGAACAATTTTCGGAAGATGAAACACTTACTGCTTATCAGGAATTTGTGACAATTAATACTATTGATGGCTTCCAAGGACAGGAGCGAGATGTGATTTATATTTCCTTGGTTCGCTCCAATGATAATAATGAAATTGGTTTTTTAAATGATTATAGACGGATGAATGTAGCAATGACACGCGCCCGTAAACAGCTTGTTATAATTGGTGATTCAGCTACGATTGGGCAAGATAAATTTTATGAAAAATTTATTGAGTATGTAGAAAAATGTGGTGGCTATCGATCCGCTTGGGAATTTATGGGTAGTTAAGTGACGGGGTATAAATTCAAATTAGCTTGAAATGCTATGGTATGCTCTTTGGTTTAAAGGTGGAGTAAAATCTTTTCAGAATTACTCTTTAATATTTTATTTTTAAACCAATTTAATATCTAATCATGAGCTATTTAATACAAGTCCAAGAAAAATTACAATCAAGTGTTTTATCTGCTGAAGAAAGCAAAACACTAAAAGGAAAAGGCTGCCGAGGTCGTCGAGGTAGTGGATGTGGAAGAAGAGGGCGAAGAGGAAGAAGAGGTGGAGGTGGTTGTTCTGGAGGAGGAACTACTACAACAGAAGTTACCACAAATATTACTGATGTAGGAACTACTCCAATTTTAGGGGTCGGATTTGATTTATAATCAGTTCATTTTAAAATAAGAAAAAGAGTTAAATAAGCCTTGGCTATATTTAACTCTTTTTTTATGTAAAAAGGTTTTTGAAAATTACCACCGATCTCTACCTCGTCGTCTTTCTTTTTCTTCCGGAATAGGTGCATTCCCAATTCTAAAGTTTCTAAAATTATAGGTGAAATTCAACATGATGTATCGAGTCAAAGTAGTTGTCTGTACATCTTCAATATAAACTTCGGTGATGTTTCGAGAAATCGATCTATTCTGATTGAGTAAATCAAAAGCTGAAATAGCAATTTCTCCTAATTGATTTTTAAAAACCTTTTTTCCAATACTCATATTCCACAGCCAATAATTTTGATTAAAATCATCAGACAATCCATTATATAATTGATGATTTAGATTGGTTCTGAACACCAAGCTTTTTCCAATAATCCAATTGAATTTTACTCGAGTACTTTGTGTAATATAATCGCTGTCGCCATCTGAGTTAATCGTATTTTTTACAGAGGTAAAACCAGTTCGAGAGGAAATGGTAAAATCTACTTTATCAGAAATATTACTAGCTAGGACAATTCCACCTTTATAAGAACTATTTTTTGATTCGTTGATTGCTTGATTAATTTGACTAGGAGAATTGGAATAGTTGACTCCAAAATCAAAATTTAAATTTGATTTAATTTTAGCTAAAGGAATTCCATAAGTAAGATAAGTTCGCATATCCCAATAGCCATCTAAATTCACAGGCTGAGAAATTTGTGCACCTGGTGCTAAATCTATTTCGTCAAAAATGGGGTCATTCGTTTCTCGAAGATAAAGTTGATTGCCGATATAATTTTGTTGGAAACTTCCCCCAACCAAAGCAAAGAATACCCGTGATTTTTCAACATTCGTTTTTTGATAGCGAGCAAATAACCGATGTGAAACTGACTGATTCAAATCTGCATTTCCAATAGACAATTGCAATGGATTCGTATTATCTACCACCGTTTGTAACTGATCTGCTGTTGGCGAAGTTGTATTGGAGCGATACATAAATCTAAAATTTTCTTGTCTAGATTTACTCCATCGAATCATAGCAAAAGGGACGAAGTTGACAAAATCCTTAGAAATTGAATTCGTTGGATTTGGAAAAGTTTCTTCTCCATTCAGTTGTGCAAATTCAACTCTAGCGCGAGTGATAAACATAAATTTCCCTTTTCGATAATTATAACCAACTCCTCCTGTGTGAGTCAAATAATTATTAGAAAATACATTTGTAAGAGTATTGTTAGGAATAGTGAAATCCTGAGTGCTTTCTGAAAAATCATTAGTGGTTTTATCCGAATCTTCTGTTTGATATCGAGTTCGATACTCAATCATTAGACTTTGACTTTTACTAATTGGTTCGGTATAAGAAATATTTGAAGAGAGATTCCAACCTTGTAAATCTAGATTTGAAAACTGGTTTAAAGTATCAGAAAAGGGTGGTGGGTCAAAATAATCATTTTGTGATTCGAGGAAATTTTCCCCTTTTTTATCATTATATCCCATGCCTACATTTAAGGAAATAGTTCGCCCTCTTTTTGGAAAACGATGACGGAAAAGAATGTTGTTAGAGACATTTACACCTGACAAATCAGACTTTGTATAATTATCAGTTTGATTGAGAACGTCATCTCCTAACAAGGTATTTCCAAAAACATTTTCTGTTCCCTTATTCATTTGCCAACTAGCTCGTGGGCGCATGATGATAGAGTTAGCCGAATCAATTTTATATTCAATTCTTAAGTTAACTCGATGATTAAAGTTATCCGTGAAGCTGGCACTTTCTTCATCATAAAACTCATTAACTGACTCATTATCAATGAATTGTCTCAAAACACTTTCGTCTGCATTATTTTCAGATGCATTAAAAAAGTAACTTCCTGAGAGGTCTAATTTTTCTCCAATCTTATCAGAATAATTTAAACCGATAGCATGAGTGGTCGCAATTCCACCTTGTTGCTGCACTAAAAAATCGTTGACAGATCCACCTCCACCACCTCTGCCGCCACGTCCTCGACCACCGCCTCCACGACCACCTCTTCCTCTTCTACTACCACCTGAACCAACCACTCCGAGTAAATCTTCGGTGGAGAAATTTTGGATGTTAATATTATTACTTTGACCAATTAAAGAAATTCTTTGGTCGCCATTGAAAATACTAAAATTTCCTCCTACACGATATTTATCCTCATAGCCATAACCTGCTTGCACTTTTCCAAATTGACCAGCTCGCATATTCTTTTTTGTAACAATATTCATGGTCTTGGTCGTTTCACCATCATCAAAACCGGTGAAGTTGGCTTGGTCGCTCTTCTGATCAAAAACTTCAATCTTGGAAATAACCTCTGCAGGTAAATTCTTTAAAGCAGCCGAAGGATCATTTCCAAAAAATGGACGACCATCGACGAGAACCTGTTGTACTTTTTCGCCTTGCGCTTGCACTTCGCCATTTTCTACAACTACACCTGGCATCTTTTCTACCAACTCTTCAGCGGAGGCATCCTTCAATGTTTTAAACGAACTTGCATTGTAGGAAGTAGTGTCTCCAGATTGAGTTGCGATGGGTGCTTTTCCTTCTACAATAACTTCATTTAGTTTTGAGGTGGATTCTTGTAATTGTATTGTTGGAATATTTAGATTTTGATCGGTCAATGAAATCTCTTTTTCTAAATCAGCCATACCGAGGAAAGAAACTTTTATTTTATAACCACCTGTGGGAATATTTTTTATTTCAAAATTCCCTTGATCATCTGTGACTCCAGATTTGACTTGCTCGCCCCAAACTTGATTGATGGAAATATGTGCACCAGGCAAAGGTGAGTTTGATGGTCCAATAATTTTTCCTGTGATTGTGCCACCTTGGGCAAAAATTGAAAAGCTAAGAAAAAAGAAACTGACAAATGAGAGTAGATTTTTCATCAAATATTTTATTAAGTTTTTTCTAAAATCATATCTAAAGATATTAGATGCATTAAAGATAAAATACTTGCGTGAAATTTTCTTTTAAATTAGAAAACCGCTTTCCTTATTTTAGGAAAGCGGTTTTCTTAGAATAGATTTAGGTTAGGTAGCTAATTTATTTTAACTCAACCACCTCAATTTCATATATCGAAGCCATATTAAAACTTGGATCTGGAAACTGAGGAGCCAGAGTATTTTCTCTGAATCGTGCAGTAAAAATCACTTCTTTTCCTTCTTCTTCAAATTCTTCTTTTACATTTTCTGGAATACCGTAAATGGTGATGGATTTATCATCTGGATATTGAGTTTGAATGGCATATTTTTGAAAACAATCCATATAGATCATAGTCGCTTCAATATTTTCCATGACAAATAAACAGCCGTCTTCACAGGAGATTTCGTCAATAATAACTTCTTCCTTTTGCTGTTGAGAACAACTTGAAAGGATTAAAAAAGTAAGGAGGAGGTAGATGCTTAAGTTTTTCATTGATTTATTTTTTACAAAAATACTAACTGTCTACTTATAATGACTTAATATTTTGTTAAAAGGTTGGGTTAAGAATAATTTTTTTCAGAAAAATTATTCTTGGTATTTTATTTGTCTTTTATATTTGATACTTCCCTCCATTAAATTTTACCTTATTTATTAAAATTTCCCCTTGTCAATTTTTAGCCAAAAAAATAGCATGAGAAATTTTCACTTCATTGTTTTATTAATATTCCTATTTCTACTTTCCCAAAATTCGATTTTTGCACAAGACCTTTCTGGAACTTGGAACGGTCATTTTTCATTGAAAGGATCAGCTCGGCATTGGTCATTTGAGTTAGATCTCGAACAGGATCATGCGGAGATTAAAGGTATTGGAAAACAAATTGAATTATCTAAGAAAGATCAATCTCGAAATATCAATTCAACCTTTACCATTGGAGGAAATTTTAATGGAGAATATTTAAGTTATGATATGGAAGAAGTTTTATTTTTAAAATCTTCCAATGGTCAATGTCTTTCGAAATGCGATTACAAATTTAATGAGACACTTTCCAAATATCAGTTTGTAGGAGAGTGTCAGCGCAACGGAATTTTTTATAAAAACAATCAATATTTTCCAGACCATTCTGCTTGTAAAATTCCAGCCATTACCGAAGTTGTTTTCGAAAAAACAAAAGATATCAATGGGCGAAAAACGGAAACGGTGGAAACTGTTTTAGTAAAAAATAAAAAGGTGACGATCAAAATTTGGGATAATGATAAAGTGGATGGAGATGTGGTTTCACTCAACTTAAATGGAATTTGGATTCTTAAAAATTATCGACTTAAAAAGCGATCTAAAAATATTATCATTGATTTGCCTGAAGATTCAAATGAATTAATTCTTTACGCTGAAAATTTAGGGGAAATGCCACCGAATACTGCTGCAATTTCTATTTGGAATGGAAAAGAAGAAATCAAAAGTTTGGTCTTAAATTCAGATAAAGGGAAAAGTGAGGCGATTAAGATTTTGAAATATTAGCAACCGATTTATGTTAAAAAATAATTATATTTGTTTTACAAAAAATAATTAATTGAAAATAACTCCACTCATATTGGCCTTTTATATGCTCCTTGGCAGCTTTATTCCAAAGACGGATTTTAGCCAATTATTGCATATATCTGACTTGTTGGAACATTATCAGTTACATAAAAAAAATGCGGTTGCTCAAGGTCAAGATTTCTGTGTAGTTGAGTTTATCAAAGCCCATGTTTTGCCTTCTGAAAATCACGATCATGATGATGCCGAAGATCATGAAAATTTACCTTGTCAATCTCCACACGTTTCCGTTTTGCTTTTTTCTATGGATATCAAATTCGATCATTCAGATATATCATTTCCTACCGTTTTAAATGAGTTATCATTTCAAAATAATTTTCACCTCACAGGTTTTATCAAATCATTGATTCAACCTCCTTCATTTAGTTAAATATCATTTCTAGGAGTGGTCTCTTTTCTTTGATCACTAAGTTTATAACAACATATTTACATTTTGGGAAAAAACGTTTTGATACGTTCTTTTCTAAATCATATTTTAATAATAATTTAATATGATAGATCGAATAATTCATTTTTCGATACATAATAAATTGGTGATTAGTCTCTTTATAATAGGTTTGATTGGTTGGGGAATTTATTCATTAAAGCACCTGCCAATTGATGCTGTTCCAGACATTACTGACAATCAAGTTCAGGTCATCACCAATGCGCCAACCCTTGCTGCACAAGAGGTTGAGCAATTAATCACTTTTCCATTAGAGATGGCTTTGGGAAATATTCCAGATGTGGTAGAAGTGCGTTCCATCTCTCGATTTGGTCTTTCAGTTATCACCGTAGTCTTTGAAGAAAGTACAAGTGTGTATTTGGCTCGACAATTAATTGGTGAAAGAATAAAAGCTGCGGAAGCTGAAATTCCTAAAGGTTTAGGACAGCCAGAGATGAGTCCGATTTCAACTGGACTTGGAGAAATTTATCAATATGTAATTTTTGCAGATGAGGATCATAAAGAAAAGTTTTCTTCCACGGACTTACGAAGTATTCAAGACTGGGTGGTCAAAAGACAATTGACAGGGATCAAAGGTGTTATCGAAGTCAACAGTAGTGGCGGTCATTTGAAACAATATGAAGTGGCATTCAGTCCCGACAAACTCAAAAGTATGAATGTGACGCTTGAAGAATTATTTCAAGCAATAGAAAATAACAATGCAAATACGGGCGGATCGTATATTGAGAAAAAAGATTACACCTATTTTATTCGGGGAGAAGGTCGGTTGAATTCAATGGAAGATATTGAAAATGTAGTGGTGAAAAACACCAACGGTTTACCCATTTTGATAAAGGATGTGGCAGTTGTAAAATTGGGCCATGCGCCTCGATTTGGAGCGGTGACTATGAATGGAATTGGAGAAGTGGTTGCAGGTCAAGTAATGATGCTGAAGGGTGAAAACTCTGCCGAAGTTACCGAGCGAGTAAAAGTTCGAATGGAACAAATCCAAAAATCTCTTCCCGAAGGAGTCATCATCGAACCATACTTGGATCGTTCCAAATTGGTCAATAGAACCACTTCCACCGTCATCACCAATTTGGTGGAAGGAGGGTTAATTGTCGTTTTTGTATTAGTATTGTTATTGGGAAATTGGCGAGCTGGTTTGATTGTAGCATCGGTGATTCCGTTGGCGATGTTGTTTGCAATTTCAATGATGCGAGTGTTTGGAATATCAGCCAATTTGATGAGCTTGGGAGCAATTGATTTTGGATTGGTGGTCGATGGAGCGGTGATTATTGTGGAGGCGATTTTACATCATTTAGGTATTCGAAAATCAGGCGAGCAACTTTCAGTAAAAGAAATGAATGCAGAAGTTTACGAAGCTTCAAGCAAAATTCGACAATCGGCTGCTTTTGGTGAAATCATTATTTTGATCGTTTATTTACCTATACTTTTATTGATAGGAATAGAAGGAAAAATGTTTCGACCAATGGCTCAAACGGTTAGTTTTGCCATTTTAGGAGCGCTGATTTTATCTTTGACTTATGTGCCGATGATGTCCTCTTGGTTGTTGAGCAAAAATATTTCTAATAAAAAAAATATTGCAGATCACATCATTGAATTTTTCTATAAAATATACCAACCGTTTTTACATTTCGCTTTAAGATTCAAGACAATTTTCTTAGTGGCCACGGTTGCACTTTTTGTAATTAGTTTGTTACAATTTAGTCGATTAGGTGGAGAATTTATCCCAACCTTGGAAGAAGGAGATTTTGCATTGCATCAGATTTTACCTCCTGGAAGTTCCATTGCGAAAGGAGTAGAAGTCTCTGCGGAGTTGCAAAAAATTCTTTTAGAAAAATTTCCAGAAGTTGAAAAGGTAGTAACCAAAATTGGAACTGCCGAGATTCCAACTGACATCATGCCACTCGAAGCAGGAGATATTTTTGTGATTTTAAAACCTAAATCGGAATGGACTTCTGGAAATTCAAAAGAAGAATTATTTGAAAAGATGGAAATGGAAATGAACAAGTTCCCCGGTGTGATCTATGAGTTCACTCAACCCATTCAAATGCGTTTCAATGAATTAATGACTGGTGTGAGACAAGATATTGCTATCAAATTGTATGGTGAAGATTTAGGAGTTTTAGCAAAAACAGCCAAAGAAGCCGAGCATATTATTGAGGCAATTAATGGAGTTGGAGATATCCAAGTCGAAGCAACCGCAGGACTCCAACAAATGGTCGCCAAATATGATCGAAGAAAAATGGCTCGTTATGGAGTGAGTGCAGAAGTAATCAACAGAACCATTCGAACTGGATTTGCTGGAGAAATTGCAGGGCATATTTTTGAGGGAGAAAAAAGATTTGAGTTGGTGACAAGATTAGATGAACCTTATCGGAATAATATTGAGGACGTCAAAAATCTTTTTATTCCATTGCCAAATGGTGACCAAATTCCTTTACAAGAATTAGCTTCAATTGAATTTCAAGAAGGTCCCACCCAAATTTCGAGAGATAATACGCAACGTAGAATTACTATCGGAGTCAACACACGAGGTCGTGATGTCGAAGGTTTAGTCAATGAAATAAAGTCCAAATTAGGAACTGAATTACAACTTCCTGTTGGTTACTATTTTACTTATGGAGGGGCTTTTGAAAATCTAGAAAATGCTCGTGAAAGACTAATGATTGCAGTACCTGCAGCTTTGGCTTTGATTTTTATTTTGTTGTATTTGACCTTTCATTCAGTCACGCAATCTGCATTGATTTTTACGGCGATTCCAATGTCGGCGATTGGTGGAATTTGGGCATTATGGTTTCGAGGAATGTCATTTAGTATTTCTGCGGGCGTTGGATTTATTGCTTTGTTTGGAGTGGCGGTGTTGAATGGAATTGTTTTGATCGCCTATTTTAATCAATTGAAAAAAGAAGGAATGACAGATTTGAATGAACGAATTTTAGTCGGTACAAAAGTTCGATTGCGACCTGTAATTATGACTGCCACGGTTGCTTCCTTAGGATTTTTACCTATGGCAATTTCGACCTCAGCTGGAGCAGAAGTGCAACAACCTTTGGCGACAGTTGTGGTAGGAGGATTGATTTCGGCTACTTTTTTGACGCTCGTAATTTTACCTATTCTTTATTATTTCTCTGAAAAAAAATGGAAAATGAATAAAATTTCACCTCTTGTAAGTGTATTGTTATTATTTTTTATAACAGGACATTCACAAGTTTCGAAACTTAGTTTGGAAGAAGCGATTACAATGAGTCAAATGAATTTTGCTGCCATTAAAACCAATCAATTACAAATCCAAAGAGCCAATAAATTAAGTGAAATAAAATCAACTTTGCCTTTGACTAACATTTTTGTAACGGGTGAAGAATTTGATTTTCAAGAGAGCCAAGGAATCCATTCAATTGGTATGCAACAGAATTTTTATTTACCAAAAGTAAATCAAGCACAACAAAAACTGTATCAGCAACAAGCAATTTTATCTACAAGTGCGATGCAATTAACTAAGCAACAAGTTGCATATCAAACTACATTAGTATTTTATGATTTAGTTTTTCAAAAACAAAAACAAAGTTTACTAAATGACCTAACTAGAGTTTATGATGAATTTGTAAAAGTAAATCAAGAACGATTTGACGCTGGTTCGATTGGGAAATTGCCTTTGATGACAGCACAAGATCAATTGAAGTTAGCACTTTGGAAGAAGGAAATGGCAAATCAAGATTTAGTTATTTCTAATAATAATTTTAAAAATTGGTTGAGATCAGAAAATGAAGTGGATGTGAATTTAGAAGAACTGCCTCTGCCTTCTGAAATTGAAAATAAAGATCTTTCCAATCATCCAATTGTTCAATTCCAAAACCAAAATAGCGAATTAGCTAAAGCTCAAATCGAAGTGCAAAAAGCTCAACTGTTGCCACAATTGCAGACTGGTTTGCGATTGCAAACTGTTTCAGGGCAAGCGCCATTTTTTGGTTATCAATTGGGAATGAATGTTCCACTTTTTAAGAAAAGTCAAAATAAAAAAATTGAAGCTGCTCATATTCAGGTTCAAGTTCAGGAGTCTAAAAAGGAAACAATTTTACAACAACTTGAAATCGAACGTGAAAAAATAACAATGCAATTACAAAGTCAAAAAATAGCGATGCAATATTTGGAAAAAGAAATTTTGCCTTCCATTCGTAATCGTCAAGAATTTGCCAAAGCAGCTTTTCAGGCAGGACAAGCAACTGCTTTTGAATATCTTCAAAGTCTAGATCAAGGTATTCAATATGAAATTAATTACCTCGAGATGTTGAAGGAGTTTCATGTTCTAAAAACACAACTTAACTATTTAGGAATTAAAAAATGAAGATTTAATTGATTGATTATCAGTTAGTTGTATTGTTTCTTAAAAAGAAAAATATCAAAAATGAAAAAATTAATATTAAAAATAGCATTTGTAAATATATTGTTAAGTATCTTGTTTTGGAGTTGTCATGATACATCGGATGGACATACACATGATGAAAATGGGAATCATGTTGATGCTCCCAAGGATGATTCTCATGCTCATGAAGAGGAAGGTGGGGAAGAAGTAGAATTGACCAAAGAACAAATACAAAAGATCGGATTAAAGTACGGCACTTTTGAAAATAGAAATTTACAATCAACTTTAAAGGTAAATGGCTTACTCGAATTACCACCTCAAAACAAAGCAAATGTCAGTTCGATGGCTGCTGGAAAAGTAACCCAAATCAATGTTAAACCTGGGCAATATGTTCGAAAAGGAGCTGTACTTGCTACGATTCAAAATCCAGATTTTATTACTTGGCAACAAGAATATTTAGAAGTGGAAGGAGAGTTAATGTTTCTCGAAAAAGAATATGTTCGGCAAATGGATTTAGTGAAAAAAGAAATTGCGCCACAAAGTGGATTAGATAAAATTACTTCTGAAAGAGCCATTGCGAAAGCGAAATTGCAAGGCTTAAAATCTCGAATGAAGGTTTTAAATTTACCTATTCCAATTGCTGGAGATGCTGATTTAAAAACATTCTTGAGTGTTCTAAGTCCACTAAATGGTTTCATTCGAGAGATCAAAATCAATACTGGAATTTTTATCGATCCACAACAAGATCTTTTTGAGATCGTAGACAATCATCATTTGCATATTGATTTTATGGTTTTTGAAAAAGACTTGCCCTACATCAAAAAAGGACAATTGATTAGTTTTAGTTTGCAAAGTCAACCGAAGAATGTGATGCAAGCTAAGATATTTGCCATTGGGAAATCTATCGATGAATCTAATCGATCCATTTCTGTCCATGCCGAAATGGTGGATGACAAAACGGAACTGATTCCAGGAATGTATGTCGAAGGTCGGATCATTTTAGAAGATCGAAAAGTGCCTGCCTTGCCAGAGGAAGCAGTAGCATTGGACAATGGACTTTATTATATTTTTGTAAAAGAAGAAGAGCATGACGATGAAGTTCATTTTAAAAAAGTACCTGTTCTAAAAGGAGTATCTGATTTTGGTTTTTTTGAAATTACCCCTTTAGAGAAATTGGAAGCGTCCGAGGAAATAGTAATTGATGGGGCTTATTTTTTAATGGCTCAATCGAAGAAGGGAGAAGCAAGTGGGGGAGGACATCATCATTGATAACGGTTAATGTTTAATCGTGAATGGTTAACACGAATTGGTGTTAACCATTCACAGTTAAACATTAACCATTAAAAACCGCTTCCCGTTTCTGCACACTCGCTTGAAATGCTTCCATCAAATCTTCCGACATCAACATCCCTGCATTCCAAGTTGCCATATAATCAAGCGAATCTTCTACAGAATGATCTCGTTTGTAAAGCAACATTTCTTTTGTACCTCTGATAACAAGTGGAGATTTAGAAGCAATCATTTTGGCTAATTCCATCACTCGATTCATCATCGCTTCTTGGGTAGGGAAAGTCTGATTGACCAATCCAATTTTGGCAGCTTCTTCACCCATGACTTTACGACCGGTGTAAGCTAATTCCGAGACGATTCCTGGATTTAGAATATTTGGCAAACGTTGCAAAGTCCCAATATCAGCTACTAAACCTAAATCAACTTCTTTGATCGCAAAGTAAGCTGCATCTGTACAATATCGCATGTCGCAAGCAGAAATAATATCTACACCTCCACCAACACAAGCATTTTGAATAGCTGCCAAAACTGGTTTTCGACATTTTTCAATAGCTGTAATCGTATCTTGAAAAGCTAAAATAAACTTCCGAAGCTTTTCACTTCTTCGACCGGGGCAACTGATGGAGTTATATTTTTGCATATCCATCAAAGTTTCCAAATCAATTCCTGCACAAAAATGTTTGCCTTCACCTGTAAGTACGATAACCCGTGCATCTGGATTATCATGCAATTTTTCAAAAACAGATTTCATTTCTTCCCAAGCTGGCATATGGAGAGAATTAGCTTTTTTAGGTCGATTAAAGGAAACCTGTGCCACATGATTTTCGATAGTTACTTTTAAATATTTTAAATCCATATTTTTTTAATTGAGTTGTTTTATCAAATTATTTTGAATCACTAAATTAGAATTTATATTCTTTAAATATTTTAAAGTGGTTTAATAAAAAGAATTCCCTAATGCTTGCTTCGGGTGCAACAATAACAATGACATTTGATAAGTGAAAAAATCCCCACACGACCGATTTTTTTTTCACCACATAGAAAACATAGAATTTCACTTTTGTTTTTTATGTACCTATGTGGTGAGATTCTATTTTGATATCTATGAAACTGTTTTTTTGATTCTCTGTCAGCTTGTTGTGGAGTAGTTTAATAAAAATGATTTGATCAAAATGAATTCAAGTGACTTTTGTGTCCTAGCAATTACAATTGTAATAGAATTCATAATCCTTTGTTACAGTCTTGTGATATCAAATACTTATTTTTGTTTTAGAAAAAAGAAATCAATATTTTAATAACAAAACAATTACAAGACATGGGATTATTTAGTTTTTTTAAGAAAAAAGAAGATAAGATCGAACTTACAGATGAAGGATTAATCGAAGTAGGTGTTTGTCCAAATTGTTGGGGACATTCAGAATATGGAGGTGAATTTGTAGAATATGTAGCAGATCGTCAAATAGATATTAAAAATAAAGACGCTACTGCTCAAAAAGCATTTATTCAAAAATTTGTAGAAGATCGAATTACAGGAATTCGATTAATCAATGATGGAGAAAATTCTGCTTGCCCTGTTTGCGCTACAATTTGATAGAAAAATAAATTAAATTTCATAAATATTATTCATAGTCAAGTTTTCATTTTGAAATGGGAACTTGACTATTTATATTTGGACTCTAATTAATAGACTTTATTCGTTTGACATTGAGCGTTAGACGTTTTACGGTCGCTTATACAATCCTATTTAGAATAAAATCTAATTATTAAAAAAATATTGAAATAAAAATTTATGAAAAAAATATCATTTGTAATCATATTGTTATTTGCAGGCTTAATTTGGAGTTGTGGTGGTGACAAACCAAAGAAGAAAAAAGAAGATCCATTTAAAACGGAAGCTACTAAAAAGAAAGCTACTGAAGAGAAAGAAAGTTCAACAACGACCGCTACTGATGAAAAAGAGGTTGAAGAACAAACTACTCCAATTCCACCTGAACAAATTGCAAAAGCAAAAGAAATTATTGCTGCTGTTTCAGAAGATGCTTTGGGAGCAATCGATGGGAAAAAGAAATACAAATTATTTTGTACACCTTGTCATGGAATGGATGGAAAAATGGCGATCAATGGAGCAAAGGATTTGACTAAAGTGAAAACTAGTTTGGAAGAAAACGTTGCACAAATTTATCATGGTAAAGGATTGATGACTCCTTTTAAAGGAGTGTTAAAAGACGCAGAGATTGTGGCAGTTGCTAATTATGTGCGAAATGTACTAAGAAAATAATTGAATTAATATTTTTTTAAAAAGCCACTTTCAAGAAAACTTGAGGGTGGCTTTTTTGTTTTGTTAGAAAATACTTAAAAAATATGTCAAACTTAAAAGATACTAATTCCGAAAATGATTTTTGGTCAAAAAGATATAAAGAAGGAAGAACTGGTTGGGATATTGGTTTTCCCTCAACTCCTTTAAAAACTTATATTGATCAATTAGAAAATAAAGATCTGAAGATTTTAATTCCTGGTGCTGGAAATGCTTACGAGGCGGAATATCTTTTTACTCAAGGTTTTAAAAATGTATTCGTTTTAGATATTTCTAAAGCACCTTTGGAGGCTTTTCAAAAAAGAAATCCTGACTTTTCATCCGAGCAATTATTGCTAGGGAACTTTTTTGAACACGACGAGAAATATGATTTAATTTTTGAGCAGACTTTCTTTTGTTCTTTTCCCCCATTAAAAAATAACAGGATTCTTTATGCTAACACAATGGCTCGTCTACTTTTTCCAAAGGGAAAATTAGTAGGAGTTTGGTTTGATATTCCGCTTACGGGTGATTTAGTAAAACGGCCATTTGGAGGAACTCGAGAAGAATATTTAAGTTATTTATCTACTCATTTTGAGACGGTGATTTTTGAAAAATGTTATAATTCGATTGAACCTCGGAAGGGAAATGAGTTGTTTGGGATTTTCCAAAAAAAATAAAATCGTCTGACTTAAAGTACGAGATTTGTCATAGAATTAAATAAAAAAGAAGTTTTTGAAAAGTAAAAAGCACCATTGACAAATTTGTGAATGGTGCTTTTTAAGTTAGATTTTCTAGGTCATTTTTCATCCGATATATTTTTTAATAAATCTTCGAATAAAACCATTTTTACTAAAAATCTCAGATCTGGAGCCTTTATCAATACTCATACTTCCCATGCAATCTTGCTCTTCCCATTGTAAATATCCCCAGCAATTTGGGCATTCATGATATTCATGGATGGTGCTATTGGTTGGATTTGGGGGCGATTGATTTACTTTTGTGATAAACATAATTTTATTTTTTTAGAGGTGAAACATTTTTTTTGATAAAAAAAGGGAATCATCATTTGATGATTCCCTCCTAAAAATATTCATCAAATCATTTTAAACTGCTACGCTATATTGTTCAATTTTGGATTTAAGGGCAGCTTCAGTTTGAACGCCAACTAACCTTTCTTGAACTTCTCCATCTTTCAAAAAGAATAAAGCAGGAATACTTCTTACGCCAAATTGTTGAGCTAATTCTCGATTGTTATCGACATTGACTTTTACGATTTCAAAATCTTCAGCATGTGCTTCTGCTAATTTTTCAACCGTTGGTAAAAGTGCTCGACAAGGGCCACACCAGTCAGCATAGAAATCTAAAAGAACTGGTTTACCTGTGTTGATAATTGATTTGAAATCTGCTACATTTTTTATTTCTTTCATGATAATTTATTTCTGATTAATTAAATATTTATGTGATTGATATTACAAATATAAAGGCGATTTGGAGGCAGTAAATAGGTCATAGTTCCTTTAGAGTTGGCAATTCTTCCTTTGATTAAAAGTTTTTATCGAAAAGGTATTTACCTAGGTTAAATTATAACTGGGGTGTATTCCTTTTTACTACAAAGAAATCATAGTTTAGTTATACAGTAAAGACTATGTTTTCTATGTGCCTGCCTATGTGATGAAAAAGTACTCTGCGTTTTATGGTTTCGTATTTTAATCAAAAGAATTCCCCGATGCTTGCATCGGGTGCAACATCAGCAATGATATCTCATAAGTGAAAAAATCCCTCCACGACCAATTTTTTTTCACCATATAGGCACATAGAAAACATAGTTGAAATTCTATGTTTTCTATGTGTCTATGTGGTGAAATTCTATATTAAATATCTATGAAACTGTTTTTTTGATTCTTCGTCAGCTTGTGTTATGCTACAACATTATGTCGCATAACAGCTTGCTGCGGAGTAGTTCAATAAAAAATATATCCAAAGTTTCCACCTAATTTATACCACAAAATCTTTCTCAAATACGTACCCTTCCATTACTCAAATTTTCTTATTTTCACAAAAACAAAATTTTCAAAACCAAACCCACATACCATGAAAAAAACAATCTTAACAATCCTATTCCTTACAATCATGGGCAACCTTTTACTTTTTGCCCAAAGAAAGAAAAAGAACAAACCAGTCAAAGAAGAGAAAATTGAATCTATATTTTCTGGATTAAAATTACGAAGCGTCGGCCCAGCATTTGCCTCAGGACGTATTGCTGACATAGCCGTTCATCCCAATAATGATAATGTTTGGTATGTCGCAACAGGTTCAGGCGGAGTTTGGAAAACGAAAAATTCAGGACACACTTGGACACCCATCTTCGACGATTATCCATCCTACTCCACAGGATGCATCACCCTCGATCCATCCAACCCATCAACCATTTGGTTGGGAACTGGCGAAAATGTAGGAGGAAGACATGTAGCCTACGGCGATGGAATTTATAAAAGTACCGACGGTGGTCAAAGTTGGAAAAATATGGGACTCAAAAAGTCCGAGCATATTTCAGAGATCATTGTTCATCCTGAAAATCCTAATATCATATACGTAGCAGCACAAGGGCCGCTTTGGAAAAGTGGAGGCGAACGTGGATTATATAAATCCATCGATGGCGGTGCAACTTGGAAAAAAGTATTAGGCAATAGCGAATGGACAGGTGTCACCGATATTGCCATGGATCCACGGGATGCTAATGTGATGTACGCAGCGACTTGGGATAGGCATCGAACCATTGCAGCATTTATGGGCGGTGGCCCAGGAAGTGGTTTGCATCAATCTAGAGATGGGGGAGCAACTTGGACAAAATTAAAAACAGGTTTACCTAAATCTAATTTAGGGAAAATTGGAATCGCCATTTCTCCACAACAACCTGATGTGATATATGCTGCAATCGAATTAGACAGAAAAACAGGTGGCGTTTTTCGTTCCACCAATCAAGGTGCTTCTTGGAAAAAAATGTCGAATGCTGTTTCAGGTGCAACTGGTCCACACTATTATCAAGAGTTGTATGCCAGCCCACATCAGTTTGATCGATTATATTTGATGAATGTTAGAATTTTGGTTTCGGATAATGGTGGAGCAGATTTTAGAACTTTAACTGAAGAGAAAAAACACTCCGATAATCATGCTATCGTCTTCCGAAAGGATGATCCAAATTATTTATTAGTGGGTACTGATGCAGGTATCTATGAGAGTTTTGACCTGGCAGCTAATTGGCGATTTATTCCCAATCTTCCTTTGACTCAATATTATAAAGTAGCGGTGGATGATCGAGAACCATTCTATCATATTTTTGGCGGAACACAAGACAATGGTTCCCATGGAGGCCCTTCTCGAACGGATAACCGTCATGGTATCCGAAATCAAGACTGGTATAAAACGCTTGGTTCTGATGGTCATCAATCTGCCACCGAACCAGGCAATCCAAATATTATTTATGCGGAAACTCAACAAGGAGGTATGCATAGAGTTGATTTAAAAACAGGAGAACAAGTTTTTATCCAACCGCAAGCTGGGGAAGGAGAAGGTCATGAAAGATTTAATTGGGACGCACCAATCGTAGTAAGTCCACACAATCCTGCGACGCTTTATTTTGCTTCGCATAGAGTTTGGCGTTCAGATAATCGAGGAGATAGTTGGACAGCCATTTCTGGTGACTTGACTAGAAATGAAGAACGTATTACTTTACCAATCATGGGTAAGCAACAAAGTTGGGACAACCCTTGGGATGTTGCTGCAATGTCTGTTTTTAATTCCATCACGTCACTTTCACAATCACCCTTGCAAGAAGGATTGATCTATGCGGGTACAGATGACGGTATTATTCAGGTGACAGAAGATGGTGGTGAAAACTGGAGAAAAATCATGGTGGAACAATTACCAGGAGTGCCAGCAAGAGCTTTTGTCAATGATATCAAAGCTGATCTTCATGATGTGAATACAGTTTACATAGCACTCGACAATCATAAAAGTGGAGACTTCCAACCTTATCTTTATAAAAGTAATGACAAAGGAAAAACTTGGCAATCGATCAAAGGAAATTCCAAAGCAGGAGGAATTCCTGATCGAGTGTTGACTTGGAGAATTGTGCAAGACCACATTAAAAAAGATTTATTATTTGCTGCAACTGAACATGGGATTTATGTAACTCTAAATGGTGGTCAACAATGGGAAAAACTCAAAGGTGCACCAACGATTTCCTTTCGAGATTTGGCCATTCAAAGAAGAGAGAACGATTTAGTGGGAGCTTCGTTTGGTCGAAGTTTTTATGTCTTGGATGATTATAGTGCGATGAGAGAAGTGACCGAGGAAAACTTAAAAGCAGAAGCCACACTTTTTTCTACTCGAAAAGCATGGCGATATGTGCCGAAGAATATTGCAGCGGTAGCAGGAGCAGATGGTTATGCTGCGGACAACCCTGATTTTGGTGCGGTGTTCACTTATCATTTATCAAAGGATTACAAAACCAAAAAGGCAACACGGAAAGAAAAAGAAAAGGAATTGACTAAAGAAGGAAAAGAAATTCCATTTCAAGGGTGGGAAGCATTGGAAGCAGAACGTCGACAAGTCAAACCAACGATATGGTTAACCGTCAAAGATGCTTCTGGTGATGTAATTAGAAAAATAAAAGCACCTACCAAAAAAGGAATGAATCGAACGGCTTGGGATTTAAGATTTGCATCTACTAACCCTATTCGTCCAGGGCAATCCAACAGAGGAGGAAATAGATTTCGTCGAGGAGGAGCATTAGCACCTCCAGGTACATATTCTGTTTCTTTATCAAAAGAAGTAGAAGGTAAAGTTACCAATTTGGCAGGACCGGTGGCGTTTGAAGTTGTCCCGTTGAGGAAAGGAACTTTAGATGGAGTTTCTCCAAAAGAATATGTTACATTTAGCAAAGAAGCTTCAGCAACACAGACGCTTCTTTCTGCAACGAGTAATACCTTAAATGAAAATATGGAAAAGGTAGATGCAATGATGACAGCATTGGAACGAGCCAATATTGAACCAGGAGAATTGAATAAGAGACTTTACGACTTAAAACAACAACTCTTTACATTAGAAGAAAAACTTTATGGTAATCAGACGAAAAGCGAAATAGGGGAGAGAAATGCTCCGACAATTAATTCTAGATTAAGAGTTGTTCGAAGAGGTCTGTCCACCACTTACGGGCCAACTCCGCTGCATCGAGAAAGCTTGGTTATTGCAAAAAATGAATTAAAAACGATTTCTGAACAAGTAGAAAAAGTAAGTATGGAAACGATTCCTGCTTTGGAGAAAAATCTAAAGAAAGCTGGCGCACCATATATTCATGGACAGCCGATTCCGAAGAGGAGGTAAAGTTTTTTTCTCAATAAATTAAATCATTGGCTAGGTTGAATTCTATGAATTCAACCTAGCCTTTATATGTAAAGCATGTTTTAAAACAACTTCAATATTTTAAGGAGTGGTATAAATAGATATGAAAAAAATTTAAGGACGAGAAATTCTGACTGGTTTATGATTTTATCAAAAAGGAATATTCGAAAAAGTAGTAAAAAATGTATTTTTATTTATATTTGAATATTATTCATGTATGTTGATACTTTCAAACTAAATTTGTTTTTTTATCAAAATTATTGCAAAATTTATAGATTCGTTTAATAAATAGTTTGAAACTATTTATAATAGTTTATTTTAACTCAATAGTTCGGTAAGTAATTATATTGTTATAAAATAGGATAAATAGTTTGTCCTATCCTTCTAAAATCTAACTAACTGATAATCAGTTGATTATGGTTTCGTTGTCTAACTCAAATATTCTATTTTATTAAAAGTAAACTC
>JBGCFD010000138.1:0-52586 GCA_045106765.1 Saprospiraceae bacterium | reverse complement strand
CCTGTGAATCGCCCACAAGTCTGTCTCAAAATTCAACATCACCAAGCTCTGATGCCGAATACTAAAGTTTATTTTAAATATAATGATTCCGTTTTCCCTGGTTATGATTTGGATCAATTGGATATTTTCGATGCAAATTTTCAGGTAGATGAAACTGGGGAAGGTTGTTTTGAGGGTTTACCGTTGGGAACACATTGGTTGGTGGCGCATGGTCGAGATGAAGAATGGGGGGATGATGGGCAACGGATTCGAGGGAGTATTCGGATAAATTTGACGGAGACGAGGTTTCAGTTGGATACGATTATTTATGTGCAGGAGTATTGATTTTCAAAAATGCTTTCTTCGTTAAATATTTCATAGTTAAGCTAAAGCTCTAAACACATCATCATACTTTTCAAAATCTTTGTCAATCATCTTTATCAAATCTTTTTCATCTAATTCTTCGTTATTTTTTTCCTTGATAATTTCTTTAACTACTGACTTCAACAAATGAGGTTGCTCCTTCAATATTTCAATTAATACTGATTTTAAAAGAGACCTATCTACATTCTGAATATTCATATTTTTAAATTTAATGAGTGCACAAATTAACCGTTTTAGCTAACAAGTTCAAAAGGGGGGATTAGTTCACATTTTCTTTTTTCCAAAAATAATATTTCCTACTTTTAGAAAATTCTTATTTGAAAAATATAACTATGAAAAAAATAATCACATTTCTCTTCCTTTCCATTTTATTTCAAAGTTTTACTTTTTGTCAAAAAACAGAAGAGTTGGAATCAACTAATGATACTATAAAAATAGAAAAACCTCAGGAAGAAAAAATATTCAAAGTAGTCGAAGATAAATATCGTTTCCCTGGATGTGAAGGACAAGGTTTATCAAAAGAAGAATTAAAAAAATGTTCTGACCAAGAAATGATGAAATTTATTTACTCTTGGATTAAATATCCTGTAAAAGCTCGTGAGAATGGGACAGAAGGAAATGTTGATGTTCAATTTACAGTATTGTGTGATGGAAGTGTTGGAGATATTAAGATTCTAAAAAATATTGGAGATGGCTGTGGGGAAGAGGTTGCAAGAATAATTGAATTAATGAATCACATGGGACAAAAATGGATGGGTTGTAAATCCAGAGGAAAACCCTATAAATTAAAATTAAAAATTAATGTCGTGTTTGATTTACAATATGTGAATGAACCTGCAAAGAAATTTACAGATGAAGATAAACTTGACGAATCTTATGTGTTAGAATATCCTATATGGGTAACTGTTCCTGCTATGAAACCTAAAGAAGAAAAAAAATTCAAAGTAGTCGACGATTTACCTCGCTTCCCAGGATGCGAAGGTCAAGGAAAATCAAAAAAAGAACTAAAAGAATGTTCTGATAATGAGATGCTAAAATTCATTTATAGTAATCTTAAATACCCAGAAAAAGCAAGAGCAGAAAAAACCGAAGGCAGAGTAATTGCACAGTTTACAGTATTTAGAGATGGCTCAGTTGGAAATGTAAAAATTCTAAGAGACATAGGAAATGGATGTGGAGAAGAAGTTGAAAGATTAATTTTGTTGATGAATGATATGCCTCAAAAATGGATTCCTGGCCGATCAAGAGGAAAACCTTTCACTCCAGTCGACTTCACTTTACCCGTTTCTTTTAAACTTCAAGGGTGATATTAAAAAAATAAAAACTCCTATCTTCGCCCCTCAAATAATCAAATTCAAAAATGACCAATCAAAAAATAGAATCCCTCCTTTCCGAGCTTTTCGAAGAATGGGCAGGCGTACCTCCAACTTTAATTTTACCACTTGCACCTTCTGCATCTCCCCGCATATATTATCGATTGTCGAATGGCGATAAAGTTGCTGTCGGCGCATTCAATGCAGACAGAAAAGAGAACGCTGCGTTCCTTTCCTTTTCCAAACATTTTAAAAATAAGGAATTGCCCGTTCCTGAAATCTATGTCGAGCGATTGGATGAAAATGTTTATTTGCAAGAAGACTTAGGAGCGACCACTTTGTATAGTTACTTGTTACAAAAAGGAGATTTGTTTCCCGATTATTTGATTCAGATTTATAAAAAAGTAGTCGAGCAATTAGCGCATTTGCAAATCGAAGGTGGTGCAGAAATAGACTATTCCGTTTGTTATCCACGCGAGCGATTTGATAAACAAAGTATGCTTTGGGATTTCAATACGTTTAAATATTATTTTTTAAAATTAGCCAAAATTCCATTCGACGAGCAAGCCTTGGAAGAAGACATGCATCGCTTTGCAGATTATCTTTTGCAAACGGATTGCGAAAATTTTATGTTCCGAGATTTCCAAACTCGAAACATTATGATAAAAAATGGCAATCCATATTTCATTGATTATCAAGGTGGTAGAAAAGGTGCTTTGCAATATGACTTGGCTTCCCTACTCTACCAATCAAAAGCAAATATTCCACAAGACATTCGAGATGAACTTTTAAATCATTATCTCGATGCTGCGGAAAAACTCACGACGATCAATCGAGAGCAATTCAAACAATACTTTTACGGATACGTTTTGATGCGAAATATTCAAACTTTTGGAACGTATGGTTTTCGAGGTTTGTACGAACGAAAAGAGTATTTTATCAAAAGTATTCCCTTTGCGATTCGTAATGTGAAATGGGTTTTGGAAAATGCAAAACCACCTATCGAAATTCCTGAATTAGAAAAAGCATTGTACTCCGTTGTCAACACTAAAGCGTTCGAACCTTTTGATAAAATTAAAGGATCATCGAGTTTGCTTACTGTTGGGGTTCGAAGTTTTTCTTATAAAAGAGGTATCCCTGCCGATGACTCTGGACATGGCGAAGGTTTTGTTTTTGATTGTCGATTTATTCATAATCCAGGTCGCTACGAACCTTACAAAAAACAAACTGGTCGAGATGAACCGGTGATTAATTTTTTACAACATCATAGCAACATTGGAGAATTTTTAAATGAAACTTATCGCATCGTGGACAAGGCGGTGGAGAATTATATCGAACGAAGTTTTACTAACTTGAATGTTAACTTTGGTTGTACTGGTGGGCAACATCGGTCAGTTTATTCTGCGGATGCCATGGCGAAACATTTGAGGGAGAAATATGGGGTGAAAGTGATTTTGGAGCATGTAGAACAGGAAAGAAAAAATTGGAAAAATTAGATCTTGATTTTTTTAGACGCTGACTTTTTATCTTTTATTTTTCCTTCGGGGAATTTTATGTAATGAAAAAAAATAAAAAGTCAGCGTCTAAAAAAACAAAAATCAACTAATCACCTCACGCATTAATTCATTAAAATCTCCCGCTTCTTTAAATTGATGATCTCGATAAGTCGTCGCTGAAAACTTCAAATCTACAATCTCATCATTTTTCAAAAGCATCTCAATCGTGATATTCCCAAATGCTTGACCTGCTTTTTGACCTGCCACTTTTAACTTCAACGAAGGTTTTAAATAATGACGATGAATGGTTTCTACAAAATCATTTTTAGGATAAGTTCGAGTATCTGATACATAAATTCGATAAGGCAATTCCTTCACTTTTTCTTTTAAATAATCAAACAAGAAAGTAATCTCCTCCAACCGATATTGCATCCTTGAAAAATGAATCACAAATCCTTTTTTCGAAGTGGAATTTAAAAACTCAATGGATCGATCAATATTTTTTGGAGAAGTGAGGTAGGTAAAATATTCATTTTTGAGCCAGTCAATTAGACGTCGCGCTACTAAGGAATTTTTCCATTGTTCATAGTTCATCAATTCTTCCTCCGAACGTTCAATGATTTCATGAATGGTCGGATGAATCGAAGAACTTGCTTCCGCTGCAGAGAATACGTTTTTTATTTTTTTCCAAAAATCAGACATTCTGTTTTCTTTTTTAATAAAATAAAAAACGAGCGAAAAGGTTTAATTTTCCGATTCATCAGCTGAGTTTGGAATATCATAAACATTTGGATTACTTTCTTCTTTTTCGATGCTTTGCGTTTTCACTTTGTCCATCATGTCCATTGTATTATTCCAAAGTTGTCGAAAGAGCGGAGTTATTTTTCCCAAAACGACCATTGCGTGATCTGGCAAAACTTCGAGCTGTTCGTAAGTGATCGATTCTTTTTTTGTTTTGGGTTCAATCATTCTTGCCTCATTTCCAAAGCGTACTAAAAAACTAAAAAACACCACCAAAACACCACTCAATAATATTCCACCGAACAATTGATTTATCGTGTTGACATTCCCAGCTTTCAAAATATTTTCCAAACCCCGAGCAATCATCCTAATCAAAAACATGGCTAAAACAAAAGATAAAAATAGCCCTGCAATGTAGTACAATGCCGAATCATCATTAAAGGTGGTTTGTAAAAATTTCGTCATTCCATCGGAGAAAGTGATGGCGACAATTACTCCAAAAAAGTAAGAAAAGACAGTAAAAACCGTAGAAATAATTCCCCTCGAGTACCCTAGCCAAAAGCCCGTGGCAGCAAAAATAAAAAACATTAAATCGATTACCATAGTGTAGTTGCTGTTTTTAAGACACAGTCATTCTGTGAATCTTTAGTTCAATTAATGATGGAACTCAATAGTAATATTGATGACTTAAGACTCAATTTTCCAATGACTTTTCTCATGCTTTTTAATTCATAAGTAGCTCAAAATTAAGCATTTATGAATAAACATATCTATTTTTTAGACGAACGGAATACTTCATTAGATACTATTTATTTGGAAATAACTTCCCTGACAATACAATTACAAAACAAACAGCTAATACTATTATCGAACTTTCAAATCCAAACAACCATTCACTCGAAATAATTTTATAATAAAAACCAAGTAATAACAATACTCCTACAAAAATAGACGTAATCCCAAATTTTGGATTGACTCCTCCGCCTCGCAACACCATCAATGTCAATGGAAATAAAATAGCTAGCCCGCTAAAAGCTAATTTTCCCATATCAAAAATCGTTGCAAATGGTTGAGCAGCAATAGTTAAACCAATAAATGCTAAAATCACTACCCATATCCTTCCGATAAAAACCTGTTGCTTTAAGTCTATCTTTTTTCGAAAAGGTAAAATAAAATCTCGTGTCACCATCGTACTCAATGCTAGTAACTGAGAATCCAATGTGGACATAAAAGCTGCCAATGCTCCTGTCATTACCAAAGTCGCAAACCAATCTGAACTGTGCTCCACTAACATTTTTGGTAAAATTTGATCTGTTTCTTTTTTCATCAAATCAGATTCAAGATTCATCAAATCAGGAAAAGTCAAATGTCCTAACACGCCAATAATTACTGGAAGAATAGAAATAAAAAGTGGAATCAATCCATAAAGTAAAGCTGATTTTTTTAAGGTGGGTAAATCTTTTGCAATATAAAATCGCATAAAAATCTGTGGAAACATCGGAATACAAAACATCCAAAAAATCAACATACTAAACCATTTTTGAGGAGGATAAGCATTGCCCATTCCTTCTCTTGAAAATAATTCTGGTTGCATTTCAAAAACTTTTTCGTTTGCCAAAGTTAATCCACCCAAACTATTACTAATCACAACAACTGCTGCAAGCATTAAAATAATCGCTAACATACCTTGCTTTAAATCTGTTTTCGCCACACTCTTCATACCTCCAATCCAAACATAAGCAATCGTAAAAATTGTCAAAAAAATAGCTCCCCAAAAATAAGGAACTTGACCTTGTGTAATTGCTTCTAAAATATATCCCGAACCTATAATTTGCAAAGCCAAATAAGGAAAAGTAAACAGTAACATAATACCTGAATACAAATACGCTAACGTCGAACTTCCCGTCTGATCTCGAATTAATTCTGCTGGAGTAATATATCCTTCTTGCTTTCCTAACCTCCAAATTTTAGTACCTAAAAGAAAAAATGACAAGCAAGCAAATCCTGTCCCGAATGCCATCACCACATAATGTGAATAACCAATTCGATAGCCTGCTCCTGCAAATCCTAAAAAATAAAAGGCACTAAAATTTGTAGCCAAAATAGTAAAGAACAATGCTAATGTTCCTAAATTCCGATTGGCTAAAAAATAACCTTCAGGTGTGGTTGCATCTTTTTTTACTCCTCGAAGGCTTCCTAAAAAAACAATGGCAATGTAGCCGATAAGAATTGCGTAGATCATTTATATTAGATTTGAATTTATCATTTTTGAAAAAATGTATTTTATAAAATTCTTAATTTCATTTCCAATATTTCTTTGAGAAAAAATAAAATACGACGATAAATAAAAAATGCATCAACATAAACCAACCTAACCAAATGGGAAAGCCCAAGAATGAAGTTTCATCTTTCCAAGTGATAAATAAATAATCTTGTGTCAAAGCTAAAATGATCAGAAAAGCTATTCCCCAAAGGAAACCATTTTTATTTTTAATTGATGATTCGTTTTTTTTCATTCGATAAATATATCCAAAATTGTTTTTATTTTTAGTAAAACCATGTTTTATAAAAAATGTAATTATATTGTTATGCTGAATAAAAAAAGGATTATTCAACTGAATGAATAATCCTTTTTTTTAATCTTATTTTATGTTTAGGCATTAGCTCTTTTATTTTTCGCTTTGCTTTTTGCAGCTTCTTTAAAATACTTCATCGGAACCCACAACATCCCAAAACATTCACCATCTTCTTTTCCAAGATGTTTATGATGTACTTTGTGTCCTTTTCGCAAACCTTTGAAGTAAGCGCTATTGGTATTTCTAAAAATCTTAAATCGCTGGTGAATAAAAATATCATGTACAAAAAAGTAAGCCGCTCCATATGCCATTATTCCAAATCCAATCCACAATCTCACATCAAATCCTGGCGCTTCAAAACCAAAATAAATTAATGCAATACTTGGCATTGCAAAAATGACAAAAAATAAATCGTTCTTTTCAAAAACGTGTGGATATTTGGGTTCATGATGATCTGCGTGGAGGTACCAGAGAAATCCATGCATGACGTACTTGTGAGTGAGCCAAGTGATGCCTTCCATGATGAAGAAGGTTGCTATTAATATTATGATGCCAATGAATATCATTTTTCTTTTTTTCTTTTTTTAAAATTACTTCGCTCTTTCTTACGGTCAGCTAAAGCAGACCACTACGTGGCAGCTATAGTAAATTCAACTGCAATTTTAAGAAACATCTGCAAGTCAACCAAAGTTTTCGAGGATTAGAAATCCGAATTCTTTCATGCATGATTCGTTGTGGAGTCAGCATAGTAATTTTTTGAAATAGCGCAATGTAATATCGGTATGCTGCATAAACTCCTAAACGAGAACTTTTTGGCAATTCCTTAATGCCAACTAAAGCTGCATCGAAATCAGCTCGAATATCTTTTTCGATTTCTAATTTTTGGTTCTGATTAAAGTTTTCAAAATTTACTCCTGGAAAATAAGTTCGTCCCATCACATCAAAATCAGCTTGAATATCTCGAAGAAAATTTACTTTTTGAAAAGCAGCACCTAATCTCATCGCTGATGGTTTAAGATGTTGATATTGTTTCTCATTTCCATCTGTAAAAACTCGAAGACACATCAACCCTACTACTTCCGCAGAGCCCAAAATATATTGTTCGTAAGAAGCCAAGTCATGAAAATTTTGATGCAAATCCATTTCCATCGAATCCAAAAAAGTATCAATCAATTCTTGTTCAATATTATATTGATTCACTACTTCTTGAAAACTATTTAGAATTGGATTTAAACTAATTTTTTCTTCAATGGCCTGATAAGTTTGTTCGCGAAATTCCTTCAACATTTTAGCTTTGTCGAAGTCATGAAAACTATCTACGATTTCGTCCGCCAATCTTACAAATCCATAAATCGAATAGATTGGCGAGTGAATTTCTTTACCCAACATCATGATCCCCATGGAAAAACTCGTACTATAAAGTCGAGTTGTCGATTTGCTGACTTTGCGAGAAAGCGTGTCATATAATTCTTTCATAATCAGTTAAATGCTTGTTTGTTGATACGTACGAAAAAAAGTTACTTTTAGTTTTTTTATGAAAATTTGAGTTTGAGTTTGCTTTTGAAATAATTAAATAGGAATTTTATTTAAGTCATTTTTCACATAATCTTTTTTCAATCCAAAGACTTTTTCCCCAACCAAATCAGCTGCCACCATTCCTGAAATTAACGACGGCGGAACACCTGGACCTGGCGTAGTCAGCTGCCCAGCATAATATAAATCATCTACTTTTTTGCTTTTCATTTTTGGTTTAAAAATCGCAGTTTGGAATAAGGTATTGGCTAGTCCATATGCATTTCCTTTAAAAGAGTGATAATCTTTTTTGAAATCTTTTACGGAATAACTTTTCTGATAAACGATATGCTCTCGAATATTAGTCTCCGTCGTTTTTTCCAATCGAGTCATCACTTTATCAAAATACACTTGACGCAACTCTTCATTATCTTCTAAATCTACAGCAATTGGAATCAGAATAAAAATATTCTCACTTCCAACTGGAGCTACAGTTGAGTCTGTTTTTGAAGGACAACATACATAAAAAAGTGGGTCATCCGGATAAGATGGATTTTTATAAATCGCTTTTGCATGCGCTTCAAAATCTGTATCGAAGAATAAATTATGGTGATTAAGTTTTGGAATTGTTTTGTTGACTCCGAGATAAAAAATTAAAGACGAAGGAGCTAAATGTCTTTTGTCCCAATATTTTGGCGTATATTGTTGATGTTCTTTTTCCAATAAAAATTGATCAACGTGATGATAGTCTGCTGAAGCAATCGTTACGTCTGAACGAAATTCTTCGCCTCTGATTCGAAGACCTTTTGCTTTTTTATTTTCAACAATAATTTTTTCAACCTCTGCATCTGTCTGGAACTTTACGCCTTGTTCAAGTGCGACAGATTCCATCGCTTTGACTATTTCATGCATTCCTCCCATCGGGTACCAAGTTCCGTCAGTCAAGGCAGAATAATTCATCAAGCTATATAAGGCAGGAGTATCTTGTGGCATCGCTCCCAAAAACAAAATGGGAAATTCCATCAACTTTCGTAAAAATGGATGCTTAAAATATTTCGCTACATATTTATCAAATGGCTTGAAGACATCTAATTTGAGTGAAGCCATCGCCAAACGAGGATCGAGAATTTCGGTGAAAGATAAATTAGGTCGATATACTAAATCTTTAACACCTACCTCATATTTGTATTCCCCTTCTTTGAGAAACTTTTTGAGTTTGTCTGCACTTCCTTTTTCTAAATTCTCAAACATTTCATAAATACCTGAAAGTTCAGCCGGCACATCCATGCGTTGATTATTTTCAAAAAAGATAGTGAAGCCCGGGTCTAGTTTTTTCAACTCATAATAATCAGAAGCCTGTTTTCCAAAACGATTAAAAAAATTTTCAAAAACATCAGGCATCCAATACCAACTTGGTCCCATGTCAAATGTGAATTCTTTTTCATGGAATTGTCTTGCTCGTCCACCAATCGTTTGGTTTTTTTCGAAGACAGTTACATCGATTCCTTTTTGAGCTAAACTAGCTGCGGTAGCTAAGCCAGCAAATCCAGAACCTATAATATGTGCAGTTGATTTCTTCATACTTGATAGAACAGAGTGAATTTATTTTTGTTTAACAAATTTATGAAAAGATTAAACAAAGCAAGGTGGTCTTTTTATTAAATTTTCTATTCAGAGTCATTCAAAATAAGAAACTCCAATTTAAAATCTCCCTCAAGAGATTGGTAAAATATAATTTTTGTTCGAGAATTTAAAACAAAAAAAGTAGAGACAAGGAATCCCTTGTCTCTACTAAAACCTTACATAACATTATTAACTACTCTATTTTTAAACTCTCACTTTTTCAATTTTTGCCCAAGCCTCAATTAAATCAACATTAATCGCACTTTTCCATTTCTTCTTTGGATTCTTTTTAATCACACTCAATAAATCTAATTGCCGAGGGGACAAAAATTCATCAGGTGATTGACCACTTCCAATTTTAACATTGACTTTTGTTGCTTGAAATGGTGTCATAGGAATATATCGATAAATTGATTTTGACAAATAATATTTAGGTTCTTTGTCTAATCGAAATTTTGATTTTTTTGATGCTGCATTTTTTCCAACTACTTTTTGCGCAACAGAAGTTTGCTGTTTATTCTCCGTATAAACGTGACTCGCACAACTTGCTTGTTTCGCTTCTTCCACTAAATTTTCATAGGAAATCAAAACTGGATTATATTTCACTTCAACTACTTCATGTCCATTCATAAACCCAGGTTGAGTTTCTAAAACACCATCGACGCTTCCTAATTTTTTTTCTCCAGTCCAAAAACAATACATGGAGAAAGTAGCTGTTTCGGTTCCACTTGCTTCTGCTTCCAAACTTTGCTTTAACAAATTCAGATAAGTCGGAATTTTTTTTTCTCCTTTTTGTAAGGCGAAAACCATCGCATGAACAATTCCTAAAGCAGAGTAATTTCCACTTACTCGATTGACAATATTCTTCTTTTCAGCATCTACAATTCTGACCACAGGATTATTCCAAGATGGTTCGTTGTACATTTTTAAAACAGCTGCATCCTTCCCTCCTTTATTATTAAAAATAGCAACTGGTACAAAAAGTGTTTCGATGACTTCTACAATTTGAGGGTGACTCAAAACATTGTTTCCATAATTTCTGCAAGTGGAACAACCTGGTACTTCTTGGAAAAGTAAAAATACGGGCTTGTTTTCGGTCTTAGATTTGGCTAGACCTTTTTCAAAATTTCTTTCCCATGCAACTTTTCCAAGTTCCTCGTGGTTGTTATTCTCTACTTTTGTAAATGTCTTACCTTGCTTGGTATCATTGGATTTAAAAGCAAACAAAAAGAATATGCTTCCAAATAAAATTAATGAGCCAATTTTTATTTTTGATAAATTCATATTGAGTATTTTGCTACGCCGTGATCTGCTTTAGCAGACCGCGACGTGCGATTTACGTACGATAATTATTGTGTAATTACTTCTTGTATTTTGGTTTTAAAATATCTTTGAAGGTCTTCATCACCTTTTCTACCTTCGGACGACTCACATTGTACACATAACTTTGTCTCGGATTGATCTCATAAAAATTTTGGTGGTATTCTTCCGCTACCCAAAATTCATCAAACGCTTTCACTTGCGTAACAATCTTTCCGCTAAAGGTAGATTCATTCAATACTTTAATTTTTGCATCAAGAATTTCTTTCTGCTTTTCATTTTGATAAAAAATAGCAGAACGATAAGACTCCCCAATATCATTTCCTTGTCGATTTAATTGAGTCGGATTATGCGCTACAAAAAACACATCTAGTAATTTGTCAAAAGTAATTACTGCTGGGTCAAAGTAAATTTGAATCGCTTCTGCATGTCCAGTCGTTTCGGCGCAAACTTCTTTGTAAGTAGGATGATCCGTATGCCCGCCTGAATATCCGCTAATTACATCCACTACTCCATTGATTCTTTCAAACGATGCTTCCGTACACCAAAAACATCCACCAGCAAAAGTGGCAACTGAATATTTTTCGTAATTTTTTCCTTTGATATAATTTTCAATTTTTGGATTTTTAGCATTGTCCATTTTAGGTGTTCCACCATTTTTTTGGCTACAACCTAGTGTTGCAAAAATGGAAAGGATCGAAATAACTATTAACTGTTTCATATTTTATTAGATTTTTATTTACAACAAAGATAAACTGGAAGTATAACAGAAATATCACAAAAGGATTTAGTTTTCGTGATTTAGACTTAATGATTTGTTAAAATGTTTTGCCTTCGAGTGCGCTAATTTTATCAATCCATTCTTTCGGCAATTCTGCTTTCTTCAAATTATGGTAATCATAAGCAAGGATAGAATTTTTATTAATCGCTACAATTCTTTGATTCCGATGACTAAACATATGACACTCCACAAAAAAACGATCTTCTTTAATTTCGACCGTTTTTACCCCAATTGAAATTGTATCAGGATAGGTGACTGGAAATATATATTTACAATCCTGCCATCCTAAAATAGCACCGATTTGTTCGGTAAATGAATTATCTAAACCCATTTTATCAAAGTAGGCAATTCGAGCAGATTCTCCCCAACGAATATATACTGAATTGTTGACGTGTTTAGCTGCATCCATTTCGCCCCATTGCACAGGAAGTTCGATGACGGAGGAAAATTCTTTGAGTAGTTCTTGCATTATTTTAATATTTCTGAGTGGAATTTATTTTGAAGTGATTTATTTTTTTGAAAATATCTTTTGAGTTTCATATAAGCTTGGGTCGATACTTCGCAAGTTAATATTTCGCCATGCAAAGATTTAATTTTCACCTCTGCACTTTTGATATTTGTTTTTTCTAATTCTTCTAAAATATTTCCTTGAGTTAGTAATTTTTCAGAAATGGATAAATCAATCGAAGTGATTTCATCAAAGGCAATCAATACACCTTTTAAATATTGAGTTTTATTAATTCGAGCTAAAAGTCCATTTTTTAAATATTCAAAATTGAGATGGGGAATATCATTTCCAGCCGTCTCTTCCACAAACTCATCTACCTCAGGTAAGCCTGAAATATATTTTATTTTGGGAGAACCTACACCGCCCATTTTTATTTTTTCAAAAAGACCAAACTTTCCTCCATATTTTCGAAGTAGTTCCCAAGGTGCACTTCCTTGAGGTTCGAGCTCACAAACTTGCATTTAAATTATTAATTATAAGGTGAAAAAATAGATACATAAAATTATTTGATCAAGTCAAGCAATACATTCCCTGCTTCTTCTAAAGTTTCGCCAAATGCAAATAATCCTTCTCGATGACCTGCCATGGCAAATAATTTTGTTTGTAAAACATCAGTAGTTTTAAAAAGTTGTATAATTTCTTTCGCCATTTCTGGGCTTCCGTATGGAGCAAATTCGGGAGTGGTGGGAATTTTCCAAAGTAGTTTTTTCCAAAGTGCTAAATCGTGAACATGAAAAACGGCATTCACGTGTGCATATTGTTGGTAAATGATCGCATGACTCATACTTTCAGAAGAAGCGATCGTTTCACCTACGCATTTTACCCAATTCTTTTTGAGATCAAAATCAATAACTTCGGCATAATGTGATTCATTTAAAAACTCACAACTACCTGTTTTTGATCCACTTATATAAAATTTATTTCTTTCGGAGCGTTGACTAACATTTCCAAAACCAATGCCATCAGGATAGACTCCTAACAAGTTGACCTTATATAATTTTTGTCGCCACTCGTTGAGTTTTTCTATTTTGGAAATATGTAAATGTTTTGTTTTTTTCCAATCAGAATTGAATTTGATGTAACCTTCATCCATTTTTTTAATGAAATAATTTTAATAATCCTTCTCGACTTGCTTCACAAATTCCAAATTCTGTAATTAATCCAGTCACTAATTTTGCAGGTGTTACATCGAAAGCAAAATTAGCAGCAGGACTTTTTTCAGGAGTGAGTAATACTTTTATTATTTCGCCTTCATGCTTGCCTTGAATATATTTTACTTCCCCTTCCCCCCTCTCTTCGATTGGAATTTCAAATCCATTTTTCAAAGAAAAATCAATACTACTAGAAGGTGCCCCCACATAAAAAGGAATATCATTATCTTTCGCAGCTAAGGCTTTCAGATAAGTTCCAATTTTATTACAGACATCTCCATTTTGAGTAGTTCGATCAGTTCCGACGAGTACCAAATCCACTTTTCCATGTTGCATCAAATGTCCTCCTGCATTGTCGGTGATGATAGTGTGAGGCACACCATGCTCTTGCAATTCGAAAGCTGTGATGCGTGCGCCTTGATTTCGAGGGCGAGTTTCATCTACCCAAACATGAACGGGGATGCCTTTGTCATGTGCGGCATAAATAGGTGCGGTCGCCGTTCCATAATCTATGCATGCCATCCAACCTGCATTGCAATGCGTCAAAATATTGACGGTCTTTTTTGTTTTTTGAAATATATCTTCCACTAAAGGCAATCCAAATTCTCCGATTTTTTTGCAGCGCTCAATACTTTCTTTTTTGATACGTTCGGCACTTTCCAAAAGTATGGATGGTAGAATTTTATAGTTTTCAGAAACAAAACTTAATTGTTGATCTACCGCCCAAGCGAGATTGACAGCGGTTGGTCGTGCTGCTTTTAACTTAATAGCTGACTCTTGAATGTATTTTGTAAACTGCTGATTATCAACCGCTTCGAGCGCTGCGAAATACATTCCATATGCTGCAGCAACTCCAATCAGCGGAGCACCTCTGACATGCATTTCTCGAATAGCTTGCTCAACATCATCTACAGTTTCCAAATTTTCAATAACTAATTCATGTGGTAAAAAACGTTGATCGATAATTTGTACGACTTGTTCATCATCATCTTTTAGCCAAATTGTGTGGAAGTTTTTTCCTTTAATTTTCATAATGTAAAAGTAAGGAATGCGAACAAAATATCCTCTCAAGAATTGCAACTTATTTAATTCATACTTCTAAAAAAAGAAAGAGAGAAGATGTATTAATTTTTGAAAAGATGCGATATGTTTTTCTTACTGCAGAGTTTGGAAGGAGTTTTCGCAGAGTTGCACGGAGTTTTTTTTACAAAAAAAGAACACGTACCCATATTCGTAGGTACGTGTCGCATCCATCATTACTAAAAATATTTTTATTTAGTTAATCATTTTCTTTATTCCTTGAACAAGGGCATTTGAATCATTTTGGATGACTAAACATCCTCCCCAGTCACCATCACATTCTTCATCAATTAATGTATCAAATTCATCTTCACTATTAATCGTTACTATTGTTCCATTTTCTAACGTCACATCGAATGGATAAATAACTTCTACATCTTCAGTTGAATTAGGATTGGCATCTTCCCAAGCTTCTACTAAATCATCTCCTTCCGCAATACTATTAATTGCAACTATCTCACCATCAGGAAATTGAATGCTGATTGGAAAATTAATGGTAAAGCAATCATTATCGATCTGCTCTGCACATGCATCAAAAAGGTTTTCTAACTCATCGTCATTATTAATTATTAACGAAGAACCGTCAATTGCTAACAATACATTTACAGGATAGATTAAAGTTGGGTCATCGTCAGAATTTGGATTGGCATCATACCAGTCATCTATTGCTGAAATTAATTCTTCATCCGTATTTACTTCTGTATTTGTTCCATCAGGAAGGACAACTGTAAATGGATAAACAAATGAAAAGCATTCGTTCCAATCATCTTCATTATTGCCATTGTTACTAAAACCTCCACAGTTTTGATAAGCAACTACTCCGTTACATTCTGCAACACATGCATTCGCATAAGCTTCTCCATCCAAAGTGCAAACTGGTGTAAATAACTCCATTAATTCTTGCTCACTTAATTCTTCCAAAATTACTTCCAATTGAGCAATAATTTCATTATCTGATGCATCCCAATCTACATTATCAAAGATGTCAAAGCAATCGCAAAAATCTGTACTATCAGAAGTCATCATTCCCTCTGTTTGGAGTGCCATTACTTTAGCAGCATTAGCAGAAGGTGTTACATTTGAAGTTGTTGATGTAGTGGTAGTTACCTCTGGTGTAGGGTCAATCACTTCATCTTTTTTACAAGACGTAAATAAATTGGTGAATAATAAAATGGTAAAAATTAAACTTGATACTCTCACTAAATTTTTCATGTAATTTGATTTTAAATTAGGTAATAAGGTTTCAGGTGATGACCGTGCAAGTCATCACAATTTTTTATTTTAATAAAAAAATGATTTGAAATTATGATTTCGAAAAGGCTTGTTGCCTAGTTAGCCATGAATGAATATTTTATTTTTTCTTCATTACTAAATACAATCACTAGACAAATGGAGTTTTGGTTTCCCCTATTTCTTTTTTATTTTTTTTGAAAAAAATTAAAATTTAAAGGAGTAATTTATAGAAGGAATGGGAATTGGTGTAAAAGAAATAGGATTCTCTTCATAACCTATAAAATTCCCCTGAGCATCTTGCTGGGGATTCCTTTCGTAAAAGGTAACATTACTGCGGAAGTATAGATTATAAATACTAATCCCTAGTCGATGTGTCCCATATTTTTTTCGGAAAGTAAAATCAACCTTGGCATCTAATCTATAATATCCAGATGTTCTTTTTTCATTAAATTCGCCTGCCGCAAATGGTTCTTCAGCGAGTGGTAAATCATCAGTTAGTGATTGAAAAATATCGCTATAAATTCTTGGTGTTCCTGAAAAATAAGTCCATCCTAAACTTACATTCATCTTCTTAGTTGCTTTCCATAATCCTGCTAATTTTAAGGAATGCTTTCGATCATATTGAAATGGAAAAGGGTTACCTAAATTAAAAGAAGGAAAAAGTCGAGTCGATTTCGACAAAGTATAATAAGAGTAAAAAGCAGCTTTTTTAAATTCTTTTTCCAGCGTAAATTCCAATCCATAAGCCTTTCCCCTTCCTTTGATAAAAGTAGAATCTGAGAGTGATAAATTTTCAAATTCAAAAATAGATTCTTGTAAATAAATCAAATGCTTCATACTTTTATGAAAAGCTTCTACTTTAAATTTAAAATCTTTGGGTGATTTATATTCTAGGGCAATCGCTTCTTGCCAAGCAGTCTGTGGTCGAATTTCTTCTAGAGACGGTATCCATATATCTATTGGCAAACCTAATCCTGTATTAGTCAATAGGTGTATACTCTGACTAGTTCGATTGATAGAAGCATTTGCTGACCAACGGCTAGAAAGTCTATAATTAACTTTAACTCGAGGCTCTATCGAGGCATACCAATTAGCTGAATCATTTCCAAATAAAGAAAAACGCAGTCCTACATTTGCCATTACTGATTCTGAAATTTTTATTTCATCTTCTGCATATAGATTCAAATCAAAGGACGAATAATAACTTTCTGTCGGATATGAATTTATGTAATCATCAAAATCGGGATTGTCTGGAGGCAACTCCAAATCTTCTATATTTATATATTCATCCGTATTTCCTGAACTAAATCTTCGTCCAATTATTCCCATTCCAAATCTAAAATAATGTTTAGAAGAGGGAATATAATCAAAGTCCATTTTCAATCCTATGTCCTCAATGTAATTTTCAAATTCTAAGAAGGAAATATCAAATTTAACCAAAGTATCATTTGAAATTTCTTTAGAATAATTTAAGTCAGCTAAGTTAAAATTGAATCTGCTGTATGTAGCTGTAGTATTTGAGAATAATTTATTGCTATGTAAATGATTCCATCTGAGAGAAAAAATACTATTACCCCAATTCACTTTTGTCTCTTGAAAAGTACTATCCAATTCTATGATAAAAGAATCAACGCCAAATGTTCTTGTCGTTATTCTAGTGGACTTATCATTTATTTTAAAAATATCTTGCCCTGCATAAAAACTCAAAAATATTTTATCCTTTTTCGAAATAGAATAATGTAGTTTTAAATTGATATCATAAAATTGAAGGTTAAGTGGAACTTCCTCCTCTTCCCCTGCTAGATCATTTGCAATACTTAGTAGTCCTCTAATATGCGAAAATCGACTTGTGGCAAAAAATCCAATTTTATCTTTCCATATTGGTCCTTCCAAAGTTAATCGACTACTTAAAAAGCCAGGATTAATTTCACCTGAAATTTTTTGAGTATTTCCATCCTTAGTTCTTACATCCAAAACCGAGGAAATTCTTCCACCATATCGAGCAGGAAAATCACCTTTATACAATTTTGTACTTTTGATTGCATTCGAATTATAAACTGAAAATAATCCTAACAAATGACTTGGATTATAAATGCTCACTCCATCCATCAGCGTTAAATTCTGATCTATATTTCCACCTCTAACAAACATTCCTCCGAGTCCATCGACTCCAGTTTCTACCCCAGGTAGAAAGTTAATTTGTTTGATGAGATCATCTCCTCTTCCCAAAATAGGCATTTGCCCTATTTTCGAAATAGATTCATTATGAGTATCAAAGAGAGGTTCAGTTATATCAATATTGGCATTTCCTATGATGACAACTTCAGAAAGAGTAGCGGAAGGTTTTAGTTTTATACTTGTGTGATGATCTTTATTTAATTTTATTTTTCGCTTAACTTCTTCACATCCAATATACCTAACTCTTAATTCTGTTTCTCCTTCGGGAAGGGTTATACTGTAAAAACCATACTCATTTGTTGTCGTTCCTTCTTGGTGATCAGGACTATAAATTGTAACCGAAATTAATCGCTCACCCGAAGTTTCATCTTCCACGTATCCACTAATAGTAAATTTTTTTTTCTCTTTTGGTTTCATCGACGTAACAACAATCTGTTGATCTATCGCCTCATATTTCACATTGGAATCTTCGAGAACTTGAGATATAATATTCTCAACAGTCTCATTTTTTACATTAATTGAAATACGTTTTTTTCTATTAAAAAAATCACTACTGTAGGCTATATTAATTCGAGACTCCAAACTTAACTGACGAAGAGCATTTTTGACGGGAAGACGATGGATAGAAAAATCTATTCGTTTTTCTAAAGGCGATTGCGCCTTTAGAGAAATAAATAGAAATAATGTTAGGATGGTAATGATGGTTTTTTTCATACAGATCAAAATTCAAAAAAATCATTTAAAAAAAGGCAGATTTTTTTTTATTTTTTTTCCTTTTTTTAAATGATTGTAGAAGATTTGTCGCAATTTTTACTCAGAAGTATTTTTACATTCTCCCCCTTTTAATTGATACTCTCGATCATTCGTTTTTTCAAAAGTCATTTTAAAAAGAGTGCTAATTGTTTTTAAAATATGCTCTTGATCTTTGTCTATAAAAATACTCGCATATTTACATCTCAACAAATCTTGATTCTCTAAAGTTACTTTGATGTTAAAATGACTTTCAAGATCTGCCAATGCTTTTTCTAAAGTAACGTCATTGAAATCTAAGGTTTTACTTTGCCATGAAATCGAATTTAAATTTTTCACATCTGACTTTACATAGCCTTGAGTTTTATTATTATAAACTCCTTTTTGATTTTTAGTCAAAATAAGTGGTTTCACTTCATTCTTTTTTCCTAATGAAACTTTCCCTGTTTTTACTACAACCTCAGTTTTAGTTTCATCATCCATTGCACGTACTTCAAATGACGTTCCCAAAACTTTTACTTCTGCATCCCTTGTATCTATGATAAATGGTTTTGATGGATCTTTGGTGATGTCAAAAAATGCTTCTCCCGTCAAAATAACTCTTCGTTCATTGCCATTCATGGCATCAGGATAAGTCAATTTTGAATTTCCATTTAACCAAACTTTCGATCCATCTGCTAATGCCACTTCCTTCATTTCTCCTTCGAGTGTTTCCATTGCAAGCATTTCTGCTGTTGATGAATTTTGATTAAAAATAAAAAACACACCTGCTAAAAGTAAAACCGCAGCAGCCACACTTAATGGTTTCCACCAAGATTTATTACGAGCAGTTGGCATCGTTTTGACAATGGCGTTATTTTCATTTCCTTCTTCAGCTATATCAATTCGGTCTTGCAATTGAGCAAATTCAGCATCCAAATTAACTTCAAAATCTTTAGAGAAATTGGCGCTGAGCTGCCAAGTTTTTTCCAAATCATCTGCTTCTTTCTGGTTCGCCTTAGATTCACTCAACCAAAAATCCAATTGGTTTTGCTCTTCTGCGGAGAGATCGCCAGAGAAGGATTTGTAAATTAAATCTATGTAAAATTCTTTTTTCATTAGAAATATTAGTTCGTAAAAGTAGGAGAACGATTTTTGAGATTTCAATTATTGTTCTCCCCTTTTTTGATTAGTTGATTTTGACTCAACACTTAGACAGTCAAATATTGGATTTCCCCTATTTGATTTGATTTTTTTTAAAAAATTCCAAGAAATAAAAAAATAAATAATCCACCGGAAACATATGGCTCCACCGCGGCTCTCAATATCTTGATTGCCTTGGTCAATTGATTCTCGACTGTCTTTGGTGAAATATCCAATTTTGCGGCAATTTCTTTCAACGATAATTCCTCCAATCTTCGCATGACAAAAATCACTCGACATCGATCTGGCAAATTTTCAATCGTTTCATTTATCACCTTTTGTAACTGAGAAGCTTCCAATTCTTCTTGCACTTTTGCTCGATCTGGCACATCAAATGTTTCATTCGAATCTTCGAAATTCATTCGTTGTGCTTTAATATAATTAAGAGATTTATTGATAACTGATCGCCTCAAATAGGCTTTTACATTATTGATATTCAAGGAGTTACGCTTTCTCCATATCTCAAAAAAAACATCTTGAGTCAAATCTCGAATCGTATTTTCATCTTTTACATAAGCATAAGATGTGACCAATAAATATTTATAATACCGATCAAAAAGTGCTCGATAAGCTTTTTGATCATCGGCTTTGATGGCTTCTACAAGTTCTAAATCTGATAAAGAAGAGATGGATGGCATATTTAAATTTTTCCTTTTTTTGGAAGTACAAATATAACCAACTTTTTAAATCAAAATCAAAAGCTGTTATGGATAAATAATTATGGATTATATATGAATTTCTATTGTGAATTTCATCCTATTAATACACGATTAAGATATTCCTAAATCAAAAATTATAAATCAAAAATCCTCTACCCTAAATCTGGTATTTTAAAAAAAGGAGGTTTACGTTTTTTAAATTATTGATTAAGAAGATATGTCGGTGAGTGAATATGTGCCATTAGATCATGAAAAAAACAACCCTAATGAAAAATCTAACCCTATTACTCGCACTTGTTGTTTTTGCATCTTGTCAATCTCAATTATCTAATTCTGATCCTTTTTTTAATGAAGGCATGCCTGTAAAAGTTGTTCAAGCTGGATTTAATTTTTCCTCTTTCCCTACTTCTGATGATTGGTATTCTGAGATAAGTGAATTAAAAGAATTTGAAAATTATGAAGAAGAGAATGGAATTTTATTAGGAAAAAAACATTCCATAGGAACTTATTATTACGTAAAGAATCCACAAGAAAAAATTATTATTTTAGAAGAAATTAGACATTTGTCTAATGGCGAAGCTAACTTTCGGAAATTAGACTTGGTAAAAATAAAATTAAAAGATAATCAATTCTTGACAACAAGTTTTTGTACAAAAGAGGAGTATGACGATATTCCATTTTTAGCAGTTTTTGAAAGCAATACTCAATCCTCACATAGAAAAAATATCATCAAAGCATGGGAAATTCAATTAGATAATTTTCAATTAGAATCTATTTCTGTGAAAAACATCCAATGCCCAGATGAATTTTAAACGAAAGCTTAGTTGAGTTGTTGATTTCAAATAATTGGCTTGTTTATTAGTATTTTAAATGCTTATTTTTCGATCTGATTTAAATTATTTTTTTCAACTTAACTTATTAGCACGTGGTAGTCTGCTTTAGCTGACTTAAAATACTAAAACCTAGGAAAAAATCGCTACGCTCCTTTTTCTGGTCGGCTAAAGCAGACCACCACGTGTTAACTTAATCTAATTTTTCCAATGAGTGCGACCCAAGAGATGCCCTATTTTATCAAGCCTTCCATTAATTTAGAAAATGATGCAAAAAAGACTGCCTACGAACAAGCTCTTTTAGCAATTGATGCCAACTTGATGGGAGAGTCGAATTTGATTCTTAAAATGTCTACCATCAATTGTATTTTAAAAACTTACTTACCTTATTATTATTGGGTAGGTTTTTATATTGTCAATCATGGAAAATTGAGTGTTGGTCCCTACCAAGGAACTTTGGGATGCTTGCATATTGATTTTTCAAGAGGAGTTTGTGGACGTGCGGCGAGAGAGGAAAAAACACAATTGGTTCAAGATGTTCATGCACTCGATCAGGGAACAGCACACATTGCTTGCGATCCTAATTCTCAATCTGAAATTGTTGTTCCAGTTTTTGATAAAAATAAAAAATTGATCGCTGTTTTTGATGTGGATAGTACCATCAAAAATTCTTTTGATACTATTGATCAGAAATATCTAGAGATTATTTTGAATAAACATTTTCAAGTTTAAGAGACTGTTTTGAAATATAATAAGAAAACAACCTACCCTCACTTTGTAATAAATTCCTTTAAAATTATTTTTTGAAATTATAAAAAAAAAAATACGTGTGCCGTTCTCGGCAAAAAAGAACCGTTGCGTAAACCTTTATTAAAAAAGTCTAATTTTTCCGAGTCTCAGCGATCCAAAACATTATCTTTGACAAGGTCTTAAAAACACTATGCAAAACACTTATATATTTCAAAAACTGATTACACTATGTATTTAAATTGGTCAAAATTTAATATGCCGTACAGAGAGCGGTATATCAAAAACAAAGTTCCTTCAATCTCAGGAATTTATATGCTGTACGTTCAAATGGAAAATGAAAAATGGGATTGTTTTTATGTGGGCAACAGCGAAAATTTACATGATGCGATGGTTGCTCATTTAGATGAAAAAACTCATCCACAAATCAAAGAGAATATTACCGATTATGTCTGTGGATTTGAATATGCTGCTCTTGATGATGCTGACGAAAGAATTGCCGCATGTAAATATCTTTTTGATAAATTAAATCCTGAGTGTATGGATGATCCAGGTGGTGAAGGAAAACGGGTGAATATTGCCAAAAGCTGGTAATATTTGATCCGTTGAATATTAGGCATTTTACGGTCCTTAATTTTAACAAACAAAATTCATCTTTGAAATTTTCAAGTATAAAAAAAGAAGGGATAAAAATTCAATAGAATTTTTATCCCTTTTTTTTATTGAAAAAAATAATGACTACTCCTCTTCGCTAGAAGCAACTACTTCTTTTCCTCCGTCGAGTTCATCTTGCCATTTTTTCAACTCATCCCATTTTCCAGCAGCGGCCATTCCAGCTTGTTTTGGCCAAGTTGATGGATTGTGAGATTTGTAACGACCACCTGCTTCGGACAGGATAGTTTTTAATTTCTCAACTGTTGTACTTTCCAATGCTGAAAAAGTATGGATATTCGCCGCGTATAAAATTTCTTCAATTTTCGGTCCAATACCTTCTACTGTTTTCAAATCGTCTTTGGCAGCAAAGTCCGCCGCTTTGGCAGGTTCAGCAGGAGTTTCTTCTGCTTTCTCCTCAGTAGTTTCAGGAGTTTTGAAATTTTCAACTGCTTCATCAATTCTTTCACTAACTACATGAGCTACGGCTTTAACAGTATCCACGACATCTTCCAAAGTCTCTTCAATTTCAGTTGCAATTTTTTCAACTACAGATTCTTCTTTGGGGGCTTGCTCTGCTGAAGCATCTTTTTTGCCTTTCAATTTTTCTGCAGCTTCTTTCAATTTATCATCATCGCTTGCTCGAGCAGCTTCTTCTGCTTTGATTTTTTCTTTGATTTTTTGAGCAGCTTCTGCTTTGGCTTTTTTCACTTTATCTTGCTCAGCTCGACGAGCATCTTTTTCAGTTTGGACTTCGATCCTTTTTTCTAGCTCTGCTTTGGTCTGCAACATTTCGTTCAGTTTTTCTTCTTTTGAACGAATCCGCTCTTTGACCATCATCATTTTTGCCTCTCTCAATTGAGCTTCCAATTGTCCACCACTTTGTCCAGCTTTTCTATCTTGAAAATCCAATTCTCGTTTGTCACGATTTATGGATTGTTCCATTTTTCCCAAAGCAGCCATCAAACCATCGTATCTTCTTTTCAATCTTTCAGATGGAGTGGAATTACCTGCATTAGAATTGGAATCACCGCCATATCTTTTATTCTTTACTTCTTTGAATAAACCATCTAATTGCTCCCAAATGGTCGATCGATGATCTCGAGATAATCTAGTGTCTTTGAATTCTCGTTGCATTTTTTTCAAATCTTCAAAAATGCCATTGAGGTTCAATCCCTTTTCCAATCTCTCCTTAATTTCACCAAGACCTGTTTTGAACGTATTCATATGTTCTTCAGATTTAGCTTGAAATTCTTTATCTAAAGATTTCCTCAATTCTTTCATTTTTCCAAACAACTCATTCGTGTTGTCTCTCAAGTCATTAGCATGCTCTCGGAACAAATTACGCTCTCGAACTTGTGTCTGAACTTTGGCCCAAAAACCTTTTAATTCTTCCCATACATCGCCGCTGTAGCTACTCAACTGAGCAACTTTTTCTTTAATTTCTTGAAGTTCTGTTTGATAAGTTTCATTTAATTTCGAAGATAAAACCATAAAGTGCCACTCAGTTTGAGCGCGCTGAATTAAGTCTCCTCTTTCTACTTTTAAATCTTCGGGTAAAAGACCTTCGGTAATAGAAAGTTCTTTTTCGGAATGAGTGAAACCTTCTGGGAAATCAATCTTGGTTCCGTTACGCCACTCATTAAGCATTTTTTGAGAAAAATCCTCGGTAGCAATATTTTCGGGAAATGTCCATAAATCAACTTTATTGTCTTGTGGTCGAAGTTGCAAGGCTATCAAAACCCTTTCATCTTGGGCATTTCTGCCCCAAAGTACTAGTTTGGTCTTCATGTTACTGTAGATAAATGTTTACAAAAATTATACTGTAGTGATTAAAATTTATTCGTTGAACATTTCACGGTTTACGTTGAACGGTTTTCCGCTTGCTAATCCGGAATAAATTTTATTAAAAAAAATCTTAATTTAAACGTCTTGGTATATTTTACACCTGAAATTTTAGGAATGGTGGTTCTCGTTTATTCTGTTTGTTTTTATTTTTTCTAAAAATATGAAAATACGGGAGAAAGGACAAATTATTTATAGTTGTTTATTTGTCCATGTAGAGACAAGGCATGCCTTGTTTCTACGTTAGAAATAGATCATTTTTCTTTTAAACCGTAACTCCTACCAAATTGTTCGCAACTAAATATTGCGCAATCTGAATTGCATTCGTCGCAGCACCTTTCCGAAGATTATCTGCCACTACCCACATATTCAAAGCATTATCTGCTGAATTATCTCTTCGTAATCTTCCTACGAATACTTCATTTTTATTTTTGGAAAACAGCGGCATTGGATATTTATTATTTGCCACATCATCTTGAACAATTAGCCCTGGCGCTTCGCTCAACATTTTTCGAACTTCATTGATTTCGAAATCATTGTGAAATTCTACATTGACACATTCAGAGTGTCCACCTTGAACAGGCACTCGAACAGCTGTTGCTGTAATTCTCAAACTATCATCACTAAAAATTTTCATAGTTTCGTTAACCAATTTCATTTCTTCTTTGGTATAATCATTTTCCAAAAAAATATCACAATGTGGAATACAGTTATCTAAAATTTGATAATTATAAGCCATTTCTTCTGGTGTGATTCCTTCTTTTTCAGCTTCATATTGATTTACCGCTTTAACTCCTGTCCCTGTGATAGATTGATACGTTGAAATCACCAAACGCTTCATGCCATATTTTTTATGCAATGGAGCAAGAGCCACAACCATTTGAATGGTAGAGCAATTTGGGTTTGCGATGATTTTATCATTTTCAGTTAACTCATTCGCATTGATTTCGGGAACGATTAGTTTTTTATTTGGATCCATTCTCCAAGCGGAAGAATTATCAATTACTGTCGTTCCAACTTCTGCAAATCGAGGTGCCCATTCCAATGAAACACTTCCTCCAGCAGAAAAAATAGCAATATCAGGGCGAGTTTCAACTGCTGCTTCCATGCTAATTACAGTATGATTTTTGCCTTGAAAACTAACAGTTTTGCCTACCGATCGAGCCGAAGCGACTGGTAAAAATTCTGTGATTGGAAAATTTTGCTCTTCCAAAACTTCGCACATAACTGTGCCGACTAAACCTGTTACACCTACAACTGCAACTTTCATAATTTAAATTTTTTTTGATTTGAATTGGGAATGACAGAATTTACTCTGGTTCCAATAGGTTAAAAAATGAAATTTGATTTATTTTACGGTTAGAACCTTTTTTCTTTTTATAAAAATGTCCTTTAAATAAAACTGATTTTACCTAAAAGAGTTACGTTCAATAAAAGAGATTCAAAAAAAATTTGGAAAGGGACGGCAAATATACATCGAAAAACAATTAGTTACCTATTTTTGACTATGAAACAGACACTTCTTTTAATATTTTTAGCAATTTTTCCTATTTCACTTTTTGGACAGCTTTCGGAAGATTTCTCTGATGGTGATTTTTCCAATAATCCTACTTGGCAAGGAGACCTCAATAAATTCATCGTTAATAGTGATGGTGAACTCCAATTGAACACTTCTGGTTCAGATACTTCTATTTTATATACCGCAGTAGAAATACCAGATAGCACCGTTTGGGAAATGGATTTTAAAATGGACTTTGCACCTTCCAATAATAATCGGTTAAGGATTTATCTTCAATCTTCGACGACTAATTATCCTGATGTAGATGGGTACTTTTTAGAAATTGGTGAAACAGGAGCAACTGATCGGCTTACTTTATTTCGATCTGATGCAGGGACTAAAACTGAAATTGCGACAGCAACTGAAGGAGCTTTGGGAAATGATCCCGCTATCGCAAAAATAAAAATCACTCGAAGCAAAACTGGAGATTGGGCAATTTTTGCTAATTATGGAAATGGAAATGTTTTGAATTTAGAAGCCACAACTTTCGATGATACTTACTTGGGAGGAAATTTATTCTTTGCTTTTTGGTGTAAAAATACGAGTACCAATAACCAAGCTTTTTTCTTTGATAACATTACAATTACATCTTTGCAACCTGATGTAACCCCTCCTTCTGTTTTACAAGTGACACCAATTTCTTTGACTGAATTAGAAGTTTCATTTGATGAAGCGATGGATAGTTTGACCGCTGCAACAACTGGTAATTATTTTGTCAATAATAGTATCGGAAGTCCACAATCTTCTAATTGGACTTCGACTAATCAATCAAAAGTTTCGTTGACTTTTGCTACTCCTTTTTCCAATCAAACTAACTATAATTTAGATATTCAAAATGTAAAAGATCAAGCGAATATTCCAATCATAGCTGCAAGTATCCCATTTACAATCGACTTTGAAAGTCCTGAATTAATTGATGTGATAACGATTAGTTCAACGGAATTAGAATTAGAATTCAACCAACCAATTGAAGATATAACTGGTTCACTTTCAAGCAATTACATTATCGATAATGGAATTGGAAATCCAATAAATGTTGAGATTGATCCAATAGAACCATTTCGAATTTATCTTGAATTGAGCACTCCATTGAGCAATGGAATTGAATATATTTTACGTGTTGAAAATTTAAAAAATCAACTTGAAATTGAAATAAATCCACAAGATTTCCCTTTTGACTTTTTGATTGGAGCGATAATCGAATCAGGTGATTTTATCATCAATGAAATCTTGGCTGACCCACTTTCAGGTGGAAGTGACTATGTCGAACTTTACAATAATTCTGATAAATTTTTAGACATTGCTGACTTAATCATTTCCAATACAACTCGAACCTCAGGGAGAGATAAGAATGTAGAAAATTCTTTTATTTTAAAACCAGGAGAATATGTTGTTTTGACTCCTGCCCCATTTTTTACTTTATTAAATTATACGGTTGAGAATCCTGATTTTTTAATCGAAAACGACTTACCTGCTTTCAATATCTCAGATGGAAATATAAGTATTTTTACTTCATATGGATTAGATACTGTGATGATTGATTCTTTTGATTATGACAATGATTTTCACTTCCCATTTATTGATGACACTAAAGGGATTTCATTGGAACGAATAAGTTTTGATGCACCTACTCAAAATAGTTCCAACTGGCATTCTGCCTCAACTATTAGCGGGGGCGGGACTCCTACTTATAAGAATTCGCAATTCCGCCCTACCAATCCTGCCGATGATTTTTTTAGCATTGCTGAAAAAACTTTTTCACCAGATGAGGATGGCTTTAAAGATTTTTTATTGATCGATTATAATTTTGAAACACAAGGCTATATTGCAAGTGTAAATATTTATGATGCAAAGGGTCGATTAGTTAAAACGTTATTTGAAAATGAATTGCTCGGTCAAGAAGGTTCACTCAAATGGAATGGAATTACAGATGAAGGACGAAAAGCAAGAATTGGTATATATATTATTTTAGCAGAAATTTTCTCTCCAACCAAAGAAGCTATGCAATTTAAATCGACTTGTGTAGTTGCAGGAGAATTGAATTGATCAAGTAATTTGTTAACAAATTAAATAATTAGCCGTTCAAATAAAATATCATATCTTTGCCTCTTGTAATATGACAAAAGCTATTATAAATAATAAATACATCCAATATTTCCTGATGACTTCCTTAATTTTAGGAGCATTAGCTTGTATTTTCCCCCCTCAACATTTCTTTTTTAAATCAATGGCAGAGTTTTCTCTTCAGATTATGTTTGGGTACTTAATCCTCGCATTATTACTATTGATTCTGAAACAGCCTAAGTTAATGTTCACTAGTCTTATCGCTTGCTCTATTCTAGCTATTCATTTAAAACTAAACATCGAACCTGATTTAAAAAAACCACAACCTACTGAAAATCAAAGCATTATAAATATAGCACTCGTTAATATTTCAAATATCAATGAAGATCCACATGGAGCAATTGAAGCCATGTTAACTTCTGATGCATGTATTCTAAGTATTCCGGATATTGGCCCGATGGTCTATGAATTTTTAAAAGATACTTTATCTGAAAAATTTCCTTATTCTACTTCAAGGATTGGTTTTGATCCAGGAATTGCAGTTTTCTCAAAATTTGAAATCAATAATCAAGACACTTTTTTTGTAGAAAATTTGCCAAACATTGTTGGGAGCATAAAACCTGATGGTCAGAATCAAGAATTATTTTTTATCAGTTCGACTACTTTGCCTCCTTTTTATACCAAAGATTATGATCGCTTGAAAAAACAACTTAATCGAATCGCAGACAAAGCAAGTGTAATCAATGCACCTATTTTGACTTTGGCGGATTATAATTTAGTGCAATGGTCAGATGAAATTCATGACTTCCGAAATAAAGCTGGATTAAAAGATAGCAGAAGGGGCTTCTCTCCTGCTGCCGCTGGACATAATGTTTTCGGTTCTTTTTTTGAATCACCTAGAGATCATATTTTCTTTTCAGAACATTTTAAATGTATTGGTTTTCAAAATTTAGAGTCTTCTTCCTCTCATCATCTTGGGATCAAAGGTTCTTTTCAATTTAATCCAATTCCCTCCACTACTGCTGTCATCCAATGATTAAGGAACGACTACAAAGTTTTAAGTTTGCCTTAAAAGGAATTCGATTACTTTTCCTATCGGAGACTAATGCTAAGATTCATTTAGCCTTCACATTTTTAGTGATTGCTGGTGGATTATTCTTTTCAGTTAGTTGGACAGAATGGTGTTTATTGGTTTTAGCTATCGCCATGGTATTGTGCGCAGAAGGAATGAATACTGCAATTGAATATTTAACGGATTTAGTTTCTCCTAATTTTCATGAGTTAGCTGGAAAAACAAAAGACGTTGCTGCTGGTGCTGTTTTAATTGCTGCGATTGGCGCAGCAATTATTGGTTGCATGATTTTCCTGCCTAAAATATGGGATTATTTTTGCAGTTAAAAAATAAAACCTACCTCCATAAAGTTCTTATTATCTCCCCCGTTTATTTTTTATAATCTTACAAAAACTACACTATCTAAATACCAACCCTTATGCGTTATTTAATTTTTGTATGCTGCCTTTTAATAGTTTTTTCTACTCATGCTCAAGAACAACTTGGATTACGAACAGATAATTATTCTGGGATTCATGGTAGTTTATTAAATCCTTCACATAATGTAACTAGTCTTTTTCGATGGGATATAAATTTAATTTCAGCAGGTGTTTCTGCACAAACTAATTATGGTTTTATAAGAAATACTAACGTTTTCCATGCCATTCGAAATAGTGATAATTTGATTCTTGAACAGGACATAGAAAATACAACCACCATTGGCCCCAACGATTTGGTCGCAGATTTTAATGATAATAAAAGATTAAAATATGTTTCCGTCTTAGCTAATGTTATGGGTCCATCTTTAATGGTACAATTAAAAAATGGTCATTCATTCGGATTTTTCACCAATGTTAGATCAGCAGTTTCAAGTCATGATATTCCAACCATTTTAAATTATTCTACTTTTTTTGACACTCCATTTAGTGAATTTGTGAGTGTGGATGCCTTCAAAATTTCGACAATGGTTTGGTCGGAATTTGGGTTAAATTATGCAGCAAAAGTTGAAACCAACGATGGTTATTTTGGACTTGGAGCAAATTTAAAATTTATCAACGGTTATGAAGCTGCATACATCAATGTAAAAAGAAGTGTACTCTCTGCTCAAATTCAAGGTGACACCATGCTATTTCAAAGTCCACATTTAAATTATGGCGTGACCAATTCAAACTTAGAGGGAGAAAATCCTAATTTAAAAAGCAATGGATTTGGTGTGGGTGTAGACTTAGGTTTCACTTATGTTTATGAAGGAAATGAAGATCATTACAAATGGAAAGTTGGTGTTTCTCTTTTGGATTTAGGACAAATAGAATTGAGTAGAAATGCAGAGGAACATGATCTGAATACTGATACTCTAGTCGTTTTTCCTAGCAAACAATTTCAATCCATTTCTAATCAAGATCGAATTTATTTATTGAGTGAAATTGGTTTAGCAGATTCAACAGCCTCTCTTACTCATTCTAGTTTTAGAATGGGATTGCCAGGAGCAATTAGTATCCAAGCCGATTATAAAATCATAGAATATTTTTATGTCAATGGTGTTTTTGTCCAAAGAATTCCGATGGGTGTAAATAGTATCCGAAGAAATAACTTAATGGCAGTTACCCCTCGATTTGAACATCGATGGTTTGGATTTTCGATGCCAGTTGTTTTATTAAATTATCAGAAACTAAGCTTAGGAACTTCTCTTCGTCTAGCATTCTTGACGATTGGAAGTGATGATGTGGGTAGTTTCTTTGGGAAAAATGATCTTGATTCTACTGATTTCTATATTGCCCTAAAAGTTAATCCTTTCAACTTAGGTTTGAATTTAGGAGGAAGGAAAAGAGGCAAGAATGTAAAGTGCTATCAATTTTAGAGAGAGACAACACATGTCTTGTATTTATGAGAGAAACTAATAAACCTCATAAATTTTAACTTCCCCTTTATTATTTTTAACAAACTCGTAATCAAAACTGGCATTATTTTTCGCTGTAAATACATGAGCGTTTTTTTACAAAACATGCTCAACCAACCACATACAACATATCCAAATTAACCTTAATCATTAAAAAATTATCAACATAAACGATAACATGTATCATTTGTGCTGATAAAACGTAAAAAACAAGTGTCACAAATGTGGCTAAGGCTTGAAGATTTTTTAGTAGAGAAATACTAATTTTCTCTACCAAACTAATAAAACTAATTTTTGCGATATGAGAATTTTAAAAAATATAATGTTGCTTTCCTTTTGCTTAACCAGCATGGGAATTTTTGCGCAATCTGCCAAAGGAATTTTGACTAAAAAAGGAACGACAGAACTATCAAGAAAGTTGGAACGTAAATTCAAAAGAGATGCTGCTCGTTTGGCTTTGAGGATGGAAGCAGATAAAGAAGAATTACGTTATCAAAATATCATCATTGCCCCAGGAAATGTGGAAAATATTTATCAAGCTTTGGTAAATGTTTATAAATCTGATGAGACCGCACAATCTATTGCAAAGTGTAATGTACATACTTTTCCAAATCCTTCGATTGACCATTTTAATGTTATTTTTGACAAAACAGTTGACTGGGCAATTCCTTTGCAACAAGGAGTGAGTGAAACCGATAGCGATGAAATTAATGATTTGTTAGATGAATATAATTTGGTCATCAGTAAGCATATACAATGGAATAGCACGCAAGATGCCATTACGATTCGAAGTAAAGTGCCACTAAATATGGCTGCACTTTCTAATGAATTTTATAATATCGAAGGGGTCGCTGAAATTGATTTAGGTGTACCAACGATTGCTGGCAATGATATTAAAATTGAAAGAATGGAACGAGGTTGGGAATTAGAATATATTTTACAATTTGGTTCATACAGCGATAAAGCGAAAAAACATGTTTGGAAATATAAGGTTACAGACGAAGGTGAGGTAACTTTTATTTCGGAAACGGGAGATCCAATTCCTACTTGGATGAAATGTGAAGATGATCTGAACAATTGGATGGTGAATCGAATTTAGGTTCAATTTTAAAATATTTTTCAAAAAAAAGTTTAGTCATTATGAATGGCTAAACTTTTTTTTATTTTCGGGTCTTTGAAAATTTTCACCACAGATTACGCAGATTTTCGCAGATAATATTTACTCGCAATCAATCTGTCAAAATCTACGTAATCTGTGGTGAAATAAAATAAAACACATAATGAAAATCCAATGTCTTCCTTTTTACCAACTAAATCTAGATGAAATTTATGCAAGCATGGTGCTTCGACAAGAGGTTTTTGTTGTCGAACAAGATTGTCCTTACCTCGATGCAGATGGCAAAGATAAAGAAGCTTGGCATGTGATGGGTTGGGACGAAGAAAATGATTTGGTGGCTTATACTCGATTGCTCCCCAAAGGTATTTCTTATGAAAACTATGCTTCGATTGGACGAGTCGTGAGTTCTTCAAAAGTCAGAGGAAAGGGTGTTGGGAAAAAAATTATGATCGCTTCGATTGAGTGGTGCAAAAAACTTTTCCCTAATCAAAAAGTCAAAATTTCAGCACAAGTTTATGCATTGGATTTCTATCGAAATTTAGGATTTGAAGAAATTGGTGAGGAATATTTAGAGGATGATATTCCTCATATGAGTATGGTTTTGGGAGATTAAAAAATCCACCAATAAATTATGAACACTAGGAAAAATGAAAACGTCAACAGTATTTGTTTTTTCTTTTTCTCCTTTTCCAAAAAAACTCTATTACTTTTTTGATTTTTGATTAACTCATCCTGAGTTAGAGTTTTAAATTCAAACTTCTTTTCCAAAATTACCTTTTGATCAAAGTAAGCTTTTCGGTATCGATTATTTTTATTTTTGAGTGATAAATTACCTTTCACTCTATGATTCATTCCTGCTATTCCCATTGTTTTTATTTGTTCAACAATTTCCCTAAAATAATTTAGCGACTGATTACAACTAGTCGCTAATTCGTTATCCAGTATAATTTCCAAATGCTTCAAGATAACCTGCCCAAATTGTTGTTTGACTAAACCAATATAGAAGAGCCAATCCAACTGCAAATGCAAAAACTAAGATGACTCGATTTTGCATTCTTTGTTCTTTCAAAAAAGCTCGATTTTTCCCCTCCAATATCTTTAACTCTTTAGCTGTAGGCGTTTTAAAATTATACCTTTTATTCGAAGGTTTTAATTTTGAATAATCTTTAAAGTTTTCGTAGGTTTTTCCTTTCGTTCTAAGTGCTTTATTTGAGATTAAGCGGTTGGTTGCATCAGCAGAATGTCCCATAATCTTATTTTTTATTGGTGATTAATTTTCTATTAAATTAATTTTTCCAAATAGTAAAAAAGACTTTCTTCGACTAAACTAGAACGTTTTTCGATGATTATAAAATTACAAATTTTCGACTCAAGGTCTGTTTATTCTTTAACTCAATTTGAATAAAATAAATGCCAGGCGCATAATTTTGGACATCAAAAATTATTGGAGAAGAATTAGAAAAGTCAATATATCTAACATCTAAACTTTGCCCAATTTGATTAAAAATTTGAATTTCAACATTTTGATTCGGTGCGTTTTTTATTTCTAAAAATAAAAAATCATTAACTGGATTTGGAAAAAAGTGAAGCAATAATTTCTCTTTTTCCAAGTCAAAATTATTCACCACTCCATCACAAATACAATCTGCATTAATCATATCATTTTCAGTTTCGGGATTTCCATCATCACAATCATCTCCAATATTTGGTCCAATACAATTATCTAATGGATCACTATCACAAATATTATCCTCATCCAGATCAGTCAAAATTCCACCGCCACATTCACAATCATTTTGCACCGTTTCATCTGTTGTACATGCATCGTTATCATCGCATGGGTCTCCTATATTCGGTCCAATACAATTATCTAATGAATCACTATCACAAATATTATCTCCGTCCAAATCAGTCAAAATTCCACCGCCACATTCACAATTATTTTGCATCGTTTCACCTGTCGTGCAGGCATCATTATCATCACATGGGTCGCCTATATTCGGCCCAATACAATTATCTAATGAATCACTATCACAAATATTATCATCGTCCAAGTCAGTCAAAATTCCACCGCCACATTCACAATTGTCTTGTATAGTTTCACCTGTCGTGCATGCATCATTATCATCACATGGATCTCCAACTGTGCAGCAGTTGGTTTGAAATTCAAATGCGCCCATATCTACAACTCCTCCATTCGCAAAATCAAAGATGCGATCATTCCCATCTAAATCAATTAACAGTTCCTGCGGCACTAAAAGATTGTCTCCACTATTCATCGCTGGCGAACATTCCATCAAACGTAAATCACCAAAAATTTCATCTATAAAAAGAGGATCAATATCTAAATTCCCACCATTGTCAATTCCATAAAACAAGTTCCATGTGCTCCCGCTTCCATTGGAATTTTGAATAATACAATTTTGAATGTTGACTACACAATTTGAGTTTTCTTCTGGTGGAGCAAAATTTGGATTGCTTGAAGTATTCACAATTTCATCACCATTTCCCCAAAAAATCGAATTATGAATAAATGGTTTTGACCAAGCATTATTACTAATTGCATCGCCTCCATGCGAAGATGAATTATTTAAAAAACTGCAATTGGTAATCCTTGGACTAGAAAAATTGTTAAACATTGCACCACCAACTGCAGAGTCGGGAGTGATCGTATGATTATTAAAAAAAGTACAATTATTTAAAACCATCTCTGAAGCATCGGAATACATTCCACCTCCACGAAACGTTCCTGTATTGTTGTAAAAAATGCAATTATCCAAACTGATCGTAGATAAATCATTATAATTTCCTCCCCCTCCATAGCCTCCATTATTTCCATAAAAGGTGCAATTCGCAACTGTCGGAGAAGCTTGCTTATTGTATAATCCACCACCCACATGATTGGGAGGATCAATATTTGCATTGCCTCCTATGATATGAAATCCATCTAAAATCGCAGAAGAATCAATGTTATTGAAAAAATTAAAAATGACATGAAATGAGTTTTCATCATTATTAGTAGGCGGCAAAGTGGTGTAATCATCATCCCCCAATAAGTCACCACTCAAGATAGTGGGATGTGCACTCCAATCTCTTTCACTCAAATTATTTTCCGTTCCGCCAAATCCTCCGTACCAGGCTAAATCATTTCTCATGACAAAAAAAGTAATTCTATTTTCCGTAGCGGTTGGGGTATAGGTTCCCTCTGCTACCCAAATTTCCACAATGTCAGGACAGTCATGTGCTAACAATAACGCCTCTCTAAATTCTGTAAAAGCATTGACCCAAGAAGTTCCATTCCCTTGAGTAGTGACATTCTTATTCACATATAATCGAGTAGTAGATGGAGGGCATTGAGCTAGAGTATTTTTTGGAAAAATGAAGAATAAAAACAATATTATGAAAAGAGAAAGGTTATAAACTTTCCTATTTTTAAAAAATAAATAATAATAATTCGAATATTCTTTATACATATTTGTTTAATTCTATTCGGTATTAAATTAGTTTCATAGTCAAAAAGTGAATTTGCTTATTCTTAAATGTAACAATTGTTCTGCAAAGAATGATTAAAGCTAGGGCACATTTTTTCATATTCAAATATTATCTAATACCATTTTTACAAAAAAAAACATGCTAGTTTTCCAAGCAAAATTTCATATTTTCGCCTTATAAATGTTCAGACAATCCATCATAATAACCTTACTATTTATTTTAACTACATCTTGCTTTACACAAAATGTAGATAGTCTAGTTCTTGCCGCTGAGAATCTAAAAGGAAAATCTAAATCCGAAGCTTTTGAGAAAATCGGACTTGAATTTTACCAGCAAGATTTCACTATCAAAGCCAAAGAATACTTCAACAAATCATTGGAAATTTCAAAAGAAGTCAATGATACTTTAGGGCAAATGAAAGCTTTAAAAGGGTTGCTCCGCTTAGCTTATCACAAAGAAGATAGTGTGGAACTTTCAAGAGAGTATGCTGGACATCTGGAAGAACTTTCGGTTGACTCAGGAAATAAGTTAATGCAAGCTTATGTTCTTCATCATAAAGGTAGAGCCAATAAAGAGGATTTCGAACTTTCAATTAATCGAATGAAACGAGCGCTCGACCTTTATAAAGAGGCAGGCGTAAAAGAATCAACAAATATTGTTTATCGAGAATTGGGAGAAGCACTTTTAGATACCTCACCAACCGAAGCATTTATGTATTTTCAAAAAAATCTAGAGCTTGCGGAAGAATTAAATTACTCAGAAGAAATTTATCTCGCTCGTAGTAATATTAGTAGTGCTTTGATTTCAATGAAGCAATATGAAGATGCTCGGAAATTTTGTGAACGAAATATTGAAATCGCGAAGGAAGCTAATAACCCAGATTTTTTAGCTTACAACTATTTACTCATTGGAGTTTCTTATAAAAATGAAAAAAACTATCCAAAGGCAATTGAGTATGCGATGCAGGGAAAAGAGATTTGTGAGGAGAATGATTTGATGGATAAAAAACAATACACTTACCAGTTACTAAAAGAAATTTATAATGAGCGTGGAAACTATACAGAAGCCTTTGAGTTTTTCGCCAAAGAAAAACAAATCGAAGCTGCACTTGAAAAAGAAAAAACAGCCAATAAAATAGCCACCGTCAAAGCCGAATTGGAATTGGAAAAACGAGAACAAGAATTAGCAGCTTTTAAAGAAATCAAATATTATGAAAATCTAGTGAAGAATGGTTTGTTGATTTTCTTGGGAATCGTCGCATTATTTTTATATCAATTGAGTGTTCGAAGGAGACTAAAAGTACAACTTCAAAAAGAGGAATTGGAAAAATTAAAAGTGGAACAAATGCTCGAAACCGAGGAACACGAGCGACTTAAGGAAAGATTAGAATATAAAGAAAGAGAGTTGGCGAGCAACACAATGTTTATGTTGCAAAAAAATAAAATGTTGACGGATTTGAAAGAAAAAATTGGAACAATCAAAGTTTCCAATGATGAACAATTAAGAAAACAAGTCAATAATATTGATCGAAATATTGAGATGAATATGAATTTTGATGATGATTGGCAGAAATTTAAATTACATTTTGCAGAGGTTCATCCGAATTTTTTTGAAAAATTATATCAGGAGAGTAATGCGCTAAATAATAATGATACTCGTTTTTGTGCATATATCAGAATGGGATTGACGACGAAGGAAATTGCTCAATTGATGGGAATTTCTGCGGGGAGTGTGCAGAAGGCAAGGTATCGATTAAAAAAGAAATTGGAGTTAGAGAAGGAGGTTAATTTGATTGAGTATATTACTAATCTTTAAGTATTTTTGCCACTGACTTGGACTGACTATTATGACTATTTAAGACTTCCCCGAAATGTGTTTCATAATATTATATCACTCATAAAGAGTCTTAAAAAGTCATAATAGTCAGTCCAAGTCAGTGGCAAAAAAAATTATACAATCAAATCTCCGCTGCCAATCTCGCACCTCGATCTATCGCCCGTTTCGCATCCAATTCTCGAGCCTCTTCAGCCCCACCGATCAAATGAACTGCAACTCCTTTCCCTCTCAACTCTTCCAACAATTCGGCCCGTGACGTCTGCCCAGCACAAATTATAACATTATCTACACGTAAAATTTCTTTTTCTTTTTTCCCAATCGTAATATGTAAACCTTCATCATCTATCTTATCATAAGCTACACTTCCTAACATGTTAACTTTTTTCATTTTCAAACTCGCTCGCTGAATCCAACCTGTCGTTTTCCCTAGTCCTGCCCCTAATTTACCTTTAGATCTTTGCAGTAAATAAATCTCCCTTGCGGAAGGTGCTGGCTTAGGTTCCACCAATGCTCCACCCGTTTGATATTCCGTATCAACTCCCCATTCTTTCAAAAATTCTTTTACATTTAAACTAGTTGATTCTCCTTCGTGTGCAAGATATTCTGCCACATCAAAACCAATTCCACCTGCTCCAATTATTGCAACAGATTTGCCCACCGACTTTTTATGTAACAATACATCTACATAATTTAAAACTTTGGGGTGATCAATTCCCTCGATAGTTAATTTCCGAGGATTGACACCTGTCGCTAAAATAATATCATCGAAATTTTGAGTCAATAAGAATTCAGCATCAACTTTTTTATTCAAATGTAAATTCACCTTATGCAATTCAATTTGCCGATTGAAATATCGCAACGTTTCGTAAAACTCCTCTTTACCCGGAATTTGTTTCGCCATATTAAATTGCCCTCCGATCTCTGCTGCCGCTTCATACAAATGAACTTCATGACCACGCTCTGCTGCAATAGTCGCAGCTGCCAATCCTGCTGGTCCTGCTCCTACTACTCCTATCTTTTTTTTATTTTTTGTTGGTAAATAATTTAATTCCGTTTCATGACAAGCTCGTGGATTTACCAAACAAGAAGATGTCTTCCGACTAAATGTATGATCTAAGCAAGCTTGATTACAACCAATACAAGTATTAATTTCGTCCGCTCGATTCTCCATTGCCTTGATAACAAAATCAGAATCTGCTCAAAATGGGCGAGCCATCGAAACCATATCCGCATGTCCATCTTGCAAAATTTTCTCAGCCACTTCAGGCGTATTAATTCGATTTGTTGTAATCAGGGGTATATTAACTTTCCCCATCATCCGTTTCGTTACCCAACTAAATCCTCCTCTTGGAACCATCGTCGCAATTGTAGGAACTCGTGCCTCATGCCAACCTATTCCAGTATTAATGATTGTTGCGCCAGCTGCTTCAATTCGTTGCGCCAATAATTCCACCTCTTCCCAAGTACTTCCCTTGTGCACCAAATCCAGCATACTTAATCGATAAATTATAATAAAATTCGGCCCAACTTTCTCTCGAATTCCTTTTACTATTTCAATTGGTAAACGCATCCGATTTTCATAACTCCCTCCATAATCATCCGTTCTCTGATTAGTTTTTTCTACTAAAAATTCATTTATCAAATATCCTTCTGACCCCATCACCTCTACTCCATCATAACCTGCATCTTGTGCCAATGCAGCTGTTTTGATAAAATCATTTATCGTTCCTCGAATTCCTCTTTGACTCAATAACCAAGGTTTAAAAGGAGTAATTGGAGATTTAATTTTAGAAGGCGCCACCAAGAATGGGTGATAACCATATCGTCCTGAATGCAAAATTTGCATAGCAATTTTCCCATCTTCTGCATGAACTGCTTTCGTAATTATTTCATGTTTTTTTGCCTCGCTGCTAGTCGACATTTTTGCAGCAAATGGTCCAACCCAACCTGCTCGATTAGGTGCAATTCCTCCCGTCACAATCAAACCAACTTGCCCTCGTGCTCGTTCCGCAAAATAAGTGGCCATTCGGTCAAAACCATTTTTGGTTTCTTCCAGTCCTGTGTGCATACTTCCCATGAGTACACGATTTTTCAAGGTGGTAAATCCTAAATCTAGAGGTGATAAAAGATGCTTATATGGATTAGACATTTTTGTAGATGTTTTTTGCAAAGATAGAATTTTGAAGCAATTTTTTCACCTAAAATAGTATCCTTGCTGCCTTTTATTATTTTTCAATCGCAAACCAAAAACACTATAAACAACTGAAAATCAACACTTTACACAACCAACACTTCTCTAACTTGGAAATATCAATCAAGCTATTTCTTAAACCACTATTATCTCATCTCCTATTTTTATAATTGGTTGGCTCTCATTTTTCACTTCACAAGTCATCCTCATTCCAAACTTAATTTCTCGATCCATCTTACGATATTTTGATAAAACTTCTAAAGGTTGCCCTGTTGGCTCACCAGTTAAATGATCGACATTAATTAATTTACATCTGCCACAAATTTCGACTGTGTTAAATACTGTTTTACCAATTTTTATACTTTTCCAATCATCTTCTTCATAAGCATTTTTGCCCGTAAATATAATGTTAGAACGAAAACGATTCATCGGTATTTTATTTTCCAAACGACCATTTAGTTCTCTCAATGAAGCTGTATTGGTAATCAAAACTGGGGACTTGTCAGAAAGGCTTGTCAAGTTTTGAATGATGCCTTTTCCTACCTCTTTTGTTCGTATATTTTTTTCTGGAAAAAAAACTAACGTACACCGAAAACCAAAAATTCCAGAAAACCATTCTCCAATCGTTTCCACTTTTTGCACTTCGCATGAGTTGCTCCAAACCTTTGATCGAAGAGTCACTCCATATTTTTTCAAGATTGGAATGCTCGTAGTTGAACCAGTTTTTTTATGAGAAAAAATCAAATGGCTATCTTTAATTTTCGTTTGAATCAATGCCATTTTGGGAAATTTCCGTTGAGTCATAAAAACACCATTTTCATCTAGTAACATCCAGTTACGATCATACATTAATCCCTTCGATGTTAATCTCGTTTCTTGCAATGAAATACCACCTAAAGATTTGACTGGGTATATGTGGAGTTCTTTGATTTTCATAATGAGAGGTTTTATTTTTTTACAAAAGAAATAAAACTTCCCTCAAATAAAAAATCATTTTCTATTTAAAATCTAAAACCAAAACTATCTTTACATTTCAAAAAAGTAAAATTTTCAAATGTCATTATTTCAAATATTTGATTTTTTAGGAACTATCGCATTTGCTATTTCAGGCGCAATGGCTGCCATGAATAAACGGCTAGATATTTTTGGAATTTTCATCATCGCATTCGTCACTTCAGTTGGTGGAGGAACTTTGCGAGACATGCTTATCGGTCGTACTCCTGTAGGTTGGATGACTGATTTGACTTACCTCTATATTATTTTTGCCTCCACAGTTGTTGGAATTATTTTTAGAAAAAGAATGGGAAAACTAAGTAAAACACTTTTCCTTTTTGATACGATTGGTTTGGGGATTTTCACGATTACAGGTGCAGAGATTGGTTTGCAATTTGGGTTACATCCTATTATTTGTGTGATTTTGGCAACCATGTCTGGAAGTTTTGGAGGATTGATTCGAGATATTTTGGTCAATGAAATTCCAGTTATTTTACAAAAAGAAATCTATGCTTTGGCATGTGTGGCAGGAGCAGTTGTCTTTTTACTTTTAGAAAAAATGAATATCAATAAAGATTTGCAATATGTGCTGACGAGTAGTTTGGTGATTGTGATTCGATTATTGGCGGTTAAATATAAATGGGAATTGCGGTCAATTTATAAGTAGTTTTTTGCCTATCTTCCCATTTCTATTTTCAACAAAACCAAACCTAAAATCATGAGAAAATATTTTTCCCTCAAAAAATTATCATTTGTAATTACAATGTTATTTTTGGCAACTTCATTTTTTGCTCAGCAATTAATTGAAGATCGTTTTGCCTTCGAGCCAAATTTAACTTACAATAAAAACATCCCTTCGCCTGCATCTGAATTGGGCTATAAGTTGGGTGAACGTTTTTCCATTCATGCAGACATCTTAGATTATTTCGAAAAACTAGCAGCAGCCTCTCCTCGAATCACCCTTCATTCTTATGGTGAAACTTACGAAAAGAAAAGACTCATTTATCTCGTTATTACTTCCGAGGAGAATCAAAACAATATTGAAACCATTCGGAAAAATAATCTTCGACTCGCTGATCCTCAAAATATTTCTGCAAGCGACGCAACTGAATTAATGGCGAACCAACCTGTCGTGGTTTCATACAGTTATAACATTCATGGCAACGAAGCATCAAGTACCGAAGCAGCAATGCAAGCAGCTTATCGCTTGGCAGCAGCAGACGATAACGAGACAAAAGCTATTTTGAAAAATTCTGTTTTTGTGATGATGCCATGCATTAATCCTGATGGACGTGATCGTTACACGACATGGTACAATTCTGTGCAACGAAGTGAATTAGCAATTGAACCTCACGACTTGGAACATCATGCACCCTTTCCAAATGGTCGAACTAATCACTATTGGTTTGACTTAAATCGAGATTGGATTTGGTTAATTCATCCTGAATCGAGAGGACATATTTCGGTGTATCAAAAGTGGATGCCACAAGTTCATGTTGATTATCATGAACAAGGATATCATAGTAATTATTTTACAGTTCCAGGGACAACTCCTCGAAACTTATTGCTTCCTGATCAGTACGAAGCATTAGCAGATACCATTGGTCGAGCGAATATTGCAGAGTTTGACAAAAATCAAATTAACTATTTTACTCGTGAGGCATTTGACTTTTACTACCCAGGTTATGGATCGAGTTATCCAAGTGTGATGGGTGCAGTTGGAATGCTAACGGAGCAAGGTGGAATCGCAGGTGGACGTGCAATTCAAACCAATGACGGATATATTTTGACTTTGCGCCAGCGAATTTTTGATCACTATACCACCTCTATCTCAACTTTGAAAAAAGCAGCAGAACGGAAAAATATTTTCCTAAAATACACTTATGAAGCACTCCATCCAAAAAATAGTAAAAGCAATGTCAAAGCATATATTTTTCCTGACGAACCTGATGGGCATTTATACGAGTTGATAAATATTTTATTGAAACATGGTGTCAAAGTTCATCGATCAGAAGATTCTTTTCAAATAAAAAATGCGACTTCCTACCAACGAAAAAAAATTTCTAACAAGACATTTACAAAAGGTACTTTTATCGTTCCAACGAACCAATCTCGACATTTATTTATCAACAGTATTCTTTCGCCTAATATGTCTATCGAGGATTCTGTGATGTACGACATGTCAACTTGGGCTGCTCCGTTGGCATACAACCTGAATGCTTTTTACACTTCTAACTCATTGGCTATCAAGTTATTAAAAAATACTACAGAGGTAAAAAACATACCGATTGCACCTAAAGGGGTTGTTATTTCCAATGCAAATTATGCCTACACAATTGAATGGAAACAAACCAACGCTCCTAAAGCTTTGGCAATGTTATGGAAAAAAGGCTACCGAGTTCGTTCGGCACAAAAGCCATTTTCTACTGCTCAAAAAACATGGTCTGCAGGAAGTTTAATTTTGCTTAAAGGAAGGAATCGAGACAAGTGGGATTCTATCGAAAAAGACTTGGAAGAAATCGCGAACGCTTGCAATATCATCGTCGATGGCCAACAAACTGGAAGAATGTTAAAAGGGATTGACTTGGCTTCGAATAGCAGTAAACCAATTCATCAACCGAGAGTTGCGATGTTGGTCGAACCACCATTTTCAACTTATACGAGCGGGCAACTTTATTTTTTATTTGACAAAATTACGGAGCTTCCTGTGGAGCGAATTCGAACGTCAGTTTTGGAACAAACGGATATGCCTAAGTTCGGTTCACGATATGGTTTTGCAGATTTGAACGATTATGACATTTTGATTATGCCGGGTGCAAATCCGAATAATTTAAAAAAATTATTTGGCAAAAAAAGTTTAGCAAAACTAAAAGATTGGGTGAGTCGTGGAGGTGTTTTGGTGGCAACAGAAGGAGCAGCTATTTTTTTAACAAAAGAGAAATCAGGTTTTACAGATGTTAAATTATTGGAAGTAAAAAAAGATTCTAGTGAAAATGCAAAATATTTAGCCTTTGCAGATCAAGAAGATTATCATGGAAAAAAACGAATTCCTGGGTCAGCTTTAAATGCTCATATTGATGCTTCCAATCCTTTAGCTTTTGGAATGCCTGATCATCTATTTGCTTTAAAATTTGGCAACTTAGCTTTAGCTCCTAGTCCTAGTTTCCAAAATGTTGGTTATTATTCCAAAAATGTAAATGAACTGTTAGCATCAGGTTATGCTTCTCAAGATAATCTAAAACATCTTGCTGGAAATGCTTTTGCTGGAGTGAAAAACATGGGTAAAGGGAAGGTTGTTTTCTTTTTGGATAATACACAATATCGAATGTTTTGGCGTGGACCATCGAGAATGATGCAGAATGCGGTGATGTTGTTGAAAAATAATTAAAGTAATTTTTTTTGCTACTGACTTGGACTGACTATTATGACTTTTTTAAGACTCCCCTTTGAGTATTTTTTAATTATTGCATTGTGGGGAAGTCAAAAAAAGTCATAATAGTCAGTCCAAGTCAGTAGCAAAATCAAAAAATCGAAAAGGGCAATCCCTTTCAGAATCCACCCTTTCCTGTCGTCGAAAAACTACCAAGTTTTAAGTTCTTAATTACTCTAAATATATTTTGATAGGAATCACATAACTTGTCTCCACGGGAATGCCATTTCGTTTTCCTGGAATCCAACAAGGCATCATTTGAACTATTCGTTTTATTTCTGATTCAAAAAATTCTGGCGTAGGTCGAAAAAACTCTGGATCAGAAACAATTCCTTCTTTATCAATATAAATCCGAAAATAAATTCTCATACAATAGCTGTCATGTTTATTAATATTTGGGTATTTAAGGTTGGAATAAATGAAATTCAACAATTTTTTGTCAGAACATTCTCTTCGCTCATTTTTACTTAAAGAATCTAAATCACAACTTCCAAAGAAGGGCATTTGATCTGCAATAAGAAGGTAATATTCATTATCACTATATTCTTTTTCTTCTCGCTGACCAAATGCCGTCAACCAAACACAACTAATCAAAACAATTTTAAAATATTTCATAACAATATATTCACATCGTTAAGTCTATTGTAATTTAAAAGAAACTGGTAGCGTAAAATTTACTTTTACATTTCGTCCACCATGTCTTCCAGCTTTCCACTTTGGCATATTACTGAGTACACGCAATGCTTCCTCCGAACATCCACCTGCAACATCTCGAAGCACTTTTGCATTTTGAACATCACCATTTTCATCTATCACAAATCGTAAGATTACTTTTCCTTCTATTCGATTTTCCCGAGCTCTTGCAGGATATTTTATATGTTGTGCAAAATATTGAAGCAATGCTACATCGGAGCATTTTTTATATTCCTCCTTAGTCATTTCATTGTATTTGCAAGTTCCAAAACTAGGCATGTACTCCGCAAAATCACGCACCGGTTCCTCTATCAAAATATCTATAGGATCTTCTACATCAGGTTCTGGCTCAACATCATCAATATATGGCCCGTCATCAAAAATCGGTTCTGGTCCATCATTAATATCAATTGAAATCGGTTGCGGCTCTGCTGGTTCAGTAAATGCAACCTCATCCACAGGTTCGATATAATCTGAAATATCAACTGTCGGAGGAGGTGGTGGTTTCTTATGTTTGGTTATTGGCATTTTAATTTCATCTGTAGCCATTGGTTTATTTCCAATATTTTTTTCCATTGCCTGAGTAGGAGAAGTTGTAAAACTAAATGCCATAATCATAAAACTCAAGGAAGCAATTAATCCTATTCTAAAGTTTACCCCTCTATTTTTTCGTAATCCTGAAATGTCATTATTTATCATAACTTGTTGATTTTTAAAGTTTTAGAAAAAAGGCAAAGCGATATTATTGGCTCAACTCTGATGGAGTTTACCTCTGGCTTTTGCCAAAATATTTTAATTTTTTTTGCTCTCGATAATATCGATAGCTACTTGGAAGGCTTTCAACTTTGCGACAAAATAGTTTCATTCGCTTAGTTATTTTTAGAGATGTAGAGAAAATTACTTTTGGTGTATGAAAAACATTTTTATTCTGAAAAAAGGGTAATTTTGTTTTTTCCGACTACAAACAATACAGACTCTCACAGATTAAAAAAGAAACGATCTGTGAAATCTGCGTAACCTGTGGTGAATTAATTACATCAAAAATCCACGCTCTAAGCGTCAAAATAATATGATTGAATTTTCAAGATTTACTTTAAAAAATGGATTGCGAGTTTTAGTGCATGAAGATAATAGTACACCGATGGCTGCAGTCAATATTTTATATAATGTAGGAGCACGTGACGAATCTCCTGACAAAACTGGCTTTGCACATTTGTTCGAACACTTGATGTTTGGTGGTTCAAAAAATGTTGCTGACTTCGACGATCCAATCCAAATGGCTGGAGGTGAATGTAATGCATTTACGAATTCTGACATCACGAATTTTTATGATTTGGTTCCGATGGAAAATTTGGAGACGGTGCTTTGGTTAGAATCAGATCGGATGAGTAGTTTGAATTTTTCTAAAAAAAGTTTGGATGTTCAACGTAAAGTAGTAGTAGAAGAATTTAAAGAAACTTGCCTTAATCAACCTTACGGAGATGTTTGGCATCACCTTTCTGACTTAGCGTATAAAGTGCATCCTTACAAAACTCCTACGATTGGAAAAGTGCCTCAACATGTCGAAGATGCTACTTTGGATGATGTCAAAAAGTTTTTTAAAAAATATTATTGCCCTAATAATGCGATCCTAGTTATAGCTGGAAATATCAAACCAGAAGCAGCAAAAGCATTAGTAGAAAATTGGTTTGGTGATATTCCAAGCGGAAATGTGTACAAAAGAAACTTAACTCAAGAACCTGTTCAGAAGGAGTTTCGACAAAAAGAAAATCAAGCAAACGTTCCAACTGATGCTTTATATTTAGCCTTTCATATGCCTGGTCGAGCGGATAAAAGTTATTACTCAATTGATTTGTTATCTGATATTTTAGGAAATGGTCGATCATCAAGACTTTATCAAAGATTGATGAAAGAGCAACAAATTTTTACTCAAGTTGATGCTTATGTTACCGGCTATATTGATCCAGGTTTGTTGATCGTCGAAGGAAAACCTGCGGAAGGAATTTCGATGGAGCAAGCAGAAGCTGCCATCTGGAAAGAACTAGAAGCCATAAAAAATGAATTGGTCGATGAAAGAGAATTAGCTAAAATCAAAAACAAAATGGAAAGTTCTTTAGAGTTTTCGGAAGCAAGTGTTTTGAACAAAGCGATCAATTTAGCTTTCTTCGAATTGTTGGGTGATGCTGAATTAATTAACTCGGAAGCAGTTGCTTATCAACAAGTGACCTCTAAAGATATTCATCGATTAGCTAATGAAATTTTGACGAAGGAAAATTGTTCCGAGTTGTTTTATTTAGCGAAAAAAGAGGGAGCTTAAAAACTTAACTCTAAAATAAAATGTTCTTCAATTTTTTTCACTACATAGGCACATAGAAAACATAGACTATTTTGTAAAAAGTACAATGTATAATCTATGTTTCCTATGTAACTATGTGGTAAAAATTAGAGGTTGTTTTTAATTCTTGATCTGCCCCAATAATACATCCACCGCTTTTTTCAATTGCTCATCCTCTCCTTTCGCTTTTCCATCTGCAGAATTTTGAACTTCAATATCTGGAACTGCTGGTCCCCATTCCATATTTTTTTTCGTTGCTTTGACATACCAAGCTCGGAAAGGCATTCGAACAAATGAACCATCCAACAATCCAGCTCCGCCAGTAGAAATTACCGCACCAAAAGTTGGTTGCCCAACCAAAGTTCCAAGACCTAACTGTTTGTATGCATGAGAAAAAATTTCTGCATTGGAATAACTATTTTCATTACAAAGTGCTATCGAAGGTCTTGTCCAACTCGACAATGGCAACCGCTCTCCAAAAGGATAAGTTTCCGTAAATTTCAAATGTTCTTTTTCCAAACTTTTAGCAGCACCTCGAGGAACAGTATAAGAATGTTGGCGTACACTCAAAACGGTCATCAATATATCCGTCGTCCAACCTCCACCATTAAATCTAACATCAATCACCAACCCTTCTTTCCCTAAACCACTTGCCGTAAGTTCTCTTTCAAACCGTTCGAAGCTCGACCAATTCATTCCTCTAATATGAATGTACCCCAATTTCCCATTAGAATATTTTTCAGTCAAACGCTTGCGTTCTTTTACCCAATCATTATAAAGTGCCGTTCGCAAAGAACCTGTCGGACGAATAATTACTTCTCTTGAAATTCCTGTAGCATCAACTACTTCCAACAAAATTCTTTCATTCGTTTTTCCATTTAAAAAACTATAAAAATTATTAGTTACTGAAATATTTTTACCGTCAACGGAACGAATAATATCACCAACATTCAACTTACTTTCCGATCTATCAGCAGGTGTACTTGGAACTACAGAAGTAACTTTCACCCCTTGCGAAGTTGGTTCTACTTCAACTCCAAGCAAGCCAGTTCGTTCTCTTTGCAAATCTTCTGGTGAAGTTCCACCTCGCATTCCCATGTGACTGGCGTTAAGTTGTCCTAACATTTCATTATAGAAAACTTGGAAATCTTGACGCGTAGAAGCATTCATACAACGATCATAATATTTAGTTCTCAACTTATTCCAATCTTGTCCGTGGAAATTTGGATCATAAAAACCATCTCGTAATCTTCGCCATCCTTCCTCAAAAACCTGCTTCCGTTCTTGTTGATGATCGATATCCAATTTAGCTTGAAACCCAAGACCTTCTTGCTTACCACCTTCAATTTTTATTTTGGTCAAATTTCCTCCACGTTTTAATCCATATAAATGTTTTCCATCTTTATCGAGAGTCAAATTTGAAATATTAATTTTACTTGCCATCGTTTTTGCATCTTCCCCATTCCATTTTATCGACATCAAACTTGAAGATCCAGGGGAACCTTGTCGACCTCCACCATTAGTCGTAAAATAAAATGATTCCCCATCTTTCGAAATCATCAGGTTATTTTCATTCCCTGCCAATCGAGTCACTTGTTCGATTCGTTCATGAATATCATCAAAATCAATTTGAATCGATTCTACTTTTTTGTCTTTCTTTTTATCTCCTTTTTTGCCTTTGACTTTATCTTTTTTAGGTGTTTCTTTTTCATCTTCCTCTTCCCAATCTTGTTTTGTTTTTTCCCAATCCTCTTTTTTCAACCAAACAAACCAAACATCAGAATCTCCATTATTTCGAGTAGAAATAAAACCTAACTTACTTCCATCTCGACTCCACTTTGGGGAAGAATCAGAGCGTGGATGCAAACTTACATTGACAGGTTTTTGATTTCCATCGGCATGATGAATATAAATTTCTCGATTAAATTCTAAATCACTTGCAGCATAAGCTACCCATTTACTATCAGGACTCCAACTCACTCCTCCTGGAGTTGCCCAACCATCTAGTAATATTTTTTCATTGGATAAATCTCCTTTTGCTGAAATATCAGCTACTACTAAAATTCCTCGACCTCGACGATAAGCAATTTTTTTCCGATCAGGAGAGATGACAATTCCTTCTTCATCTTCAGCTCCATCGGATATCTTTTTTGTATTAAGTTTAAACGTTTTAAATAAATCAACTTCCTTAGCATCACTCGAATGAACTGCATACAAATCAAATTTCCCATCTCGGTCAGAGACAAAAAGTAAAGTCGTATCATTTAACCAAATAGGTTCTTTATCTCGAAAAGGATGATCTGTCAATTGAGCAGATCGTTTTTTTTCTTTGTTATTTAATTTTACAAAAAGTTCCCCTCGGACGATGAAAGCAATTTGTTTTTCATTGGGAGAAAGTGCAAAATCTGTCGCATCTTTTGAAAAGGTTTTATGTTCGACTGGATCAAATCTGTAATCTTGAGCAGCTTGAATTTTTAATGCTTTGGAAATCTTTTTGGTTTTAGTATCCATTGTAAAAATGCTCACACCTCTTTCAAAAACAATCTTTGAACCATCTTCACTCACATCAAAATATCGAATACCTTCATCTTTAAATTTAGTCAATTGAACTAATCGATCTGGATTTTTCCCATCAGCATTTATATTGAGTTTAAAAATATTATAACGACCATTAACTGCTCTTAAAAAAAATACTTCTCCTCCTCCCCAATCTGGATAAATTTCTTGTCCTTCAAAATCTGTCATCTCCATATAAGTTTCACTATTTCTATTGTACAACCACAAACTTCGGTGAGCTGGTCCAGTATAAGCCTCTCGCTCCACTCGACAATTCCCTTTTAGAAACATAATATAATTCCCATCTGGCGAAGGAGCAGGCATCAAACCAAGTGCATCCATAATCCGATGAGGTGTTCCTCCATTTTTGTTCACCGCATGAATTTCTTGGTTGCGTTCTACTTGCTGAAATGCACGACGAGTATTAAAAATTATTTGTCCATCACTTCCCCAACGAGCATCGCCATCATTAGTAGAATGATGAGTCAATCGCTTAGGAACACTTCCATTGGCATCTACCACAAATAAGTCATTATTACCAAATCGATTTCCTTGGAAAAGAATTTGTTTTCCGTCAGGACTCCATTGTGGTTTGGATTCATAACTCTCATGAATCGTTAATCTCCTTGCCACTCCGCCTGAAGCAGGCATTGTCCAAATATCTCCTTGATAGCTAAAACTAATTTTTGAGCCATCAGGACTTAGACTAGGAAATCTAACAATTGGATTTTCTTGAGCAGATAATTGAAATACAAAAAAGAAAGAAAGGAAAAAGAAAAAGTAGAATTTCTTAAACATGGTTTTATTGGTTTTAATTTGATAAAATTCGATCTCAATATAATAATTTACTTTTACCTGATTAAGGACAACATAAAAAAGAAATCGTGTCAAAATACCTTTTGTAAAAAAACAATAAAATTTTCTCTATTCATTCCTTTCCCATTTTCAAACACAAATTGTGCGATATCGAACAACTTTAGTAAAAAACAATTTCATAAACCATTGATTATCAAGGTCTTTAATTTTGGCACACCCATTGGACTTTCTTTATCAAACATCAAAATAAAAATCATGGATAGAGAAATTCCAACTTTGCAGCAGAACAAAAATCAAATGGGACAATGGTTAAAATACCTTGTCATCATCGCCGCTATTGGAGGTGCATTTTATTTGCTTCGTAGTTTTTTAAAAACAGAAATCAAGAAAGATGATTTTCGTTTTGGGCAAATTACACGAGGTGATATTGAAAATAAGATTACCGCTACAGGATTAGTTTTACCTTCTTTCGAACAACAAATCAATGCTCCCGTCGCAACTGAAATTAAAGAAATGGTTTTGACCTCTGGATCGGAAGTTCAACCTGGAGATTTGATTTTAAAATTAGATGAAGAATATGTCCGCCTTCAATATGATGCGCTAAAAGATCAATTGGAATTGCGAAAAAACAATATCACCAAACTTAAATTGGAATATGATAAAAACCTACAAGACCTTGATTACCAAGATCAAATCAAGGCTTTACAACTTTCTAGTCTTGAAGCAAATTTATCGGATTTGAAAAAATTATTTAAAATCGGAGGAGCAACACAAGAAGAAGTGGAGCAAGGAGAATTGAATTTACAAATCGCCAACTTAGAGAAAAAACAACTCGAAAATGAATTGAATTTCAAAAAGGAATCTATCACAAGTGATCGTCGAAACTTAGAATTGGAAGTTTTAATTCAAGAAAAAAGCATGCGTGAATTGGGTAGAAAGTTAAAAGAGACTTCTGTCAAGGCGCCACGTGCAGGTGTTGTTACATGGATCAATGAAAACATTGGACAAAAGGTAACTGAAGGTGAACCACTTGTACGAATTGCTAATTTGGAAAGTTTCCGAGTCGAAGCAAGTTGTTCTGACCGCTACGCCAATATTGTAAAAGTTGGTTTGTCTGTCGATGTTAGAATTAATAGAACCACTCTAAAAGGAATCATCACTTCCATTCTTCCTGCGGTCGAGAATAACACGATTGAATTTGTGGTAGCACTCAATCAAACAAGTCATAAAGAATTACGACCAAATATGCGTGTCGAAGTTTTTATTATTTCTGGAAAAAAAGAAAATGTTTTGCGAGCACAAAATGGCCCTGCATTCACCGGTGCAAAACAGCAAGGAATTTTTGTGGTCAGAGGAGAACAAGCAAAACGAACAGAGGTTCAAGTGGGATTATCCAATTCTGCTTTTGTAGAAATTATCACCAATGAGTTGCAAGAGGGCGATAAAATAATTGTTTCGGATATGAAAGATTTTGATCACCTAGAAACGATAGAAATAAAATAATTATGAAATCTTATAAAAAATATAATCTTGTTTTCGCTTCGCTAGGTTTGGCTTTTGCTTTGACATTTTTTCCAAAAACAATTTTAGGGCAAAGTGATTTACAAAATCTTTCCTTAGAGAATTTTCTTCAACTAGCCAAAGAAAATTCCATTGCTGGAGAAGCGGCAAAAGTAGATTTACAATCTGCACAATTAGATAATTCCATTTTTAAAGCAAGTTTAAAACCTCAACTTTCTGCCTTCGCGAATTTTCCAAACTTTGCCAACACTTTCGCAGAAGCACAACAACCTGATGGAACTATTCTTTTTCCAAGGATCAATAATAATAATTCTGCATTGGGTTTGAATTTAAGTCAAGCGATTCCGTGGACAGGAGGAAGTGTTTTTGTTCAATCGAATTTGCAACGATTTGATGATTTCACCAATGATAAAGTTTTCTACAATGGCACCCCATTTCGAATTGGTTTTTCACAACCGCTTTTCGGATTCAATGCTTTAAAGTGGGATAAGAAAATT
>JBGCFD010000137.1:0-30499 GCA_045106765.1 Saprospiraceae bacterium | reverse complement strand
TCCTAATGCTACTTGTGATGATGGCTCCTGTATTTTTACATGCCCAGATCCTGGAAACTGTGATGATGGTGATTGTACTAATGGAGAAGAGATATGGGATGGAGGAATCTGTGAATGTATAACCATAAATATTCCAGATCCTTCGACATGTATAGATGATGGTGATTGTACTAATGGAGAAGAGATATGGGATTGAGGAATCTGTGAATGGATAACCACAAATATTCCACATCCTTCGACATGTATAGATTATGGCGACTGTACTAATGGAGAAGAAACATGGAATTCTAATACTTGTGAATGCGAACAATTGAATATTCCAGATCCGTCACTATGTGTAGATGATGGTGATTGTACCAATGGAATAGAGACCTGGAATACGACTACTTGTATGTGCGACATTACACCAACTGTACTAGGATGTACTAATTCCACCGCAACGAACTATGATCCTAATGCTACTTGTGATGATGGCTCCTGTATTTTTACATGCCCAGATCCTGGAAACTGTGATGATGGTGATTGTTCTAATGGAGAAGAAATATGGGATGGAGGAATCTGTGAATGTATAACCATAAATATCCCAGATCCTTCGACATGTATAGATGATGGCGACTGTATTAATGGAGAAGAAACGTGGAATTCTAATACCTGCGAATGCGAGCAATTAAATATTCCTGATCCTTCGACATGTATAGATGATGGCAATTGCACAAATGGAGAGGAAACTTGGAATGCTAATACCTGTGAATGCGAGCAATTAAATATTCCTGATCCATCGACTTGTGTGGATGATGGTGATTGTACCAATGGAATAGAGACTTGGAATACAACTACTTGTATGTGCGATATTACACCAACTGTATTAGGATGTACTAATTCCACCGCAACGAATTATGATCCTAATGCTACTTGTGATGATGGCTCCTGTATTTTCACATGTCCAGATCCTGGAAATTGTGATGATGGTGATTGTACTAATGGAGAAGAGATATGGGATGGAGGAATCTGCGAATGTATAACCATAAATATTCCAGATCCTTCGACATGTGTGGATGATGGTGATTGCACCAATGGAGAAGAAACATGGAATATAACTACTTGTGAATGCGAACAATTAAATATTCCAGATCCGTCGACATGTATAGATGATGGTGATTGTTCTAATGGAGAGGAAACTTGGAATACGACAACTTGTGAATGCGAACAATTAAATATTCCAGATCCATCGACATGTGTAGATGATGGTGATTGTTCTAATGGAGAGGAAACTTGGAATACGACAACTTGCGAATGCGAACAATTGAATATTCCAGATCCGTCGACATGCGTAGATGATGGTGATTGTACTAATGGAATAGAGACTTGGAATTCCAATAACTGTGAGTGCGAACAATTGAATATTCCAGATCCATCGACATGTGTAGATGATGGCGATTGTACGAATGGAGTAGAAACGTGGAATTCCAATACTTGCGAATGTGAACAATTAAATATTCCAGATCCTTCGACATGTATAGATGATGGTGATTGTACTAATGGAATAGAGACTTGGAATTCCAATAACTGTGAGTGCGAATCCACTCCAGTTGATTGTTCAAATAGTCCAACTTCAATTGTGACATGCGATGATGGTGATCCATGTACGATCAATGATACCCAAACAATTCTAGATTGCGATGGAACAACTATTTGTATTCCTTGTCAAGGGGTTTCAGCTACTGTTGGAGCACCTCAAATAAATTCTATTGACCTTTGCCAGAATGATATTTTACCAACCATTAATGCATCTGGGGGAGGGAATATATTTTTATGGTACGATACAAATCCAAGTTCAGGTGGAGTAATTCCAATATTTAGTGGAACTGATTTTATACCAAATATTGATTCGAGTGTACCAGATATTTACAATTATTGGGTGACTGAAACTGTAGATAATTGCGAAGGAGAAATTAGTGCATTTACTGTTACTGTAACCGCTAATCCTGTTGCTGATGCTGGGCAAGATATGATATTAGATTGCATTACGAATGAAACAATGTTGCAAGGGAATGGCTCAGTATCAAATCCTTCAATCAGTTGGACTGGACCTGATCCCAATATGGATACTCAGATTTTAGATCCAATTGTAACTGTTTCTGGCACATATGAATTAATGATTACTGATGATAATTGTTCAAGTACAGATGAGGTGGTTGTTTCCAGTTTAGATGAAATCTTTGCTTTTGATGATAATGTGTTGCTACAAGATTTTAATCTAACTGAGATTGATGCACTTGTTAACGATAACTTGCAAGGGTACTCAAATGTAAATTTAGCTATTTTAAATACTCCAAATGGAGCCGTGGAAGTGCAAAATGATGGAACAGTTTTATATACGCCAAATCCAAATTTGGCAGGAGTAGACGAAATACAATATGAAATATGTGCAGAAGAATGTCCTGACATTTGCGCAGAAGCAACTATTCAAATCACGATAATTTCAGAGACTATTGAAGTACCAGATGCTTTCAGTCCAAACGGAGATAATAAAAATGATTTTTGGGTGATTCCAGGAATTGAAAATTATCCGAATAATCAATTGACAGTTATTAATCGTTGGGGTAATGCTGTATTTGAAGCTGCACCTTATGATAATAATTGGAATGGAACTAACAAAAAAGGAAAAGATTTACCAGAAGGAACCTATTATTTTATTTTAAGATTGGATGTGGTCAATGAAGCACCAATTAATGGTTCAATAACGATTGTTCGATAATTTTTAACTTTTTTCGACAAATTCTATGGTCAATTTTAACTTGACTTAAAACATAGAATTTTTCGAAAAATTATATTAAAAAAAGAAAATGAAAAAATTAATATTACTTTTTTTATCAATTGTGTTTATTACAGGAATTGCCTTCGGACAACAGTTACCTATTTTTTCCCAATATCAAGAGGGGGATCATTTCACTAATCCTGCCATGTTATCCAACGGACTAATTAAATATGAATTAAATTCTACTGCCAGTATAGTTTATCGAAACCAATGGACTGAAGTAAAAGATGCACCTCGAACAGCTCTTGGAAGATTTGAGCATTGGAACGAAGATATGAATTTATTCTACGGTGGTTCATTAATTTTTGATCAAACAGGGCCAACAAGTTTTATTGGAGTTTTTGGAAAAGTTGGATATGGAATTGAGTTTAATCGAGATTGGATGTTGTCAATTGCTTTGAGTGGAGGATTGGTTCAATATCGAATTAAAGGTGCTGAATTAAATTTTTTGGAAGAAGGAGATATTGCTCAAAGTAATGCTACTCGAATATATCCAGATGCTGGATTAGGAGCAGTCTTATATTATAAAAAAAGATTTTTTGTAGGTGTTTCATCACCACAGATTTTTGGTTTAACCAACAAGTTCAGTAGTGATGAAAATGATTTTAACATTCAAAGAGTTCGACATTATTATGGTGTAGGAGGAGCTATTTTTCCCATTAATAATAATTGGGTAGAAGTGAGTGCCTATGGAAAATATGTTCCAAATGTTCCTTTTTTGGCAGGAGTTAATCTTAGATATGATTTCAATAATATTTTTTGGGTAGGAGCCGGAGGATCAACTGCTGGGGCAATGACGATAGAAGGAGGGTTGATTTTTGGTGCTGGGGACTTCGGTTCTCCTCTGAGAGTTGGCTATGGAATTACGAATTACTTTTCAGAATTTAATTTAAATTTTGGGTTAGTTCATGAATTAAAAGCGGCTTATTCTTGGTAATCTCTTTTGTAATTTGAGGAGGAACTAATCAATTCCTATCGATCATTTTTTATGATTATTTACAACTATTCCGATAAATTGGTTAACCAATTCTAATTATTAGAAAATACATTTTGAGTAGTTTTTTCTAATAAAGTCAATACTTAATTAGATTTTTCAATAAAACTTTGACTAAGTCAAAAAATGAACTATCTTTGTTTACATAAAATTGGTCTACCAATATATTAAAGATATAGACCATTTTTCTTCTTTTCAGTATTCAATTTTCCCACTTACCGTAATTTCAACAATTGAATATGAGCAATCATATTTAGTTTTTCTATGTAAAAATGGATAATTCCATTTCTATTTTGGCACTTCGCTATTTTAATTTTCCCACTTACCGTTAAATAAAAAAATTAGAATATTTCTCTACAGACGATGTAGGAGGGGTATTCTTTTTCATATTTCAAAATCAACTTTTGGTTAAATTATTTCTCATGAATAAAACTTCTACTATGATTCGGTTTTTAACCTTTCTAATTACATTTTTAGTATTCCTAAGTCCTTCGGATTCCGTTGCACAAACAACAGCAACGATAGGAGCAACAGGAACTTCCTCTTCTGCTACAAGAGGTCCTTTTCAACGTTCAAGTTCTGGTTCAAGTTCAGTTTTTTCAAGAGCGTTTCTTGTTTATACTGCTAGTGAATTAGCAGCAGCAGGAATTACTCCTGGTTCAACCATTTCTCAAATAAATTGGGATCTAGGTTCTACGAATGTTATTACTGCAACAGGTGATGCAACTATGGAGGTACTCCTACAAAATAGCTCTCTAGTAGAAGCAACTGATACTAGCTGGACGGATGTAACTGCAGGGGCAACATCAGTTGGGTTTTATACTTTTAATTTGGCAAATAATTTTCCAGGTGCAGAAGGATGGGTGGACTTTCCGATAACACCATTTGTTTATACTGGTGGGACTTTGGAAATTACTGTAAATTGGGATTGTTCAAATTTGGTAGCAGCAGATCCTAGTCAACCGAATTTACTCTTTTCGGGTAATGGTTCTCTAAACTGGCATTGGGGAGAAACTGATCATATTTCTCTAGCGAATAGAGCTGGCAGTAGTGGCCCTTCTAGTACTTTAACTGTAAATTTTGAAAATGGCTTACCTCTCAAACAACGAGTAAATACCCAGTTAGTTTATGCACCTGCGCCGGTTCTTGGTGTTTCTCTTTTCCTAGAAGATTTTGATGGATCAAATACAACTAATGCTCCTACATTTTCAGAAGAGTGTTTTGATACAGGTAGTATGACTGATTATTTTGGAATCGTCTGTCAACCAGGAACAGGATGTACCAATGAAATTCCTGTTGGTTTTGAATTCACAAATGCAATGGGACAATATTTTGGAGCGAGAGATATGGATGCAGATCCATGTTCTTCTACAACTCCTAAAACTATGGATATTGCAGGAATAGATATTTCCTCTTGTTGTGATGTATTATATGTATCATTCGACGTTGCAGAAAGTCGAAATATGGGTGATGAAAACGGATTGGAATGGGGAACATCTAATATGAGAGAAGATACATGGGATGGAAATTCTAATGTAACAATAAAAGCAAGTATTGATGGAGGTCCATTTGAGATAGTAACAACAATAGAAGCACTTGATGGTTCTGATACTCGTCCTGGAATTGATTTAAATTGTGATGGAAAAGCGGATGGCGCTGGTGAACCAGAATTGACTGATACCTTTACAAAATATTCTTTTGAATTACCTACAGGAGGAACAACTCTTGATCTTCAGGTTGAAGTCAATGATTTGAATACTCAAGGAGAAGATATAGCAATTGATAATATTGAAGTAAGCTGTAGCGCTGGTGCTGCAGGTGGAACTACACTTTCATCTTGTACTCCATATGTTTCTAATTTAGCTTTTTTCTTAGAAGATTTTGATGGATCAAATACAACTAATCCTTTTGTTTTTCCATGTGTAATTCAGGATAGCAAGGATTATTTTGGTATTGTTTGCCTTCCAGGTGGTCCATGTGGAAATGATGACATAAATGCTGTTTTTGCAGATGCATATTTAGGTACTCAAGGAAGTTTCTTTGGAGCTCGTGATATAGATCCGGATGCAACTGGTACGCCATGTCCTAGTGCTGATCCACAAACTTCAACTGCTACAGGTATAGATATTTCTTCTTGTGCTGGAGCTAATACGGTATACTTATGTTTTGATATAGCAGAAAGTGATGTTCCGGGTGAAGAAGGTAGTGATACATGGGATGGTAATCAAAGTGATCCTAATCGAAATTCGTTTGTAACCTTTTCAGCGGTTGTGGATGGAGGAGCTTCATTTGATATCACATCTTTTGCAGCAGTAGCAAATAATAATACAGGACCAGCTTTGGATTTAAATTGTGATGGAAATGGAAATGGAGCACCAGTAACAAATACCTTTACTACCTTCTGTTTTGAATTACCTATATTAGGTAATTCTCTTGATTTATCTTTTACAGTTGGAGGAATGAATACAACTGGAGATGATGTAGCAATAGATAATATTGCTCTGTTCTGTTCAGATAATGAAACTTGTTTACCTGCACCACTTTCAGTTTCTTGTACTACAACTTGTCCTGATTCTGAAGATCCAATGTTTACAACTGCATGTCCTGCAGATGTTACTATTGAGTGTAACGATCCGCTTCCAGCAGAAGAAACATTAATGGCAACAGATGATTGTGGTTTTGTAGCAAGCGTAGTATTTATCAATGAAGTACATTATGATAATACAGGAGGAGATGTTGGAGAATTTATTGAAGTTGCAGGAAGTGCAGGAATTGATTTGGCAGGTTACCAATTAGTAACTTATAATGGATCAAATTCAATGACTTATAATGCACCAATGAATTTATCAGGAATCATTCCTGATGAAGGAGCAGGAGCAGGGGCAATAGCATTTACTTACCCTGCCAATGGTTTACAAAATGGAGCTCCTGATGGAGCTGCTTTAGTTGATCCAAATGGGAACGTGTTGAGTTTTATTTCTTACGAAGGAACTATAACTGCGAATGGTGGACCAGCAGATGGAATGACTTCAATTAATATTGGAACAGAACCAGGTTCAACTCCTGTTGGAGAATCACTTCAATTGACTGGATCAGGTGATCCTTCTTCTCTTACTTGGACAGGACCTTTGGTGGCTTCTCCAGGTTTGTTGAATGCAGGTGAAGTTGTTACTCTAAGTACGCAAGGGCCAATCTCAGTAAGTCCTGTTTCTAGTTTTGTAGCAGGAACATGTGCTAATACTGGTGTTTTAACCAGAACTTATTCTGTTACTGATGCTGCAGGAAAAACCACTACATGTACTCAAACAATTACAATCGAAGATAATATTGCTCCTACATTTTCTGAAACACCAGCCAATGTAACAGTCTCATGTGATGCTGTACCAGTTGCACCTTCTATAACAGCGATTGATAATTGTAGTAGTGCAACACCTTGGATTAACGAATTTCATTATGATAATACAGGAACAGATGTAGGCGAATTTATAGAGGTGGCAGGTTTTGCAGGAACTGACTTATCAGGTTATACTTTGGAACTTTATAATGGATCAAATGGTACCGTTTACAATACGACATCTCTTTCAGGTTTAATGCCAAATGAAGGATTAAATTATGGAGCAATTGCATTTTCAATTGCAGGTATTCAAAATGGTTCTCCAGATGGTTTTGCTTTAATTGCGCCAGGTGGAGTTGTGATAGAGTTTTTGAGTTATGAAGGATCATTGACAGCTACTAATGGAACAGCAAGTGGAATGACTTCAACTGATGTTGGAGTAGCTCAAGCAGGAACAAATCCTGTAATGCTTTCTTTACAATTGATGGGGACAGGTTCACAGGCTAGTGATTTTACTTGGTCAAATCCTAGTCAAGAATCTCCAAATGCATTAAATAATGGTCAGACAATATCTGGAAATATTCCTACCATTTTTACAGAAACAACTGTAGCTGGATCATGTTCAGAAGAAAGTACTATTACTCGAACTTGGACGGCAATGGATGCATGTGGAAATCCTGCAAGTTATACTCAAATAATAACAGTTCAAGATATTACTGCTCCAGAAGCTGCTTGTCAAGATATCACCGTTGAATTAAATGAAAATGGAGAAGTAGAAATTTTGCCAAGTCAAATAAATAATCCAACTGGAACTACCACATCAAGCGTGATGGTAGGAAATACAGTCAGTCAATTATCTGATATATTAAAATCTAATGCAGGTTTTTGCCCAACGCCTGCAGTTTCTACTAATACTTGTGATTGCCCTACTGGTTTTGTAGCAGTAGGTTACTCAGGTATAACTGGAAATAGTTACGGAGGAAATGTAATTAGCCAGTTTAGCTTACAATGTAAAGAGGTGATGCCAAATGGAGACTTAGGAACAGCTGTAACCGTAACTTGCTCAAATGGTAACTTAACAACTGGTACAGCTTCTGGGCCATTATTGGCAACTGGAAATGACGTACTAGTTGGTGCTCAAATAAATATTGGTTGTGCGATTGATGGAATCACAGGATTTAGCAAACCAGTTGCTGAAATCTTGGCAGTAGATCCAAGTAATAATAGTTCAGCAATTGCTGTGCTTGGTGGTATGGGAGGTTCAGCACAACCTGCGATGTTTGTACCTGCAGGTTCAGTAATCGTAGGGATGGAAACGTTCGAAGATCCTAGTCCTCCGAATGGTACTAGTTTAATCGGAGTTACAGCTGGTGTGGCATGGAGATATGCAAGTTTAAGTGAAGTTTTTGGATCTACGCAAGACAATTGCGCAGCTCAAAGTTCACTAACTTATACTCTCAGTCAAAGCTTATTTACTTGTGATGATTTAGGAGAAAATGTAGTTACTTTATCAGTAACAGATCCTTGTGGAAATACAGGAACTTGTACTGCGATAGTAACTGTTGAAGATAATATTGCTCCAGTTATCACTTGTCCAGATAATATTTATGTTCACCTTGACCCAGGTGCATGTGATGCGATAGTAACTTGGAATCCTGCGACTGCAGTTGACAATTGTGATGTAGTTGAAATCAATCAAACTGGAGGGCCTGTTTCAGGAACTACTTTTGACAGAAATACAATTACTACTGTCTCTTATGAGGCAATTGATCAAAGTGGTAATGTTTCTACTTGTTCTTTCACTATTGAAATTATTGAATTTGTACCAGCTTCAAATGATATTACTTGTAATAGTTTAGTTAATATTTCTTTGGACGAAAACTGTGAAGCAACAGTTGGAGCAGATCAAATTTTGGAAGGAAATAATTATGGATGTTATGATGATTACATCGTTACATTTGCAGCTACCGGGTTACCAGTAGTTTTAGATGGTAGTCATGTAGGACAAACTTTCGAAGTAATGGTAACGAATCCAAATGGAGTTCCATGTTGGGGTAATATTTTTGTAGAAGATAAATTAATTCCAGACTTAGTTTGTAGTAATGACATAACTGTAAGATGTGATGACGATACAGAACCAGGAAGTCCTTTTGTAGCGACTTCAGATATGGTAGCACCTACTATGACAGCTGATAATTCAACTGTTTCTGAAACGGTAACTTTTGGGGCGAACAATGGAAGTGTTGTCGATGTAGATGTAACAGTTGTAAGTGATCATTCTTGGGTAGGAGATTTAGTTATTTCAATTACTTCTCCAGCAGGAACTACAGTTGAGTTAATGAACAATATTGGTGGTCCAGGATTTGGATGTGGAGGTGATGGTTTAGATTTAGTTTTTGATGATGCGGCAACTTTGACTTATGCTGATTTAGATGGGACATGTAATAATAATCCAGCAGCGGAAGGAACTTTCCAACCATTACAAGCTTTATCTGCATTTAATGGACAAGCGGCTTCAGGAGATTGGACTGTTTCAGTTACTGACTTAGCAACTGGTGATAGTGGCGATGTAGATGTAACGATTAACCTTTCTGCGAATAGTGAAATTCCTTTCCCTGTTCCAGCAACAGCAACAGTTACTCCAACGGCTGATCCATTTACATTTAATGTAGCAGGATTTGATCCATGTGGAAATACAATTTTAACTTATTCTGATGTTGAATCAGGTGAATTATGTTCAGGAGATGCTCAAATTGAAAGAACATGGACAGCAACTGATGAGTCAGGAAATACCACTTCTTGTACGGAAATCATTGCTATTGTTCCTACCACTTTGGCAGATGTAGCAGCTGGTCTTCCAACTGATATAATCGTAAATTATGATGCTAATTGTAATTTTAATATTCCAACTCCATTAACTGATATAGGATGTGAAAACATTGGAATTGGTTTGGACGGCGAACCAACTATTGTTGAGATCTGTGAAGGATCATATAAAATGTTGAGAAAATACGTTTTGGTTGATTGGTGTACTAATGAAACTTTAGAGCATTTACAGATTGTTAAAATCTTAGATGAAGAAGGTCCAAGTTTAACTTGCCCAGCAGATTTGACGATTTCAACTAACTCAAATGAATGTGTAGGAGGAGTAATTTTACCTTACCCAACTGCATCTGATTGTGGAACAGCAACTGCCAATATTGATTTGGTACCAACTTCAACTTCAGGAGTAATTACTTACAATAACTTCCAAGATATTTGGACGATTGCAGGTTTAGCACCAGGCGATCACATCGTAACATGGACAGCAACAGATGATTGTGGTAACGAGTCAACTTGTGACTTTACAATTACAGCACAAGATCAGATTGCACCAATCGCAATTTGTGATGAGCACACTATCTTAGGAATTGGATCAGATGGAACAGCATCAATTGATGCGATCACATTCGATGATGGTTCATATGACAACTGTGGTATCGTAGAAATGACAGCAAGAAGAATGGACAACCCAGCTTGCCCAGGATTTGATGCAACACCATTCGGTCCATCAGTACCATTTTACTGCTGTGATGTAAATACAGTAGTGATGGTGGAATTCAGAGTACGAGATGCATTCGGTAACACAAACTCATGTATGGTAGAAGTAGAAGTACAGGATAAAATTGATCCATCAATTACCTGTCCAGCAGATGTTGATGTTGAATGCGATGAAACTTATTTAGATTATATCGTGCAAGGACAACCATTACCGCAAGAAGCAATTGATGCCAATGGAGCAGCAATAGCTTCAGATAACTGCCCAGGAGTAACCTTGACTAATACGGTTATTTCTAATGGAGTAAATTGTGGAAATGGAACAATTACAATAGTATGGACTGCAACAGATGCAGGTGGAAGAACTTCTTCTTGTATCCAAAGATACTTTGTAGAAAATAACACGCCTTTCTACATTGTGGATACTGAAGCAAGAAACTATCAACCACATAACTCTACTTTGATTCCTAATCCAGGAACTTATCCATACCCAACTTCAGGGTTACCAACATTAGTTGGAGTAGGACCACACTCAACTCAAGATGGAGTTGAATGGCCTGCAGATTATGAAGGAACTTCTTGTGGAACTGGATTAGAGCCAAGTGATTTACCATCACCTTATAATGCGCCAATTATTTTTGAAGGAGCTTGTAATAATATCGCAGTAGGACACCATGATCAAGTACTTGATTTTGGTGTGGGAGATGCTTGTTTGAAAATTTTGAGAAAATGGCATGTAGTAGATTGGTGTCAAGCAAGTGCGAACCAAGATCCAACACAAATTGGCCCTGGTGTATGGCACTACACTCAGATCATTAAAATTGTTAACTCTAATGATCCAAATGTAACCGTAGTAGATTTCCCAGCAGTAGTAGATAACTTCGATGCAGATTGCGGAAGTGTATTCGCAGCATTCGAAATTACAGCTGATGATGATTGTACTTCGCAAGCTGATCTTCAAGTAACTTGGGAATTCTCAACAGGATTAACAGGGACAGGATTAACTGCTTCAGGATCATTTGCCAACGGATCATACTCATTGACATATACCGTATCAGATGGATGTGATAATACAGTATGGGAAACTCATGACTTTACAGTAGTAGATGCTAAGAAACCTACACCAGTATGTATCTTCGGAATTGCAACGACGGTAATGCCATCTGCTGGAGCAGTAACCATTTGGGCATCTGATTTCGAATCAGGTTCATCTTACGATAATTGTACTGCTTATGAGAATCTAGAGTTCTCCTTCTCACAAAATGTAAATAATGATAACATTACAATTACATGTGCAGATATTCCAGCAGACGGGTTGTATCCGATTACATTATATGTAACTGATGAAGCAGGAAACTTTGATTTCTGTTCTACTTTCATCAATGTTCAAGATCCTAATGGAGCTTGTTCAGGACCTACCTCATTGATTACAGGTACCATCGAAAATGAGAGTCAAGAAGTAGTTGAAGAAGTAACGGTTACTTTGACTGATGATAATGGTGCAATGCCAGGAGTTAACCCAGTTGTAACTGGATCTAATGGTGTATTTGAATTTAATATGAACTCAGGAGATTACGATGTAACTCCAGATAAAGATATTAACTACTTGAATGGTGTAACAACTTATGATTTAGTATTAATTTCTAAGCATATTTTAGGAACTGAAATATTAGATTCTCCATACAAAATGATTGCAGCTGATGCAAATAATACTCAGTCAATCACTACATTGGATATTGTTAAGTTGAGAGCATTGATACTTCACATTGATGATGAATTGGCTAACAATACATCATGGAGATTTGTAGATGCAGATCATGTATTCGGAACAAATGTATTTGATTTCCCAGAATTCATTTCATTAGACGGATCAAATGCACCAGCAAACTTCATAGCAATGAAGGTTGGAGATGTTAATGGTTCACATACACCAAACAACTTGTTAGGTTCTGATACCAGAACATTTGCAGGTGACTTGACTCTTGCTTTAGAAGCGACTCAAGTTGCAGCAGGTGAAACTTTCACAGTTGATTTCCGAGCTAACGACTTCAAAAATATTGCAGGTTACCAGTTCACTTTAGGATTTGATAACAGCGTAGAATTTGTAGACGTAACTTCCAACTTAGAAGGATTGAGTACTAAAAACTTCGGTTTGACTAAATTGAATGAAGGCGTAATTACGACTTCATGGAACTCTAACAAAGGAGTTACTGTAGCAAACGGAGAAGTATTATTCTCAATGACATTTGTTGCAAACACAGCAGTAAATACACAAGAATTATTAAGTATCAATTCTCGATACACAGAGTCAGAAGCTTATTCAAATTCTGATTTATACAACGTAGTATTAGAATTCAATGGAAACGAAGTTTCTAATGGATTTGAATTATTCCAAAATACACCTAACCCATTCGAAGCAGAAACTACAATTGGTTTCAATATGCCACAAGCGGGAGCGGTTACTTTGAAAATCTACGATGTATCAGGTAGAGTTTTAAGATTGATAGAAATGGATGCAGTTAAAGGTGCTAACTCTGTAAATGTTACAAGAGATGGAATCGATGCAACTGGAGTCTTATATTATCAATTAGAGACTGCTACTGAAACAGCGACTAAGAAGATGATTTTGGTGGACTAAGCTTTAAATAGATAAGTTATAAGTTGTTTGTAAACAAATAACAGTATGAGTCATCCCGAATTTTGGTTACGCCGAGATTCGGGATTTCTTTTTTGCATTTAGAAAATAAACAAAGTTCTCTAGATAAAGTGGGGTATTTATTGAAATTTTTAAAGTAAGTAGGGTAGTGGCTGCTTTTATATCTCCAGAGACAATACAGACGATGAAGACAAAAAGAATCATAAAAAAAGACACAAGACTAATGAGCAATTTTATCTGGGTGGGTTAGAAACAGATTTAGAAACTGCTCAGCAAAGAGTTCGCTTTTATTCTTTGACAGTTGGAGGTATCATTATTTTGTCGGTTTTTTAGAGCCATTTTTAAAGCAAGCAGGGTAGTGGTTGCCTTCATATCATCAGCGACAACAGCTCCCATTAGTTTTTTAGAATAAGCATCTGTTATTAAATGTCCTCTTAAATTACTATATTTTCTGAGCCAATCTGAAACGGTATTACTTCCAAGTATTCCATGAATCTCTGAGAGTTCATTCATGGAGGCTGAAGTATAAAAGTATTCTTCAATCACTTGTTTTTTAGTACGTAATCCATAAAATGGTTTTTTCTTTTTTGATTCTTTTGACATAATAGTAGTCCGAGTTTTTTATGACAAAGCAACAACAATTTGCACATACTTAACATAATATTAATTATCGGGTAAATTACATTATGCTAATTTTTGAAAAAACCTATCACCAAAATGAAAAAAATTCAATAACTCCTCTGCAACGTTTAGAGGAAAAATTAAATCAGTCTCAGCAAGAATCTCAACAAGAAAAAACCATTAGCTTTAACTTTACTCCTCCATCTTATAACCAATTCCTTTGGAGGTTTTGATATAATTATTACCAATCTTTTCTCTAATTTTTCGAATATGTACATCAATAGTTCGATTCCCAACAATGACATCATTTCCCCAGATTTTTCTAAAAATTTCTTCTCGAGTAAAAACTTTCCCTGGGCGAGAAGCCAGAAGTGATAACAATTCAAATTCTTTTTTTGCCAGATCTATCTTTTTACCATTTATCTGCACAGTTACTTTTTCCTTATCAATAACTAAATCTTTAATGGTTAGTTTATCTTCTGTAGGTTCTGAATTAGTTCGATATTTTCGGCGAAGTAAAGCTTTGATCCTACTGACCAAAACTCGTGGACGAATTGGTTTGGTGATATAATCATCTCCTCCTACATCAAAGGCAGCAATTTGGGAATAATCCTCCCCTCTTGCAGTCAAAAATGTAATAATCGTTTTATCAAAATTAGGCTTAGCCCTTAATTGTCTGCACACTTCTACCCCATCCATCTCAGGCATCATGATATCTAAAATAATTAAATCTGGATTCACTTCCTCTGCCATTAGAAGACCTTTTTTTCCATTATTAGCAATGCTTACTTGGAAATTTTCTTTTTCTAAATTGTATCTTATAAACTGAAGAATATCTTCCTCGTCATCTACAATTAATATTTTGAATTGATCATTTTCCATTTATGATGATAATATTTTAGGAATAGCCAAAGTGCTATCAATTATTCTTTAACTATTCCTTACTCAATAAAAAGTAGGTTTTATGCAATTTTAGCAGCCTTTTACAATTTAAAAAATGATTGCTTACGATATACAATTCCTTTGACTTATATTTGTCACAGCCTTTTAATTATTCTCTCATAAGTATAAGTAGAGTTTACAATCCTTGTAAACTTTACTTATTTTTTTTTGAGGATGTTTCAATTGAATCTTTCTTCACTTCTTCCACTTTCTTCACATCTAATACTTCAATATTGTCTAATACCTTAATGTAAATTTCTTCTAATTTTTTAGCATCGCCTCTTAGAGTTTCTAAATCTTTATAAAAAACAGAATCAGTTACACCATGAATTTCGAAAATTTGTTGATAGTAAACAATTGATATACTATCTTTTATTTTTTGATTTAAACTTAAAATAGCTGCTTCAGAAATATGCAAATCAGTTAGGATTTTCACCATTTTCTCATCAGAAATCTGAGGTTTGATTGCTTCTTCTTGACAACTCAATAAAGTAAGTGATCCACAAAAAATTAAAATAAGAATTTTTAATCTCCCCATATTTTTTTTACATTTTGGTGATGCTTCAAAGATGCACTTTTCGTTTTTCACCACACATTACACAAAATCCCTATTTGTAGTAAACTAAATTTTATAAATACTGCTTCGGAAAATAAAATGCTTTTAACTTTCCTTCCTTCTCAAAATCACTCCAATGTTCCACATCTGCTTCTACTTTTACAATTCCACAAGTAGGAACATTGGGAATATATTCGCTAGAAAATTGATTAGCTAAACTTGTAAAACAAGGGTTATGACCAAACAATAAAATTACATTATCAGCATCTGAAAGATTTCTAATAATATTCAATACTTCTTCTGGATAAGCATGATAGATTTCCTTTCGAACGATAATTGCTTGTTCTGGAATATTTAATTCCTTTGCAAAGAAAGCAGCCGTAGTAAATGCTCGGTTGGCAGGACTACTAATCAATTTATCAGGTTGAACATTCTTCCCTTTTAACATTTTTGACATAAAAGGGCCATCTCTCAAACCTCTCTTATTTAGAGGTCTTTCGATATCACTTAAGCCTGGGTCATCCCAACTTGATTTGGCATGCCTAATAAGATATACTTTTTTCATTTAATATATTTGCTTGACTAAATAGTTTTTTCCCTAATAAACAGTAGCTTTGGTAGTTATACTAACTTAATGGCTAAACCATCCAAGGTTATACAAGGTTTTAATAGGATAAACGTAAATATTGTAAATTTCAAGGGTATTACCAATGAATTTTGAAATAAAAAATATCGAAACATTTTTTCCTGAAAAAGTAGTGGAACAAGCCGAAGGTTTGCTCCAAGAAGGATTGGTGCAAAGTATTCTTTATTTGGAAAAAAAGATATGGACGATGAAAGTCGGTGAGAGCTATGAAGAATTGAAAGAAGGAAATGCTTTTGAAGTGGAAATTCAAATGTCTGGTAAAAAAGTAAAAAGAGGTACTTGTGATTGTGATTTTTATCAACAGAATTTGTCTTCTAAAAATAATCATTGTCAACATATTGTTGCTGGTCTTTTTGCTTTGAGAAAACACTTATTGGAAAAAGAATTAGAAAGACAAAAGGCAATTAGAGTTACTCCTTTTAAACATAAAAGACTAACGACTATCTCAGTTTTAAATTCTGTAGATCCAGAAGCTCTAAAAAACTTTGTAAGAGCTTATGCAAGAACAGATAAAAAATTTGCCCTTTCTTTAAAAGCTAGATTTGCTCATGCCGTGGAAGTTGAAAACGATAAAGAAAAGTATTTACAATTATTACAAGCTACTTTTAGCTCTGTAACAACCACAAAGGATAAAATAAAATATAATTCCCTTCAACAAATTCAGTTAGTCATTACCGATATTTTAGATCATGTAGATGATGCCATTGCTTTAGAACATTACTCTGAAGCATCTGATATTTTACAAGCAATTATCATAAAGCTATCGCCCAATATTAAGCGTGCTGAAAATCATGAGGATCGAATTTTAGAACTATTAAATGCTGCCTTTTCTTTTCTTAAAAATTTAATTAAAAAAGATTTGCCACCAGAATTAAAAAGAGAAATATGGCAATTTTGCTTTGAAAAATTTGATGGACGAGAACATAAAAAATATGGCACGAATAGTCATTTCTTAGCCTTTCTTTTAGACTTGACTACTGAAAAAGAATATGCTGCAATTTTATTGGAGAAAATTGAAAATGAATTAACTAACACTTTTGATAAAAAGAAGAAAGGAGTCCTACTATTGTTTAAAATGAAACTAGTAGAACGATTTGAAAAAACCTCTTTGTCAGCATTTATTGAGGCTAATTTAGAAGAGTCAGAAGTTCTTTTAGCTGCTATTAAGAATTCTGTTTCTCAAAAAAAATATGAAGATGCTCAACAGCTAGCTTTGAAGGGACTTGATATGCAAAAAAATGTAACTGTCAAAAATGAATTAGATGATATCTTATTGAATATTGCTTTAAAAACCCAACAAAAACAAGATATAACAGTATATGCACGTAAACGTTTTTTAGTGACTTATGAATTCCATTTTTATCACATATTAAAAAATACAGTTTCAAAAGGTTGGAAAAAAGAAGTAAAAAACCTGCTGGATTTAATGGAAAAACAACCTTTTTCTCCTCAGAAAAAAAATACTTTTGCTGAACTTTTTGCTCAAGAAAAAATGTACAAGAAATTGATTGAATTTATCAAAAAAAATAGATCTTTAGATTTATTGGAAAAATATGATATTCAACTTATTGACGATTTTAAAAAAGAAATTTTTGAGTTATACGAAGAACTACTGGATGGGTATTTAAGAAATCATTTAGGTCGACAAACTTCTACAAAAATTCGTGATATCTTTTATCATTTAAAAAATATCGGTGCTACAAAATTAGTCTATAAATTAGCTAAACAATACCGAGAAGAATATCCTGAGCGACATACTTTAATGGAGGAGTTGAATATGTTTTAGGAAGTATATATTCAATTCGCTTTTGGGAAAAACAAACGATTATAACAATATATTTACATGAAAGTTGAATTTTGGGTAGTTGGCAAAACACATTTCAAATACCTCAATGAAGGAATGGAAATCTATGAAAAACGACTTCGAAAATATGTCCCTTTTCAAACCTTAGTTTTGCCAGACATTAAAAATGCTAAAAATATGTCTCCCGAACTTTTGAAATCAAAAGAAGGAGAAATGATTTTGAAAAAGTTGGAAAAAAATGATTTACTCATTTTGCTCGACGAAAATGGAAAGACTTTTACCTCTGAAAAATTCGCATTTTGGGTGGAAAAACAATTACAACATTCAGCTCGCAAAGTGATTTTTTTGATTGGAGGAGCATATGGTTTTTCAGATGAAGTGTACAAAAGAGCACAGCAAAAAGTCGCACTCTCAGCGATGACTTTTTCACACCAAATGGTGCGCTTATTTTTTATCGAACAGTTTTATCGAGCTTTGACCATTTTAAAAAACGAACCTTATCATCATTCTTAATAAATAACATATACTATGGAAGGTGTTCAAATTACGCTCACTTTAATTATTATTATTTTTACATGTATTATTTCTTATCAAGGATTTAATGATCAAAAAATGAGAAATGATTTTTTGATGCGTCCTGCTTCTGTAAAAGAATTTGGACAATATTACAGATTTATCACTTCTGGATTTTTGCACGGAAGCTGGCTTCATTTAGGAATTAATATGTTTGTATTGTACCAATTTGGAGAGCAATTGGAATATAGATTATTAGATCATTTTGGGGATTTAAGTGGACGATTATTCTTTTTATTAATATATCTAGGTTCAATAATATTTGGTTCTTTGCCTTCTTTTATCAAACATTCTAATAATCAATATTATTCTGCATTAGGTGCTTCAGGTGGTGTCGCAGGAGTACTATTTGCTTGTATTTTTCTTTATCCTTGGAATATTTTACTATTATATTTTGTCATTCCTATACCTTACATAATTGCAGGAGTACTCTACTTATTTTATGAAAGTTATATGGATAAAAAGGGTGGAGATAATGTTGCACATGATGCACATATGAGTGGTGCAATATTCGGTTATATTTCAATAATCGTAATATTCCTAATCATGAATCCCAATCTTTTTAAGGCTTATCTACAAAGATTACTTGATGGCCCTTTTGGTTGAAATATTCACTTTTAAAACTGAGTAAAATAAATGTTTTTCATCCTATCCAAAGTTTTGTTTTTTCTCATCCAACCCATCAATTGGATTGTATGGCCACTTTTATATACCGCATTTGGAAAAAATGAAAAGTGGAGAAAGAGGACATTAATTATATCACTTTCTGCAGGTTTGTTCTTTAGCAATCACTTTATTTTTAATCAATTCGTTAAACTGTGGGAAGTTGACACAATTACAACACCTGATATAAAAAAACCATATGATATAGGCGTTTTGCTTGGAGGCTATTCTAATTTCTTTATCAAGCCAGATGCAGATCGACACAATTTTAATGAAAGAGGCGCTCGATTTTTCCAGGCTTATGAATTATATAAAAAAGGAAAATTTAAAAAATTTTTATTGACAGGAGGGTCTGGTTTTATGTTTGGAACAGAAAAAAGTGAAGCTATTTTAGCTCGTGAATTATTGCTTAGATTGGGTGTTCCAGATTCTGATATCATTGTGGAACCTAATTCAAAAAATACATTTGAGAATGCACTTTTTACCTACGAAATCCTAGAGGAAAAATATCCAGATGCAAGTTTGCTTTTAATTACTGCTGCTTGGCATATGCGCAGATCGATGGGATGTTTTGATCGGGTAGATTTAAAGTACACTCCATTTTCTGTAGATTTTATCGGAGAAGAAAATAGATATGTTCCTGCGTCATTGATTATTCCAAATAGCGAAACGATTTGGCGCTGGGAAATTTTGATGAAAGAAATGATTGGGTATATGGCGTACCGAATTCGAGGATATATTTAATTCAACTGTTTATCGGGTAATTTGAAAAACTAAATTAAATTCCATATTTAAATTTTGTAAGCACCTAATTCATTCAACTAATCATCTATTCAATGAATGAAATATAGAATAAAAAAACACATATCCAAAACCAAAACTTAGCATCAAAAACAAAGGTAATAAGGCAAAACTATCATAATGAAAACTTAGTGCAATTCCTCCCAAAAAATAAACAAATAGAACGCCTTCTAAAATAGTTACTCCACCAATACTGCTTGCTAAATATTTATTTCCGTACCACTTGTCTGACGACTTTTCAAGATTAAATTTTGGTGTTCTTACAAAGGGGGATTTCTTTCCTAAATAACCTTCCATCACCGCAATTCCATTGTGCAAAGACATCCCCATTGAGACTGAAAGAAATAATGGAAATTTCCAAATGAACTGTTTTAAGGTCGTTATAAAATTAGTTTTTAAACTTCTCAAAGACACCCAATAAAAAATTAAAAGAAAAAACATACTTGAAATAAAACCAGTTGCATATTTGAATAATAAGGCATATTCTAAGAAATTATGCTTGATATAAAAAAGAGGAATAGATAAAATCGCAACAGAAAAAACACAAATAAAAATAAAACTATTCATCAAATGAAAAATAGAATGCAATTTAGTTGAAATAGGTAAATCATTGGTTTTCAACACTTTGAATAAGTTTTTTCGAGTACATTCTGCTGCTCCTTTTGTCCATCGAAATTGTTGATTTTTTAATGCATTCATTGCAGCAGGTAATTCTGCGGGGGATTCCACTTCTTCCAAATACTGAAAATGCCATCCTTTTAATTGCGCTCGATAACTCAAATCTAAATCTTCTGTCAAAGTATCAGCAGACCAACCTCCGGCATCTTCAATACATTTTTTGCGCCATACTCCTGCTGTTCCATTGAAATTGATAAAGTGTTTTCCATGATTTCTTCCACCTTGTTCTATCGTAAAATGAGCATCTAAACCAAAGGCTTGAATCTGCGTTAGCTTAGAATAATTTTCATTGATATGCGTCCACCGAGTTTGCACAACTCCTGTTTTTTTATCATTGAAATATGGTATGGTTTTTTTCAAAAAATCCTCTTCAGGCAAAAAATCAGCATCAAAAATCGCAATAAATTCCCCTTGGCAAATATTCATACCGTAAGCCAACGCACCTGCTTTAAATCCGACCCGATTTGGCCTTCGAACTAATTCAATTTTCACTCCTGACTCAACTAATTGGTCAATAGTATTTTGGATGATTTGGGTTGTCTCATCATCTGAATCATCCAAAATTTGAACCTCAAATCGATCTTTAGGGTAATCAATTTTAACTACTTGTTGAATCAATCTTTCCACAACATAAAGTTCATTGTAAATTGGTAGCTGAATAGTCACAAAAGGAAAGTAGTCCGAAGAGGAAAAGGGAAGCAACGTTTCTTTTTTTCTATTCTTCCTCAGATACAATATCACTAAATGCATCTGGATTAAACTATAGAAAAAAATGAAGGTCAGAAAGAAGCCATAAATAATGATCAGTAATAATTCCACTTTATGTATGTTTGAGTATCTTTTAAATTAAAATCTTTTACAAAACTAGTTATTATTTTTTGACAAGTATGTCGGTTTTAGGACGGCAACCAATCAATATAAAATACGTTATTACAGCATGAAAAATATTTTAAATATGAGTTACAAGTATATTATTTTATCTTTTTTTATTTTAGGTAGTTGCCTAAATTTAAATGCACAAGATCTCAATTCTTTTTTCCAAAAGTCAGACTCTTTTTTCAAATCAGTTGTCGAAAATGGAAAAGTTAATTATTCTTCTATCCAAAAGGATACAAAGGAAATTGAAGAATTAGTTGTCCTCATTTCTCAAATTTCACCTAAAAAATTGAAACCAGTAGAGCGGAAAGCATTTTTAATAAATGCATATAACTTACTGGTAATCAAGGAAATAATTAACCACTACCCTATTTCTAGTACACAAAAGGTAAATGGTTTTTTTGAAAAAATAAAACATAAAGTCGGAGAAAATCAATGGACATTAAATCAAATTGAAAATGACCAAATCCGAAAAGAATACAATGATCCAAGAGTTCATTTTGTTTTAAACTGTGCAGCGGTGAGTTGTCCTCCAGTTACCAATTTTGCTTATTTTCCAGTTTTATTGGATGGACAATTAGACGCTCAAACTACTATTGCCATTAACGATTCTAATTTTATTTATGAGAAAAATGGGAAAAATTATATCTCTAATATTTTTAAATGGTATAAAGGTGACTTTACTGAAAATAGAACTGTTATTGATTTTATTAATGAATATCGAACTCAAAAATTGAACCCTGCTAATCGAACTATTCACTATCCTTATGATTGGATTTTGAATGATTTGAATCAAATTTTGGAAGTAGAAGCAGGAGCTAATTCCTTTATTCAAACTTATACTCCATCTAGTCTTTTGAAGAAAGGTCAATTGGAAGTTCAACTTTATAACAATCTGTACACGCAGACAGCTTTTCGAAATGATGATCGTGAAAAGGTGGATTTAGGTATCCGTGAAAACTATTTTACTGGATTGATAAATATTCTTTATGGGGTGAGTGAAAATAGAAAATGGAATGTTGGATTAGATATAAATTTAAGAACGGTGAGAATTGATGAAGAAGATTCTTCTCCTTTAAAAGTTTTGTCTTTTCGGAAAAATGATCGACAAAATCGGAGTGGCGTCAGTAGTTTAGGGCCAACTATAAAATTTGTTCCTTTCAAAAATTCAAAGGTCTCGATAAAAAGTTCTTTTCTGATTCCAATCACAAAAGACAACGAAGGAATCGAACGAATCATAGTAGACTCACAAAGTGTAGCTCGATATCCATTTTTTGATTGGGATCGATTTACTTGGTGGAATCAGTTTTTTTATGATAAAAATATTGGTTCGAAATGGCAGCTGTTTTTAGAAGGAGATTTATTATTTCGTTTCGCAAAATCAGCTAATTCCTATGCCGATAATAATCCAAGAGAAAACTTTTTAGATACTCCTGTTAGTGCTTTTGTCAGTTATTTTCCATCAGAAAAATCAACTGTATATTTTATGTTACAATATTCACCAAGATTTGGATTAAATAAAATTGAGGGAAATGAAAAAGTAAATGATTTTAATATTCAAGGAGACTTTGCACAGACCGGAATTGGATTCAAATATCAAATTTCAAGCAAGATAGGATTGGAAGTTTTGTATTCTAACTTTTTCACCTCAGCTAATCAAGGTGCAGGGAATACATTTAATTTTGGGATAAGATATATTAATTGAATACTCCATAAAGAATTTCCAATATCCAATTTATCCCAACATGGTTAACACTTTGTATAATTGGATATTGGACATTGCTTGTTCGGTATTGGATATTGAAGTTGTTTTAAACCTCTACTCCTACTCTTTCATCTTTTTTTATTTCTTCCAAACATCTCATCATCATAAAACTCAAATAAGATTCATCTCGATTAAATATCCCCAAGCGATTATTGGTCATATGTATATAGTCAACCAAGATAGACCATAACAATTCTTTTTCAGGAAATTGATTAGGTTTGATTTGATAAACATATTTTGAAATCCGGCTACTCAACTCGCCATTTTTTTCCATTGAAATTAATTCATCTAAAATCGCCTTATTTTTATCCATCCAAACATTTAAAGTCTGTTCTTTAAACGAATTTCCATCTTCCATGGCATTCCAAAGCTTTGAATGAAAAGGAATTAAAGAAGATTTTTGGCTTTCAAATGATTCTTCAAATGCTTGGATCGAAAGGGAAGATTGGCTTTCAAAATCCTCTTCTGTAATTTCCTCTTGAATATTTTTAAAGGTATATGGTAACCAATTTTTTCCATAAAAATCAAAAAATGAAATAGCTTGATCAATACTTAATCCTGCTGCATGAATAAAAATCAAATGCATTTTTATGGCTATTCCCATTGCATCATCGTAAGACCAAGTTTTACCTTTTAGCTTGATGAAATCTAAAACAGTTTGTGACGAAATCATAAATTGTTTTTCACTCAAAGCTACCCCCGCAGGACCACCGTATCGCCCTAATTCTTGTTCATAACTTACATAGTCTAAAGAGTTATTTGGAAGCCATTTCAAATCTTCCGAAAAATTTGGTGGATAATTAGGTTCAACTCGACGAGATGGTCTTGACTCAAAATAATTATTAAAGTGCTCTTCTAAATTAGGTTTTAAAATAGAATTAACCATTTCTAATTCTCCTTTCAGACGTAACCGAATGTGAGGACCTTTTTCCCAATATCTAATAAAAAAGTATTTTTGAGCAATTCCAGTTTGGATGGCAGTATTGACGTAAGGTTCAATTGCTTTTTGTAAAAAATCTTCCCATGGCTCATTATAGTAAAGATGAACGGAAAGCCAAGTATCGTGTTGATGTTTGTTCATAAAAGAGTATTTACTCTATGAGTGCTCAGGCGATATTTAATATTATCCAAGCACTTATTTTGTTTCTCAAATATCGGATAAAATATTAATATTTTTTATAATTTTAATAGAATAATGAAGTCTATTTACAATGCCTCAGAATCTACAGAACGATCAATTCGTCTAATTAGACCTCGGAGTACTTTTCCGTTTCCTCCAACTTCTACATATTTGTCAAATCCATCTTTCACCATGTTTTGAATAGTTTGTGTCCATCTTACTGGTGAAGTTAATTGAGCGATTAAATTATATTTAATCATTTCTGGATCTTTTTCTGGAAGAGCATTTACATTTTGATAAATTGGACAAATTGGAATTTTGATTTCAGTATTCTCAATCGCTTCTCCTAATTCTTTTAATGCTGGTTCCATCAATGGAGAGTGAAAAGCTCCACCTACTTGCAAGACAATCGCTCGTTTCGCACCGGCCTCTTTTAGTTTTTCGACAGCGATATCAATTCCTGAGATTGATCCAGAAATAACTAATTGTCCTGGCGAATTATAATTAGCAGGAACTACGACATCATCTATTTCATGGCAGATTTTCTCGATGACTTCATCATCTAATCCAACGATGGCTGCCATGGTACTTGGAGTTGCTTCACAAGCTTTTTGCATGGCAAGAGCTCGTTGCTTCACTAGATTTAATCCATCTTCAAAACTCATTGCACCACTTGCAACTAAGGCTGAAAATTCACCTAGAGAATGTCCAGCAACAGCTTCTGGTTTGAAATCGTCCCCAGCCATTTTTGCTTTAATAATGGAATGTAAAAATACAGCAGGTTGAGTAATTTTAGTTTGCATCAAATCTTCAGCAGTCCCTTCAAACATCACATCTGAAATTCGGTAACCTAAAATTTCATTAGCTTGTTCGAATAGTTTTTTGGCAAGTTCTGAACTTTCGTAGAGGTCTTTTCCCATTCCCTCGAATTGGGCAGATTGACCTGGAAAAACATAGGCTTTCATATGAATAGGTTTTAATTAATGGTTAATTATGTAACACCATTTTCCTTGAATAACAAATAACAGACAAGGATCTAAGACAAAAAAAAGAAGAGTAACATGGCTACTCTTCTCCTTTTTTATTTTGCAAAAATATAAATTAATTGCTAAGTGTTAGTGTAAATTCGCATTTATTAAATTCAAAAATTCACCTCGTGTAGGTTGTTTTTCAAACTCGCCAGTAAATGCGGAAGTGGTCGTAACTGAATTTTGCTTTTGCACTCCTCTCATCATCATACACATATGTCTTGCTTCGATTACCACAGCTACACCAAGAGGTTTTAAAGTATCTTGGATACAATGCAAAATCTCATGTGTTAACCGCTCTTGTACTTGTAATCTTCTTGCAAACACATCAATAATTCTAGGAATTTTACTCAATCCTACAATGTGTCCATCTGGAATATAAGCTACATGAGCTTTTCCAAAAAATGGTAACATATGGTGCTCACACATTGAGTACACTTCAATGTCTTTTACAATAACCATTTCGCTGTATTCCTCTTTGAACATAGCTGATTTTAAAATCTTCTTTGCATCCAGATCATAACCGTGCGTCAAAAACTGCATTGCTTTTGCTGCTCGTTCTGGTGTCTTTAATAATCCCTCTCTTTTTGGATCTTCGCCGATTCCTTCAAGGATAAATTCAAATTTATCCATCAAGTCGGCTGTTAATTTCTTAGGGTACGATTCCGTCTTTTTGTATTTACTCATGATAGTTTTTAAATGTTATATGCAAAGAACATCTATCAATTAAAGATTGTTTAAAAAAAAATTAATTAATTAGACTTTATTCATTTGACGTTGAGCGTCAGACATTTTACGCTCGCTCATACAATTCTATTTAGAATTGAACTCTATTATTCTCCGAAATATTCTGCATAAATATTCTCTGTTTCCCAAAGTTTGATAGAGTGTAACTTACATCCTTTTATTTTTGGCTGAAGTTGTTTCCAAAAAAGAATTACTAAGTTTTCTGTAGTTGGTTGCATTCCTTTGGGAAGAAAATCTATATCTAAATTTAGGTTGGAATGATCGACCTTGTTAGTGATGTTTTTTTTGATAATTCGGCTCAACTTTTTAGCATCCATCACAAAACCTGTTTGAGGATCAGGAGTTCCCTTGACCGTAACATGCAAATCATAATTATGCCCATGCCAATTTTTATTAGCACATTTTCCGAAAACTTTAAAATTCTTCTTTTCGCTCCAGTCATCCACCCATAATTTGTGAGCAGCATTAAATCTTTCTTTTCTAGTCAAATAAACCATGATATGATTTTTTAATTTTTGCGCTGCAAAAGTACAAAATCAATTAGGATTTTGTTGAATAGTTTATTAGAGAATCAGTTTATCAAAAAAATTAGGAACAAAGGCATTGTCAATAAACAATTTCCTGACCAACCAAATCCCTATTCAATAGATCAACTAATTTTTATCCATAGTTAAAAGGTATTTATCGAATTAGTTATTAACTTTCCGAAAATAAACTTTCTTTAGATTTTTAAGAAAAAATAGGAATATTGTAAGCAGATGGATCAAGTAGTCAAAAGAACAATTCGAGCAAAAATATATGACTTCGTAACCCAACGAATTGTCTATCATACTGCATTTTGGATAGTGATGTTTTTATTGTTATTGATGCTTGATAGTAACAATCATAGTTTTTTAACTAAGTTTAGTATCGAATCAGTAAATATCTTTTTCTATGGAATTCTAGTCTATTTTAATCTTTTTTACCTCATTCCAAATTATCTAACGGAAAAGAAATTTTTGCTCTACTGCGGATTATTAGCTTTATCCGTCATCATCATTACTCCAATTAAGTTGATGGTTTTTTATTTGATTTTACATAATGCAGAGTCATTTATTTTAGGAAAACAATTTTGGTTTTTTATTGCTAGTTTTTTGATTGTAGGTTCTTCTACCATTGGAAAGATTATTACTGATTGGGTTCGACATTTAAGAGAACGAAAAGATTTGCAAACTCAAACCATGCAGTCTGAATTACGTTTTTTAAAATCACAAATAAATCCTCATTTCCTTTTTAATACACTCAATAACCTTTATGCTTTAACCTTAAAAAAATCAGATAAAGCTCCTGAAATTGTGATTAAACTTTCAGAAATGATGCGATACATGTTGTATGAATGTAATGAAAGAAGAGTTCCATTGCAAAAAGAAGTCAACTACATTCAAAACTACTTGGATTTAGAAAGATTACGTCAAGGGAAAAATGTAGAGATAAATTTTAAAGTGGAAGGACAAATTTTTGATCAACAAATTGCTCCCTTAATGTTTATTCCATTTTTAGAAAACAGCTTTAAACATGGATTGAATACACACCTTTCCAATGGATTTGTAAATATATTGTTAGAAGTCGAGAATCAGCATATCCATTTTTATATTGAAAATAGCAAATCAGAAAGCCTTCCTACTCAAACTCATAAAAGAAGCGGTGGAATTGGCTTAGTAAATGTAAAACGTAGATTAAATATTATTTACCCAAATAACTATAAATTAGAAATCCATGATGATCCAAATACTTATGGCGTCGAACTGGATATTGACTTAAACTAAGATTTGAGATTTTGGGAAATGAGTATTGGGATCAACCACAATACTTGATACTCAAAATTTCAGTACCCAATATTTCTTGTAATCTAAAAACAAATTGAATGATAAATGTAATTATTGTTGACGACGAACCTCTTGCTTTGGATGTTTTGGAAACATACATTGACAAAATTCCTGACCTTAATTTAGTAACAAAATGCAGCAACGCCTTAGAAGCAAATGCAGCATTAAAAGAACATGACATTGACCTGATGTTTTTGGATATCCAAATGCCTCAATTAACTGGAATTGACTTTTTAAGAACCTTGGCTAAACCACCAAAAGTAATTTTTACCACCGCTTATGCTAATTATGCCGTGGAAGGTTTTGAATTAAACGCGGTTGATTATTTATTAAAACCCATTTCATTGGATCGTTTTATGAAAGCGGTCAACAAAGCACAAGAGCAAATTAGTTTGGAAAATAAAGATGCTGCTCCAGCTCCTGTTTCAGCAGGTGGAAATGAGGAAGATTTTATTTTCGTAAAAGCTGATAAAAAATTAATCAAGGTTAATTACCGAGACATTATTTACATCGAAGGTTTGAAAGATTATGTAATTATTAGAATGAATAATAGTCGGATTATCACGCTTCAAACGATGAAAAGTTTGGAACAAAAATTACCAGTTTCCATCTTTAAAAGAATACATAGATCTTATATCGTTAATATTCAAAAGATACAAGCGGTGCAAGGAAATATGGTAGAAGTGATTGAAAAAAATCAAGCGAAACATTTACCGATCGGTAAAAATTATCGAGAAGAATTATTAGAAATTATTAATAAGAATCGGTTATAAGTTCTTAAGAATTTATACAAAAGATATAAGTAATCCCGAATTTTTGAATAACCAAAAATTCGGGATTTTTTTTTATTTCGTACCTGACGGCACGATTCGAGGTTCAATAATTCTTTTATTAAAGAAAAGAAAATCAATTATGCATACTCGAGATCACATCAGGCTCTCCTATCCTACCCGTCACCGAGTTACTCCAAGGACTTGTTCCTTTTCCATTTTCCAAGCGCATCTGAAAATACAATTTTACTCCGACCTCCAAGTCTCTCACCTTCACTTTTCGAGAAGTATTAACAGCCACCTTAAACCAGTTTTGCCCGTCCTTCGAAACTCTAACAAAATATTTAGTTGCATTTGCATCAGCCTTACAAGACACCTGCACCATATCACGCTCTCCATTAACTAAGATACTCAACTCTTGTACTAAGCCAACCAAACCTTTTGGCTGAGGTGGAGAAACCATGGGTACGTTGGTCGATTTCATTGCTTCTATATTGAACTTAGATTCATAAGTCAAATAAGCAATAAACAAAAATAACGCATCATTACATTCCTCTCTATTCAAATCCTTAGCAGCCGTATTAATTTCATTACGCATGCTGCGAGTAGGAATGGATAAAAAATATTTGTCAAAAATAGCTTTGAATTCCGCTAATGGTTCTACTGCTTTTGGGTAAAAAGCATTATCTGTTACACCTTCGATAATTTGTTGGCAAAGCTTCGTAAACTTGGTGTCACTCAAGTAATCAACTGATTGTTTAAATTTAGGTCTGTACATAAGTAAATATGTTTTAAGGGTGAATAAATATAAAAAATAACTTATGTATCAACTATCAACATATATTCCAAATATTAAATATAACTACATTCGATATAATTTTTATTTGTTACATATCAATAAAATCCATATAATCATTGGATTTGTCACCGCTTTATTTTTTTTTAAAAAAAATTGACCAACTTTTTTCTGGTAGGCTAAAAAGATAAAAAATAGAAATGTATGTATCCTTTAAGCGCATTGTTTTACTATAAATTCTGCGCTTAAGGGGTGCGCACATCCGTCTTTTTCCAAAAACACAAAACTTAAGGCGTGCAAATATTTATGTTATCCTAGTCATTTCACCTTTAGAGGTGACCAAATTTTATGTTCTCTAAAAAACATTGTGTTTAGAGTATATATACATCCATGTTTTACTAAAAACATTGCGCTTAATGACTATATAGATTTCCATTTTATCAAAAACACGGAATTTAGGAGGAATAACATTTCGTTTTCTTTAGGATAAATTGAAGTTGGTAGGAAGCGTGTTTTTATTTCTCAAAAAAGAATCATATAGTTTTGGCTAAACTAAGTAGAAATACTATATTTATATATGGCGATACTTTATATGATTCCCGCTATAAGAATTATTGATATATAAATACAAAAAAAGTCACCTATAAATTATTATAATATGTTGCTTGATTATGTTAAAATTAAATACTTAAATCACTTGTTATCAGATAGATATACTCAATATTGATTGGATGATTAAGTATAATATATAAGGAATATATACGTAACTGGTGTGTATATATATAAGTTATCGTTCCATAGCCTAAACGGCCCCGACTGAGGTCGGTTTTTTGTCCAGCAAAAGCTGCCCAAAAATACGGTACATAACAAAAGTATCCCCGCTCATTCTTCCCAAAAGGTCAGAACTAC